>CAZQNE010000018.1:0-73410 GCA_964594535.1 uncultured Lewinella sp.
TCCAACCTTGTTCGTGACGCTATCGCACAGCGAGAGTACATACTCCGACTTACTATCGACCCATTCCGAAGACGGTAATCCTTCGGATGTCAAGCGGATACCCTATCCGCTATACGTTAAGAAGATGTAAACAGTACGTATTTAGCTTGCGTAAGTGTCGTTCATAGTGAAAATGATCGGACTGTGATCAGTCCGCTAAAATATGTTTGCTATAGTGCTATGTACCGGGAGGCCCGGAGTTGGGCACTAAAGTAGTTATAACTTATAAATTATGCCAACCATTTCTACATTTTTTTCCTAGATGTTCGCGTACGGACAAACCGAAAGCGCGACACAAAATGAATCCAGAAAAAGCTTTTGAGACCCCCACCGCCGCTGCGATGGCGGGGTCTCAAATAGCAGAAAATATAGTCAAATGATACGAAAAATATACTCAAGAAGCTTACTGCCGCGGATGAGGCTACTGTTTGACCAGTCGCATTGCCTGACTTGAATTCTCCGCCACGGCACGTACAATGTAGGCTCCGCGGGCCAAATCACTGACGTCGACGGTCAGGCGATAGGTATTTTCGCTTAGTCTCCACCTCCGTATTTCCCGGCCCGTAAGGTCATGTAGACTTACTACCGTCTCGCGCTCCTGCCCCGGAATAAGAATGGATAACTCACCCAGCGTTGGATTAGGGGCCAACTGTAGGCTACCCGCATCCGCTGCCCGGTCGTGAACCACCGAGACTACCTTTGAGTAGGCGACCGCACCTCCGAAGTCCACCTGCCGAAGCCGGTAGTAGTTCGTTCCCTGCTTGGGTTGACGATCCTGGAAGGTATAGTGTTGAAATACCTTCGACGTACCCGCTCCCGGAACCCGGTCTAGGGCAACGAATGCTACGCCATCCTCGGATCGTTGAACTTCGAAGTAGTCATTATCCTCTTCCGTATTCGTCGTCCAGAATAGGTCGGTGAAGGACTCCTGGTCATTCACGCGAGCGCGGAACTCGATCAATTCAACGGGCAGAGCTGCAGTAGACAGATACTTATCGAAAAGGTACTGGGACACGGCTGCGTGGTTGCCCCCCAGATTATTCGATCCCGTAGATAGGGCGCTGTCGTAAATCAGGGCTGCGGCAACGTCCATTTCACCCGACGCGGTACCACCCGGCTTCCCGGCAATCGTTAGAGCGGCCTGATCGGTATTATCCGTCATGAACTGACCGTCCGTACCACTATCGATGAGTTGGAGCCCACCAGACTCAGTGTGAATGTAGTGCTTGTAGTTCGGTCCGTCCAGTACGACTGATTGTACCATCCAGTCTAGTGCTACCCCATCGGTAACCGAGGTTCGGTTGGCCGGACCGGTCCAGCCATCAATGGCTAGCAAATCGTCAGTATCCGCTACCAATCCGAAGTTCTGGAACGCCTGATTGTCTCCGTAACCGAAGCCCGTGAAGTTGCCCTGGGTTTTGTAGTCCACGACAAAGTAGAGCGTTCGGGGCGCATCCCCACCGGGCAAACCGCTCAACGAACCGCCGCTTCCGAAGATGCGGAGGAAATCGTTACCGTCAAAAGCGATCGCATTCATGCCGCTCGGAGCGCCATCCAGTACCAACTGGGGATCACCCGTGACGCCAGTCAAATCGTAGGTATCGTAAAAGTCGTCCCAGCGCGTTACCGTTCCGGCATTCGTACTGATGCCGGAATCCGACTCGAAGGAAGCGATCAGGCTGCCCGTCACCGGGTTATTGCCCGGTCCGCCGCCCGTCTGGTCCGTCACCCCGTTGATGGTTACCGTGACCGTAGCGGCACTGGATGCGGCCCCGTCGTCGTCCTCGATGGTGTAGGTGAAACTGTCGCTGTCGGTTTCCGCATCGTTGAGGACCTCGAATTGCCCGTTGGGGTCGTAGACGATCGTACCGTTCGGCTGTAGAGTGGCAGTGGCCCCGCTGCTCAGTATGACGGCCTGGGCGACCTGCGCGGTCTGCCCGTTAATTAGCGTTACCCCGGCTACCGTACCGTCGGAGTCCGTATCGCCGTCCAGTACGTCAATACTTACGGGGGTATCCTCGTCCGTCACCGCCGTATCGTCGTCCGCGACCGGGGCCTGGTTAGCCGTCGTTTCCAGGTACTTCTGGTAGAGGTACTGGGATACGGCGGCGTGGTCGCCACCTAGATCATTGGGTCCCGTAGAAAGGGCGCTGTTGTAAATCAGGGCCGCGGCAACGTCCATTTCCCCGGCTTCGGTCCGTGGAGCCGGTTTCGTACCGATGAAAAGGGAAGATTCGGTGCCGGTGTCGGTAGTAAATGCTCCGTCCGTACCACTGTCGATGAGTTGCAGCCCACCGCTCTCGGTATAGATGTAGTGCTTGTAGTTCGGTCCGTCCAGAACGACCGACTGTACCATCCAGCCTTTCGTATTAACCCCTTCGACACCGGAATTGCGACTAGCCGGGCCCGTCCAGCCATCGATGGCCAGTGCTTCGTTAGACGCCGTGACCAGCGCGAAGGTCTCAAAGTCGTCGTCATCCCCGTAGCCGAAGCCGGTGAACTCGCCCTGGGTTTTGTAGTCCACGACGAAGTACAGTGTACGGGCAGTGCTTCCACCCGGTAGTCCCGTCAGATCGACGTTACTCCCCAGTATGCGTAGGTAGTCGCCATTTCCATCCAGGGCAACGGCATCCTCCCCGGCGGGTGTGCCGCCCGCTATTAGCTGCGGGTCGCCGCTGACGCCAGTCAAGTCGTAGGTATCGTAGAAGTCGTCCCAGCGCGTTACCGTTCCGGCATTCGTACTGATGCCGGAATCTGATTCAAAGGAAGCGATCAGGCTGCCCGTTACCGGGTTGTTACCCGGCCCGCCGCCCGTCTGATCCGTCACCCCGTTGATGGTCACCGTTACCGTAGCGGCATTGGAAGCCGCCCCGTCATTGTCCTCAACGGTGTAGGTGAAGTTGTCGCTGTCGGTTTCCCCATTGTTAAGGACCTCGAACTGCCCGTTGGGGTCGTAGACGATCGTACCGTCCGGTTGTAGGGTGGCGGTGGCCCCACTACTCAGCACGACGGCCTGGGCGACCTGCGCGGCCTGCCCGTCGATCAGTGTTACTCCGGCTACCGTACCGTCGGAGTCCGTATCGCCATCCAGAACGTCGATACCCACGGGGGTGTCTTCATCCGTTGCTGCCGCGTCGTCGTCTGCAACTGGAGCGTTATTGACACCCGTCGTTTCCAGGTATTTACTGAACAGGTACTGGGATACGGCGGCATGGTCGCCACCCAGATCGTCGGATCCCGTAGAAAGGGCGCTGTTATAAATTAGAGCCGCGGCGATATCCATTCTGCCTGCAGTGGTCCCTTCCGGCTTGCCCCCAAGGAATAGGGCGGCTTCGGTAGTATTATCGGTATCGAACTGACCATCCGTACCGCTATCGATGAGCTGCAGCCCGCCGTTCTCGGTAAAGATATAGTGCTTGTAGTTCGCTCCGTCCAGGACGACCGATTGTACCATCCACCCTTTCGTTTCAACGCCTTCGGTACTGGATGTGCGGTTGGCCGGGGCAGTCCAGCCATCAATGGCTAACAATTCGTCCGTATCGGCGACCAAGCCAAAATTTTCGAAAGCCTCGGCATCTCCGTAACCGAATCCGGCGAAGTTACCTCTCGTCTTATAGTCGACCACGAAGTATAGGGTCCGCGGTGCATCCCCCCCCGGCAGTCCCGACAAATCAACGTCGGTACCCAGAATACGTACGTAATCGCTGCCGGAAAACTCGATGATGTCGAGGCCATTAGGCGAACCGCTAGGTATGTGCATCGGGTCACTGAATACTCCAGTAAGGTCATAATTGCCGTAGAAGTCGTCCCAACCCGTAAGGATACCCCCACTCGAACTTAATCCCATGTCCGATTCGAAGGAAGCGATCAGGCTGCCCGTTACCGGGTTGTTACCCGGTCCGCCGCCCGTCTGGTCCGTCACCCCGTCGATGGTTACCGTGACCGTAGCGGCATTGGAAGCCGCCCCGTCGTCGTCCTCAACGGTGTAAGTGAAGCTGTCACTGTCGGTTTCGCCGTCGTTGAGCACTTCGAATTGACCGTTGGGGTCGTAGGCGATCTTACCATCCGGTTGCAGGGTAGCGGTAGCCCCGCTACTCAGCACGACGGTCTGGGAAACCTGCGCGGTCTGTCCGTTAATTAGCGTTACCCCGGCTACCGTACCGTCGGAGTCCGTATCGCCGTCCAGTACGTCAATACTTACGGGAGTGTCCTCGTTCGTTGTCGCCGTGTCGTTGTCCGCAACCGGGGCGCTATTAACTCCCGTCGCTTGTAGATACTTCTCCGTCAGATACTGTACGACCTGACCGTGTTCCGTATCGTTCAGTTCCTTATTGTAGACGAAAACGGCGGCAACGTCCAGGGCGGCAAATCCCGCACCGGCGATTTCCTCCCCAATTACGAATTTTTCCACGACGGTATTGAAGGCGTGGTTCTCCGTGCTGACTAACTCATCGTCGCGGTACTGCCGCAGGGTAGTCCCGTCGTAGCGGACGGCATGGATAAACCAGTCGTCCCCCACGCTGCCGTCGTTATTGCCGATACCGTCCTCCCCGGTGGCGGGGAAATCATTACTCCCTCCCCACCCCTGGACGGTTAAGTTATTATTGTTTCCGTTGAGAACCAGGCCGAAAGTATTATTCGGCGAGCCCTTACCGTAGGCTACTCCGGCATAAACGCCGTTCATGGCTTTGTAATCTACCACGACATACATCGTGCGGGCACCGTTCCCGGTTGGCAGCGGTCCTACTGCATTTCCTCCAGCGGTAGTACGGAACAATTTGTCTCCATCCCCAGCAAAGGCAATAGCTGGCTTCCCGCTTGGTGTTGCATTAGTTACGTAGGTCGGATCGCCCCCGCTTTCCAGGTCCATATTCGTGCCGGCGCCGGAGAGCCATTCGCTCACTACTCCGTTGTTCTCGATAACGTTAAGGTCCGATTCGAAGTAGGCAACCAGATGCTCGGCGGCCGGAACGGTGTTATCCGACGGAGCGCTTACGGTAAGTGTAACGGTAGCATTATCGGTGAGCGCGCCGTCGGAAATAGTGTAGGTGAAGGATTCCGTCCCGATAAACGACGTCGTCGACGTATAGCTGAAAGCTCCGTCGCTGTTTACGGCCAGGGTACCGTTCGCAAGAGTAAACGGACTGGTACTCAGGGGTTGTCCATTTACGGCAGTCACCGTTATCGGTCCGTTATCCTGGTCGTTGCTCAGTAGTCCCGTCGATACGGGAACGATGAGTTCCTCGCCGGAGGTGGCGTTGTATTCGTCGTTAGCAGCTACCGGTTGTGTATTGCCGCCGGGAGTAAGGTAAGTGGTCTGGATGTAGTCTTCCACCGCGGTAAACTCGCTGGCATTCAGCGCTTGGTTGTAGATAAATGCCGCCGCTACGGATAGCGGTACCTCCCCTCCGTTTAGGTTCCGCCCGATGAAAAGGTCCTGCAAATTGGTTTGGTAGGTCTTGGAACCACTATCGATCAGCTGGCCGTTGAGGTAGTGAGAGTAGGTAGCCCCATCGAATACCACCGCGTGAGAAATGAACCCACGTTGCTGACCGGTTGCGGGATCGATCACGCCGTCAACGTCGGTTGGTCGGTCATTACTTCCACCCCACCCCTGAACCGTCAGATCGTTTTCATTCCCTTCCAGCGTCAGTCCGAAGGCTTGGTTGTTCGAGCTATTGCCGTAGACTAGGCCGGCGTACTCGTTATTGGTTACGGCTTCGTAGTCCACGACGAAGAACATAGTACGGGGACTGCTTCCATCCGAGAAACCGGCTAGGGGAGTAGCGGCGTTAAACAGCGCGTCGTCGGTCCCGTCCAGCACGATAGCGGGAAGCCCGGTTGGCGTGGCGCTTTGTACGTACTGGGGGTTGCCCGCTGCAGCCAGGTTGTTTCCCTGGCCGGACTCATCCAACCATTCGGTAACGGTAGTACCGTCGCTGCCCGTCCCGACTTTAACGAAGGATTCCACCTGAAAGACCAATCCGTCCGTAACGGGGATATTACTCGAGGCTCCCACCTGAATAGGCAGCGTAGCCGAGTTCACCGGGCTGGCTTCTCCGTCCGAAATGGTAAAGAAGGCGCTAAAAGGTCCGGCAGGACTCGGATCGTTGTAGGTATGTTGTACTTCGATGTTACCCGCAGGGTCCGGATTTCCGGTAGCGGGCGTAGTGCCATCCCCGAAGTCAAGGGTGTATACTAGCCCGTCTACCGGGTCATCGGTGTCCTCATCCGTCACTGTTGCGGTAAAAGTCACCAGTAGGGGTGGGTCCCCGAACTGGGGATCCGCCGCCGCGGAAACAAACTCCGGTGCATCATTGGGATCGCCTACGGTAATGATGACCGGCGTCGCAAGGGTGCTGCGCGTTCCGTCGCTTACCGACAATACGGCGCTATACTTACCCACGGCGGTATAGGTGTGGGGAACTGAGATGACCCCGGTAGTCGCATCGGGGCTACCGGTTTGCGCCGGGGTACCGTCGCCAAAGTTGATAGTGTACGTCAACTGCGTCAGATCGGTGTCCCCGTCGCTAGCCCTTGCCGTGAAAGTGACCTGAAGCGGGGGGGTCGGTCCGAAGTTATCCGCCGGGTCGCCCTGATCGTCGGTTGACTCAAAGTCAGAAATTGCCGGAGCCAGTTCTCCGTCGTATACGATGCGCTGTACCTCGCCACCCGATCCGGAATAGTTGATGTAGTAGAGGGCACCGTCTACCCCCTCTTCCAGGAATACGACGTTGTTCGGGTTGCCCGGCAGTGATCCGCTGGGTTTAAAATCGTATACCCCCTCCACGATCGTACCGCTAGCGTCAAGGTCGAGAAATTTGATATAATTCGTTTCGTAGTTACCGAAGAAATAAACCCCGTCAAACTCATCGGGGAACATACTGCCGCGGTAGACGAAGCCGCCGGTCAGGGAAGTATGCGGTATGGCGTAAATGGGCGCGGAGTAGTAGTCCCCGTTAGCGGGGTCGGCCAGATCGGAATCCGGCTGGGGGAAGTCGGCCTTACTAAAGTTAGACTCACTTCCGCTCGGCTCGAAATTGACCACCCCCTCGTAGAAGTTCCACCCGTAGAAGGCCTCCTTTTGATCGAGGGAAACCAGGTGAATGTCATCCCACGAATTGTTCTGATTGCCGCCCACTTCCCCCACGTAAAAGTAGCCGTATTCCTCATCCCAGTCGGCCCGAAAGGGATTGCGTAGCCCGTAGGCGTAGACCGAAGGATGGGGGGTGAAGTCGGCACCGAAAACGGGCTCGCTGGCAGCGGGGTAGGGCCCGGCCACGGTAGTGTTCCCACCGGCGTACGGGTTATCGGCGGGGATGCTCCCGTCCGGTTCGATACGGATGATCTTTCCGCTGGTGCTCTCCACATTGACCGGCCAGTTGGTGTCTAGGGTACCACTGCCTCTTTCCCGGGCGTTGGAGGTGTTAAATTTGTCGGAACTCGTCAACCAAATATTTCCGTCAGGGCCAAAATCTAACCCCCCGCCGTAGTGGCAGCAGGATACAAACCCATCGGTGTCCGTCCACAGGATTTGCTCACTGTTCGCATCGGCCCGGCTGGTTAGCCCACCGGAATTTTCGTTATGGGTGAATTTTCCGATCACCGCTCGGTTGGTGCTCGAACCTCGTGTATAAAACAAATAGATTACGTTCTTCCCACTAGCTGCCGATGGATTGAAGTCCGGTGGAATGGCAATTTCGAGTAGCCCCCGTTCCTGGCCACTATTGACGATCCCGGAAATATCCAGGTAAACCTGGTTGTTGCCGTTGTTCGGATCGGCAATCAGTATCTGCCCCCCTTTCTCCAAAACCAGCATCCGGTTGTCGGGCAGAAAGCCCAGCGCGATGGGAGCGGTCAGGGTTCCACTGATAATGGACTCGTTGGAAAAGTCACTCAGATCGAAATTCTGTGCCCGACCTACCCCTGGATTCGCCAAACTAACGGCGATAATAATCAAAAATACCGAACCGGAAACCACAGCGTTACGCCGCATTGTATAGGCATTGTAAAACATAGCGATTAAGCCGAAAACAGTAGTGCGCATGATGTTATTCGTAGTGTCGTTAATCAGAAGAAAACTCTACAAGGGGTGTCAAATTCTTTCAAAGAAGGATAGTACAAGGCATTTTAAGTTGCGTAGTGGTTCTATCCATCAGTGCCATCTACTACCATTGCCCTGTACTCTAAACAGATCGGTAAAGAGCAGCGAATGCCAGCGAGGCAGCACGCAGGTGCTACCCCTTTATTCGAAACCGGTACGTTAAATCAGTTATAAGTGTCTGCTCGGAGTTATGTATATAATTCGCTTAGTTAATCGTTCGGTATCGTTCACTAACGCGCATATCGGGTGTGTACGGGCACGAAGACGACTCTCGCGACTTATTCGGCATAAGCAAGAGTATTGGGATAACATCTATCCAATTAACCCCAAAGCACCACACGGTCATATTTGCGAGTGGAATACAAAACCAGCCTTGTCATCGCTTGCGCGGGAGGAGATTGCAAAATTCCGGCATACTGCCCTGAACTAGGCATATGGACGATAAGCCCCCTTACGGGGGGGGGTCGCGCTATAATACAGAGATAGGGAGGGTTAGCCGAAAAAATACGCTTATCTAGCCTACGTAAGTGTCATTCATAGTGAAATTTCGGGCGCGGACCCTAAGCCCGTCGCGTTTGTGTTAGTGTCATAGTATCGTACTGGTAGTACCAGTGTTCGATCTCTAAAGTACAACATCTATTTCAATTGTGCAACTGCCTCTGTGGTACCTCCTGCACTCAGTGGGCGGAGACTAGAGAAATTGGTCGCGGAATGGTGCCCATACATCTATGCAAGAAACTGCAAACTAATGCACTAAACATGAATACATCATTTATATGTATCCTGCCTTGCCATAAGTATACTAAGTAGTCTGACCTAATTATTAGGCCATTTCATCTGGTGCATCGTGTGGATAACCGAGGTAGAAAACGCAGGCAACGCCTCCGTGTTGGCGAGGCTTTCTCACGAAGGGTAGCCGCAGAAGACAGCGGGGGAAATTGTGTCCGACTACTCATGCATTATCCTCCACTCGCTTGCAGGGTTGGAGGGAAAGGTCGGGCGGCGGCGCGCAGGTGCGAGCGGAGTGATGGCCCATCAGCGACGTGCGGAGGTGCCAGAATGTTCCTCGATAAATGTATCCACTACCCGCTTCCATTTAGCGCGTGAATCTTCCTCTACGTACATCATATGGCCGGCTTCGAAGTACTCGATCGTAATGTTGTCCCGTATACTAGCGTCAAGGTCCAGGTGGTTGACCGTATGCTCGATCCCGTAGAAGGGCGTCGCCGCATCGTAATACCCCTGCAGGATGAGAACATTCAGATTAGGATTCGCCGCCATCGCGGCGGCCAGATCGGCGGCCGTGCTCACGGCGGACTGCGTACCCCACGACATGTTCCCCCCATGCGTCCAGTCCCACTTGAACCCTTCCCGCCCCCCGGCCGAACTCGTGTAGGTCATACTCCGGTCGGCGCCTAGTTCGCGGTAGAGGTAATCCCGGAAGGCCGTAATGTAGGCTCCCTGGACAGCCTCCGAAAAGGGATCGTCGCGCTGTGGCCGCTGTTGCATCGGATCCTGGTTGATCGCGGTAAAGCGGGCATCCAGGCGGCCGGTCGTCGCGGAGCTAGCCCGGTTGAGCTCCTGGAAAAACTCCCCGTCCGTCAGCCGCAGGTTGGCATCTAGCCAGGTGGCGGCGGGGATACCGGTGTACCGGGCGAGTCGTTCGGCGATACGCGACCGGTCGTCACGCGTCAGCCGGTCTCCCTTTAGCAGAGCGGGGGCGTACTCCTCCTCCGTAAAGGCACGAACCTCCTCCAGGAAATCTTCTATCTCATCCGGCCGCTCGGGAACAAGCCTATGGAACCACCCGGCGGCGGCGTAGGTCGGAAGGAATACCACGTAGCTCATGTCGTGACCCGCCCCGAAGAACAAATCGTGGATGTCGAGTACCGCCGACACCATAACTACCCCGTTCACCATAATCCCCTTTTCCTGCAGGTGGCGAACCAGTCCGGCATTGCGGAACGTCCCGTAGCTCTCCCCCAGCAGAAATTTGGGCGCGTTGATGCGATCGTGTTGGATCAGAAACTGCTCGATGAAGAGCCCGATGGTTCGGATATCCTGGTCCGTGCCCCAGAAGTCAGCCCATTCGGCCTCACCGACCGGATGGCTGAACCCCACGCCCACGGGATCGATCATGACTAGGTCCGCCACCTCCAATAGGGAGTACTCATTATTGACGAGGTCGTAGGGCGGTACCGTATTATGGACCAGGTCTTCGGTCGCGATCCGCCTGGGGCCCAGGATGCCGACGTGTAGCCAGAAGGAAGCCGACAGGGGCCCGCCGTTGTAGGCGAATACGATGGGCCGGGGGCGGTCGGCATCGCTACTCTCGGCCAGATAGCTCGTATACCCAAAATGGGCGATGGGTAGGTCGTTTTCGTCGCGCAGTAGCAAAGTTCCGGTAGTGGCGTCCAGGTCCACCGTTTGGCTGCCGAAGCGTACCTGCTGGGTAGAGGTGAAAATGCGGGCGGAAGTATGCCCCGCGGTATCCACCTGAGCGGTCAGACTGACGGAAAACAGAAGAAGGAAAAGCGCGGCAAAGGAGATTGAAGACATAGCGCTAAAGATATACCTTCGGCTCTACTACCCCCCTTCAGAAACGAACCCCGAACTGTAGGGTGGTCGCCAGGACGGCCTCCCCGTCCGACCCCTCCATACTCACGCCAAAACCGGTTGAGGTGCGCTCCCCCAGATCGTACTCGTACAGTAGCCGACCGAAAACGGGGGCGAACTCGCCGTAACTCTTCACCGTGGCAAACTGGAGGTCCACGTCGTTATTCGTTCTTTCGTAAAATACGGTGGTATGCGTCAAAAAGCGGTATCCCACCCCCGCCCCCAGCCAGAGGTGGTGCCGGCTCACGCGGTCCCGCCGGAGGGCCAGGGGGTCGAACCACAGCAGCCCGCCCAGCATAGCTTCCTGCCTGCGAAACTCGCTGTCCCGGGCCGGCCCCCCCAGGGCGGTACCGAAGGAGGTCCCCGCCCGGCCCTGGGAGAAGGAAACGAAAGAAGCGTTGCCGCTGTAGTAGGCGCTCACCGTAGGGCCGATCGCCAACGCCCGGCCGAGGGGGAAGGTGGCATCGGCTACGAAGTAGTAGCCGGCAAACAGGCCAGTGGAGTGACTGGGGCCGAAACCGAGGCGGAGGTGGCGTGGGCCGTCCTGGGCGGAAACGCCTAGCGACAGAAACAATACCAGGGTAGAAATCAAAATTCGCATATGGGTCTTTTCAGTAAAGGTATATGCCATACGGCGGGGTCCAAACCGCGTAGGACACGCTAACGTCACTTTAACGGCCGACACTGTCCTCCGTAAGCTATCGGGGCCGGCGAAGTATTATCTTGCCTATCCCCCAGCAGGAACTCGACGCCAATCCGGTCTTGGAGCAACACCCTGCCTGGCAATAAGCTATGCGAACCGTATTGCTATATCTAGCCCTGTTCGGCACGCTACTTCCGGCCGGTCACCGGGTATCTGCCCGGCACGTGACCCCCCCTAACGTGATCATCTTCTATGTCGATGACCTCGGGTACGGCGATCCGTCTTGCTACGGGGGCACCACGGCCGCCACGCCGAACGTGGATCGGTTGGCCCGGGAGGGGGTCCGCTTCACCGACGGTCACAGTTCGGCAGCCACCTGTACCCCATCACGCTACAGCCTGCTCACGGGGCGACACGCATTCCGGCGGGAAGTGAAAATCCTATCGGGTGATGCTCCCCTACTCATCGATACCAGCCGCACGACGGTGGCCGACCTGCTCAGGGGGGCCGGCTACACTACCGGGGTAGTGGGTAAATGGCACCTCGGACTGGGCGACGGGCAGTTGAACTGGAACGGGGATATCCGACCCGGACCGCTCGAAGTAGGCTTCGATTATGCCTTCCTGATTCCGGCAACCGGGGATCGGGTACCAACGGCCTACGTCGAGAACCACCGCATGGTCGGCCTCGAGCCGGACGACCCGATTCGCGTTGCCTACGGAGAACCCACTGGCGGGGAACCTACCGGCAGTGACCGACCCGATCTGCTGCGGTACGGGGCGGACCCCCAGCACGGCAATACCATCGTCAATGGCATCAGCCGCATTGGTTATCAGGCGGGGGGTAAGTCAGCCTGGTGGACGGACGAAGATTTCCCCGATACCCTCGGTTCGCGGGCGATCGGATTTATCCGCGACCATAAGAACGACCCCTTCTTCCTGTTCTATAGTTTCCACGACATCCACGTACCCCGCCTGCCCCATCCCCGCTACCGGGGCAGGAGTGACTCCGGTTGGCGGGGAGACGCCATCGTGCAAATGGACGCCATGGTCGGGGCCGTACTCGACGAACTCGACCGGCTCGGGCTGACGGAAAACACCCTCATCCTCTTCACCAGCGATAACGGCCCCGTACTCAATGACGGCTATGCGGACGGGGCCGTGGAGAGACTGGGTGATCACGATCCTAACGGACCGTTCCGGGGCGGGAAGTACAGTTCCTTTGAGGCGGGCACGCGGGTGCCGACCATTATCCGGTGGCCGGAGCGGGTACCGGCGGGTACGGTAAGCGATGCCTTGGTCAGTCAACTCGATCTACTACCGAGCCTGGCCGCCCTGACGCGACAGGATATACCCCCTGGATTGGACGGTACCGACCAACTATCGGCCTGGCTCGGGGAAAGTACCGCCGGTCGTGAATTGCTCATCGAGGAAGGATTGACTCTGGCCCTCCGCGACGGGCCGTGGAAATACATTCGTCCCACCACCGCGGATCACCCCTGGGTGATGAACGAAAAGGGGATTGAGCCCGGAATCAGTGCCGCTCCCCAACTTTACCATCTGGCTACCGACCCCGGAGAAACCATCAACCTGGCCCCGGCCCAACCCGAACGGGTAAAGCAAATGGAGGCCACGCTCCAACACCTCGAACGGCAGTGAACGCCTCCTTATACCCCGACCGACCATCCAGCTTACGATTATGCAGCATACTCTTTCCCGTTTTCATCCCTGCCTTTTTTGGGTTGCCCTGCTTGGGTTTTCCCTTCCCCTGGCGACCCAGACCTACCGCTCCTTTGAAGTCCGCCACGTAAGCAACGACACGGCCGCCAACGGGGAAACCGACTTCCGCGGCCCCACCGCCACCATGACCACCGAGGACCGGCTGGAATACCTCGACTACTACCAGCGGGAGGCCCGCCGCTTCTTCGATGCCCCCGAGTTGGCCCACGAGGTGATCAGCGATGCGGAGGCCTCCGAGATCAGCCAAGGAATCAAACCCCAACCCCTGCCGGAAACCCGCCGCCGTATCCGCCTAGAGGATTGGACCTATTACGGTTACCGGCCAGGACAGCACCCGCGCGCCGCCGCAACCATTCTGGCCGCCGAAGCCTATCCCTTTCTACGCGTCAAAAACGGTACGTTGCACTGGACGGCCCCCGGTACCCGCAGTTGGGAATTTCCCGGCCAGGCCTGGCGGTCCTCCCTTTACTTCGATCTGAAACCGGGTAGCGCCACCACCGAAATCGTAGTCGGCGAGTACGATAAGATTCGCGCCACCACCCTGCGCATCACCCCGGAAGGGCAGTTGAGCTACACCACCGCCGGCGATCGGGTCGTAACCGTGGAGGGTATCGTAAAGCCGGGGCGTACCCACCGCTTTCAACTGGAGTACGACCTACAGGCCACCAAGCGCCGGCAGGACCTGTTGCGGTACAATCTCTACGTCGACGGTGAACTAATCGCCAATTACGTACCCATCGAGCGCACCGTAACGGAGGGGGTGAACTACGCGGCCAACTTCACCTCACTCGCTAAAATCAATACCCTGACCGTCCACGCCGGCCCGGGCACCATTCTCGATAACCTCCGGGGAATCGGCTACGCACTGACGGGACGCGAGGCCTACCCCTACGCCGTGGAAACTTTCCTGGACGAAGATTACGACGAGCGGCCCGCTATGGCGGACTGGGCCACCGATGCCTACCCTCACGACAGCCTTTGGTCAACCGGCACCCTGCCCCTGAGCCACGGCGGGGAGCGGCACACCCAGGAGGACCTCTACCTGAGAAAGCGGGTCTACGTCGGCGAGGTGGACAAAGCCTTCTGGAACGTGGAAACCCTCGACCCCGGCGGGGAACTATACGTAAACGGCCGGTTGGTGGCCAGCACGAGCAAGCGCCACCAGTTGCGGGTGGACGTATCCGACTATCTGAACCCCAACGACTCTAACCTGCTGGCCGTAAAAGTCAATCACTTTTATATCACCGAGGAAGTGGGGGAGGTGATGCCACACTCGAGTCTGGACTTCAACGTCGGCTGGTTCGCCGGCCGGATGTCACTGGACCTAACGGAGCGGATGCACCTGGCGGACGTCTTTGCCTACACCGAATCCATTTCCAATACCAATCAACAAGGCACCCGCGCCCGCGCCCGGATGAAGCTCATTCCCACCCTGCAAAACGAAGACTTCGTGAGTTTCGATGGGATGTTGGAGGTGGAGCTAAGTCCCTGGTTCCCCGAGGAAGGGCCCGCGGTATCCCAAAAAACCTTCCCCGTTACCGCCGCCGTGCAGGATACGGTGCAGCTGACCCTAGAGGTGGACGCGGCCGAATTATGGACGCCCGAACGCCCCTTTCTGTACAAACTACGCACGGTACTACGCGACAAGGATGGACGGGAAATTGACGACTACGTCATCACTACCGGCGTGCGGACGGTGGACCAGGAGGGGGGGCAGTTCAACCTGAACGGCAGCGTGAGTATGCTCAACGGGGCCCAGACCTTCGGCTTCCGCTCGCCCATCGAAACCATGCTGCGCGACCAGCGCAACGCCCCCGCCTACTGGGTGGCCAAGGAGATCATGCAGATCAAGCGCATGAACGGCAACTTGCTGCGTACTCACGTCCACGCCTGGGAGTTCCCGGCCCGCGGCACCAACGACCCCCGCTACGCCGAGTACGCCGACCAGCTGGGACTGATGCTGCTCTGGTGCCCGACCAGCTGGATTCGGACCGGCCGGGGCTGGCGCGACATCGACTTCGAGAGCTTCCCCTACAACATGCGGCAGGTGCGCAACCACCCCAGCATCGTGATGTGGGAGGCGGCCAACCACACCCAGAGCTTCAAGGGCAACCCCCCGAGCGAAAGCAACCGCTACGTCGAGTCCGTCTACGAAATGATGTGGCCCGAGGACCCCAGCCGGCTCATCAGCGTAAATAGCTACGTGGCTCATTTGCACTACGGCAACGACGCCGGCACCATCACCTACGAGGGCGAGCCCATGACGCCGACCTACGCCTGGACGGCCCCCGGCGTCACCCGCGGCAACCAGGACAGCCCCACCGGCTACCGCAAGGACTGGTCGCAACTCCGCAACTGGCCCGGTGCCTACCGTCAGGATCTGCTCGACTCGCCCGACCGCGCCTACTTCAACTTCGAGCACCAGGAGAGCATGGCCCAACCCAACTGGAACCTGGTAAGGGGCCGCCCCTGGTACCACCTGCACAGCTACGAGCACGACTACGACGAGGTCACCATCGGGCGGCGGCTGCACTTCCACGAGTGGGCCGAGAGCCAGGCCTGGCAGGGCTTCAGCGCCTGGGAAGCCATCAAGAAGATGCGCTGGCTCGGCTACGACGGCTTCAGTTGGTGCTGCCTGCACGGGGGCCCGAACTCGGTCACCTACAAAAAGCCGCTGATCGACTTTCTCGGCCACGCCAAGATCGCCTGGCACACCAACAAAATGGCCTTCCAACCCTCGGTGGCCGGTAGCTACGACGTGGATATGGTGTACGGCCCCCAAGATGAGATCACCCCCGTCGTCATCCACTGGGGCGCGGACGCAGGTGCAAGCCTTACCGTGGACGTAAGGGATGCCGGGGGGAACACCGTGGATACGAAGACCTACTCCGGGCTCAGTCTAAAGGCCGGGCGCAACGAGACGGTACTGGAGGGCTGGCGACCGGACTTCGGGGGGGAAGGGCTTCACACCATCGAGTACACCCTCACGCTGGACGGGGGGGAAGCGGCTAAACGGTAGGGGATGAGGTGGTGGTTATTGATAGTTTGCTTGGTTGCCCTCACCCCCAACCCCTCTCCGGGGGAGAGGGGAGCCGTACCCTTTCTGCCTGATCAAGTGAATGAGAATGAGGGCCCCAATATCCTCTTCATCCTGGCCGACGACCTCGGCTACGGCGACCTGGGCTTCACCGGTAGCAAAATCCAAACCCCCGTACTGGATAGCCTGGCCGCCCGCGGCATGGTGCTCACCCAGCACTATGCTACCCCCCAGTGCACCCCCAGCCGGGCCGCGCTGATGACGGGTCTGTTTCCCAGCCGGCTGGGCGATCACGCCACCAAGGCCTACAACGGCAAGGTACTGCCGGCCGAAATGCCCACCCTGGCTAGTTTGCTACGGGAGCGGGGCTACCGCACCGGCATCAGCGGGAAGTGGCACGTGGGGGTCACCCACGAAGACGGACCGCTACACTACGGTTTCGAGCGGGCCTACGGCATCCTGAACGGCGGTTGTACTCAGTTCGGTCACCACTACAAGCGACCCGACAGCCTGACCTGGTACCGGCAGGACGCCTACCTCGACGAGGAAGGGCACTCCACGGATTTACTGGCCGCCAACGCCATCGACTGGATCGAACAAGCAGCCGACACCGATCGGCCCTGGTTCTTTTACCTTCCCTTCACCGCCGTTCACGTACCCATCCAGCTTCCCCGGCAGTGGATCGACCGCTACCCCCCCGGTACCTTCTACGAAGACGAGCGACTGGACGAGGCCAAGCGGCGCTACGCGGGCTTCGTCACCCAACTGGATGCACGTATCGGTGATATACTGGCGGCGCTCGATCGTAGCGGGCAGGCGGAAAATACCATCGTGGTCTTCACCAGCGACAACGGATCGGCGGAAAGCTGGCGCTACCATGGTAAGTACCCCCGGGATACGCTCATGGCCGATTCCCCCGTACTGGGGTCCAACTTTCCCTTCCGGGGCTGGAAGCGAGACGTGTACGAAGGGGGCATACGGGTACCGGCCCTGCTGCACTGGCCGGCGGGGGACCTGGCGGTCGACGTACTGGAGGCACCGACGCACCTGGTCGACTGGCTGCCTACCCTGCTGGAGGCGAGCGGAAAACACACCGGGCAGTCCGGAGACGGCAACAGTCTACTGCCCGCCCTCCGCGCCGAGACCCAACTACCGGAACGTACCCTCTACTGGCGCTTCCCCGGCTCTAGTGCCCTGCGCCACGGCAATCTCAAACTCGTGGCCCACGAGCGTAACGGTAATACCCGCTACGAACTGTACCACCTCGGCGACGACCCCGGGGAGCAGCGTAATCTGGCCCGCCGGGCAGCCAACCAAGGATTAGTGGATGAGATGCGCGAGCGCCTGGACCGGCAGCGGCAACTCGACCTCGACGTACGCCGGCGGCGGGTGCCCTTCGATCCGTCCATCCAGTACGGTAACTTAGGGCTGAACCCGCGGCCCGATCTGAAGGCGGCCGACAACCGTGCTGCTTACGGGGTACAATAATCTCTAGCAAACCACCTATCTTTAGCTAATGACCGTCCCCGTAGAACCCGAATTCCGGCTGGCTTACCAGAGCAGTACGAGTGCCTAATTAAATACTTCCGTCAGGGCGTCCGGGCCGAGTAGCCACTCTCCCGACCGGGTTCGCTGTTTTCCTTCGACGGGTGCGATGATGAAGCGGCGGTCTACCGACAGATCGTCGGCCGCCAGGTAAAATCCTTTCGTAAGGCGGGGCCGTTGGTTGCGTTTTATCTCGATTACAGACTGTACCCTTCCCCCTCGTACGATAACCAGATCGATTTCCGCTCCATCCTGGGTACGGTAATAGAATAATTCATTACCCCGTGGTAAGAGGTTACTTATTTGTTCCACGATATAGGTTTCCCAGCTACTTCCTACGGTGGGGTGCGACAGTAAACCTTCGTATGAGGGAATACCCAGCAGTTCGTGAAGAATTCCAGAATCTCTGAGGTAAAGTTTGGGACTCTTCACCAATCGTTTTTTAACGTTGGCGTAGTATGGACTAAGGCGGCGAACCAGGTAGGCTTGCTCTAAAAAATCTATATACCGTTTTAGCGTCGGGCTAGATAGTTCTAAAGAAGCGGCAAGTTTACTCGCGTTAGCTACCTGCCCCGTCGTATGCGCTAACATGATCCACAACCGTCGAATAGTGGTAGGACTTACCCTCAGCCCGAGCAGGGGTAATTCACGCTCGAGGTACGATGAAATGAATGCTTCGCGCCATAAACTGCTGCTCTCATTATCCTGGGCCAGCAGCGAATCCGGAAAGCCCCCCCGGAACCAGTGTGTCCGGTAATCCTGGGTGGGCAGAATCTCACTAAGTTGTAGTCCTCCGAGCTCCAGATACGCAACCCGTCCGGCGAGGGATTCCGAGCTATCCCGAATTAATTGAGGAGAAGCCGAGCCCAGTAGCAGAAATCGCCCGGGGGTCCGTTTGCGGTCAATAATCGAACGCAATTCGGGGAAGAGTGCCGGATAACGCTGAATTTCATCGAGAATGATCAGCTTATCAAGATTCCGCTCGGCAAGTCCTTCCAGGTCGTCTAATTTCGCTAAGTCTACGATACGTTCCAGGTCGAGGTAGAGGGATGGCCGGCCAATCTGATTGCGTATGGCTGCCGTCAGCGAAGTTTTCCCTACCTGTCGGGGCCCTACCAGTACGACAGCAGGGAAGATTTCCAACCGTTTCAGTACATCACCTTCGGCCTTTCGGGGCAGGTACAGGGGCTCCATGGCCGTAAATTTAAAGATTCGTTTTAAAATAACGGCTATAATTTTCTCTCTAGTTGATCGACTACCCTAATTACCGTACTATCGTAGGCAAGGCTGTCAGTTACTACCTTACCTTAATAATTCAAACCCAACCGGGCACATGCGAAAATTAGTCTGCCTATTCACCTGCTTGTTTAGCCTGACCCTAGCGGCACAAGCCCCTGAGGCCGTCCTCATCACCCCCGATACCGCCCGCCAGCACTGGTTCGGCTACTACGACAAGGAACAGGTCGACCCCACGGGGCGCTACGCGCTGGGGATGGAGGTGGACTTGTTTATGACCAGCCCGGAGGTGACCGACACGGTCGATATCCTCCTCATCGACCTGGAAAACGGCTTCGAAAAACGTTACATCGGCACCAGCACCAGTTGGGGTTGGCAGCAGGGCTGCATGCTGCAGTGGATTCCCGGCTCGGAGGAGGAAGTGATCTGGAACGACCACGAGGGGGACGACTTCGTCAGCCGAATCTATAATATCAATACGGGGGAAACGCGCACCCTGCCCCGGCCGATCTACACCCTGAGCCCCGACGGCCGCTACGCCCTGACGGTTGATTTCGGCCGCCTCCAGTACTTCCGCCCCGGCTACGGCTACCCCAGCAAAAAGCCCCTGACGGTGGACGTAAAGGCCCCGCAGGACGACGGTATCTGGAAGATGAACCTGGCCACCGGGCAGAGCGATCTCCTCCTTAGCTACGCCGACATTGCCGCCCTGGACGTGCCGGGGCCAAGCGTAACCGATAACTACCACTGGTTCAATCACCTGCTGATCGACCCCAGTGGGGAGCGCTTCATTTTCCTCAATCGCTCGCGGCCGGTAAAGGAGGGGCGAGCCATGCGGGCCTACGTAGACGAGAATCCGAATTGGAAGGGCGTCAGCACCGGTGCCGGCAGCCCCGTCTACGTGACCCGCGCCTTTACGGCCGGTACCGACGGCAACAATGTCTATCCCCTCAACTATAGCGGCATGTTCAGTCACTTCATCTGGAAGGGGACCGACACGCTGACCGCCTGGGCAATGGACAACGCCGGTACGCGGGCCGCCTTTTACGACTTCCCGGACCGGACCGATGAGGCCATCCTGATCGACGTAGCCAATATGCCGGTAAACGGCCACAACACCTTCGTGCCCGGTACGAATTACGAGTGGATACTAAACGACACCTACCCCCAGGGGCCGGAGCGTATGCAGCAACTCTACCTCTATCACTTACCGGCGGGCCGGCGGGTGGAGCTGGGCGCATTTCACGAACCTTCGATGTTCCGCGGGGAGTACCGCTGCGACCTACACCCCCGTAGCGACCAGCAGGGGCGGCGGGTGTTTTTCGACAGTACCCACAAAAGCGGAAAGCGGCAGATGTACATGATCGACATCACGCCGATTGTCGATACTAACCCCGAGTAGATGCCGGTATCCGGGGTGAGCAGACGGGGTTTTCTACGCACTAGCGCGGGACTACTGCTCACCGCCCTGGCCCCGGAGCTGTACGCCTGCGCGAACCCGCTGCTATCCGGCACGACTGAATCCTATGATTTTCGCCCCTATCGTCCCGGCCATACGCTGGGTCCTACGCATATCGTGACCCCCCCGGGCCGGTTTTTCGTCAATACCTACTACAACTATACGCCCTGGAGCCCCTCGGGTCGCTACCTGGCGCTTACCGAACTGCCCTACCAGGACCGGGTCACCCGGCTCGGCGACATTGCTCACGTAGTCGTGATCGATCTGGAGCGACAGTCGATCAGACGGGTCTTTCCTACCCGCAGCTGGGGCTACCAGTACGGGGCGCTGGTACAGTGGGGGGCCGACGATACTACTCTGTACTGCAACGACGTAAACGAGCGGGGGGAGGCCATCGGAGTAGAACTTACGCTGAGGGGGGCTACGTCAGCGGGGGGAGGGGCCTCCGGTGTAAGTCGGGTATTATCCGGGTCCATAATGGATGTCGATACCCAGGAACAGTACGCTATCTCACCCACCCTCCAGTACCTCAACGCAACCCAGTATGCCTACGGGCCACCGGTAGCGAACGGACGGCAGGGAACGGTGGCTACCCTGCCGGCCGGCCCGCTGGAAGATGAGGGCGTCTGGCGTACGGACCTGAAGACGGGAAAGCGAAGTTTACTCATTTCAACCGCCCGGCTGGCCGAAGCTAGTAGCGAAGGGGAGCGGTACGGCCGGGGGGCACACTACGTATTTTCCTGTCGCTTTAGTCCGGACCGGCGGCGTATCGGCATCGTGCTGCGGCGGGCGGTAGTGGGGAATGGAAAAATTCGCCGCAATCCCTCCCTCCTGACTTACGAAGTGGCGACGGGCCGGATTCACGAGGCCGTACCCACCGTGCGCTGGACCATGGGCGCCCACCACCCCAGCTGGCACCCGGACGGGGAGCACTTCACCATGAATATGACGCCCCGCTGGATGGGAGACGATACGCTGCGGTTCGTCCGCTCAGGCTACGACGGGGGCGAGTTTACCGTACTGAGCGATGCCCTGACCGGTAGCGGCCACCCCACCCTACGCCCCGGGGGGCGCTACCTGCTCACCGATGCCTACCCCTTCGAGCCCCTGGCGGTGGGAAACGGCGAAGTACCTATCCGCCTAATCGATCTTCAGGAGAACAGGGACCAAACCGTAGCGGCCGTGTTTACCGACCTGGGCCGGCAGTACGATGTCCGCCGCTACTGGGGGCCGAGCAAACTGGATGCCCACCCTAGTTGGAACCGGGACTATACCCAAGTATGCTTCAACGGAGCGCCGGAAGGTAAGCGGGCGGTATTGCTTACGGATTTAACCGAATACTTTACGGCATGAAACGAAGGACATTTATTCGCAATACCGCACTGGCCGGATTGGCACCGGGAAGCCTGACTTTACCGAGTCACCCCGCACCCGCGTCCCCGCCCTCCGGTGAGAAAGTACTCAGTGCCTACTATCTGCGCGCCCATATGTACACCATCGTGCCCCGGCAGGTACGGGAGGATATGGAATGGATGGCCGCCATCGGCACGGATAACGTGTGTGTGTCTCTGCTCGAACAAGACCTCTGGGCGGCGGTGGAAAACGTCAATATTATCATCGCCGAGGCCGATCGGGTAGGCATGAAGGTGCTGGGCATCCCGACCCGGCTAGCCGGGCTGTACGCCGGTGCGCCCAAGGTCCCCAGTCTGTGGTTGAGTACCCGCCCACGGTACTGGTCGTTACAGCCGAACGGCCAACCCCGGGTATCCCGCGTGAGCGGCCCCCGCGGCGGTATGCTGTACCCCGAAGTGGAACAATTCATTGGGGACACTCTCCTCGAAATGGCCGAAACCTGGCCCGCCATACCCGGCTACATCTGGGACGAACCTAAATACGGCAGCATCGACCACAGCGATCGGAGCCGTGAAGTGCTCGGCGGCGAAGGGTTCACCCAGGACGAATGGCTTACCGCCGCCGCCGAAGTGCAGTCGCGGATCAACGAGCGCTTCCTGGCGGCCCACCCGGATAAGACGCTGCACCTGTTTGCTTACGCTTTCCTCAGGGATTCCGCCATTGAAACCTTCGCCGGGGTCCGTGGGCTCACCAGCGTAGGCTGCGACGGCCGCCCCTGGCATAATGAAGACGCCGGGGAGACCGATGGTGGCGAGGGCAAAACCCTGCTCGGCAGGGGCGAACGCTTCCTGGAAGCGGCCCACCGACACGGCAAACGCGCCCTCTGGCTGATCGAAAACCACAACCTACGCATGGAGGACGTAGCCCTGATGGACCAGCGCCTACCGGAAGTGGTAGCCGCCGACGTGGACCACCTGCTCTACTACTATTACCCGCGCAACGTGGCCGACCCGGACCGGGCGATGACCGTGGTACGCGAGCACGTCCGCCACTTCAAGGCGTAGCCGCCCCCCCGACCTACTGCCGGAGCAGGCGCAACACGTGGGTCGTATCTCCGGTGGTGACCCGCAGGAACCAGGTTCCCGCCTGGAGATCCGAAATGTCCAGCGGCATGCGCCGCCCGCCCTCCGGGAGCGTCCAGTTGCGTATCCGCCGGCCCGAAGCATCGTAGAGGCTTGCTCTACCCGCATCCACCGGTTCGGAAAATTCCAGCGTGACCGCGCCCTGGGTGGGGTTCGGGTATACCGTGATAGCTAGCTCATCTTC
Source organism: uncultured Lewinella sp. (assembly GCA_964594535.1). GTDB lineage: Bacteria > Bacteroidota > Bacteroidia > Chitinophagales > Saprospiraceae > Neolewinella. Next base: position 23,098 of record CAZQNE010000018.1, read on the forward strand.
CCCGGCAAATTCTACCGATACTACCTTCGAATAGGTGAAGGAACCGTCGTAGTCGACCTGCTTGAGACGGTAATAATTGGTTCCCGGTTCGGGGTCGGCATCGTGGTAGTCATAGTACTGTCGGTCGGTAGAGGTTCCCGCACCGGTTACCGTGGCGATTGGTCGGAACTGGTTGCCGTCGGTCGCGCGCTGTAGCTCGAAGTAGTCATTGTCCGTTTCGTAAGCGGTCACCCAGTGTAGGGAAATACCGTCTACTTCCGCCTCGGCGGCAAAGGCAAGCAACTCGATGGGCAGGGCACCGCTGGCCAGTACCGTCAGGTCGAAGTCGGCACTGGTACTCACCTCGTTGAAGTCGGAGGCGGTTACCATAATGTTGTAGGTTCGTTCGTTGGCGTGGCGGGGTGCGTCGATGGAGAAGGTCCCCGTCTGGCCGTCCAGACCGACCCAGTCGGGCAGGGGGCTCCCGTCCATCTGGCTGGCGGAATAGCTAAGGTGGTTGCCGGGATAACCGACGGTGAATGCGGTATCCACCCCGAAGGTGAGGGGAACGTTGGCTTCCGCCACTACGTCCGACAGCGTACCCGCCGTGGGTTTCGCTACCGGTCGCACGTTGGTCAGGTACCCCATATTGTCGTTCCAGTCGCAGTTAGCGGAGCCGGGCCCGCACCCTCCTCCAATGTAATCCTGGGTGATGAGGTATTCGTTCGGCACTACGTTGCCATCCTGGTCCCGCACCCGGTAGATGCGTATCCCGAGTAGGTTATCGGGGCTGCCCGTGGAGTAGTACAGGTTAGCCGCCTCGATCTGGAAGGTATCCCGGATCCGCTCGGACCAGGCACCGGCTATTCTGTGCTCCGTCCCGTTGATCCTGGGCAGGAAGGTCTGGTAGGCCATGGGATGGTGGTTGAAGAAGATCTCCCCCGCCGTAGAGCTATCGGCTTTGACGAGTTCCAGGCGAGCGTCGCCCGGGCCGTGGAAGGCGGCGAGGTACACCATCTGAACGGGTTTGGTCGTATCGGCCTGCTCGAAGAAGCCGGGCAGGATCAGATCGCCCTGGCTTCCGTTGGAGACCTGCTCGTCAGTAGGTCGCGCCGACCCCGGGCGGGTTTCCGGCTGGCCATTCGACTTCTTACCGAGTTCGGTGGTGAAGCCGTAGGCCCGCCAGATTTGGAGGATATCCAGTTCGTTTCCGCCTTCCTCCCTGTTCATGTAGGCTCCGTGGAGGACGGCGGTCTCGGCCGCGAAGTTGTCGGCATTCGTGGTCAGGAGCAGGCTTTCCTTCACGAGCTTGGCGCTACTGCCGGTGCTGGTCACGAAGCGTAGGGTTGCGTCCACGAAGCTACCGGGTTGCACGGTGAGCCCGCTGGGGGGGATGGTTAATCCCTCCACCGTAAAGTCATCCGCATCGCTGGTCGCGAGGTCATCGATGATCAGCGGTTGGGTTCCGTCGTTGTGGATGCGCACGATGTTGGTATCCTTCACGAGCAGTACCTCGCCCTGCCGGTTCACAACGGAGGCAACCCGGTGGAAGGTGAAGTAGTCAGGGGCCGGGAAGCTGCGGTCGCCGGCGGGCAACTTGGTCATGTTCTCCAGTCGCAGGATGGCCCCGGTGGACTGGGCGACGGTAAACTCGGTACGGTTCGTTCCCGTAGCACCATCGTTGTCGGTGACCTCTAGGTCGAGGACATAATCAGCCGTCTGCGCGCCGTCGAGCTTCAGGACGAAGGGTTCGGAGTAAGCTTGGTAGGCTCCGCCGTCGATCCGGTAGCGCACCGACTGAATGCCGCTACCGGACGGGTCGGTGGTAGCGAGGGCCACCACCACCGAGTCCAGGTAGTCGCCGTCCCGATTCAGGGTGCCGGAGAGTTCCGCCACTACGGTTGGCGCGATCACGATATCACCTACCCGCGTAATGTCCGCGTAGATGATTTTGACGTTTGCATCCACCGGCGCGCCGGTGTCGTCGATCGTGAGTTTGCCGTCTTCCACCTCGACGGTATCGGCTCCGCTACGGTACCAGTCGGAAGCAGAGGGTACGAAACCATCGATCAGGGTGACGCCCTCGGCCCGCAGGGTATGGACGCTATTGTAGAAGGAGGGATCGCCGGCGGCCACCTCCACCAGGTAGCGACCGTTCGGCAGGGCAATCTCCCAGTGGGCGGGTTGGCGTGGCGACAGGTTCGTTTTATCCAGCATCAGGTGGGAGCGGAGTAGTTTCTCCGCGTCGGAGCTGGTGTCGTCCACCCCGCGGGCCTCGCCCCGGGCCTGGTCGGTATTGTCCAGGGGGGCACCGCTTCCCTCGGCGATCCAGCCGAATTCCAACCCGTTCCCCCGGCTGCCGTAGGCTTCCCCCGTATCGGCGGTGTAGCCGGCGGGCGGGGTGAAGGTGCCGTCCTGGAAATTGATCCGGGCGTAGTAGGCTAAATCCTCCGTTACCGTAGCCGTCAGGTTGAGGGTGGCCGGGGCGAAGCCGGGAGCTTCGGCAGTCACCGTGGCCTGGTAGCTACCCACGGTCAGATTTGTGGCGTCAACCGAGAAGTCGAGGGGGGTATCCAGGTTGATGGAGGTCGGCAAATCCACCCAGCTTTCGCTCGCCGACAGGGTCAGCTGGGCCGGGTTCAGGGAGACGCTGGCACTCAGTACGCTGGCCTGAGTCGGGGATTGCATACCCAGCTGCACCCGGTAGGTGAGTGCGTCCGGGGAAAAAGTCAGCACCTGCGCCGCCGGCTCGTACGGTTTGGCGTTCGTGAGTACGAAGACATAGTCCTGATAGTCTCCGTTGGACGCATCCTCAAAGGCGATCAGATAGCTATCGGGTAGCAGGTTGCCACCGCGGTCCTTTGCCGGGTACACCCGGGCGCGGTGGGCGACCGGGCCGGTATTCAGTCCGTCTTCGGTATAGTACGTACGACCGAAAACCGCCGAACTCAGGTAAACTCCGAAGGGAGCCCCCTGGGGGTCGAAGGCATCTTGCCCCGCGGCCAGGCCCGGGTTCAGGGTCTGGGCGGCGTCGGGGCCGCTCAGTAGTTGGCCCACCTCGTTCAGGCTCGGTCCGGTGCCCGAATTGGTGTACCATCCGAAGGGCAACAGTTCAGCCGGGGAGTACCGGGCTACGGGAGTGATGACGACATCCCCCGGCCCGGCGGCCTCGAAGAGGGGCACGAGTACTTCGGCTCCGATCGGGGCGGCCGTAGTAGGGCCCGTTAGCGTAGACCATCCGACGTCGATTCCGATGCCCAGTGCATCGACGACGTCCTGTAGCGGTGGCTCGTTGGTAGATTGGTAGCCCGCCTTCTTCAGTCCGTGTAGTCCGACTGTGAAGAGTTCCCCCTGATTGCCGTTGCTGGTGAACGACAGGGCGGCCTCCTGGTAGCCGAGGTCCGTAGTTGTTAGCGTAGGAGCGTAGGTGACGGTGTAGGTTTGCGCGGACGCGGGTGCGATGTTGGTTACGGAAGGGCCGGTGAACTGGAACTGATCGGCGTAGGGCCCGGTCAACGTGACGTCCGTGATGTCCAGGGCGACCGTTCCTTCATTGGTGATGGTCACGGTTTGCTCGTCGGTTTGTTCGCCGTCCGTACTGACCGTGGTTTCGAAGATCAGTTCGTCGGGCGTCGCGGCGATCACCGCTTCCGGTTGGGCGGGCACGTCGGCCTGCATCAGGATCAACTGGAAGGCACCGCCGGTACGATCGTACTGAGCGAGGTAGAGGTTACCCGTCCGGGGGTCCTCCACTACGTCGAGGGGGTCATCGTAGCCCTGTAGCCCCGGCACGTCCTCGAAGGCAGCAATGATGTCACCGGAGTTATTTCCGGGTTGCATCACTATGATATCGTCCTGCCCGCTAAAGCGTACTACCATCAGCATACCCCGTAGCTTGCCCCCGAAGGCATTGGAACGGTATTCGATGGCCCCGTTCGGTGATTTGTTGAAGGCGAAATCGTAGGCTACCTCCCGGTAATTCGGGTCGGGCCCGAGATCGTCCGGGTACTTCTGTACGTCCGTATGCGAACCCGCGGACTGGCCCGGTAGCCCGGAATAGGGCCGCCCCCCGTGGTTGAGGACGAATTCACCCCGGTAGGGGTTAGGGTGACCGTGGTAGCTTCCGCCGCGCGACTTGAAGAGCCAGTCCTTCTGAGTTTCCCCCCCCACTACTCCGGGAATGGTAGGATCGACGAAGAACGTACCGTTCGGCCGGCGCACGCCTTTTCCGGAAGGGTCGCGGTTGACGTAATCCGCGCTGGCGGGGGTGATCGGGGAGCTGTTGTTATTCCCGGCCGTACCGTTAGTGGGTACGTACAGCCACCCGTTGGAGTGAAAGACCATATCGTAGGCATTGCGGATGCCGGTTGCGTACAGGGTCAGCGGAGCATCCGCCGAATACGGATTGTAGGTACCGTCCGACATGAGGAGGCCCGTAGCCGGGGCGGTGTTGATCACCGCGAAATCGTCGGTCGTATGGACGCTCAGGGGTAGTTGGGTGGGCAACTTATCCACCTCAAGCCGCAGGACCGCCGCTGCCAGCAATCGTTCGGACCGGAATCCCCAGGAACCATCCGGGGCACCGCCCGCGGTGTTGGAGCCCTGTACGATGTAGAGGTCGTCGTCCTCGCCGACTACGATACTGTTCGTTAGGTGGTCCTTAGTGGACCGGGGCAGGTGAATGAGAATGTCCTCCACGTTGCTGAGATTCGGTCCGCTCAGGCGCGAAACCATCCCATCCCATTCCGGCCCGGCGGTCAGCGTGGCGGCGCTGTGGCTTACGTAGGCGATCAGATTACTGGCGGTGGCTTCGGGGGCGAAGGTGAAGCCGATGATCAGCCGATCATTGCCGAGGGGGTCTCCGGTGACGGGGTGGTTGGCGCCGGTCAGGTTCACCGATAGTTCCTCCAGATTGGATAGGGTGCCATCGGATTCGATGGTCCAGCGTTTGATGATTTCCCCGGTAGTGGAAGCGTAGAGCTTTCCATCCGGGCCGATGACCAGGCTGGAGAAGCGGTCGGCTACCCCCTGCCCGAGTGCCGCACCCCGGACCTGGGTGAAGGAAACCCCCGTCAGATCGGCCGGCGGGTTGGTATCTCCTTCCGCCGCGGTAGTGAAGGTCGAAGTGAAATCGGCGAAGGTGATGCGGTCTGACAAATTCCCGATCCGGTTGGCCTCCACCCCGCTGAGTTGGAAGAGGTAGGTCGTACCGGGTTTGAGGGCGGCGGTGGGGGTCAGGATGACGGCATCCCCCCCGCCCGTATCGTTGAAATTGGCCGCCACTTCGACCGGGCCCTGGGCCGTCTGCTCGAAGAGCTTGACGTTGCCGGCCAGGGAGTTCTTATCCAACTCGTACCCCGCGGAAGTATTGACGGTGACCGCGATCTGGAATCCGCTGACGGCCACGCCGGTTGCCCCGTTTGCCGGATTCGGGTCGGAGAAGTAGGCCTGGGGCGACGAGGTCGTCGGCTCGATCACGACGGAGGTAATCTTGGTGTTGAATCCGCCGTCGGCGTCAATCGTGAGCCGCCCGTCGGCGACGGTCACCACTCCGGTGCCGGTGAAGTGATTGGCCGACCCCTGCTGGGCCAGTTCGTCAATGAGTTTGTTGCCTTCAACGTTGATCAGGTGGCGGGTGCCGGACGTCCCTTCCGCATCCTCATCCCCGGCCCGTACCGTGACCCGGTAGTCGCCGTTCGCTACGGCAACCTCCCAGGCCCCCGGCGCACTTACGCCGTTGCTGCCACCGGTATCGCCGTAGAGCATATGCATCAGAGTTTCGGTGAGGGTGTTCTGATCGGGGTCCGGCGTCCGGTTGCGTCCGTTTCCGACCAGGCTCAGGGGCGTGGACGTACCGGGTACCACCCAGCCGTACGTTTCGGTGCCCCGGTTAGCGTAGGCCTGGCCGTGGTCCCGTAGATAACCCGTCGGTGCGGGAGTCCCATCGTCCGAGAAGTTGATGCGGAGGACTTCGGACGGGTCGGGGGCGGGGGCCACGTTGCGGACCACGATGACGATGTCCTGGTAGTCGTATCCGGAAATATGCTCCTCGGTGGCGACCACGTAGGCGTCGTCTTCTCCGGGGAGTGGGTACACCCGGACGTGGTGGGGGATACTTCCGGAAAACGTATTCAGCTCATCTTCGCTGTAAATCCGGCGGTCGCTGAAGAAGGGCCAGCGACTGTACAGCCCGAAGGTGGCATTCCCGGGATCAAAACTGGTAGTTCCGGAAAGGATGGGGTTAAGGGTTTGCCCATTGCCCGCCGGACTATTGCTCACGGTGAACAGTTCGGTGGCAGAGGTAGGCAGTCCACTTTCGTACCAGCCCAGGGCGACTACGGGATCGTTACCTTCCGGTCCGAAGACGGAGAGCAATTCTACCGTCACGGGATCGCCGCCCGCCCGGGTGAAGCGGGGCGCCACCACTTCATCACCCAGCAAGTCATTGTAGCCCGCTCCCGCCGGTAGTTCGATCAAATTGGTGGATACGTCCTGGTCGCCCACCGCAATGGGTAAGCCGTAGGTATCGAAAATGTACTGAAGGGAGGGCTCGTCGGTGCCCCCACTGCCGTCTTTTCCAAGCCCATCGAGACTGATCGCCACGGGGTCGGCCCCGCCCCCGCTTAGGGTGAGCGTTGCCCGGGCCGGACCCTCGCCGGACGGAGCGAAAGTGACCGTCAGCGGGGCGGACCCACTGGCCGGGATGGAGGCGGGCAGGTCCGCCGAATTGACGGAGAACATCGCCGCATCCGGTCCCGTGAGCACCGCGGTCGGGTTACCTAGGGCGGTATTACCCGTATTAGCAAGCAGGATGGTGCTGTCGCGACCGGCTCCCCCGACGGTGGCATCGAGTACCACTTCGGTGCTGCTGGGAGATATGACGGCCTGGTTGGCCGCTACCGTAACGGTGATATCCAATTGGGTCGTGGTGTATCCGGCGGCGGAGACGAACACCGTGGTGCGGTATTCATCGGGCGGTAGATCGGGCTCGACCTCGAAAAACATCTGACCGACAGCCGGGGCGGTCGGCAAGACGAGCCAAGCCGCCGCATCCGGATCGTCACTTAGGGTTACCGCCGGGCTTCCGCCATCACTGGCCGAAAGCGTGGCCACCTGAGCGGGGATCGTCTCGCCTTCCCGGATACGTACGTCGATCTGCCGGGGGCTGAAGCTTAGGCTCGGCGTCACTACGTTCGGGACGATGGCGAAATTATCGAAGCCAAAAGCGATGGCCTCGGTGGCCGCAGCCTTCCGGTGGGTAGTGAACAGCCCGGCGAAGGTGAGGGCTTCGGTCGCGGGGTCGGTATCGTGGTCCAGGCCCGTCAGGAAGGATACCGGAAAAGAAGCGGCGTCGAGCCCCCCCTCGGATACTTTGACTTCCGCACCCCCGTCGACGGTATAGTACCCGCTCACGGTGAGATTGGCGGGGTCGACTTCCAGGCGCAACTGAATGGTGGTCGCCGTTTGGGGAAGCCCAGTTTGGTTGATTTCCTCAACCAGGACGTTCGTATTGTCCGTCGGGTCGATGTGCTCGACCAGCAACTGCACGCGCTGGGTTGAGCTGCCGGTTTTCCCGACGACCAGTTTGGCATAATTATCCTCGTCCAGGCCGAACCAAATCCCCCCCTGCTGGGAATGGTTCCCGCTGCTGCCGGCAAAGTCGGGTTGATCCAGGTCGACTGAGATATCAAATACCCGCCCGGGTGCGGCAAAGCCGACTCCCAGTGCGTTGACTTGGCTGTTGTTCTCGCTACTGGCCGGCGGTAGCTCATAATTGATGCCCTTGGTGGAGGTAATCAGGAGCTTGCCCCCGGTGATGTCAAGGAGCCCCGCTTCCAACCCGGGTACGTCCGGATTCGAGGGGGTAGCCGGAAACAGGTTGACGGAGGGTGGGTCCACCATGGTAAATCCGGTGTTCGCTACGCCGGTTTCCGTGCCCGAAAAGGGAAGGGTGAACGGTAAGGTCACCGCTACTTCGTCGCAGGGCAGCGGAGAGAGGGGCGGGCAGCCCGGAACGCCGGTGCCCGTCTCCGGCGTGATGGCGAAATAGTCGAAGGTCGCGTCGAAGACCGAACCGTTGCGGTAGGTAGCGAATACGCCAGCCAGGGTCATGGCAGCTTCGGACCCGAAGACCCGGCCGGTGATGAACCCGTTCGGAAGGGCCAGCGAAGCGGTGGAGGACTGAATAACCTGCACTTCCGGTCCGCTTCCGATCCGGTAGTATCCGCTGATCGTAGCGGCTACTGGATCGACCGAAAGGCGCAGGGTGATATCCTGGTTCGCCAGATTCAGACCTTCCACCCTGAGGGTGGTAGCCAGATTGTTATTCGAAACGCCGTCTTGCTCGATCCGCAGCTCGATCTGGTTGTCGTTCGCCGCCGCGAGTTTGACGAAATTATCCTCATCCGTTCCGAACCAGATGCCGGCCTGGGCGGAGTTTCCCCCGGTAGCCAGGGAGAGCAGCTTGGTTTCGACATTCAGGGTGTTGGCGGACCAGTCCCGCACGCCGACCCCCAGGGTGTTGATCTGGTTGTTGTTATTGGTACTCCCCCCGGGCTTTCGGAAGGCGATTCCCTGACCGGCGGTGAGGATAAGATTCCCGTTGCTTACACTCAGCTTACCGGGCTCATAGCCATTTACATTGGGGTAGGTGGGTGTTCCGTCGGCGGGCATTCGGGCTTCGCCGTGGTTGTCTACCAGCGTAAAACCTACCTCGTTGCCCGACGCGTCGTCAAGTCCGCCCTCGTTCCCGGCAAAATCGAAGCGAAGCGGTACGGTAACCGCCAGGTCGGCGCAGGGTAGTAAGCTGACCGGATCGCACTGGGCGGTCATCCGCAGCGGTGCGACGAAGAGGGGGAGAACGAAGCCGAGCAGGATCGTCCGAAAAATGGGTGTCGATGTGTTGTTCATGGTGTCGGTAGTCTATCACGGCCGCGAGCGACCAAAAAGCTACCCGACTTGCTCCCTTCCGGACGTACCGGTTCCCTGCGGAACCAGTACCCTGGATCGTCAACGGTTTACCCCGGGGGGGAGTAAACCAAGTACCCGCACCAACTCATCCGAGCGGCGGGGGATTACCAAACTTTTGCGGAGACATTTTCGCCTGGGAACCCCGGGAGGGGGGGAGAGTGCCGATGTAATGGTAAGGGCACGGTCATTCGCGCCATCAGAATGGGACGAAATGAATACCAATTTTATAACCGGGGGGATCTCAGAAACCGTTGTTCAATAGTGTCTCTCAAAAATTTCAGTAAAAATTAAACGCGAAGCAAATCAGGTGGTGATGGTGTCTTTCATCAACCGTAAGTAAAAGTAAGTGAATCGACCGAATTTCCGCCGCCTTTTTTCATAAATCTCCCGTGTAGTCACATCAATTTGGAAGGCAAGGGGTCAAAACAAAATAGTTATCATTCGTAACTTTATGTTTATCAGTGTATTGATAAGTAATTTGTTCCTTTAGGTTGCGGTCTGCCACATTTGTCAGGGCAAGTACTACACGCTTAATTATTCCGGCCCCCCATTGCACCGGCGCGCCGCCGCCCCACCGCCGGAGGCACGCCCGTAGCGAAACCCCGACCTGCGTACCGCGGTTAGCAAGGGTATGGAAGCCACCGCTACGACCGAACTGAATTACCTACTGGAAGAACAGCAGGCCCTGAGCCCCGCCCTGGCCCGCACCACCGCCCGGGACCGTGCCGCCAAGATCGACCGCATCACGGATTACCTGGACCGGAAAGCGAACCTGGACCGGCTACTCAACGCCCTGCATCGGGACCTGCGCAAACACGAAGTGGAAACCCTGACCTCGGAAGTCGGCATCGTCTATACCCACGCCACCCACATCAAAAAGCACCTGAAGCGCTGGATGGAGCCCCGCCGGGTGCCCACTCCCCTGAGCCTGATCGGTACCCGGAGCTACATCTACCCCGAGCCGAAGGGCTGCGTGCTGGTGATCGCCCCCTGGAATTACCCCTTCAACCTGGCCGTGCTGCCGGTGCTCTACGCCATCGCGGCGGGCTGTACCGTAGTGCTGAAGCCCTCGGAGTACAGTCCGGCCACTACCACTTACCTGCAGGAGATGTTTAGTGAGCTGTTCCCGGCTAATGAGATCACCGTCGTGGAGGGGGAAGGGGATACCGCCGCGGCCCTGACGAAAATGCCCTTCAATCACATCTTCTTTACCGGTAGCCCGGCCATCGGAAAGAAGGTGATGGCCGCCGCCGCCAAAAACCTGGCCAGCGTGACCCTGGAACTGGGGGGCAAGAGCCCCTGCTTGGTGCAGGATGACGTGGACATCGATAAGTCCGCCCGCAGCCTGGCCTGGGGAAAGTTTTTTAACGCCGGGCAGACCTGCATCGCCCCCGACTACCTGCTGGTGAACGACAACATCGTGGATACCTACGTGGCCGCCCTCGGGAAAGCGCTCGACCGGGCCTACGGGGAAGACCCCCGGCAGTCGGAAGACCTGGCGCGTATCGTCAACGAAAAGCAGTTCGATCATCTGGTTGCTTTGCTCGAAGATGCGGTCGGCAAGGGGGCTACCGTAGCCTGCGGGGGGCAACACCACCGCGATGGTCGCTATTTCGCGCCCACGGTACTGACCGGGGTGACGCGGGATATGCGGGTGATGCAGGAGGAAATCTTCGGCCCCCTCCTGCCCGTGTTGGATTTTAACAACCTCAACGAAGCACTGAGCATCGTCAACGGCCTGCCCAAACCGCTGGCCTTCTACATCCAGACCCACGACCGGGCCACCATCAAGCGCCTACTGGCGGATACCAGCGCCGGCGGTACCCTGATCAACGAGTTTCTGATCGGACCGGCCAACCCGGCCCTGCCCTTCGGCGGCGTGAACAACAGCGGTATCGGGAAGAGCTACGGCCACCACGGGTTCCTGGAATTTACCAACGAACGGGGGGTGATGGAGCGCCGGTTCTTCGACCTCTCCGTGGCCTACCCCCCGTATACCGATCGGGTAAAGAATATCGTGCGCCGCATTTTCCGGTGGAGTTGAGTTAGATCGTACCTTTGCCCAATGGACTTCATCTTCACCCTCGTCGCGATCTACCTGGCCTACCGTGGCTACCAGTGGTACACTAATGTGCAGCGGCAGGTCAAGGGTCCCAAGCGTCGCCCGCCCCTGGATATCACTCCGGAAGAGCGGGAGGAGGACAACGACGACTTTATCGACTACGAAGAAGTGAAGTAAGCATGCCCGACCCCGCCCCGCGTTTCCCCGGCCGCCCCGGCGACTGGGTCCTGTACAAGGACAATCAGCTCATCGCCTTCCGTAAGCCGGCCGGCATGGCCGTCGTGCCCGATAAACAGAAGAGCCCGAACCTGCTGCAGGTGGGGGCCGCCTACGCGCGGCAGGATTTGTATCCGATCCACCGTCTGGACCGGCCGGTTTCCGGGGTCGTGCTGTTCGCCAAAAAGACAACCGCCCAGGCGAAGGTTTCGGAGCAATTCCGGGCCCGCTCGGTGGAAAAAACCTACCTCGCCATCGTTGGCCAGCGCCCGCCGGAAGATGCCGCCACCCTGGAGCATTTCATCCGGGAGGGGAAGGGGAATACCTCCACCGCCGTGGATCGTAGTGATTCCGCCGCAAAACGCGCCGAGCTCCGGTACCGTTACCTAGGCAGCAGCGACCGCTACCACCTGCTGGAGGTCAGACTGATCACCGGCCGCAAGCACCAGATCCGGGCCCAACTCGGTGCTATCGGCTGCCCGTTACGGGGGGATACCAAGTACGGCTTCAAGCGAAGCAACGAGGGGGGCACCATCGATCTGCACGCCTATACCCTCAGCTTCGATCATCCGGTGAGCGGGGCGCGGGTCGAACTCAAAGCTCCACCACCGGGAGGGGCGGTATGGGATGCTTTTTCCGACCATCTTGCCGCGGCGGAAATCTGATCGTAGGTATGGACGCCCAAATCATATTCGACTACTTCCCCGAACTGTCGGAGCGGCAGCGGGAGCAATTCCGGGCCCTGGACGGTCTTTACCGCGACTGGAACGCCAAGATCAACGTCATCAGCCGCAAGGATATCGATAACCTGTACGTACACCACGTGCTGCATTCGTTGGCGATCGCCAAGGTGATACCATTTAGGGCGGGGACGCAGGTGCTGGATTTGGGAACGGGTGGAGGGTTTCCCGGTATTCCCCTGGCAATCCTATTTCCGCAGGTCAACTTTCACCTGATCGACGGAACGGCCAAAAAGATCCGGGTGTGTCAGGAGGTAATTGAGGCGCTCGAACTCGGTAACGTCAGCGCAAAGCAGCAGCGGGCCGAGGAGATCAGGCGACCGGCCTACGAGTTCGTCGTGACCCGGGCGGTGGCTAAAATCGACCAACTGGCGCAGTGGAGTATGCGGCTCATCAGCCCGAAACAACGCAACGCGCTCCCCAATGGCATCCTCGCGCTGAAGGGGAAGGGGCTGAAGGATGAACTGGCCACCCTGCCGAAGCGGGCCTACGTAGAGGAGTATCCGATCGACCGGTGGTTTAGGGAGCCCTTCTTCGCGGAGAAGGAGGTGATGTATTTGCAGTACTGAATTCCCTCACCCCCGGCCCCCTCTCCAGGGGAGAGGGGAGACGTGACTAGCCCCCCTCTCCTCCGGAGAAGGGCCGGGGGTGAGGGCCTATCCCGCCGACAATCCGCCGACAGGCGAGCACCCCCGCCAGGAAACAGCCCTCGGCGAAGATCTTGAAACAGTCCTCTACGGTCCCGATGCCCTCCCGCAGCCGTTCCCTCGTGTCGGCCTCGTCGGTCAGTTGCCCCACGACGAGTTCGTTGTTGCCGGACATATCGAGCACGACCATGATGCCGGTGAGGACGAAGCCGGCGGCGAACAGGGGCCAGGAGGGAAGAAAGGCGGTAAGCCGTGCCCGGTTTTTCCCTAAAAAGATGAGGGTAGCCAGTACGTAGAGGCCGACTAACAGGTCGTCGATGAGGTCGGTGACCGGCGTTTCTTCCATACGTAGTACCGTATGGATGAGCTTATCCGTCTTTTCGTGAAAGGAGAACAGGTCGTCGCAGGCCAGGAAAACAGCGCCTCCGCTGGCTAGCATCCAGAGGGTGGCCGTACCGGAAAGCGGATGCTGCGGTTGCCGCCTCAGGGTAGCGTATACCGAGTAGGTGGTACCCGCGATCAGTAGGAACTGCAGACTTGAAAAATAAGTCCCGAAGCGGTACTCCCCGAAGTAGTAGTTCGGGCCGATCCCCTGATAAGCGGCCAGACCGATCAGGCACAGTAGGACAACCGTATCGATCGCGAGAATCGATACTAATCGCCTGCCATCGAGCGCATCGATGACCACGCTACATGTAGCCCAGCGCCATTACCAGAAAGGTGAGCATGAAGGGCATGGAAACCCAGAACCACTGATTCATGAAAATCAGCATGAGGATAAAGATGATCAGGGAGATCAGGAAGAACAGCCAGTACTTTCCCTGACTGGTGTGGGGCTGGTCCTTTGCGGAAACGGCGCGATCGGAGGTCATACTATTCTGTTTGGGGGCACAAAGATACGGGCTTTCTACCGGCTGCTAGTAGCCTACTTCCATAGCGGCCGCCGTATCCAGGAACCAGTGCAGCCGTCCCGATGCGGGCCGGACGTGAGCGGCCGGAAACTCGCCGGCCAGTTGTTCCCGGTTGATGATCTGGGCCACCCGCAGGGTCTTGGAACGCCCGGTCACCAAAAAAACCACCTCGTCGGACGCATTGATGACGGGGCCGGTCAGGGTTACGCGCTGTTGCCCGCTTTCGGGGTGGGTGGCTACGGCGCAGATGCGATCGTCGGTGAACAGGTCCATACTGTCCGGAAAAATTGAGGCCGTATGACCGTCGGTGCCCATACCCAGCATGTTGATATCGAAGATCGGTAACCCATCGCTGTTCTGGGGGAGCTTTTCGGCCAGCGTAGCGGCGTAGCTCCGGGCCGCCTCCTGAGCATCCAGGTGGGTGGGCACGGGATAGATTTGCTCCGCTACCACGGGTACACGTTCGAAAAGCAACTTCCTGGCCTCCCCGTAATTACTCTCCGGATCGTCGTGGGGCACCATTCGGTCGTCCCCCCAAAAAAAGTGAAGCCGGTCCCATTCGATCTGCTCCCGGTATTCCTCGGCAAGCAGCCCGTAGAGTAGCTTGGGGGTCGACCCGCCGGATAGCGCCCAGAACAGCGGCCCCCCCTCCTTCTCTTCCAGTTTGTTCCGTAGGTAATCAACAAATGCACGGGCGACGTCTTCTCCGCTGGGCAGGACGTGGATCTGGGGTGGGGCGGGCATATACTATCCGTTTTTGATGAGGTTGAGCAAGTCGTCGGCGTTAAGGCTCGCGCTCTGTTCGGTGCCGGCCAGCAGGCTGTCGGCCAGATCGCGCTTCTCGGCGTGTAATTTGACGATTTTTTCCTCGATCGTGTTTTCCGAGACGAAGCGGTACACCGTTACCGGCCGTTGCTGACCGATGCGGTGGGCCCGATCGCTGGCCTGATCCTCTACGGCGGGGTTCCACCAGGGGTCCAGGTGCAGGACATAATCGGCCGCCGTGAGGGTAAGCCCGGTACCGCCCGCCTTGAGGCTGATGAGAAATATATCGCCCTCCCCCCGCTGAAAAGCCTGTACGGCAGCATCCCGCTTCGGGCCGGGGGTGCTTCCATCCAGGTACTGGTAGGGCACGCCGTTGTCGACCATCCACTGTTCGACGATGCGGAGGTGGCGAACGAACTGACTGAAGATGAGGGCCTTGTGTCCGTTCTCCCGCAGTTCCTGTACCGTTTCGCCCAGTAGTTCGAGTTTGCTGCTCGCTATTTCTACCGTCGGGTCCACCAGTTTGGGGTGGCAGGCGGCCTGCCGTAGTTTCATCAACTCGGCCAGGATCTGGAAGCGGCGGTTGGTACCCTCGCTTTCGTCGATACTCTCCAGCGCATGCTGCCGCAGGGCTTCGTAAAAACTGCGCTCGGCCGCGGACAGCTCGACCGTCAGGGTCACTTCCGTCTTGGGGGGTAGCTCTTCCAGTACCTCTTCTTTGCGCCGCCGCAGGATGAAGGGTTGGATCAGTCGCCGGAGCTGTTGCCGCCGTTCGCTATCGTTGTTCCGCGTGATGGGTAGGGTATACTTCTCGTTAAAGCGCTGAAAGCTTCCCAGCAGCCCGGGGTTGAGAAAAGTAAAGAGGTTCCAGAGCTCCCCGAGGTGGTTCTCGATCGGGGTACCGGTGGTAGCTACCCGAAACTCTCCCTGCAGCTGCATCGCGATCTGACTACGCTTCGTGCCCCGGTTCTTGATGGCCTGGGCCTCGTCCAGGATGATGGTTCCGAACTGTTTCAGCGCCAGTGCGTCGCCCTCGAAGGGCAGCAGACCGTAGCTGACGACCAGCATATCGTAGTTGCCTACCCCGTCGATAATCTGCTGCCGGTCATTCCCTTCCAGCAGGATGGGGTTAAGGGTGGGGGCGAACTTAGCGGCTTCCCGGATCCAGTTGCGCGTCACGCTGGCGGGAGCGATGACCAGGGCCGGGCCCCGTTCGGCGCGCGCCTGCAACATGGCCAGCCCCTGTACGGTCTTACCCAGTCCCATATCGTCGGCCAGGCAGGCCCCCACGCCCCAGTCGGCCAGTCGCATCAACCAGCGGAAGCCATCCAGCTGGTAGGGCCGTAGTTCCGCCCGGAAGGTGGAGGATACCCGCGCCATGGTCTGGTTGACGCTCTGAATGCGACTCAGGCTTTCCCGCCAGGCGACGTCGGCTTCGAAATCACCGAGTTGATCGGCTACGTCATCCAGGATACCGGTAGCCAGGGGATGGAGCTGCATACCATCGTTCCCCCTGGTGCTCATCAGGCCCTCCATCTCCCGGAGTTTGCGGCGCAGTTGCTCGGTCAGGGCTACGTACTGCCCCTCGCTGAGCTGAATGAAGTTACTCTGTTCGTTCTCGGCTACTTTGTCGATCAGTTCGCGGAAACTGATCACCTGTTGCTCATCCACCGCCAGGCTCCCCTCCACGTCAAACCAACCAGCCTTTTCGCGGACCCCAAGACTGAGATCGCCGAAGTCGACACTACCGATCAACTTGATGCGTTCCCCGCGCGGATGCTCGAGTACGATGCGGTCCAGTGCCCGCAGGGGTTGTAGTTCCAGCAGAATGTTGAGGCAGTCTTCTACCTCGTCGATCTGCCATTCGTAATCGCGGTGGACGATCTTCTGTAGGGTAGGGCAGTCAATTATGACGCCTTCCGCCCGTTCGATTTCCTTCCCCAGATCGCGTTCGGCCAGCAGGCGGTTGCCATCCACCTCGCTGATGACCTTATTGCGGCCGCGCCCGGGCTTGAAGTACTGGTCTTCGGCCCGGATGGGCCGCACGAAGAATTCTACCTTGAAGGTTTCGCCCACCGGCAGCAGGTGGACGTAGGTACGGCTGTCGGCGCTGGTTTCGTCCAGGTCGTCGATGATTCCCGTCAGTGTATTTTGCACCTCGGTGAATTTACTGAGGTTGCGGGCTACTTCGAGCAGGCGGTGGCGGGCCCGTTTGGGTATTTCCAGTCCGTGGCCGATCTGTCGGTGGATCTGGTCGTGGCCGTCGTTCACCTCGATGACCTGATAGCGGGTGGGGGTTTCCTTGACGACCTGGACGCCCGTTCCGGCGAAGTCTTGCGCGAAGCGCAGGTGCAATCGGTTATCGGTTTCCTCGATTAGCAACTGGGGGTTCCTGCGGATGAGTTCCACCCCGATGGCCGAGTTCTTCGCCAAGTAGAGATTGGGGTGACCGACCAGGGCCAGTAGGGCTTGCTCGTAGTTGATCGTATAACTTCCGTTGGGGTGGTAGCGGCTGAAGTCTTCCTCGATGGCCTGGGCCACGGTGACGTCCTGGGGGGTCATACCCGACACCTCTCCCTGTTTGACCCGCTTGAGGGCGACCTTCCGACCTTTCGACCAGTTTCCTCCCTTACTCAGCGTTTGTTCCCGGGGTTCGAGTTCCCGCTTTTCGAAGTCTACGAACCAGACGAATCGGTTCGTCTTCTTACTTTTTTTACCGTTGATCCGATCCGGGGTCCCCATTCCGACCAGGATCTCAAGTGCGCGTTCCCAGGGTTCGATCCGGGGCATGGCGTCGACCAGAGAGAAGATACGCAGTTCCGCGGCCAATTGTTGGGCACGGGTAGCGTAGGCCTCGCGGGCGGGCGGTTCGGGGTGGCGGTGCGAAAGAATGCGGGTCAGTTCCAGTTCGACCCAGCGGTAGCCACTATCCTGGGCGCGTTCCCGCCGGGCTTCCAGTTCGGCCAGGTAGTCGGCATCCGGGTATTCCTCACCGTCGGTCCACAATCGGTAAAGGGCGTGGAAGGTGATGGCAAAGGCGTTGGCTTCCATCCGTTCCAGGCCCTGGCGGGCTACTTCCTGGGCGGCATCGTCGTTGCGGAGATAGGCGTGTAAGGCCTTGAAGACCAGGTAGGTGCCTCCCAGTCGGAGGTTTTGAACCGGGTCTATATTGTCCAGGTGGTAGCCCATCAGTTCCGAACTCTTGACTCCACCGGTCCGCAATAGCGATAACAGGTACAGGTAGCCGGCCAAATGAGCGGGAAACTTGTTTTCGTGCTCGTGGCGATAACCCTTACGCACTTCCTCCATCAACTCCTGCGCACCTTCATCGTCGTCCCGTAGCACGTGATAGATCAGGTGATTGGCGCTACTGCGCCACTCGCTGGTTTCCAGATCGGCCCACAACTGCAATCGGCTCCAGGCCCCCTGTAGGACGAAGGCTTCGGCGAGCAAGTCCCGCATCGGTCCGCTTTCCGGTTCCCGGATGCGCTCGTGCTGCTCCAGGAATTCAACAAGGGGATCGAGCGACTCCATCTTCACCAGTGCCCGGCGAAAGGCCTTCCGAAGGTTAATTTCCTGCCAGGTGGGCAACAGACTGTCTACCCAGCGGGGATCGAATTCGGCGAAGAGGGGGTCGATAAATATCCCGGTGCGGGCCTGATCGGGGTAAAAGCTTTCGGTTTCCCGCTGCAGGCGATCGAAACCCGCCTCATTTTGCTGGTAAAACGCGATTCGGATCTCCCGCATCAGCGCGTGCGGGCTACTCGGTTGCCAGTAGGTCTTGTAGGGTAGTTCCCGGCGAATCTCGTTCAGTAGCATACTGAAATCGGGTCGTCGTCCCGCCCGCCGCATGATCGCCTCGCTGTACCGGGGGTTGATGCGCCAGCCGTGGTCACTGGACTTGACCAGGATGTCTTCCCCGCGTAGGGTGTGCACGATCTCCTCGGTCCCGGCGTGGGTAAAACGGGACTCTCCGGCCGGCGGGGCCATACCGATCTTATTGAGCAAGCGGGATAGATCGAGGACGGAGCGTTCCTCGTAAACTATACTCATGGCCGTTGCGACATCGCGCTCGGTGGCGCTCAGTTTTTTCCAAATTGGGAGAAAGGCTCCGTTCATTCAGTTTCCGTCAGGGTTAACTAGTTTTAAAGGTGCGAGGGCAATTTTAAGTTGTCCCACCCTCCGAATTTTTACCATCCGTATCGTCCCCGAGGTAGGCCACCATATCCCCGATCAACAGTCGAAGCCGGGGTTCCACGGCCTGTACCGTGGCAATTACGTCATCCACCGTGGTGGGTTGGATGTCGGCCAGCGGATAACATTTATTGCTGACCACTGAGGTAACGAATACGGGCAGGTCGGCGTGGCGAGCGACGAGTACTTCCGGTACCGTCGACATGCCGATCACGTCCGCGCCGAGGATATTGGCCATGCGGTATTCCGCCGGGGTTTCCAGATTGGGCCCGGCCAGGGCGAGGTACACTCCCTCGTGGGCCGTTAGTTTATGACGTGCCGCTAGTTTCAGCGCCTGTTGGTTGAGTTGCCGGTCGTACGTATGCAACATATCCGGAAAGCGCGGGCCCAGGCGATCGTCGTTGTAGCCCCGCAGCGGATTATCGGGTTGTAAATTGATGTGATCCCGGAGAAAGACCAGATCGCCGACGTTGAAGTCCGGGTTCACGCTACCCGAGGCATTGGAGATGATCAGCCGTTCGACACCGAGGGCGTGAAGTACCCGTACCGGAAAGGTCAGTTCCTGCATACTGTAGCCTTCGTAGTAATGCAGACGACCCGCCATAGCCACCACCGGTACCCCCCGCAGGGTACCCAGAACCAACTTGCCCCGGTGAGTGGCGACCGTCGAAACCGAAAAGTAGGGGAGCAAGCCATACACGAATTCCCGCTCCACCTCGATCTCTTCCACCAGGTTGCTTAGCCCGGTACCGAGGATAATTCCGACCCGCGGCTCCGTCTGCGCCCGCTGCCTGATAAAGGCGACACACTCCTGTATTTTTTGATATATAGTCATGTTAGTGCACTTTAGTACCCAGGCTATCGGGAATGTAGGTTCCCCACTTCCGGTTATAGGTATGCATGCGTTCCGTGAATCCGTTCCCGTCCCGCAGGGGTAATCCGGCCAATTTCCAGGCATAGAGACTGCCGTAGAGGTTATATACCCGGGAAAACCCCCGCTGCCGTAGTTCGCTGGCCATGCGCTCACTTCTGTATCCTACCGTGCAATACAGCACCAGCGGCCGCGCCGCATCGACTCCCTCCAGAACGGAAAAGTCCGGGTCGCTGTAGCCAAGATGAACGGCCCCGGGTAGATGGCTTACTGCGTATTCTTCCGCTTCCCGGGTATCCACATAGATGGGGTCGGTCAATTGGCGGGCCTCCCGGGGGCTAAGCGCCAAACTATCCGCCGTCACCAAGCCCCGCAAGCGATCATTGAGGGGTTCGTAGCTCGTCTTGAGTCGCGCCGGCACGTCCTGTGAACCGAGTCGGCAGGCCTGAAATAACAGTACGCCAAGGGCAAAGAGGGAGAGGGGGAGGATACGCATACCGAAGTCAACAGCTAGGAAAGCACCGACGTTGGCCGGGGCGATAATTCTTCCGGTCCGTTCCCGACCCGGTCGGCCAGATACTCCCCCCCACAGAACTGGAATAGCTCCTCCCGTACGAATTCGCTTACCGCCGTGGCGATAGTCTGAGGATACAGTAGGTGGATATTCGGGCCCGCGTCGAGGGTGAAGTACACCGGCCGTCCCGTTTGGCGTCGGTACGCGCGAACACGCTGAATGATGGATAGGGTGCCGGGTTCGATCAGGGTATAGGAAGGCTGGCTACTCATCATCAGCGCGTGCAGCGTAAGTGCCTCGCTTTCAAGTAGTTGTCCAAATTTTTCCACCTCTCCTTCCCGCAATGCTTGCACCATTTGGCGCAGATTATACTTCGCCTGTTGGTAGCGGGCGGGGGCGTAGGGATTCCCGTCCATCAACCCGTGCCCGGCCCGACTGCTGACCGTTTTCTCCGCCCGGGAGACCAGTAAGATATCGTCGTGGTAATCCCGGAATACCGGGTGCAGTTGATCGCCCACGGGAATCGCGTAGTAATCACTACTTCCCGCAACCGCGGCCGTTTCACCCCAAACGGCGGCCCGTCCGTAAACCGATCTACTTGCGCTGCCGGACCCCAACCGGGCCAACTCGCTCGCCTTACGTAAAAAGCTCGCCCGATCGGGGAGGGGGTCGAAGAGTCGTTCCTCGAGCTGCACCAGGCAAAGCGCCAGGGCACTCATACCCGAGGCCGAACTGGCGATGCCCGCCGAATGGGGAAAGCTATTGCTCGTTTCGACACGCAGATCGAGCTCGGCCAGAAAGGGGTAAACGGGAAGGAGACGGTGCAGGTACGCCCTCGTCCGCTCGGTGAAGTCCGCCCGGCGTTCTCCCGCGAGGAATAGTTGGACCGACACGCCCTCACCCGCTTGCCGTCGTTCGGTGTAGTGCAGCGTAGTATCCGTAGCCGCCCCTTCCAGGGTGAAGCTTACGGAGGGGTTCCGGGGGAGTTGGTCACCGTGCTTCCCCCAGTATTTGACTAGCGCGATATTGGAGGGGCTACGCCACCGAAGCGCACCGGGTGCCACCTGCCTGCCGGTCAGTACCAGCCGCGGATTTTCGTAATTCATGGTGCTATCGGTCTAACGGCGCGACCCGGCCTCCGCTTCACGGGCGCGGCGGGCGCGTTGCATGGCGTTTTCCCCGCCGCCGCGGCCACTCCGCTGGTAAAGATCGAAACGGCTGGTGGTACTGCGGGAAGGGTAGTAATTATTGCTCATATCGGTATCGGCCGTCTCCTGGTAGGGATCGAGAACGATGGATTCCACTTCCTTCGCAAAGGGGAATACCTTGGTCACTTCATCCGTGCCCATGCGCCAGATTTCGGCGGGGATCCGCTTCATCTCGGTAGTGCCGTCCGCGAAGGTGAACTCCAGGATGATAGGCATGACCAGTCCGCTCTCCTTCTTGATGGTGAGTTCGTAGTAGTACTTATCGGCTTCCAGAGTGGCGCGCTCCTCATCGCTCAGACCGGAGAGGTAGTCCTGGTATTCCTGTTCGTCCAGTACCGTTGCTTCCAGGGGATCGTAATCGGAATAAAAGTCGCGTAGGGTGGTATCCTGCTCGTCGTACGTTCTGGCGATGGCTTCCTCGTTGCGGATGCTGCCGATGTCGGGGCGGGTCTGCTCCCGCCGGTCCCGCATCCGTTCGTTTTCGGTGATGGGGTT
Organism: uncultured Lewinella sp.; assembly: GCA_964594535.1. Classification (GTDB taxonomy): domain Bacteria; phylum Bacteroidota; class Bacteroidia; order Chitinophagales; family Saprospiraceae; genus Neolewinella. The sequence continues at coordinate 44,670 of CAZQNE010000018.1, forward strand.
ACGGGTGTTGATGCGGTAGGGGACGACCGAGGTCAGCGCCAGGTCGACGTGGTCGGTAGTGAAGAACCAGCCGCGCCAGAACCAGTCCAGGTCGATCGCCGAGGCATCCTCCATCGTCCGGAAGAAATCGGCCGGGGCCGGGTGTTTGAATTTCCAGCGGTTCGCGTAGGTTTTGAAGGCGAAGTCGAATTGCTCCCGCCCCATGATGGTCTCCCGTAGGATGTTCAGGGCGGTAGCCGGCTTCCCGTAGGCGTTGTTTCCGAATTGCCAGATCGACTCTGAGTTGGTCATGATCGGGGAGATGTAGTGCTTATCCCCCTTCATGTAGTCGACGATCTTCCGGGCGGGGCCGCGGCGGCTGGGGTAGTCCCGCTCCCACTGCTGTTCGGTGAGGTACTGGAGGAAGGTGTTGAGCCCCTCGTCCATCCAGGTCCACTGCCGTTCGTCGCTGTTCACGATCATCGGGAAGTAGTTGTGGCCCACCTCGTGGATGATTACGCTGATCATCCCGTACTTCGTCCGCTCGTCGTAGGTACCGTCCTTTTCCGTACGCCCGTAGTTGAAGCAGATCATCGGGTACTCCATTCCGATGCTGGCGGCGTTAATTGACCAGGCGACGGGGTAGGGGTAATCGAAGGTGTAGTGGGTGTACCACTTCAGGGTGTGGGCAACGGCCTTGGTGGAGAACCGTTCCCAGAGGGGGTTACCCTCCTTCGGGTACATTGACATGGCCATGATGACGCTACCGTCTTCCTGCTCTACGCCCACCGCGTCCCAGATAAACTTCCGGGAACTGGCGAAGGCAAAATCGCGCACGTTTTCGGCGACGAAGTGCCAGGTTTGTTCCTTCGTCTCCTTCGTTTTTTCCCGTTCGATCGCTTCTTCCTGGCTGGCGATAATGACCGGTTGCTCCCGCGCTTCCCGGGCTTCTTCCAGGCGACGACGCTGTTGACGGGTCAGTACCTCATTGTCATTCCGTAGCGTCCCGGTGGCGGCGACCAAATGGTCGGCGGGTACGGTGATCTTCACGTCGTAGTTACCGAAGGTGAGGGCAAATTCACCCCGCCCCAGGAACTGTTTGTTCTGCCAGCCCTCGTTATCGGTGTAGGTCGCCATACGGGGGTAAAACTGAGCGATGGTGTAGAGAAAGTTATCGTCCTCGGCAAAGTATTCCGATCCGGATCGGCCACCCCCATCCACCAGTCGGTTGTTGATGTTGTACCAGTACTTGATGCTGAACTGCACATTAGCCCCCGGAGCGAGGGGTTGGGGCAGATTCACCCGCATCATGGTGCGCTCGATGTAGTAGGGCAGGTCCTTTCCATCCGCGTCCCGGACGTAGTCGATATTGAACCCGCCGTCAAAGGAGGGCTCCAGTCGACTTAGCTGACTCAGACTCATTCGATCCCCCAGTTCGCTGCTGCTCGTTTTGTAGGTATCCGAATCCAGGGCGCGCACGTTCTGATCGAGTTGCACCCAGAGGTAGTCTAGTTCGTCCGGAGAATTATTGTGGTAGGTGATCGTCTCCGTCCCGTATATCCGCTGGGTATTGTCGTCCAGACGTATATCCATCTTATAGTCGGCCTGCTGTTGCCAGTACATATGGCCCGGTGCGCCGGCCGCGTTCCGGTAGACATTGGGAGTCGGGAGTTCGTTGCTTAGCTGTTGGAAGGGATTGTTGAGGTCCTGTTGGGCGTAAAAACTGGTGCTCAGAAGTACGCCGAGGAGGCTCGTTAGGAACAGTCTCATATGCTGAAGTTTTGGCTTGCCAAGATAACGATTATTGTAGGTCCTCCGCTCGGATGGTTCGGGCGGGGGCGGTGACTATTGCGGCGGGGCGCTGGTGTGGTGTTCCACGTGGAACAAAATTCTATGCCCTCCGAAAATCAGGTTCCACGTGGAACAAACTTATCTGAGGTAGTGGATCAGCCACTCCCGAAAGGGTTGGTAATCGGTTCCCATTTCGGTCGCCTCCTTCTTTCGGTGGGCGAGTTCTTGTAAACGTTTCGGCACGGAGATGGTGGACTGTAGAATCCGCTCTACGTCCGGCTTAAACTTACTGGGGTGGGCGGTTTCCAGTATGACTCCCCGCACCTCCGGGTTCGTCTGTCGGTAGCGTTGCAGGGCCAGGTACCCAACCGCCCCGTGGGGGTCCAGGGTATACCCGTGCTCACCGTGTACCCGGCGCAGGGTTGCTTCGGTTTCCCCATCCGTTATGGCGTATCCACTGACCCGCTCCCGCAGGCGATGAAGGATACCGGTCGGCATGTCGTGCGAACTTTCGTCTTCCCGGTACAGGCCCTGCATCCGGTCAAAATTAGAAGGAGCCCCCACGTCCATTGCGTTGGATAGGGTGGCGACGGAGGGGAGGGGGCGGTACTCTCCCTCCGTGAGGTAGCGGGGCACCACGTCGTTGGCATTGGTCGCAGCTACGAAATGATGAATCGGCAGACCAAGTTTCGTTGCGATGAGGCCGGCCGTCAGGTTGCCGAAATTGCCGCTGGGGACTGAGAATACGACCGGGCGACCGTCCCGGGGGAGCTGTTTACAGGCCTCGAAGTAGTAGAAGGTTTGGGGGATAAGTCGGGAGATGTTTATGCTATTCGCGGAACTCAGGCGGAGCTGTCGGCGCAAATCTTCGTCCAGAAAAGCCTGCTTCACCAAGGCCTGGCAGTCGTCGAAGGTACCCTCCACCTCCAGGGCGTGGATATTTCCCCCGAGGGTAGTCAGTTGCTTTTCCTGCAGTTGGCTAACCTTTCCCTTCGGATAGAGGATAACCACCCGAATTCCCGGAGTTCGGTAGAAGCCCGCCGCCACCGCTCCCCCCGTATCCCCCGAAGTCGCGACCAGAATGTTCAGGTCACGCTCCTCCTCCCGGTTGAAGTGGGCCATCAGGCGGGCCATGAAGCGAGCGCCAAAATCTTTAAAGGCGAGCGACGGCCCGTGAAACAACTCGAGAATGTAGGTATGATCGTCCAACCCGATTACCGGCGCGGGGAAGTTGATGGCTCCCCCGATAATCCGGCGTAGGTCCGCTTCGGGAACGCTTTCTCCGATCAATTGGCTGGCTACCCGAAAACTGATTTCCGTAAACGATAACTTAGGAAGCTCGACAAAGAACGACCGGGGTAGGGGGTCAATCCGCTCCGGAAGGTACAGTCCGTTATCGGGCGGTAAGCCCCGGAAGATGGCCTCTGCCAGATTTACCCGGTGGGCCGCGTCATTAGTACTGTAGTATTTCATTACCTCTTTTCGATGACTTCTACCCCCTGCTGATTAATGGGAGATACATACAACTGACTGTCTACTCCCTCCTCCCGGAAAGCAGCCTGCATCCCCTGTCCGACCGACTGCGCCAGATACCCCCCATCACAGAGAGCGAATACGCTCGGCCCGGCGCCACTGATGCTACATCCGAGTGCCCCCCGCTCCAGTGCGATTCCCTGTACCCGGTCAAATCCCTGGATCAGTTGTTTCCGCTGGGGTTCGATGAGATGATCCCGTAGCGAGCGACCCAGGAGGGGAAGGTCGTTCGTGTACAGCGCCGTAATGAAACTAGCCAGACTCCCCATCTGGCGGATAGCAGTAGCTAAGGGTACGGTAGGTGAAAGTACGGCCCGGGCATCGCGGGTCAGAATCTCGATCTCGGGATGTACGACGGCAACGTGTAGGTTGGGAGGCACCGGAAGGTGGTGTACGTCCAGGGAATCGTTAGAGCGGATAAGGGTGATTCCCCCCACCAAACAGGGGGCAACGTTATCCGCATGGAAGCTCCCATCGGCCACTTCTTCCCCCTCGACGGTAAAGTACAGTAATGATTCCCGGGTCAGAGGGGCACCGAGTAGTTCGTTTACCGCCACGGCCGCCCCGGCCGCGCTGGCCGCGGATGACCCCAAGCCCGATCCGAAGGGCATTTGCTTATGGACTTCCAATTCGATGCCGATCTCACCCCTCCCTAAATGATCGAGAAGCCGCTGGGCCGCCACCCCCGCCGTGTTTCGTTCGGTTTCGGACGGCAATTTCTTATCGCCCGTCCCCGTAATTTTTGTAATTCGCACCCCACTGAACGCCTCCGTTCTGCGCGCCACGATCCGATCACCCGGACGCCGAATAGCGAAACCGAGAATATCAAAGCCAACCGCCACATTGGCTACCGTGGCGGGTGCGAATACCGTTATCTCTTGCATAATGGTTCAGCTTAACGTCCCGATCTGAATGATTTCGGCGAACACGCCGGCGGCAGTCACCTCAGCTCCGGCTCCGGGTCCTCTGATCACCAGGGGTCGGTCGCGATAGCGGTCCGTAGTGAAGGCGATCATATTGTCGCTACCGCTGAGGGTGTAGAAGGGACTTTCGGGTCCTACCCGTTGTAAACCAACCGTAGCCCGTCCATCCTCCAGGCTGGCTACCATTCGCAATACCTGACCGGACTCCGTGGCTTGCCGCAACAACCGATCGAAGTAGTCGGATCGTTGCTCGATGTAGGTGAAGAATTGTTCGACGGAATCCGCGGTCATGGCTTCTTCGGGAATAAAGGGCTCGACGCTCACCTGTTCCGCTTCCAGTGACTGGTCGGTCTCCCGTCCGAGAATCAAAATTTTCCGGGCTACGTCCTTACCCGAAAGATCGGTACGGGGGTCGGGTTCGGTATATCCCTTCTCCCGGGCCTCGCGTACTACCGCGGCAAAGGGCCGGGTACCGTCGAAGTGATTGAAGATAAAACTGAGCGATCCACTCAGTACCCCCTCTATCCTGTGGATGGTATCTCCGCTATCGATCAGGTCGCGCAGCGTGGACAGTACCGGCAAGCCCGCCCCGACATTGGTTTCGTACCTGAATTCGACCCCCCTTTTATCTGCGATGCGTTTCAGCCGCTGGTACTGCAGGTAACTAGAGGAAGTAGCTACTTTATTCGGGGTAGATATACTGATACTTTCATCCAGGATGGATTCGTAGAAGGTCGTTATGCGACTATCGGCCGTATTGTCTACGAATATGCTGTTGCTGAGATTCATGTCCCGCATTCTACCGACATACACCGCCAGGTCTGCTTGAACGGGAGATTCCGCTAGCACTTCTTCCCAGCGGTCCAGTGGGATTCCATCCGCGTCGAAGGTCATCCGTTTGGAGTTGGATAGTCCGACTACCTTTATTTCCATTCCCTTCCGTCGGCGAAGGGATTCGTTCTGGCGAGCGATCTGGCGTAGTAGGGTTCCGCCAATCAGACCGACACCGACGATGAATATGTGGAGGGTCTTATAGTCGGATAGGAAGAATGACTCGTGGAGGGCATTGAGCGCCTTAGTTTCATCTTCCCGGGCAATAACGACCGATACGTTTAGCTCACTCGATCCCTGGGCGATGGCCACGGCGTTGATACCGTTTTGTCCGAGCGCACGGAACAGATGGCCGGCGATTCCCGGTTGGTAGCGCATGTTTTCCCCGATGATGGCGACTACGCTCAAGTCTCGTTCAACTTTGACGCGATTGACCACCCCCCGTTCGATTTCGAAAGCGAAGGCTTCCTCCACCGCCTTTCGTGCCCGGTCCGCGGCCGTAGGCTGTACGGCAAAGCTGATCGCATGTTCGCTGGATCCCTGGGTGATCAGAATAACGTTGATCTGAGCTACGGCAAGCGCTCCGAAAATACGGCCGGCGATACCGGGCACGCCAAACATTCCCGTGCCGGAAACGGTACAGAGCGCAATGTCACCGATGGAGCTGATCCCCCTTACGGCATTGCCCTCCCGGTCGGTTTCCTCACTTACCCGGGTCCCCGGAAAATCGGGTTCGAAGGTATTCTTGATGAGCAGGGGGATGCGTTCCTGGAGGGCGGGCATCAGGGTGGGTGGGTAGATGACCTTTGCCCCGAAGTGCGACATTTCCATTGCCTCGGCGTAGCTCATCCGGGGGATGGTAAAGGCCTTCTTGACCCGCCGCGGATCGGCGGTCAGTACGCCACTTACGTCCGTCCATATTTCGATCACTTCGGCCTGTAGTCCGGCGGCAAGCAGGGAGGCGGTATAGTCGGACCCGCCCCGCCCGAGGGTAGTCGTCAGCCCTCCCTTAGCGGAAGCGATAAAGCCCGTAACTACCTGAACCCCAGGTCTTTGCCGGTAAAATTTCCGTATCTCCCGGTACGTCTTAGCGAAGTCAACTTTACCGTTTCCGAAAGTCTTATCCGTCTTGATGATCCGGCGGGCGTCCAGATATTCGGCCGGTACACCGGCGTGCCGGAGGGTTTGCGTGATAATGTAGGCGGAGGAACGTTCCCCGAAACTCAGCACGTAATCCATCGTTCGGGGGGAAGCCTCCCGCACCAGGAACACGCCATACAGCAGGTTCTTGAGCACCTCGTGCGATCGCTGTATCTGCCGGGAGGTTTCTTCCCGTAATTCCCCCTCGGGGATAAGTTCCCCGATGGCAGTCTGGTGCCGCTCCGTAAATTGCTGCAATAGCTGTCCATACCGATCTTCCCCCCGTGCGGCCAGTTCGCCCATTGCGATCAGCGTATCCGTAACGCCCCCGAAGGCGGAGAACACGACGGTAAAGTGGTCGCCGGACGCATAGTACTGCTTCAGTATATCGACGATTCGGAAGATCCGGTCGGGACGGGCTACCGAGGAGCCGCCAAACTTCAACACTTTCATTCGGTGAAGATGCCGCTTTTACCCGGTTTCGCGGTAGTATACATCGCACCTGCGCCCCGCGCCCTATAAAAAGGTCCGCCGGTCCAGTGCAGCTTGCTCGAGTTGTCGCATTGTAGCCTGTTCCGCCCCGGTTTTGTCCCCGTATCCGCAGAGATGAATGACGCCGTGAATCATGATTCGGTGCAGTTCGTCCCGGTACGACTGGGCGTAGGTAGCGGCGTTCTCGGCCACGCGTTCGGTAGAGATGAACAGATCACCGGATACGGTGGGAAATTCACCGTAGGGGAACGTAATGATATCGGTAAGGGTATCGTGATGCAAATATTCTACGTTGATCCGGTGCAAATAGTCATCGGAGCAGAATATATAATTTAATTCCCCTAGTTCACCCCCCAGATCATGTATAACCTGTTTAATCCAGGTTACAAATGATTTTTTAGGTATTGCGGGAGTACTTCCTCCCTCTTCGTGGAACTCAATCGACGCGGACGGTTTCAGAGGCTGAATCGCATTTCCACGGTAGACCCGCCGTTGGAGAATTTCATCCGGTCGCAGAGTTGGTTCATCAAAAATACGCCGCGCCCGCCACACTCGCAGATGCGCTCCGGGCAGGTCGGATCGGGAAGATTGTTGTAGTTAAACCCGCCGCCCTGGTCGGAAACCCGGATGGAGAGCCCGTCGGTGACCTGCCCGTAACGGATACAGACTACCTTGGACCGATCCTGTTTGTTTCCGTGAATGATCGCGTTACTTACCGCCTCCGTAAGACTGATCAGGAGGCTATCCCGCTTATCCGAATTGAGTTGGTACTGGGTGGAAAGCTGGTTGACTAAATGTTCTACCTGGGTAATGTTATTCGGATCGGAAGTAAGCGTGATCATATGATGTTGTTCAGCGGACAATTCGGAAACTTGCCTAAGCATAACGTGCCAGGGGTATCGATTAGTTCACAAAAAGCTGACCTCCAGTTCTATCTGGCACCGGAGGACTGAATATACCGGTCCACGAGGCTCCGGTAGTAGGGCGTCAATTGGGGGGTAGCCCGACGAAAACGCTTCACCTGGGCCTGTCGTTCACGCAGGTACTCCTCCAGCGCCGGCGGTAGGGCCCGTTGTTGCTGACTGGCGGTCTCCGACTTACGCTTTTCGTCCATTTTCTGTTCCCGTTCGGCCCGCTCGTGGTCGAGCATCCGGGTCAGGATCTCCTGCTGCCGCTGGAGGGTTTCCTCGGTCAGGCGCTTGTTGACCAGGTCTTCTTCGGCATCGTTCATTCGGTCGATCAGTTCCTGGAGTTCACCGTCCTTTCCTTCTCCCGATTGCTGGAGTTGACGCTGCTTTTCTTCGAGTGCTTTGCGCAAGGCGGCCTGGCGGGCGGCCATTTCGGCGAACTCCCGGCTGCTGGCGCCTTCGCCCCCGGGTTTGAGCCCTTCTTTGATCTCCTGCATTTGCTCGCCGAGTTGCTTTTGGCCCTCGCTACCCTTATTTTCACTGGGCGTGCCCTGCCCCTGTTTGCCCTTACCCTGTTGTTGGGGGGACTGGCACTGCTGTTGCCCCTGCATCATGCTGGCCATCTGTTGCTGCATCTGGTCCATGCTTTCGCTGAGCATGAGCGCCAGATCGTTGAGGCCGGTCATGGCCCGTTGTTGCAGGTTAGCGGCGGGGGAGGTATTCCGTTCCTCCAGTTCGGTGACCGTTCCGTCCAGGTTGCCCTGAATCTCCGTGACTTTGTCGGTGATGAAGGTTTCGATCTGGAAGTTGCGTTTTGCCAGGGCCTGCAGGGAGTCGCGTACTAAATCGAAGTCGTTGTTAATGCGGAACTGTTCCTGCACGAGTTCCACGTAGCGGGGGGTGTTTACCGTCGTACTACCGAGCTGATCCATCGTTTCTTCCTGGTCGAAACTCAGGTCGACGATATTTTCCAGCAGTTGACGGATGGCGGCGAGATCTTCCTGGTTCGATTCCATCTGCATGCTCTGCATGGCTTCGCTCATCTCCTGGGCGGCCTGTTTCATCTGCTCGCTGGCCTCCTTCTGCTTCGGGGCGGCTTCCTGGGGTTTGTTCTCCCGCAACTGTTGCTCGGCGTCCCGCATACTTTGTTCGGCCTCCTGCCGCTGTTGCTCCTGCTCGTCGAGGGGCATGGGCTGTTCGAGGGCTTCGTTTTTCTGCTCGGTCTGTTCCAGTTGTTCGTTCAGTTGCTCCAGCTGTTCGCGGAGTTCTTCCTGCTTTTGCCCGAGCTCTTCGGGGGACGTTTCGCCGGATTCGGTTTCTTCGGCCAGTTCTTCCTGCTCTTCGGCGAGTTCTTCCAGCGCCCGGATGGCGTCCTGCATTTCCTTCTCGATTTCCAGCTGCTTGAATAGTTCGAGCATGCGGTCGAGCTTCGCTTCGGCTTCCTCATCGGAGAGCTGCATCTCTTCCATGCTCTCCAGGGTTTCTTCCTTGTTCAGCTCTTCCATCAGGCGCTGGATTTCCTGCATGAGGTTCTCGAGTTCCTCATTGACCGACTCCTCGAAGAGTTCTTCCAGTTTTTCTTCCTTTTGCTGAATACTTTCCTCCCGGGGGGGGTTATTCTCGCGGTTTTCCTCGAAGGCGCGCTGGGCTTCCTGAATTTGCTCCTGAATTTCCCGCTGCCGCTCGGCCAGTTTTTCGATCTCTTTTTTGAGCTTCCAGTCTACGTCCTTTTCCTGGAGCATTTTTTCCCGTAGCTCCTTCGTATCTTCCTTTAGTTCGCGGGTGGACTGCAGGGCCTTGGTCAGTTCTTCCTTAATCTTGCTATCGTTGGCTTCCGAGCGTGCCGCTACCTCTTCCCGGCTCGGCCGGCGGTAGTTCATGACCTGTGTCCTGGCACTCTTGCTGCCGTTGACCGCATCGTTGTCGTAGACCTCGAAATAGTACGTCAATTCATCGCCGGGTGCAAGCCCGAAATCTTCCGCCAGGTCGATGACGTGCTCGTAGCGGTGTTGCGTCCCACTGCGCCCACTGATGCGGCTACGTTGCTCCTCCCCACCGTCACCGCCCGCCGGTCGGACCCGGTAAACGAAATCGACCCGTCGAATGCCGTAGTCATCGGAGGCTTCCCCGGCGAAGAAAACCAGATCCTGGCGGGTACTGTCACCAAACCGCTCGACGACGATCTGGGGATGACGGTCGGGGATCACCGACAGCGCATAGCTCACCGAATCGCCCAGGGGGAGGCGCTCGTTTCCGATGTAGAGGGTGTAGGCATCGTTGCGGAGTGCCCTACGGTCGAAGGCATAGGTACCCCGGTCATCGGCCGCTACTCTGCGCAGACTATCGTCGGAGGCAAAGCGCAGGTCGATGTGCTCGGTATTATCGGTTACGAATGTCCACTGCACCTGCGTCCCCGCCGGCAACGTCAGATCGCCTACGTCACTGAGTTGCTCGTCCCGGCGACCGAGGTAGTCCGGATAGTCCAGGTCTACCGTAAACCCGGCAATGCTGGGTTTCGGGAGCACATCAAGGGTATAATCGCGGCTGCTGACCGGGCCGGCGGTCAGGCGAAAGGGCGTATCCTTACGTACGTTATTGAACTGGTAGGTGAAAGTGCCCGCGTCCCGCCGCTGTAAGCGGTAGCGGTAGCCTTCAACTTCGATAAAGGCCTCGGCCGGGCTAACCTCCCCCTCCACCCGGACGGTAAGGGGGAAATTCTGGTACTGAATCACCTCCAGTTCGCCGGCATCCACCACGAAAGCGAAGGGGGCGGGCCGTTCGAAGGTTTCCGTATTGCGGATGAGGCGGGAGGTGCTATCGCGAATCAGACTGGGAGCGGCTACCAGCAGAAATACCAGCACCAGCAGGGGGGGGAGGGCGTACTTGAGGTAGCGGCGGTTGTGGCGCAGATCGATCGCGGAGCGGAAGGGCACCGGGCTGATCTCGGCGGCTTTCTGGTCGATCGAAGCCAGCACCAACGCATTACTCCGTTCGTCACCCGCCTGCCGCCGTAGTTGGAGGACGTTGAGTAGTTTATCCTGAACGTTACCGAAGTGCCGCCCGATAATGGCCGCGGCCTGCTCGTGGCTCAGCGTTTGCCCCAACCGAAAGTACCGGCACAGCGGTACCCCCACCCAAATACCGACCGCCAGCAAGCTAGCTAGCAAAAAGCCGTAGCCGAGAAGTTGTCGCGTACCCGGCGCGAAGTAGAACTGAGACTCCAGCAGACTGACCAGCAGGAACAGCAAGAGGACCAGCCCCAGGGCGTAGAGGGCACCCCGGATGGCTTTATTCAGGTAGTATTTCCGAATAAACGCATCCAGTTTACTCAACAGGCGATCGTAGTGGCGGGGGGCTGAGGTCATAAGGTTCCGATTGGAAAGCCGACGGAGTAACAAGGTAACGGAAAAGCTAGACCCGGAGATGTGAACCGCCCCGGGATCGGTCGGCAAACGGACGGGAAGGCAACTAAAATGTCAAAACACCTATATTTGCCGTATCGTTCTGTTTGCTTAGTTACCAACATCTTCTTACCGTTCCCGTTTTGTGTAGAGGTCGTGTGTTCTCTTTCGTTCGACTGCCTATTGGCCGACGACTGTGCTGGGGCTTACCATATTACTAAACATTCACTCATGACTCCCCTGACCCCGCTCCAGATCAAAAGCTTGGCGAACAAGGTCGTCGGCGACGGCGAATCAGAGTTATTGTGTCTCAATCTGGGGGGTCAGGTACGCTACGCCAACACCTCCGCCTGCAGCCGACTGGGGTATGCCTTCGGTGACATGATCAAGAAAAATATCGCGGACTACACCCCGAACCACACTGCCGAGAGCTGGCAGGTCCACTGCAACCGGACTATCCACAACGGCAGCGATGAAATTTACACCTATCATCGCAACTGTTCGGGCGACCGTTACCCGGTGGTGATGCACAGCGTTCCCCACATGGTGAATGACACCAGTGAGCAACTCATCTGTAGCATCATACAACGCGCCGAAGACAGCTCCCGCTATAAACGTATGCTGGAAATGGTAGAGAGTTCTCAGCGAATCGGTAGCTTCGACTACCGACTGAGCGATCAGAGCATGCTGGCGAGCGACAACCTCCTGGCCATCATGGGGACGGACGATCCCGAATCCCTGCGGCCCACGGCCATTCCCGAGCGGCTCAACCGGGAAGACACCGCGAAATGGAATGCCCACCTGATCGATTTCGCTAGTGGTTACCACCGTATGGAGGAGGAATTCGTAATGCGCACGGCCGCTAATCGGCATTCCCTGGTACGCGCGACGCTCTGGTCAAGTATGGGGGAAGGAAAGGCAACCGGTATCCACGGGTACTTCGAGTTGATCAACGATACCGAAAAGGATCGGCTGGTGAGCCTGGAAGAAAATCAACGCCGCCACATCATCCGCGCGCTGCAGTACACGAACGGACGGGTGACGGGGCCGAACGGAGCGGGCCGCCTACTCGACATCAACGGCAAAACGCTCTTCGCCCGCATGAAGAAACTCAACATCAACCGCGAGGACTACACCTCCCGCTAGCCCCAGCCGAACAGATTGGTCAGGAAAATTACCGTTCGGTAGCTCAGGTAAACCAGGACGGCAGTACCGATCAGGTTCTGGTACCAGCGATTGGTTTGTTCGGCTAGTAGAGAAGTGCGATTCGCCAGCAGTAGCACGATCAGGGCTACCAGGGGGAGTAACAGCCCGTTCACGATCTGCGCCCCCAGAATAATGCCGACGATATCGATCTCCAGAAGGGCAACCACCGCGCCGGTGGTCAGGACCAACCCCCATACCGCCCGGTACGACGTACTCCCTTTCTCCCATCCCAGTAGCTCCCCGGCCGCCACCGCCGCCGCCAGGGGGGCAGTAGTCGCCGAACTGAAGCCGGCGCAGAACAAGCCGATCGCGAGTACCGGCCCCCCCGCCGGCCCCAGGGCGGTAGTCATGGATTCCGCCAGACCGGTAAAGGAGGTGAAGGCCGGTACCGTAGCACCAACGATCAGGATGGAAGAGGTGATGATCCAGCCGGAGACAAAGGAGGTTGCCAAGCCCCACCGCATGTCGGTTAGCCTTCCTCCGCTACCCAGACCGGCGGCCAGGAAGAAGTTGTAGGGCACGATCGTGGTCCCTACCAAACCCAGAATGAGATTGCCATCGGGAGTAACCGTGGCGACCCGGGGTGCACCAATGAATAAGGTAACCGAGGCGGCTATGACGAATACCACTCCCATGACGGCCACTATGCCAGCCATCACCCGGGCAATTCCCCCGGTTCGTGCCCCGTATAGCAGAAAACCGATGAGGAGAACGAGGGGAAGGATCAACCACCTTCCTACGGGGAAGAGCAGTTGCAGTCCACCGAGCGCCCCCGCTAGATTACCGGCCTGGTAGGCGGTGCAGCCGAACCAAACGGCTCCGAACAGCAGGCGGGGTAGCCAGCGGCCCGATCCCCGTAGCAGACTACCGAGCGATCGTCCGCTCCGTATCGTCAGGCGGGCCGCCATTTCCATGTACGTAAAGCCGGCCACGGCGGCCAGAATGACCACCACCAGATAGGCAAGCCCGCCACTACTGCCGGCCCGGGCAGCGGTCGCCACGGTGCCGGGCCCGATGAAGGCCGCCGCGATGAGCGACCACACCAACCGGCGCGTCCAGACCCCGCTCAGTTGCGGGACGTTTTTTCGCCCCGCCGCCCGGCCCGGCCGGTATGGATGGATGTGAACATAAGGTATGTCGGTATGGCGGGCACCTCCGGCCCGAAGTGAGCCCAATGTAAGCCCCGGACGGGGGAGTCGACAACCGCTTACCCCCGCGGCGGGTTGCACTGCCGACCCAATCCGTAGCGTATGATCCTACTCCTGCACACCGTGATCGAGGCCGTAGTGGGCTTTCTTTTCCTGTTCTATCCCGAGGCCGGCGACCTGGTGCCGGGCTTCGGAACGTCGGAAGGCCCCTCCTTCGAGTTGCTGATGAAAATGTACGGGCTGTCGGCCCTGTTCCTGGCCGGGCTATCCCTCTACGCCTACTTCCGGCGGTTGCACACGCGCATCTTCCTGCTGGTGACGCTCAGCCTCAGCATCTATCACTTCCTGATGATCGCGGTACAGACGCTCTATAACCCCGATTCCCGGGCCGCGCTACTCCACTTCCTGCTGGCGATCTTCCTGACCGGGCAGTTCCTGGGCCGCCGCAAACAGGACTGGGCGATGGATCCCGCCCGGCATAACTAGGTAACCCGGGGGAACTAACTTTTTTTATCCAAGGTTCTCCACCGCTTTTTCCACAGGGTGGAGCGGGCGGCCGGGCCGGATGAGGTAGTTGAGGTACACCACCGTGCCCACCAGGGCGATTGCCGTGAACTGGTGGGCCACGCCCAGCCCGACCGGCACCTGGCCGATGCTGTTCACTACCGTAGCTATCCCCAGCCCTACCTGAATTATCAACAGACTTACTAACAGGACGTTAGCGCGGGTAACTTCCCGGGTACGCAGGGAGGCCCAGCAGCGGTATGCGAAGTATAACACCATGACGGCCAGGGCATAAGCCGTCATACGGTGCAAGAATTGAAACAGGGCCGGCTGGAAGAAACTCTGCTCGTAGTAGACGAGGTTTTCCACCGTCCAGGCCGACCCGTCCCGCAGTACGCTGGGGATAAACTTTCCGTTCATATCCGGCCAGGTGGGGTACGGCAGGGCGGCCTTGGCCCCACTCATTACGCCACCGAGCAGCAGCTGTACGCCAAGCAGAATATTCAGCGGCCACCGTAGTTTATCCGCTACGGACTGTGGATAAGTCCGTACCCGTGGCCGATTTACTTTTAGGGTTATCCACAGCAGGTAGGAAAAGAGGGTGATGCCCAGCGCCAGGTGGGCGGTGAGCTTGTAGGCATTCACCCAGGGCCGGTCGATGAGCCCGCTGGCCACCATGATCCAGCCGAAGCTGGCCGCCAGGGCCGCCAGCAGTACCACCACGCCCAGTCGGCGCATCAGCGGGGGGTCGAGGTAGCCCCGGCGCCAGAAAACGACGAAGCCCACCACGAAGACCAGCCCCATGAAGCGGGCCCACTGCCGGTGGAACCACTCCCAGAAATAGATGAACTTGAAATCGCCCATCGAGATGTCGGCAAAAATCTGCTCGTACTGCGGCGAATCCTGGTACTTCTCGAACTCGAGCTGCCAGTCGGCTTCGTTCAGCGGCGGCATGGCTCCGCTCAGCGGCTTCCACTCCGTGATCGATAGGCCCGACTCGGTCAGCCGGGTGATGCCCCCGATCACGATCTGCCCCACGACCATCACCAGGCCCACGATCAACCACCAGCGCACGGCCCGGGGGTAGCGCCTCCGCGGCCGGGCGGTGGTGAAGTCCGTTTCTTTCACGCCAGCTCCCATCCTAATGGTTATTATCTTTTTTAAAATTTAAATCCCTTCGTCGTTATTAAGGGTGTGGAAACGGGGGAAGTAAGTTCAGTTACCGCTTGGTTTTCTCGTTCTCCCCCTTGGACGGGACTTTTCCCCCCGCTTTTCCCCATACTAACGGCCGGTAAATCAAAGGGATGCTGCAACCATCCACATTCTTGCCGCCCGGCCTCCACGGGATAATTTTTTTACACTGCGCTGGGGATTGACCGCCTGGAACCGTGAGTTCGTCGTGAGTTAAAAGTGGGGAAAACGGTGGATAAGTGGATAACGCAGCGAATTTAACCTCCGCTTTACTCCAGCCTGTGGATAACCTCCCCTTTTTCACCCATTCTCCCCAGTTGGGGTGCGAAAAACTGACCGGGCTAAACCCCTGCTTAACAATGAGCTAACGTATGGTAGGTTTTCAACTGTGAGTTCGGGCCTACTCCCCCACCAGTTCCATCCATTCGAGTTCCTTCTCTTCGATGGCTTCGTTGACCTCGGCCAGTTCCTTCCCCAGTTCGGCGATGCGCTCGGGGGTCATCTCGCTCATGTCGGTGAAGGCCCGGTTGATCTCGGCCTTGCGCTTCTCCAACTTGCCGATCTGCCCCTCTACCCTCCGAATGGCCTTGCGTTCGTCCTGACTGAGTTGGTGGGAAGGGGGCGCGGACGCGGGTGCGGTGGGGGCCGGGGCGGGGGCGGGCACGGGAGAGTCCTGCTGGCCGGTGGTCCGTTCGCGGTACTCGCTGTACAGTCCGTTCCAGTCCCGAATCCGGCCCGCCCCCTCGAAAATGAACAGGTGGTGCGCCAGTTTATCCAGGAAGAAGCGATCGTGGCTGACGATCAGAACGCAGCCGGGAAAATCCAGCAGGAAGTCTTCCAGTACGTTAAGCGTCATGATGTCCAGATCGTTGGTCGGCTCGTCCAGGATCAGGAAGTTAGGGTTACGCATGAGCACGGTAAGCAGATAAAGCCTGCGCCGCTCCCCCCCGCTGAGCTGGCTGACGTAGACCTGCTGCTGCTTGCTGTTGAACATGAAGCGTTCGAGCAGCCCGCGGGCGGTGAGTTTCTGCCCCTTCTCCAGGGGGATGAACTCGGCGATATCGCGCACCACCTCGATCACCCGCATGTCGTTGTCGAGCTGGATCCCCTCCTGGGTGTAGTAGCCGAAGTAGGTGTTGGTCCCGTGGACTACCTTGCCGGTATCGGGCTCGATTTCTTTGGTGAGCAGGTGGAGCAGGGTAGACTTCCCCGCCCCATTCTTGCCCACGATCCCGACCCGCTCCCCCTTCTGAAACTTGTAGCTGAAGGAGCTCACGAGTTGTTTGTCCCCGTAGGCTTTACTGATATTGTGGGCTTCCAGGATCTTACTGCCCAGCCGCTGCCCCTTGATCTCCAACGTCAGTTCTTCCTCCCGGCGGAAGCTACCGACCTTATCTTTCAATTCGCCAAAGGCCGAGAGCCGCGACTTGGCCTTCGTACCGCGGCCGCTCGGCATGCGCCGGACCCACTCCAGTTCCTGCTTCATCCGCTTGCGGTCCTTTTCGAGTTCGGCGCTTTCGGTTTCTTCCCGGATGGCCTTTTTGTGCAGGAAGTCGGAATAATTACCGGTGTAGTGGAAGATGTGCCCCCCGTCGAGTTCGATGATGCGGTTGCAGACCCGCTCCAGGAAGTAGCGATCGTGGGTCACCATCAGCAGGGTGAGATTGGGCGACTGTAGCCATTCTTCCAGCCATTCGATCATATCCAGGTCGAGGTGGTTGGTCGGTTCGTCCAGGATGATCAGGTCGGGTTCGTCGATGATTAACTTGGCCAGGGCTACCCGCTTGCGCTGCCCACCGGACAGGGTGGCTACCCGCTGGTTGACGTCCTCGATATTGAGCTTGCTCAGCACTTCCTTGATGCGGGCCTCGATGTTCCAGGCCCGCAGGCGGTCCATACGGGCCAGGGCATCCTGGAGTAGTTTGGGTTTGTCCGGGCGGGAGAGGGCCTCCTCGTAATCGCGTACCGCCCGCACGACCTCGTTGTCGGAGTCGAAGACGGCATCCATCACGGTTGCGTTTTCTCCAAATTCAGGCTCCTGCGGCAGATAGGCCATCCGGGCCTCCTTATGCACGTATACACTCGACCCGATCCCTTCCGGCAGGTCAATGCCGGCGGCCACGCGTAGCAGGGTGGATTTGCCCGTACCGTTCTTGGCGACCAGGGCCACCTTCGTACCCTGAGCTACCTGTAGGCTGACGCCATCGAAGAGCACCTTCTCTCCGTAAATTTTGGATACGTTCTCCAGTTCCAGATAGACCATTGACGAAAATTTGCGCAAAGATCGCCCGGATTGGCTACATCCGCGCCCGGACCCCCCCGAGGATACGTTCCATCTCGGCGTAGTAGCGGCTACTGCCACCTACCACGTTGTTGTGCAGGAAGGAAAAGGCCAGCACACGGCCCGAGCGGCAGCGCAGGAACCCGCTGATGCAGATGACCCCGCTGAGGGATCCCGTCTTGGCCCAGACGTAGGGACGCGGGCTATCGTCGAAGCGGCGACGTAGCGTACCGCTTTCCCCTCCCGCGGGGAGTAATTCCGTCATCCGGTCGAAGCCGACTTCCCGGTACAGGGCGGCGAGCAGGAGGGTGAACTGATGGGGCTGGACTAAGGTATAGCGGCTCAGCCCGCTGCCGTCGCGGTAGCGCAGTTCGCCCATCCCCAGTCGGTGGAAAAGGGTGTCGGTAGCGTAGTCAAACAGCTCGTCTTCGGCGAATGACCCGTAGCGCGCGAAGGCGGACTGCAGAATCAGCTGCTCGGCCAGGAAGTTGTCGCTGTCCCGTAGCAACTTACGGTAGAGGGTATCCGGCAGCGTCAGGTTGAGGCGTACGGCATCGGGCGGCGGCGGAAGGGGGTCGGCGTTCCGCTGGAACACCTGTTCGGGAAATGCCTGCCGCAGCCAGTCGATGGTCAGTTGCCCGTCAACGGCCAGGGCCCGCTCGATGGGAAATCGGGAGGGAACGTAGATGCCGGGCCCGAGCGTGAACTCATTGACCGCTTCGGCGCGCCTGATGGGGCTCCGCTGGTCGGGATCGAAGGTTAGTCCGTCGGCGATGCCGGGCGGGGTGGCGACCTGCTCTTTTCCCCCCTCGTAATAGTCGAGGAACAGGCGGTTCCCGTACACCGGCAGGGCCGATCGCTCGTAGACGTAGCCGTAGTTGTAGTCGTCCCAGCTCCAGCCGGCACCGTAGCGGGGCGGGCCGGTGTCAGGCAGGTGCAGCAGCAGGGGTTTGCGCTGGGCCGCGATCCAGGGTTTCAGTTCGTCGTAGTCGCGGAAGGTGGGATGGAGCAGGAAGGGGTAGCCGCTGGGCCACACCTCGACGTGGTGGTCGTGTTCCCGGTAGAAGATGGCCGGTGCCCCCTCCCCCAGCACGTGCCGCGCCAGGTAGAAGGTGAGCAGCTTGACGTTGCTGGCCGGAACGAAGTAGCGATCGGCCTGGTAACCGTACAGGAAGCTCTCCCGCACCGGGTCGTAGAGGGAAAACCCGGTGTGGCCGGTGGAGAACACGGTATTGTCCGTAAAGGCTTCGGTTAACCATTCACTCGGCACCTGCGTCAGCGCCCCAACTTGCGCGCTCAGAAGACCTAGGGGAAGTAGTGCGATGAAAAGGATACGGGGCATGGCCCAAAATACAAAGGCCGGGACACGGGGCCCCGGCTGAATGTATAATCCCAAAAACTAAAGTTCTAAGCGATAAGGTATCGAATCGTCTGACTACCGGGGATATAACCCCCGAAATAGGGAATCAGTACCTGGCTATCGATCCTTAACGTTCGGTGGATGCTACGCCACCAGAAACCTCCGAGGAGCGGGCTCGCATGTATGCTGGATTCCTGACGACCCTCGGAGCTGTCCGGCGGCGGTACCCCGGTTGCTGCTCCGGGGTCTCGGCGGTTATGGCCTACCCCTCCTGCTCGCTACCGACCAGAAGCTGGAAGCCGTTGCCGTGGATATTGACGATTTCGATGGACTCGTCGGGCCGGAGGTACTTCCGTAGCTTGGTGACGAAGACGTCCATGGAGCGGGCCGTGAAGTAGTTGTCTTCCCCCCAGATCTTGGTCAGGGCTTCGCTGCGGCTGAGGATGTCGTTCTTATTGATGGCGAACAGACGCAGCAACTGGGCTTCCTTCGGGCTGAGTTTTTCCTTCGATTTTTCCCCCCTCTCGTCGGTGAAGGTGAGGATGCGCAGGGGGAAATTGAAGTGGAACTTACCGAAGGTGAATTCGGTCTGCTCCTCCTTCGGGTCGGTGGGCACCTGGCTGCGGCGCAGGATGACGTTGATGCGCGCCAGGAGTTCTTCGCTGTTGAAGGGTTTGGTGATGTAGTCGTCGGCACCGAGCTCGAAGCCGTTGAGTACGTCATCCTTCATGGCCTTGGCGGTCAGGAAGATGATGGGGGTTTGTTGGTCGTTCTCCCGCACTTTTTTGGCCAGTTCGAAACCGCTAAGGCGGGGCATCATGACGTCGAAGATGCACAGATCCCACTTGCCGCGGCGGTAGGTTTCCAGGCCGGCCAGCCCGTCCTTGGCCAGGGTGACGTCGTAGTCGTGGGCTTCCAGGTAGGAGCTCAGGACGGTGCCGAAGTTCTGGTCGTCCTCCACCAGGAGGATTTTGGGTTCGGTAGGGTTGGTGTCATTCATATCGGTATGGAATTGCGTCGGTTGGGAGGCTAGGTGGGTTAATCGGGCTGGTGGTAGGGAAAGGTCACGATGAAGCTGCTGCCCCTGCCGAGCTCGCTGCGAACGGCGATGGTTCCATTGTGTACCTCGGTGATCGTCTTGACGTAGGAGAGGCCGAGCCCGAAGCCCTTCACGTCGTGGCGATCGCCGGTGTGCACGCGGTAGAAACGGTCAAAAATGTTTTTTCGTGCTTCGCGGCTCATCCCCAGGCCCTCGTCGGTAACGGTGATCTGAACGCCCCGGGACACATTGCGGGTACTGACGGTGATGCGGGGGGCGTCGGGGGAATACTTGTTGGCGTTGTCGAGCAGGTTGTTGATCAGGCTGGACAGGTGGGTCAGGTCGCCCTCCACTACCGAGGGGTCGGCCGTCAGTTCGGTGCGCACCGTGCCCCCGCGGGGTTCCACCTGCAGGCAGATGTACTCTACGGCACTCTGGATGAGGTCGTGGAGATCGACGGCCGTGAGGTTGAGATTGAGCCGCGACTTATCGAGTTTGGCCATCTGCAGCACCTTTTCTACCTGGTCGTTCATCCGCTTGTTTTCCTGTTTGATGATGCGGGCGAACCGCTCCACTTTGTCCGGGTCGCGGCTGATGCGGGGACTGGTGATGCTATCGGTAGCCAGGCTGATGGTCGCGATGGGGGTCTTGAACTCGTGGGTCATGTTGTTGATGAAGTCGGTCTTCATCTCGGAGACCTTCTTCTGCCGCAGGATGACGTAAATGGTATACACGAAGCACCCCAGGATGATGAGGACGAAGCCCAGGCTGGCGGCAAAATTGCTGTATAGCGAACTGAAGATCACGCTGTTGCGGTCGGGGCTGTAGGCGCGGATCTCACCGGGGATGTTCGGGTCGTTGGCAAAGAGGCTGACCGTGTAGTCGCCGTCCATGAGGTCGGCGTGGCGGCTGGTATCGGAGCCCTCGGGGGAAAGCAGCCGGCCGTTGCGGGAAATGAAGCGTTCCTCACGCAAATCGTAGATGCCGTACTCCAGGTCTTCGGCGATGCCGGCGTTGCGTAGCTCGTTGGTCAGTTTTTTGTGGACGGACTCCCGGTCGACCCGTTCTTCCAGTTCGCGGGAGGTAAACTGGGCGCGGAAGCGCAGGGTGCTGGGGTGGATACGGATGGACTGAGCGCCGAGTAAACCGGAACTGGTATTGCCGATGCGGATTTCCCCGTAGAGGGCCTCGGGGACGCCACCGGCGTAGCCATTATTGAGTGTGAGGCGGATTTCGGCTTCCTCGGCCTCCTCCACCTGGTCGGCCACCTGCTTGAGCACGCTCTGGATCGCCCGGTCGTAGCGCTCCCTGTTCACCTCCAGCCCCCGCTGAATCAGCTGCAGCTGGAGCACGATCAGCCCCACGATAGCGGAGACGATCAGGCCGACGATCAGATAGATGGATTTTTTACTCATACTGTAAACGGAACGATAACGTATGACCGCGCTAGGGAATATATAGGCGTGCGTGCTTTAAAGGTTTAGTAACGACAAGCAGTACCTTCGCCGCCCCGTGGCGATCGTGACCATCCATACCAGCCAGAATGTACGCATTGACTACGAGGCGGCCACGCTGGGAGTTCGGATCGGTGCGTTCCTCCTGGACGTACTTGCCACTGTCGTGAGCTACGGCCTGTTCGTCTTGTTGCTGGTGCTACTGGAGGTGGACGGGATCAGTGAGCAAATTACCTTCGTCTTCGGGCCGATTTTTTATACGCTGCTGTACTTTTTCTTCCTGGAAATGATCACCCGGGGGCAGACCCTAGGTAAGGCCCTGCTTAAACTGCGGGTCATGCGCCTGGACGGCCGCGACCCCACCCCCGCGGACTATCTGGGCCGGGCGGTTTTCCTGCTCGTGGACGTGCTGTTCAGTTTCGGTATGCTGGCCGTTCTGCTCATCCTCATCGGCTCCCGGCGGCAGCGGTTGGGCGACGTGGTATCCGGTACGGTAGTGATCCAGACCACCGCGTACGGGGGCGTTAGCCTGGCGGATGTCCTCACCATCCGGCGGCGCGACGAGCACGAACCGACCTACCCGAACGTGCAGCGACTGACGGACGAGGACCTCCTGTTGGTCAAGCAGACCATCCTCCGCTACCGGCGCTACCGAAACGACGGCCACCGGCAGGCCCTCGACCTACTGGCCCGGCGGATGGGGGAGTTACTGGGGGTGGACGAGCTACCCGAGGATCGGGAGGCCTTTCTGCAGGAGGTGTTGCTCGACTATATCGTCCTCACCCGATGATGACGGCCTACCTCATTGCCCTGGTGGGCTCCTTCCTGGCCGGTGCCATAAATACGCTGGCGGGAAACGGCTCGGCCATTACGCTGACCATCCTGATGGAAGTGCTCGGCCTGCCCGCCGACGTAGCTAATGCGACCAACCGGGTGGGTATCGCCACCCAGGGCCTGGCGGGTACCTGGGCGTTTTGGCGGGCCGGGCGGCTGAATACGTCCGCGGCCCGCAGGCGGGAGATGTGGACCATCGTGGGCGTGACCACCGTGGGGGCTTTGGTGGGTATCTGGCTGAGCCTGGTGGTGGACAACTCAACCTTCCGGCAAATTTTCCGCTATCTCCTGTTCGTCATGCTACTGGTGGTGCTGGTGCGGCCGAAACGGTGGCTGAACGATTCCGCCGGTGAACGGCCGCTTTCCTCCTGGATTGCCGTTCCGGCCTTTTTTGCCATGGGGGTGTACGGGGGATTCATTCAGATGGGAATGGGGATCTTTTTCCTGGCCCTGATGGTACTGGTGGCCAAGTACGAGATCATCCAGGCGAACGTCGTGAAGGGCATCGTCGTGGTGGTGTACACCCTGATCGCGGTGGGGATTTTCGCCTGGCGCGGGCTGATCGACTGGGAGATGGGCGGGCTGATGGCCGTGGGGCAGACGCTGGGAGGCTACCTGACCGCCAAATACGCCGCCGAAGACCCCCGGGCGGGGCGGTGGGCCTACTGGTTGCTGGTATTTGCAATTGTTGGGGCCATCGCCAAAGCCTTTTGGCCCTTTTGAACGTTAGCGGTGGGGGCGAACCGTTCCAGACTATCCGGTAATGAAGCAAAAGACCAAACAGAACATCCTGAAAGCCCTACTGGGCGTGGGCATTATCGTGCTGGGATATTTCGGCATGACCTACCTATTCGGGCTCAAGCAGGATCCGCCCAAGCGGGAGATCCCCAAACGGGTGAAGGTCGTCGAAACCCGCACCGTGAACAATGCCGACCTGGCGACGGAACTGACGGTGCAGGGGCGCCTACAGGCCTACAATAAGATCGACCTCTACAGCGAGGTGGGCGGAACGGTGGAGGAAACCGGCCGACCGCTCAAGGAGGGTACCTACTTCGGCAAGGATGACGTGATCCTGCGGATCGAAGATGACGAGGCCCGCCTCAACCTCCAGGCCCAGAAGGCCACGCTCCTGAACGGTATCGCCCAGATCATGCCCGACCTGAAGATCGACTACCCGGAAAGCTTTCCCCGCTGGGAAGCCTACCTGGATGCCTATAACGTGGACGACCAACTGCCCCCCCTGCCCGAACCGGCGAACCAGCAGGAACGTCTCTTCGTAGCCGGGCGCAATCTCTACACCCAGTACTACCAGATCAAAAGCGCAGAAGAACGGCTGAGCAAGTACGTCCTCTACGCCCCCTTCTCCGGCGTATTGACCGAGGTGATGATCGACCGCGGCGCCGTGGTGCGGGCCGGCCAGCAGCTGGGTACGCTGATGGCTACCGGCTACTACGAACTGGTCGCTACCGTACCCCTCTCCGACCTGAACTACCTGGAAACCGGCGGAAAGGTGAAGCTCTACAGCGAGGATATCGCCGGTAACTGGAGCGGGGAGATCCGCCGCATCAGCAACCAGATCGATGCCGGAACCCAGACCGTGGAAGTGTACATCGGCGTCAGCGGACGGGACCTGCGGGAGGGCATGTATCTGCGTGGTGACGCCGCCGCCCGCACCCTGGAGGACGTGGTGGAGATCGACCGAAATCTACTCATCAACGAGGAGGAGGTTTACGTGGTCCGCAACGATACCCTACTGCGCCTACAGCCCGTGAGCGTGCGGAAGACCGACCGCTACACCGCCCTGGTGAGCGGCCTGCCCGATGGTACCCGGCTACTGACGAGTACCGTGGCCGGGGCCTTCGACGGGATGCGGGTGAAGATCAAGGACGCGGAGGTAACGGAGGACGGAAACCAGGCCGCCGCCACCACCCTACCTACCGCCACCACCTCAAAGTAAGCAGATGCGCGGATTTATCAGCTACTTCATCAAGTACCCGGTCGCGGCCAACCTGCTCATGTTCGGGCTGCTCATCATGGGTGGACTGAGCCTGCTGCAGATGAAGTCCACCTTCTTCCCCGAATTCCCCAGCCGGACCATCAACATTCAGGTCATCTACCCGGGGGCCAGCCCCGAGGAGGTGGAGGAGGGCATCGTCAACAAGATCGAGGAAAACCTGAAGGGGCTCACCGGAGTGGAGCGCTACACCAGCGTGAGCAGTGAGAACAGCGGGAATATCACCGTAGAAGTACTGAAGGGCTACGATACCGATCTCATTCTACAGGACGTGAAAAACGAGGTGGATCGCATCAACAGCTTCCCGGTGGGAATGGAGCCGCCCGTCATCTTCAAGCGCGAGCAACTGGGGCGGGCCATCACCTTCGCCCTCTCCGGAGAGGGGGTCAATCTGGGAGCGTTGAAGACCGCCGCCCGCCAGGTAGAAGACGATCTGCTGGCGATGGACGGGCTCTCGAAAGTAGAGCTATCCGGTTTCCCCGACGAGGAGATCGAGATTGCCTTCCGCGAGGCGGACCTCCAGGCCTACGGACTCACCTTCCAGGAGGCGGCCGACGCCGTGCGCCGTACCAACGTCGACGTAACGGGGGGAACCGTAAAGGGGCAGGAGGAAGAGCTACTCCTCCGGGCACGCAATAAGGAATACTACGCCGACGGGCTAAAGGACATCGTGGTCAAGACCACCCCGGCCGGGGGGGCCGTACGCCTGAGCCAGGTGGCCACCGTGCGCGATCGCTGGGCCGACCAACCCAACCGGGCCTTCATCGACGGTACGCCGAGCGTGAGCATTCAGGTACAGAATACGCTGGAAGAGGATATGCTCAGTATCACCGACATGGTGAAGGAATACATCGAGGAGTTCAACGAAGCGAACACCAGCATTCAGGCTACCGTGATCAGCGATGCCAGCGTCACCCTGCGGCAGCGGATGGATACGTTGCAGAAGAACGGGATTCAGGGCTTCTTTATCGTAGCTATTCTGCTGGCGGTTTTCCTGCACTGGCGGCTGGCTTTCTGGGTGGCCCTTTCCATCCCGATCAGTTTCGCGGGGATGTTCATCTTCGCCAATGCGCTGGACGTGACGCTGAACGTCATCTCCCTCTTCGGTATGATCATCGTGATTGGTATCCTGGTCGACGACGGTATCGTGATCGGGGAAAACATCTACAGCTACCACGAGAAGGGCCTGCCGCGGACCAAAGCCGCCATCGACGGCACGAAGGACGTACTGGGAGCGGTCTTTGCCGCTATCGTGACTACCGTCATCGCCTTTTCCAGTTTCTTTTTCATCGACGGCTCCCTGGGGGACTTTTTTGTGGAGATGGCCATCGTAGTGATCTTTTCCCTCGTCTTCAGTCTGGTGGAGGGCATGATCATCCTACCCACCCACGTAGCCCACTCAAAGGCCCTGTCCAAAGATGCCAAGCCGAACGCCGTGCAGCGGAAGTTCGACGCCCTGATGAACTTCCTGCGGGATACCCTCTACGCTCCGGTACTGGCCTGGACGATGCGCTACAAATTCCTGACGCTATCGATCTGCCTGGCCGTCCTGTTTCTGAGCGTCGGACTGGTCGGGGGAGGCTTCGTGAAAACGACCTTTTTCCCCATCATCGAGGGCGACGACGTATCGGTGACCCTGCAACTTCCGGCCGGCACCCCCGAAGATCGTACCCGGGAAGTACTGGCCCGGATCGAAGCCGCGGCGGAGCGGGTCAACCAGCGCATCAGCGCGGACGTATTTGGCGACGGCCGCGAAGTGGTGGAACGCATCGAGGTGAAAGTCGGCCCCACTACCTACCAGGGAAGCGCGACCATCGCCCTGCTCCCCGGCGAAGATCGGGAGGACGTAGCCCTGCGTGACGTACAGAACGCCATCCGCGAGGAGGTCGGGCCCATCGATGAGGCCGAGATTTTGAGTTACGGCGGTCGGTCCTTCTTCGGTAAACCGGTGAGCGTGAGCCTGGTCGGTAGCGACATCGAAGAACTGGAGCGGGCCACCGCCGAAGTCAAGTCGGAACTGGAACAGATGGCCGAACTCACCGACGTAGTCGACAACGACCAGGAAGGGCTGCGGGAGATCAACATCACGCTTAAGGAAAAAGCCCGCTACCTGGGGCTGGACCTACAGGATATCGTCGGGCAGGTGCGGGCCGCCTTCTTCGGAGCCGAGGCCCAGCGGCTACAGCGGGGGGAAGACGAAGTGCGGGTCTGGCTGCGCTACGGGGAAGATAGCCGACGCAGTATCGCCGACCTGAACGAAATGCGGGTACGCTTACCGGCCGGGGGGGAATACCCCGTCTCCGAACTGGTCAATCTGGAGCCCCAGCGCGGGGTGATCGCCATCAACCACACTGACGGAAAACGGGAGGTGAAGGTAGAGGCCGACGTGGCGAATAACGCCGTTTCGGTCACGGACGTAAACGCGCTGGTGGCGGACGAGATCATTCCCCGCGTACTGGCTGACTATCCGGGGGTATCGACGGTAGCCGACGGTCAGGTCAGGAACCAGCAAAAGACGGCCGCTTCGGTGTCCATCGTGCTACCGGTCGTGCTGGCCCTGATGTTCTTCGTGGTCGCCCTTACCTTTCGGTCGGTGGGCCAGTCGCTGGTGTTGTTCTCCCTGCTTCCCTTCGGGCTTATCGGCGTCATCTTCGGGCACTGGCTGATGGGCAAACCGATCTCCCTGTTCTCCGCCCTGGGCATCATCGCCCTGATCGGTATCATCGTCAACGATGGGTTGGTGTTTATCTCGACCTACAACGACAACATCCGCAGTGGGATGAGTATGATGGACGCCCTGAACGATGCCGGCCGGAGTCGCTTCCGGCCCATCCTCCTTACCTCGGTGACCACCTTCGCCGGCCTGGCCCCCCTACTGCTAGAGAAAAGCCGGCAGGCGCAGTTCCTGATCCCGATGGCGATCTCGGTAGCCTTCGGGCTACTGGCCGCTACCATCGTTCTACTGCTGTTGCTCCCCTCCCTGATCGTACTACTCAATCGGTTCCGGGTGGCCGTACGGCGAATGCGGACCGGTAGGAAGCCAGCCTATCACGAAGTGGAACCGGCCTACCGGGAACTGGACGAGGACGGCAACGACCCGGACCGGCCCATCGGCATCTCTAGAGTGGAGGCCTGATGCGTATCTGCATTGACATGGACGAGGTGATGGTAGACAACTACCAGCGCTACCACGAACTGTTCGAGGAGCGCTACGGTCGCAAGGTAGACCCGGGCGAATATGCAGGTAGGAAGATTTACGACATGCCCGGTATCGAAGGGATCCGGGAACAACTTCACCGGCCGGGCTTCTTCCGCCACCTACCCGTGATGCGCGATGCCCGGGAGGTGGTGGCCGAGCTGTACGAGCACTACGAGGTGTACATCGTCACCGCCGCTACCGAATTCAAACACAGTTTTACGGACAAGTGGGAATGGTTGGAGGAACACATGCCCTTCATCCACTGGGAGCGGATCGTATTCTGCGGCAATAAAAGTATCGTACACGGCGACTACATGATCGACGATAAGGTCAGCAACCTGCGGGGCTTCAACGGCAGGGGGTTGCTCTTCACCGCCAGCCACAATATGCACGACACGGGCGGGGGCTACCACCGGGTCGACAACTGGATGGAGGTGCGGGACTACTTCCGGCGGGAACGGCGCTCACGCCTCGCCCGTCAGGGATGAAAAGGGAATGGAGACAACTTCTCCCCTTCGCGCTCACGGGCACCGTGGCTACGGGTATCAACTACGGCCTGTACCTGCTGCTGGTGCATCGCTACCTTCCGCCCCTACCCGCTACGCTGATCGCGTATTCCAGTAGCGTGGTGCTCAACTTTTTTCTACAACGGTACTTCGTCTTCGAGTTGCGGCGGTCGCTCCGCTCGGCCTTCGCCCTGAGTATGCTGGTCAGCGTGGGCGGACTGTTGCTGGACGCCGCGATCGTATACGGTCTCCACGCCGTCCCCCTCTTCGGGGATGCGGAGTGGATCATTAAAGGGGTCGCCACCGGCGTGGTCTTCTTCTACAATTTTTTCGGAAAGCGACTGGTCTTCGAGGGCCGGCAGCCTAGACCACGCTAAGCTCCCCGGCCCGGAACATCTCCCCCATCTTGTCGTAGGTGCCATCCTCCAGCTTGGAGCGCACGGCCTTAAAGGCATCGAGGGTGGTCTGGATGTCTTCGGTGCTGTGCTCGGCCGTGGGGATGAGGCGCAAGATGAGCTGTCCCTTCGGGATGACGGGGGGCAGCACGGCGCTACAGAAGATATTGTAGTTCTCCCGCATGTCGTAGATCAGGGCACCGGCTTCGTAGGGGGTGCCCTTCATGAAGACGGGCGTCACGCAGGCACCGGTGTTACCGATATCGAAACCGGCCTCGCGGAGCCCGTCCTGCAAATGGCGGACGTTGCGCCAGAGTTTTTCCCGCAGCTCGGGGCGCTCCCGCAGTAGTTTGAGCCGCACCAGGGCCCCCTCGACCATCGGCATACAGAGGCTTTTCGCGAAAACCTGGCTGCGGAGGTTGTAGCGCATAAATTCGATGATGTCCTTATCGGCGCTGACGAAAGCCCCGAAGCCGGACATAGCCTTGGCGAAAGTAGAAAAGTAAACGTCGATCTCATCCTGTACGCCCTGTTCTTCGCCGGCACCCGCGCCCGTTGCCCCCATCGTACCGAAACCGTGGGCATCGTCAACGAGCAGGCGGAAGCCGTACT
>CAZQNE010000019.1:0-72462 GCA_964594535.1 uncultured Lewinella sp.
TGACCGACCCGCTACCGACCATCCCCATCCCCTTGAGCCACCCGGACCCGCCGGTGGTGCTCAATCTTCAGCGCGCCTTTACGGATTTGTACGTGTACAGTACCTACCCGCCGCGGGGGGAGGAGGAGTTGGCTGGGGTGCGGCCGTCGTTGACGGAGAAGGAAGTGGAGCTACTGCGTACGTACCTCTAGGATATCGGTGTTGCAGCTGAAACCTCGCAGCAGCCTGGCACCTGCGCCTGCGCCCGTACCTTCCCCCCATGCACTTCGACTATTCCGATACGACCCGCGAAAATATTAACCTGCTCACCGATTTCATGGCCGAGCACGTCTACCCCCGGGAAGCCGACTACCTACGCTTCACCGAGGAAAACCCCTGGCGGGTCTACCCGGAAATGGAGGGGCTCAAAGAACGGGCCCGCGAAGCCGGTTTGTGGAACCTCTTCCTGCCCGAGGAGTACACCCCCTACAGTCCCGGACTCACCAACCTGGAGTACGCCCCCCTGGCCGAGATCATGGGCCGCGTCCTCTGGGCCAGCGAGGTCTTCAACTGCAACGCCCCCGATACCGGCAATATGGAAGTGCTGGCCAGGTACGGTACCCCCGGGCAGCGGGAACGGTGGCTGCAACCCCTGCTGGACGGCACGATCCGCTCGGCCTTCCTCATGACCGAGCCCGCCGTTGCCAGCAGCGACGCCACCAATATCACGACGCGCATCGAACGCGACAGCGACCAATACGTCATCAACGGCCGCAAGTGGTGGAGTACCGGCGCCATGCACCCTGACTGCAAACTGTACGTAGTGATGGGCAAGACCGACCCGGAAGCCGACCGCCACCGCCAGCAGAGTATGATCCTGGTGCCCGCCGACGCCCCCGGCGTGCGGGTCGAGCGCCCCCTCACGGCCTTCGGAACCTACGACAGCCCCCACGGCCACGCCGAGATCAGTCTGACCGACGTGCGGGTACCCGCCGAAAACCTACTGCTCGGGGAGGGACGCGGCTTCGAGATAGCCCAGGGAAGGCTCGGCCCCGGACGTATTCATCACTGTATGCGGCTAATCGGCGTTGCGCAAAGGAGTCTGGAGATGATGTGCCGTAGGGTAGGGGAGCGCACCGCCTTCGGCCGCCCCCTGGCGAAGTTTTCGAGTATCCGGCAGGAGATCGCCCGCTCGCGCTGTGAGATCGAACAGGCCCGGCTGCTTACCCTGAGTGCCGCCGACCGCATCGACCGCCACGGCATCAAGGCCGCCAAGGAACTAGTAGGGATGATCAAAATCGTGTGTCCACAAATGGCCTGCGCGGTGGTCGACCGGGCCATTCAGCTACACGGCGGACTCGGCGTAAGCAGCGATTTGCCGCTCGCTGACTTTTACACCTACGCCCGCAGCATTCGGCTGGCGGACGGGCCGGATGAGGTGCATATGGCTCAACTGGGGCGGAATACGATTGGGGAGTATTCCCTCACCCCCCCGCCCCTCTCCGGGGGAGAGGGGAGCTAATCATCCGTGCCTAGTCGTTGTTCTGTTATTGAGTAGCTCTTTAGGTTCTATATCATGATATGGGTATCCCCTCACCCCCGGCCCCTCTCCAAGGGAGAGGGGGGAAATGAAGATCTAAAATCGTGAATAGCCATACGCGATAATGTCAATCTATTGGATTAGTCATAAAACGGGCCAGAAGCTCCCCTCTCCTCCGGAGAGGGGCCGGGGGTGAGGAAAAAAAGACCGCCGGCCGGGAAAATCCCGCCGACGGTCCTTAACATCATGCTTTGGTTCATCGTGTCAAACGCTCAGTTCAGGCAGCGCTGCCGCAGCTCCCGGAAGGCGGCCCGGTCGGCGATTTCGACCACCGAGTTATCGGCCTTCAGCGTCACGCGGATGGGGTAGACGATGCGGGCCCGGGTGCTGTCGCCCCGACTAGTGAAGGCGCGCAGCAGCTGGCGGCCGTTGTCGATTTCCAGGGTGCGCTCGTTGACGGTCACCGCGATGGGGAAGTTGATGTCGTAGCATTCCCGAAAGGCGCGGCGGCTACCGGCGAACCAGCGGCCCAGGTCGACGGCACAGGTACGGCGGGCCTGGCGGAAATCGCGGAAGTCCTCCAGTTCGATGACCTGGCCGTCGATGGTGGTCACCTCGAGGGGGTAAATGAAGTTCAGCGCACGCCGCTTCGGATCGGCTTCCCGGAGGTAGGCCCGGATGTCCGACCGGTCGTTGGCCGTCAGGGTAGAGCCGTCGGGGGTGGTGAAGCTCACGGGGTACACCAGGGTCAGGCAGCGCTGGGGTGCGGCGGGGTCGCTGGGGTCGGTCCCGGCGGGGGGTAGGGTCGCCTCTAGCTCAGTGATAAATTCCTGTTGTTGCTGCAGGGTTTCGCTGCTCAGCAGGTTGTCCTGCTCGTCCTCATCGCAGGCGGTGAAGAGCAGGAGGAAGAACAGGGCGGGGGCGCAGGTGCGCAGTAATCGGAAAGGCATAGGAATTGGTTTTTAGTATTGGTGGTTTGCTAGGGAAATCCCCGGGGCCGAACTTACCCTACCCTGGATGCTAATTTTTTTTGCCGCTACTTTTACGCCCATGGCCACTCCCCCCGAAGATGTCTGTGCCGAAGCGGTCTACCGGCGGCTGTTCCGTGAACTTTCCGCCGAGCTGTACCGCTTCTTCTACTACCGGTCGGGGGAGGAGGCGGTGGCCGCCGATTTGGTGCAGGAGGCGTTTCTCAGGCTCTGGGAGAACTGTAAGAAGGTAACCCCCGACAAAGCCCGCGCCTACCTCTATACCGTAGCCCGGAACAAACAGTACAAGCTCCACGCCCGCAGGGAGGTCGCCCGCAAGTACGCCGCCCTGCTGCCCGCCGAAGCCACCGCCCCGGCCGACCCCCAGCACATCCTGGAGGAAGCCGAATTCGCCGGGCGGCTACGCAGAGCGATTGCCCAGCTAACCCCCGCCTCCCGCGAGGTATTTTTACTCAACCGCGTCGAAGGTCTCAAGTACCGCGAGATCGCCGACCAACTCCAAATCAGTCAGAAAGCCGTAGAAAAACGCATGCACCGCGCCCTCCTCGAACTCCGCCACCTCCACCCCGACATCTAGCTCGCCAGGCTCCGAAGAAGACTTTTCCTCGCCCCGGGCGCCGTCCGGGGTGGGGAAAACAACCGCCAACGGGTTAACTAAGCAGAACCATGAACGACCCCTTCCAGAACGACACCCTCCTGGCCCGCTGGCTGGCCGGCTCGCTCTCCGCCGAGGAGGAACGGGAGCTGCGTGCCCATCCCGAATTTCCGGCCTTCGAGCGGCTGGCACGGGCTACCGACCAGCTGCGCAAACCGACCTACGACGCCGAAGCCGAATACGGCAAACTGCGCCCCAAAACCGCCGGCCGCCCCGCATCCACCCGGCACCTGCGCCCGCGCCCCCGTTGGAAAAAGTTCGTGCTCCCCGCCGCCGTAGTCTTGCTGCTATTGCTTGCCCTTCCCCTGCTCTGGTCGGACAGCATGACCACCGTAGTAGCCGATGCCGGCGCGAGGCGTAGTCTGGAACTGGCCGAGGGGACGAACATCATCCTCCACGCCGGAAGCACGCTCGACTATTCCCTGACCCGCAACGAACGGCAGACCAAACTCGACGGGGAGGCCTACTTCGACGTGGCCCGCGACCCGGACCGCCCCTTCGAGGTCATCACCGATCTCGGGAAGGTTACCGTGCTAGGCACCTCCTTCAATGTCTCGGCCCGCGCCGCCGTGCTGCGCGTCACCTGTACCGAGGGGCGGGTCAGCGTGGTGCCCTTCGGGCGGGATACGGCCTACCTGCTGACCGCCGGCCGGGAAGTGGAAGTGGACCCCGCCGGACTCGCCACCGTAGCAACGGTAGATACCGCCGGGGCCCTGGACTGGCTGGAAGGGCGCTCTACTTTCTCCGGTGCCCGCCTGAGCGAGGTAATCCGGGAAATCGAAGAACAGTACGGCATTAGTGTACGCTTGGCTCCCGCTATCGACGCTTCCCAACGCATCACTACTCAATTCGATCACGGCGAGCCGGTGGACAATGTGCTACAGACTATTTTCGGCGCCATTCCGGGCACCAGCGTTGAACGGTCGGGGGAGGTGGCCCGGGTCACTCTGGAGCGTTAGGTGGTGCGGCTGGTTGGCTCCTTTGTTCTGCTGTTGTTCGCCTTTGGGGCGCGGACGCAGGTGCCGGCACAATGGGAATGGACGGCCGAATACCGCAACGTGCCCCTGGCGGAAGTGATGGAAGAACTGGCTACGTCCCACGATCTCCAGTTTACCTACCTCGAGTCGGCCATCCGCGATGAAACGGTCGACTGTCGCTTCGAGCGGGCGGACTGGCCAACCGTAGCGGCCTGCCTGTTCGCGGCAAACGGCCTGGCGGTGATCGATAACGGAGATGGCTCCCTGAGTCTTCGTCCCGTACCCCTACGACCGGCCTGCATTACGGTTACGGACGCGGACGGCCATCCGCTTCCCTTCGTCACGCTTAGCGTCACGGGCAGCGGGTGGTCGGGCTACACCGACGGGGACGGCAGTTTCCGGGGTAAACTCAGGGCCGGCGGCGGGGACAGCCTGAAACTTTCCTTCCTGGGCTACGGGAGCCAGACTATCCCGATCGGTCCCGATTGTCGCACGGTAGTCCTGCATCAGGACGGGGTTCTGCTGGCCGACGTGATCGTCCGTGATTTCCTATCAAGGGGCATTCGGGCGAGCGTAGACGGGCGCTCCGTCGAACTGCGACCCAACGAACTGCCGCCCCTCCCCGGATTTGCCGGCACGGAACTGTACCGCGCCGCCACCCTACTGCCGGGGGTGAGCCTCACCGACGAGGCCGCCGCCAACCTGAGCATCCGGGGCGGCAGTCGGGATCAGAATCTCATTCTCTGGGACGGTATTCCGGTCTACGGCTCCGGGCACTATTTCGGAATGATCAGCCCCTTCGAGCCCCGACTCGTAGACCGCATGGAACTACAGCGGGGGCAGGCCCGGGCGGGCTACGGAGGCCGGCTTTCCGGGGTGCTGGAGTTGCAAACGGATAGCGAAGTAACCCCCGACCCGGAGATCGGCCTGGACGCGAACCTGCTCTACGCCGGGGGCCACGCCAAATTGCCCCTGGTAGCGGGCAGGACCGACCTGCAGGTGGCCGCCCGCGGCTCGGTCAACCAAATTTGGGAAGGACCGACCTACGCCAGCTACCGCGATCAGGTTTTCCAGCGACCCGATGGGGAGGGGCGTACGCGGGAATTCCGGGGGCTGGACCCGCCCCGGGAGCTATCTACCTTCGGGGAGGCTAACTTCCGGTTGCTCCAGCGCGTCGGGGCGAACGGACAACTGCGCGCCAGCGGCTTTTACCAGCGCAACGACTACCGCTACCGGGAGGAGGGGAGGGTGCGCCGCAATTTCCTGGAAGACCAGCTGGAAAGTACTCACCTGGGCGGTAGCCTCACCTACCGAACGGGGGGCGGGACCACGGTACAACTTACCCACAGCTACTTCGACAACCGGGGCGACTACCGCTTCAACGAGCGGCGCATCTCCGCCGAGGACCGCCGGAGCAACCGCATCGGGGAGAGCAGTCTGCGTGCCGAGCGTGAGCTTGCGATCGGGGCGGGGGGGGTCCGCGCGGGTCTTCAGGCCCAGCGGTTTACCAATGACTACGAGCTATTTCGGGCTAATGCCCGGGCCGAGGTAGAAATAAGCGACGCGGGGCGGACGCTGGCCTACGCCCTGTCGCCCTACGCTGAATACGCCGGACGCTTCGGGCGGGGCGGGCACTACCGCCTGGGCTTGCGGCTGCCCTACTACGACCTCACCGACCGCCTTTACGTCGAGCCCCGGCTATCGCTCAGCTACCCGCTGGCGGACCACTGGCTATTAAAGGGGGGATTGGCCGTCAACAACCAATTCATCTCCGAAGCCGTCGAACTGACGGCCTACCGCGTCAGCACCCGGGCGACCTTCTGGACGCTAGCCGACGGGGAGGAGGTCACGCCGGCCCGGGGGCGGGAGGGAAGCCTGGGACTGACCGGTCAGTACGGCACCTGGCTCATCGACGTGGAGGGCTACCTGAAATCGGCCGACGGCCTCCCCGGACTGGACAACGAGCCCGAGGGCCGGCGGGGCGTATCCCCCATCGATAGCCGGGGCCGGGGGGTGGACGTGCTGCTGCGCCGGCAGTGGTCCGACTGGCTGGCCTTCGCGACCTACAGTCTCAGTCGCCTCGACTGGGTCCGGCAGCGCAACCCCGGCGTCACCTTCCCCGGAAACGAAGACCGGCGGCACCAGTTCCAATTGGTGGTCAATCGCCGGATGGGCCGCTTCGGACTGGGGCTTTCCTGGCAGTACCGGAGTGGGAGTCGCTATACGGCGGTACCCACCGATGTTGAGCGTTTTCGCGATCTAAATCTGACGGCTGCCGACCTGAACAATACCCGTCTACCGGCCTACCACCGCCTGGACGCTTCCCTCCGCTACGCCCTGGCCGAGACGAATGACGCGAGCCCCTGGCATGCCACCCTTGAACTCAGTCTCCTCAATCTGTACGACCGCCGCAACCTCCTGGATCGGGAGTACCGGGGACGGGAACGCACGGTGCTCTCCGGACCCTTCAACCCGTTCTTCCTGGAGGAGGTGGACCGGCTCGGGTTGGGGCTTACGCCGAACGTGGGCCTGCGAATCGGTTTTGGTGCCCGCGCTCCCGGCTCTTGAGTAAGCATTTGGGCTTCAATCCCGAATACCGCAAGGGGGGGGTAATCCCCTCACCCCCGACCCCTCTCCGGGGGAGAGGGGGGAAGCTCCCTAGTAAAAGCTATTATTTGAAACACTGAAGTCTTATTCAATTTTAAACCTATATCAATCACCATCAAACAGCTCCCCTCTCCCCCGGAGAGGGGCGGGGGGGTGAGGGCAATCAAACACCTAATTATTTAAAAAAATAATCTCCTCCTCGCTGGCGATCCAACCCGCCATCCGGTCCTTGTAGGCCTGGTGCACCTGGGGGCGCTTCACCTTCAGGGTGGGGGTGAGCTGATCGTTCTCGATGCTGAAGGGCTCGTCGAGCACGACCACGCCGGCTACCTTTTTGTAGCTGGGCAGTTTTTCGTTCACGAGGCTCAGTTGCCGTTGCAGGTCGGTGTGGATGGCGGCCCGTTCCTTTCCTTCCGTCGTCTCACCGAGGCTGACGAGCAACAGGGGCTGCGGCATGCCCAGGCCTACGATACAGAGTTGCTCGATGTCGGTATTGCCGGCGAATTT
This sequence comes from uncultured Lewinella sp., assembly GCA_964594535.1. Lineage (GTDB taxonomy): Bacteria > Bacteroidota > Bacteroidia > Chitinophagales > Saprospiraceae > Neolewinella. The sequence goes on from CAZQNE010000019.1 coordinate 7,255, forward strand.
ATCCTCGATCTCGCTCGGGACGATAAATTTGGCCTTGGCCGTCTTGAAGGTATCCTTCACCCGACCCGTGAGGTAGAGGAAATTGTCCTCATCAATCCGGCCCTGATCGCCGGTGTGCAGCCAGCCATCCTGGATCGTTTCGGCCGTTTTGTCGGGACTTTTGTAGTAGCCGACCATGGTGTAGGGGGCCCGGGTCAGGACCTCCTGGCTTTCGGGGTCAATGCGGCATTCCGTGCCGGGCAGGGGGCAACCGACGGAACCCGGGCGGTCCTGATCGGCGTAGATCATGTGACTCACGGCTCCGTTCTCGGTCATTCCGTAGGCCTCCGAGATGGGGATACCGAGGCGGCCGAACCATTCCTTGGTGTCCTGGGCGATGGGCGCGGCTCCGGACACGTTGCGGCGGGAGTGGACGAGGCCCAGCCCCTGCTGAATTTTCTTCCTGATGATGCCGGACAGGATGGGGATTTTCAGCAGCAGGTCGAGCCGTCTCTGTGGCATCTTCTTGAGTACGCCCTGCTGGAGTTTGGTCCAGATGCGGGGCACGGCGAAGAAGAAAGTCGGCTTGGCATCCTGCAGGTTAGCCGCGAAGCGTTCGATGCTCTCGGTGAAAAAGATCTCGCCGCCGTGGGTGAGGCACATCGTTTCGATCGTGCCCCGCTCGGCCACGTGGTTGAGGGGTAGGAAAGAAAAGTAGCGGTTGTCGCCGGTGTAGTCGTTGCGGAGGGGGTTTTCTTCGTAGAGTTCCCGCATGAGGGCGATCTGATTTTGGATGCTGAGCATGACGCCCTTCGGGGTACCGGTGGTGCCGGAGGTGAATATGATGGTCCAGAGCCCGTCGGGGTCCTGGGTCGGGGTGCCCTGCAGGGGTTCGCATTCCCGCATGATTTCGTTCCAGTCTTTCCCGCGTTCGACTCTGGAATTTCCCGCGTAGTGGGGGAAGCGCACGAGGGGCATTTGGGCGGGGACGCCGGTTCGCATATTTTCCCAGACTTCGGTCTTTCCCACGAACAAGAGATCGACGTCGCCGAGCTCCAGTACTTCGGCAATTTGCTCCCCCGTCAGGGTGGCGAAAAAGGGTACGCTCACGTGACCGGCCATCATGATGGCCAGGTCGGCAATGATCCATTCGCGGCAGTTCTTACTGACCAGTCCGATGTGGCTGCCCGGCTTTAAGCCCTGTTCGTGCAGGTAAGTGGCTAGTTTGCGGGCCATCCGGCCGGCCTCGCCCCAGGTGTAGGTTTCCCAGCGTTCGCCGAAGGGTTGGTGGAGGAAGGGCTTATCGGGGTGGGTAGCTTCCTTTTGGTAGAAGGCCTCAAGGGTGGTCAGATCATACATAGCGGGTAAGGTAGGGATTGAAGGATTGAAGGGGTGAAGGGGTGAAGGGGTGAAGGGGTGAAGGGGTGAAGGGGTGAAGGGGCATCCGCAAATCCCGATGTGCTATATTGGCGGCCTCAACCCGTTGACCTTGAAATACGCATTGCTCTTCTTTTTATCCGTGTTCGCCGGCACCTGCGTCCGCGCCCAACCGCCGACCGCCAACAGCGAACGGGAGCGCCCCCTGACCTACTACCTGCCCGATCTCGACTACGACGAAAGCATCCCGACCCCGGAAGAGTTTCTTGGGTGGCAGATCGGCGACTGGCACATCAGCCACGACCTGCTACAGGCCTACCTGCGTACTCTGGCGGCCAGTAGCGACCGTATCGAACTGGAGGTCATCGGCCGCAGCTACGAAGACCGCCCCCTGCTGAACCTGATCGTCACTACCCCCGGCAACCACCAGCGGCTGGAAGCGCTCCGCCAGCGTCACCTGAACTGGAACCAACCCGACGGCGGACTCAGCGAAAATGACATCGCCAGCGTACCGGCCATCATGTACCAGGGCTTCAGCATCCACGGCAATGAACCCAGTGGAGGCAACGCCGCCCCCCTGGTGGCCTACTACTACGCCGCCGCCCCCGAGGAAGAGGTCTTCCCCATCCTGGAAAACAACATCGTGCTGCTGGACCCGACCTACAATCCCGATGGCTTCAACCGTTTCGCCAGCTGGGCCAACAGCCACAAGAACAAGAATTTGACCGCCGACGGCCAGGACCGGGAGTACAACGAGGCCTACCCCCGGGGGCGTACCAACCACTACTGGTTCGACCTGAACCGCGACTGGCTACCCGTGCAGCACCCCGAGAGTCGGGCCCGTATCGCGCAGTTTCACGAGTGGGAGCCCAACATCCTGACCGACCACCACGAGATGGGCACCGACGCCACCTTCTTCTTCATGCCGGGAGAGCCAACCCGCGTGCACCCCATGACGCCAGCCGTGAACCAGGAACTGACCTACCAGATGGGTACCTACCACGCCCGGGCGCTGGATAGCATCGGCTCCCTGTACTACTCGGGGGAGGGCTACGATGACTTTTACTACGGTAAGGGCTCGACCTACCCCGACATCAACGGTACAGTGGGTGTCCTTTTCGAGCAGGCCAGCAGCCGTGGCCACCTCCAGGAAAGCGACAACGGACTGCTGACCTTCCCCTTCACCATCCGCAACCAGGTGGTAACGGCCCTGAGTAGCTTCCGGGCGCTGGGCGGACTGCGGGACGAACTGCTGCGCTACCAACGGGAATTCAAGACCACCCAGGACGTAGCCGGCGACCGGGGCTACGTGATCGACGCCACCGAAGACCCCAGCCGGGCCCGCGAACTGGCGCGCATCATGCACCTCCACGATCTGCCCGTACAACGGGAAGCGAACGGCGAGGGAGTACAGCGCTACTTTATCCCAAAAACGGCGGCGAGTGCGGCCTTCTTCGAGCCAATTCTGGAATTCGAGGACAGCCTGTTCTACGACGTGAGCACCTTCAGTATGCCGATGGCCTTTAACCTGGAGTACGAGGAGGTGAACCGGGGCGGCGGAAACTGGGAGGCGTTCGAGCCTACCGAGGAACGGCAGCTGCCCGAGGTGGGCCGCGCCGCCTACGCCTACCTGCTGCCCTACGATGACTACTACGCCCCCAAGGCCGCCTACCAGCTACTGGACGCCGGCGTGCGAATGAAGGTGAGTAGCAGCGGCTTCACCCTGCCCGACGGGCGGACGAGTTTCGACCGGGGCGTGCTGATGATCCCGGTACAGAACCAGGAACTGGACGCCGGGGAACTGAACGACCTGATCAACGAAGTGCAGCAGGAGACGGGCATCGAATTTCACGCCCTGAACAGCGGGAACGTCCGCCGCGGCGACCCCATGCTCGGTAGCCGCTCGGCCTACGAAACCCTGCGCAAACCCGAGATCGCCATTCTGGTGGGCGACGGCGCCAGTAGCTACGACGCGGGGGAAGTCTGGCACCTGTTGGACCAGCGCTTCGGCATTCCCGTCACGAAACTACCCACCGAGGACGTATCCCGCGCCAATCTGGACCGCTACAACACCATCGTGATGGTAGACGGTCGCTACGGCGGTCTGGACGATGACTTCGCGGAGGCGCTGAAGGACTGGATGGGCCCCGGCCGGGTACTCATCACCGAGAAGGGTGCCGGTACCTGGGCGGCGGAGCACGGGCTGGCGAGCATCGAAGTCCGGAAGTTAGACCGCGACACCCTCACCGAGCGCCCCTACGAAAAAGCGTACCGCGACGGCGGCGGGCGGGTCGTGGGCGGGGCCATCTTCGCGACCCGGGGCGATCTGTCGCACCCCCTGCTGTTCGGTATGGACCGGGAGGAGATACCCGTCTTCCGGCGGGGAACGTTGCTCTTCGAGCCGGCCGAAAATGCCTACGCTACGCCGCTGCGGTATACGGACGATCCGTTGATGAGTGGCTACAGTCCGCGTGGCTTTGGGGAGCAGGCGGCCGGCTCGGCGGCCATCGTCGTGAGTGGCGAAAGCGGCGGGCGTACGATCAGTTTTGCGGATAACCCGAATTTCCGTGGGTTTTGGTACGGGACTAACCGGCTGTTTATGAATGCGGTGTTGCTGGGGCACACGGTGTCGGGGCGGACGGTGGAGTAAACCGCCTGGGTTACCAGGAATATCTGAGCCCGATGGAAGTACCCCACTTTACCCTAACCATTATCCGCTGTCTATGCCCACGGTGTTACTCGAACGTGGTTACCGCTTCCACTTTTACGCTTCGGATCGTGACGAACCGGCCCACGTTCACGTCAGTCGGGCAGAGGGCTACGCTAAGGTGTGGTTAGAACCTTCAGTGGCCGTACAGTATTTTTATAACTACAAGGCCCGGGAACGGCGCGAGATCATGGCGATCATTGCCCGGCGGGAGGACTTACTAAAAGACGCTTGGCATGACTTCTTCGGTAAATAGGTACGACACTCTGGAACAGATCATCTTCGAGCAGGGCCTGCGCATCCGGGGGGTGCACGCCTACGGCGAGTTGGATCTACTGCTGTTCGTACTCAATAATGGGAAAGTATTGCGTCGCAAGATCTCTACCTCAACCCGGCTGCGTCAGGCTAGTCAGGAAACCCTGGACGACTACCACCTCATCTCCGGTGGGGTGGGGGTTCACTGGCCGCAAGTAGATGAAGATGTGAGCCTGAAGGGACTACTGAAGGCGGAGTTCTCGCTGCAGTCCGTAGCCGCATAGGCAGACCGAAGATTGTGCTACCTCAAGGACCCCGCTGCGGGTTGTAACGGTGGTGAGTAGCGGAATACAATACCCCGCCAAGCCGTAGGGGAGTGGTAGTTACCCTGGCCGGGTTCCCACTCCTTGTTTTATTGATCAACCTATATTCGCCGACTACGCGGGTTTTAATCCGGAAGCACTAATGAAACATCCAGTGCACCCCCACCAAACTCAACCCCAGCCCAACCCCCATCCAGCCCACCCGCCGGCTGTCCGCCCGGAAGAGTGCCGGTATACTTCGCACCCGCGCGCCGCCGCCCCACAGCCCTACGGTCAGTAGCAGCAGCACGATGACCACTCCCGCCCGCACGAAGTAATTCAGCCCGGGAAAGAGCAGGGTCAGCGCGATATTAACCGGTGCCGATGCCAAAAAAGCCCCCAACGTAATGCGTGGCACCGGAGCCACCCACAGCACGGCCGACAGGATGACCACCACGATGCCGCAGTTGACGTAGTAGCGCAGTTCGTTCAGCAGGTGGGTGAAGGCAGCGGTGGGGTTGGCGAATTTGAGGTACATGAGCAACAATCCCATTCCCACTCCCGTACCGAGGGTCACCAGGATCGTCCGCCGGCCCGCCCGGACCATTTCGTAGTCAGTTGCGGCGGGGCGCAGGTGCCGTTTGTATACGTCGACGCTGAAGAGGGTGGCCAGACTATTGAAGGTGGAGTCTACGGTCGACATCAGGCTGGCGAAAAGGGCACAGAGCACTAGTCCGCGCAGCCCCGTCGGCAGGTAGGTGTTGACCAGGTAGGGGAAGGCCGCATCGGGGTCGGGCAGTCCGTTTTCACCCAGTATAGCGTAGAGTGCGATACCCGGTACGATGATGATGACCGCCATCAGGTACTTCGTGAGTCCCCCCACCATCAGCCCGATCTGGGCTTCCCAGAGGCTCCGGGCGGCCAGACTGCGCTGAACCACGGACTGATTCGCGCACCAGTAGTTAATATTGAGGAAGAACAGCCCGAACAGCAGCGTCCACGGCAGGGTAGGGTGGTCGGTCGGCAGGTGGAGGTGCATGTGCTCCGGCGCCCGATTGTAAAGCTCGCCCCAGCCCCCCAATTGCTGTACGGCGATGACCGCCACCGCAATACCACCACCGACCAGGATGGCGAACTGAATGATGTCGGTACGCACTACCGCGGCCAGCCCGCCCAGGTAGGTGTAGATCGCCGAAAACACCCCCAGCCCCACGATCAGCGTGCCCACCCGCCAGTAGCGGTCCGGACCCAGGAAGGTGAGGTAGTCCCCGAAGACCAGTTCGGCCGCGTAGGCCCCCCAGAACAGCGCCGCCCCCAGGGTGACGGTCGCGAAGAGCAGAATGGTGGCCAGGCTATACGCCAGGGCTACCCGCGGCCCCAACCGCCGCTCGATAAACTGGGTGATGGTGACCACCCGTTCGCGCAGGTAGAGCGGCACGAAGACAAAGGCCGCCAGTAGGATGCCCTGGATGGCATTGATTTCCAGGTTGGCCTGGGCCAGTCCGTAGAGGTAGGCCGAGCCCATCATGCCCAGAAACTGGTAGCCCTGGACGTTGGTTGCGATGGTGGACAGGGCAATGCTGGGCCAGCGCAGTCGGCGGCCGGAGAGAAAGTAGTCCTCGGCGCTGACCTCGCCCCGCTGCCGGCCCCGTAACGCGGCTACCAATATGATGGTGAAGTAGGCAATGACGAGCAGCAGGTCCAGCATGCCGCCGAAGGTAAATTGTCAGGCTCGAAAACTATTGGCCCCATCCAAGCGTGTAACCCCGGCCGAACAGCGCACTAACCGCAAAGCCCGCACTTCCTCCATGCTCTTCCCCCCGCACCTGCGCGCCGCCGCCCAGACTCTCCAGCGCATCTTCCACGAGGGAGGTTATGCCGACAAAGAAGTCGCCCGTACCCTCAAGGCCGACAAACGCCGGGGGAGCCGCGACCGCGCCACGATCGCCGAGCTGGTCTACGAAACGGTACGCAACTACCGGCTTTACGCCCACCTCGCCGGCCGCGAACCCGTTAACGAATCCGACTGGTGGTCCTTGCTCGGCGTACACCTACTGCTGAAGGGGGAACGGCTGCCGGACTGGAAGGAATTTGCGGGTCTGAATCGCCCGGCCGTACTGAAAGCGAGTGAAAAGGCGAAGAGCATACGGCCACTGCGCGAAAGCATCCCCAACTGGCTCGACACCCTCGGACAGGAGCAACTGGGGGACGAGTGGCCCGCCACCCTGAGTGCCCTCAACGAGACGGCCCCCGTCGTACTGCGCGCTAACCGCCTGAAAACCTCCCCGGAAGCACTCGCGCGTCGCCTGGCGGAAGAGGGCGTCGGCACCGAAGCCGTCGCGGCCGATGCCCTGAAGGTAACCGAGCGCAAGAATCTGTTTCGTACCAAAGCCTTCCGCGAAGGGCTCTTTGAGGTACAGGACTACAGCAGCCAGCAGGCCGCCCCCGCCCTGGAAGTGGAACCCGGTATGACGGTCGTGGATGCCTGCGCCGGAGCCGGGGGAAAAAGCCTTCACCTGGCCGCCCTGATGGAAAATAAGGGAAGACTCCTCAGCATGGACATCCACGGCTGGAAACTCAAGGAACTCAAACGCCGCGCCCGCCGCGCCGGAGTCACTAATCTGGAACCCCGGCCCATCACCTCCACCAAGATCGTCAAGCGTATGACCGCTAAGGCCGACCGGGTGCTGCTCGACGTGCCCTGCTCCGGACTGGGGGTGCTGCGCCGCAACCCCGACGCGAAGTGGAAACTGACCCCCGATAGTATCGAGCGAGTCGTAGCCGAGCAGGATAGCATCCTCACTTCCTACAGCCGGATGGTCCGTCCGGGCGGAAAACTGGTCTACGCCACCTGCAGTATCCTGCCCCAGGAAAACGGGGAACGGGTCCGCCAATTTCTCGGCAGCGAGGCCGGCCGGCACTGGACGTTGGAGCACGAGCAAAGCTTCCTGCCGCAACGGGACGGCTACGACGGCTTCTTCGTCAGTCGTCTGGCGCGCACGACGTAGCTATCCATCTCGCCGATGTTTTTTGCCTCGAAAGTGCCGTTGTGGATACAGTCGAAACCGGATCCGAGCAGTTCACAGGTCACGGCACTGACGGTAACGGCCCCCGCCCGGCCCGCCTTCTCCAGCCGGGAGGCCTGGTTGACGGTATCCCCCCAGATATCGTAGGCGAACTTATCCCGACCGACCACGCCGGCTACGACGGGGCCGCTGTGAATGCCGATCCGCGCCCGGAAGTCACCCGCCCCCTCCAGGTATTCCTGAATCTCCAGGGCGGCGGCAACGGTGCGGCGGGCGTGGTCCCGGCTCGGTTTGGGTAGCCCGCCCACGCACATGTAGGCATCGCCGATGGTCTTGATCTTTTCCAGACCGTGGCGGGAGATGATCCCATCGAAGGCGCGGAAGGTCTTGTCCAGCAGCCGCACCAGTTCTTCCGGGTCCAGGGTGCCGGCAATGCGACTGAAGCCGACGAAGTCCGTGAACATCACCGACACGCTTTCGTAGCGTCGGGCCGTGGCCGAGCCGCTGTCCTTCAGTTCCCGGGCCACGGGGGCCGGCAGGATGTTCAGGAGCAGTTCGTCGGAGCGCTGCTGCTCCTTTTCGATGCGGTCGTTCTTTTCGCTGAGGATGCGTTGGTAGCGTTGCCCGCTGCGGTAGCGTAGGTACAGCAGGCCCAGGGCGACGATCACCCCGAGGGCCAGCACCAGGAAAAAGTTCCGCCGCTGGCGTTCCTCCCGGGTCAGGGCCCGCTGCTCGTCCAACTGCATGCGCTGAGTGATCAGCTGTAGGCTGTCCTGGAGGGTCTCCGTTTCGAATGAGTCCAGCTCCATGTCCTGCCGCTGTAGTTGTACGAGTTGGCGCAGCTGCGTATCGGTCAGGGCTTCGATCTGCTGATTTTGTAACGCAACGATGGCGTTCAGGGTAGCCTCGTCGAGGGCTTCGGATACCGGGGCGGCGGCCGTGTCCCTTCCGCGTATTCCGGCGATATCGGGGAGTTCCGGGGCGGGGCCGGTAGCGTCCTGCGCTACGTCTTCCAGTTGCCGGGCGATGCTATCCACGGTTGCCGTCATGCCCGCGTCGCTGAAACCGGTGGATGCTCTGCGCAGTTCCCGCACGCCCCGGACGCGGTCCCGGCCACTCGCATTCGGGTCCTGGAGCAGCGTTCGCCCCAGCAGGTAATGCCCGTAGGCTTCCAGGTTGGGTAGCTGCTGGCTGCGGCCCTCCTCGATCAGGGCCAGACTCTGCAGCCGTGCCGGTCGGTAGCGGCCCCGGTCCAGTAGGTTCTCGATGGCCAGCAGTTGCCCGTCGTAGTCCCGTACCCGCACGTCGGAGGAGGGGGGCGCGGACGCGGGTGCCTGCCCGGCCAGGAAACCGAAGGGCGTGGCCAGGAAACAAATAGCGAACAGGGCGGGCCGGAAGATCATGCGGTTGGGTAGGGACGGTCAAGATACCTCAAGCGAGTGGCGTGCCGCGTGAGCCCCCTACTTCGTCGGATCGTGGCCCCAGTTCTTGAGGCTGTAGGCCCAGTCGGTATCGCTCACGTCGCCGTCGGGACGCTGGGCCAGGTGGCGGTTGACGTAGCCCACCACTTTATTCATGTGGTCGTAGTCGCTATCGGTCAGTTCGTCCTTGTTCTTGCGCTTGATTTTGATGATGCGCCGGCCGCTTTTGTGGCCGGTGCTTTCCCCGCCCCCGTCTTTGGCACCGACGGATTTGGATTCCTCCGTCTCCAGCCATTCCTCGAGTTCCTTCGGGGCCATGTTGACCGCCTCCTTAAAGTCATCGTATATCTCCTGTTTGCTTTTGTCAGCCATGCGTAGGGGGTTTATTTGGTATGTCGTGCGTAACGCTTCGGGTTCGCTAAGTATATTAGGGAAGTAAACGAAATGACATGGCAGGGCCGAACCCACTCACCATCGACCGGGGCCCGAACGGTCTGGATATCACCTACCGCTGGCGGTCGGGGAAGGCATTCTTTTTGCTCGTATTTGCTTGCTTCTGGAACGGCATGCTTTTATTTTTCCTGTCGATGGGGGCGGGTTGGGGAATATCTATTCATCTATTGGTCGGCCTCGGTCTGGCCTGGTACGTTGCCGCTCAGATGCTGAATACAACACGCATCTCCGTACGCTCCGGCCGGCTGATGGTTTCCCACGGCCCGGTCCCTTCCCTGCGCCGCTCCGCCGAAGTGAGTGCCCACGCCGTGCGGCAACTGCGTACGCTGAAGGGCGGTAGTTACAAACCTAAAAACGGACAGCGGGTACAGCTCTTCAAGCTGACCGCCGAAACCGATGGAGGGGAGGAGATCGTCCTGGTACGCGGGCAGCGCGATCGTGAGCTGCTGCTCCAACTGGAACGCGTCGTAGAGGACCACCTCGGCATCGAGGACGTCCCGGTCGACGAGCTGCCTTCCGATACGGCCTTCAATCCAGACCATGCGCAGTGGAAGGAAATGAAGGAGCATATGCCCACCTTTCTCCGCAACTCCGTGGAGAAGCTGGAGGCCCGGGAACGGGAAGTCCAGAAATCTACCGCCGACCATTCCCGGCGGCAGCATATCGAGGTTCCCCGACCGGGCCCCTTCCAACCGCCGCCTTCACGGGACGAAGAACGCTCGCTGGCGGACCTGCCCGAGGGAAGTGCCTTCCGGCTACGGGACCGGAGCTACCGGATCGAGCGCGTTCGCCAACTGCAGTGGACCGATCCGCGGCACCCCCGTTCCCGCATCATTCATGCCCGTACCGACGGTGTCGCCGAGCTCAAACAAGTTTACGCCCAACGCGACGGCGACGACTGGGTGTACCACGAGGAGCGCCCCCTGGACCGGGAAGAACGGGCAATGCTGGAATTCAAACCGGGCACCGAGGCGCCGCTGTCCCTCCGCAACGGCGACGACCGCTACTACACCGGCAGTCCTCTGGAAACCGACGATGGTTCCACCCACCAGTTTACGTATTCCACCACCCGGTCCTCCACCCAGTTCCGCGCCCTCCGTCACGAGGGGGGGCGTTGGGAGGTTGCCGTACAGGAGCCCATCGATGACTCGACCTTTCTGACCTAACCGCCCCCCTCAATCCTCCGAAGCCTCCCGCATCCGGTCCTTAAACGTATCCCGGTCTCCGCTCTCGATGGCGTCTACCTCGGAGTCGATTTCTTTTTCCAGGAAGTAATTCAGTACCGTGCGGATGGCGGCGATTGCGGCCAGTTTACCGATCTGATCCCAGTCGGGCGCGATGGCCGTACTGAGGATGTCGGCGGCCAGTTGAAATTCCAGGGCAACGATCAGGTAGCGGGCCAGCGTGAGGCGCAACGCGATATAATCCTGTTCCCGCCGCGTAAAGATGCGCCCCGCGTACAGCCACATAGCGGCCAGAACGCCCCAGGCTACGACCAGCACGCCACAGACCTCCACGACGAGCCGAATCCATTCCACGCCAGCGTAGACGACCTCCTCCGTCGTGTGGAATACGGAACCCCTCATATCAGTGCAGGTAGCTTGCTCCGTTCAGGTCCAGCACCGAACCGGTAGTAAAGGCAGCCTCCGGGCTGGCCAGGTAGAGAATAGCGCGGGCCACTTCTTCCACCGTGGCGACGCGATTCAGCGGGCTCTGGGCGCGGACGGCATCCCCGGCGCTGCCCCGTAAGTGGGGGCGGGCCATCGCCGTTTCGATAAAGCCGGGGGCGAGGGCGTGAACGGTGATGTTGTCCCGGCCGACTTCCCGGGCCAAGGATTGGCTCAGGCTATGCAGCCCGGCCTTCGCGGCACCGTAGCCCACCTGACCTTCCTCGCCCCGGTAGGCCCCCCGGCTGCCGACGTTAACGATAGTGCCCCCGCCACGTCCGCGCATATGCTGAATGGCGGCGTAGGAAGCGGCGGCGGGCGCGATGAGATTGGTATGCAGGGTCTGGTGAAAGACGTCCATCCATTCGGCATACTCCAGGCTGCCGTCTACCGGATGGGGCCGGAAGATGCCGGCGTTGTTGATTAGTATGTCGAGGTGGCCCAGTTCCCCAATTGCTCTTTCGACGAGATCACGCGCCCGGTCCGGTTCGCCCAGGTCGGCCTGGAGCAGGGCGTGGTCGCCGCCATCAAGGCCGGTGAGAACTTCCCGGGCCGCGGACTCACTGCGGTTGTAGTGTACGCAGACCCGCGCCCCGGCCCGGGCGAACAGCCCGGCGGTAGCCCGGCCCACACCGCGGCTACTACCGGTGATCAGGACGGTGCGCCCGCTAAAATCGACTGTTACCATTTTGTAAATGTAGGACGGCGGTGCATACTTTCTTCTCCGGGCGGCGTCTTAAGTGGGAAGAAGTCATGCCCCCTATGTCGCTCAGACCGCTGATCTGTATGCTCCTGCTGTGTTGTACCCCACCGGTTTTCGGCCAGGCGGGGAAGTTGTCCGGTGCGGACCGCCGGGAACTGGCCCTCGCCGAAACGCGGATGAATGCACTGCTGGAGCGGGTACACACCGACAGCACGGAGGAAGATCGCTTCCGGGCAGCCCGCGACCTGATCCGTACCCTGGTTTCCGCGCTGGATCGCCCCAATTCGTTCAGCTACGATTTTCCCGATCTGGAGGGGTTGAGCATTATCTACCCCGAAGATCGGAGTTTCCGCATTTTTAGTTGGGAGTTGTACGTCGATGCGGAAACCTACCGCCACTACGGGGCCATCCAACTGAATAGTGAGGCGTTGCAATTAATTCCCCTCGTTGACCGGGGCGACGACTGGAACGGCAATCCGGAGAACGAGCGCAGACCGGCGGATGAATGGCTCGGTTACGTTGTCTATGACGTGCAGCGGGCGGGAACCTACCGGGGCCGGCCGTACTATTTCGTATTCGGTTACGATAGCTACTCAACCTACCGCCGCCGGAAGATTCTAGACGTGCTGTGGTTCGATACGGCGGGCGTTCCGACGTTCGGTCTGCCGGTATTCGAAACCTTTACCGCCAACGATTTGCTCCTGGCGGAACGGGCGCGCATCATTCTGCCCTACGGGGCCGAGGCTACGGTAACGCTGCGCTACGACCGGGACTTGGATGGAGTGGTTTACGAAAACTTAATCCTGGTCCAGGGCAGCTACGGGGAGGGGCCGATCCACGTCCCGGACGGGAGCTACCATTTCCTGCAGGCCGACGAGGGTGGTGTGTGGCGGGAACGCGATCAGCTGTTCGACCATACCTACGAAGAAGCGCCCCGCTTCGTACCGAAGAACGAAGGGGGGCGCGACCTGCTCGGTAGGGAGCGGAAAAAGCCCGGGGGCGGGCGCTAATTAGCGGCTAGTGGCGCTGACGGGGAAGCTGACGGCCCGGTCGGCCCACATCAGCACGACCTCGTTGTCCTCGACGGCGAAGTCCATTCGCTCGGCCATACTGCTCAGGGGGCGGGAAGAGGCTTCGATCCGGACCACGTCCTCGGACTCGTCATAATCGTAAGCGCCCCACTGGTCGGAGGTACGGTTGAAAATGACGGTCCAGTCGTCTTTGCCCTCCGGGAGGGTGAACAGGGAATAGGTGCCGGCCGGGATCATCTCCCCATCCTCCCCGACCATCACATCCTGCTGGAAGGTGATGCGGGTGGCCTCATTGGCACCGGTGCGCCACACTTTGCCGTAGGGGACCAGGTCGCCGTAAATGGTTCGTTCGTTGACGGCCGGGCTGCCGTAGTTGATCTTAATGGGCACGCCGTCCACGGTGCCGGAGAGCTCCTTGCGGGGGCTTTTGATCGTGGTGTCGATCGTGACTACCGAGTAATTCGCCCCGCCGGTGGTGGGGTCCATCGTACCGACGGTGGCCGTAGTGTTCTGACCGCCGGCTTCGACTTGTTCTTCGGTGGAATCAGAGGTGCCGCCATTGGGCGTATTGCAGCCGGTGGCCGCCAGGAGCCCGCCGATGAGGAGGCCGAGATAAGCAATGCGGAACATAAGGGAGTTGGTTATTTAACGGTTCGTTCAACTTTCGTAACGCGGGCGGGCGCGAAAGGTGGATTACTCGACCTCTTTTTTTGCATCGTCCAGCACCCGGTCCACGAAGAAGGGGGAGGGGGCATAGCCGGTCCAGCCCCCATCGACCAGTAACTGCTGGCCGCTGATGTGGCGGGCGGCGGGGCTGAGGAGGAAGCCGACCGCGGCCGCCACGTCTTCCGGCAATCCTACCCGTCCGTTGGGGTTCAGCAGCGACCAGACGCCGGCGTAATCGGGTTCCTCCTGCTGGGTGCGTTCCGTCAGGGTGGCACCGGGAGCTACGCAGTTCACGGTGATGCCCATCGGGGCCAAGTCCAGGGTAAGGTGCTGGGCCAGCATGGCGATACCGGCCTTGCTCATGCCGTAGGCGGCCAGGTTGGGGTAGGCCCGGTTTCCGACATTGGAACCGATGAAAAGGATGCGCCCACCGCTCTTCTGGGCTTTCATCCGGCGGGCGACGGCCTGGGCCAGGAAGAAGGTACCCTTCAGGTTGAGGTCCACGACCCGGTCGAAACTGTTCTCGGTGAATTCCAGGAAGCGACCGAACTCGGTCAGCCCGGCATTCGCGACGGCAATTTCGAGTTGGCTGTCCGGTAAGTCCGCGGCATAGCGGACCATCCCGCGAATGAAGGCCACGTCGCTGGCATCGCCTACGTAGGGTAGGGCCTGACCGATCGCTAACCGGTTGAGTTCGGTAACGGCGGCTTCGGCGGCCGCGGCGGAGTGGTCGTTGAGCACCACCGTGGCGCCGTGTTCGACGAGGTAACGGGCGATGGCAAACCCGATGCCCGTGCCGGCACCGGTGACGATAGCCGTCTTGCCATCAAAAACTTGGAAGGTCATATGCTATTTTCTGACACTGGAAAAAGACTACTGCGAGCCGTACGCTTGAAATAGCCACCCGGCGGATATAGTTTACCTTTCGCCCGATTTCAACTCCCGCCGCCGAACCGCCTCCGACCAACTCACCGACATGGAAGCCTATCATAACCTACTACGGCACATTCTGACCGATGGAACTCGTAAGGATGACCGCACCGGTACCGGTACCCTGTCCGTCTTCGGCCACCAGAGCCGGTACGATCTGGCGGCGGGCTTCCCCCTGGTGACCACCAAACGGGTACACTGGAAAAGCGTGGTGCACGAGCTCCTCTGGTTTATCCGGGGCGATACGAACATTCGCTACCTGGTGCAAAACGGCGTCCGTATCTGGAACGAGTGGCCCTACCGGCATTACCTGCGGGAAACGGGCCGGGCCGACAGCCGCCCCCGGCATTCGGAAGGCTGGCGGGAGGGAATGCGTGACTTCGTACAACGAATCAGAGAGGACGCCGACTTTGCCGCCCGTTGGGGCGAACTCGGCCCGGTGTACGGCAAACAGTGGCGTAACTTCAACGGCGTGGATCAGTTGCGGGAGGTGGTCGATAACATCCGCGCCAATCCCGATAGCCGTCGCCACATCGTTACGGCCTGGAATCCGACCGACCTCCCCGAAATGGTGAAAGCCGGGTTGCCTCCCTGTCATACCCTCTTCCAGTTTTACGTAGCCGGGGGGAGGTTGAGCTGCCAACTCTACCAGCGCTCGGCGGATGTTTTTCTCGGCGTCCCCTTCAATATCGCCAGCTACGCCCTGCTCACGGATTTGGTCGCCCGGGAAGCCGGACTTGCGGCGGGGGAATTCGTGCATACGCTCGGTGATGGCCACCTGTACCTGAACCACCTCGATCAGGCCCGTGAACAACTCGGCCGCGACCCGCGGCCGCTCCCCACCGTCACCGTCCGGGAGGATGCCCCCGGTATGTTCGACCTGACCTACGCCGACATTGAGCTTCACGACTATGACCCCTGGCCGGCCATCCGGGCCCCGATCGCGGTGTAAGCAATAAACACATGAACGTAGCGAAGGAATTGACCCGGGCACGCAGCGACCAAACCGCCAATAAACGGTGGACAAAGCACCTGCGTTCCCGCCCGCCGAAGGACCTGGACCGCCGGTTTCACGAAGCTCACGCGAGGGTATTCGCCGTAACGGATTGCCTGGCCTGCGCCAATTGTTGCAAAACGACCAGCCCGATCTTCCGGGACAAGGACATCGACCGCCTGGCCCGCCACCTTGGCATCCGGCCGGGTGAACTAAGCGAACGGTATCTGCATTTGGACGCAGAGGGCGATTACGTCCTCAGTACCGCCCCCTGTCCCTTCCTCGGGGAGGATAATTACTGTTCCGTGTATCCCGCCCGCCCCCGGGCCTGCCGGGAATACCCCCATACCGACCGAAAAAATATGCGGCAAATTCTTTCGCTCACCCTTCGCAATACGCTGGTCTGCCCCGCCGTGTCCCGTATCGTGCGTCAATTGCGGGTGGCCGGAAGATGAGTTCGTTGCTGCGGAGAAGTCGGACGTTCATCAAAAAGGCACTGCGCAGCGTTGCCTTTTTACCGGTCCCGATGATTACGATTTCGATTGCCATCGGCTTCGGAATGTACTACCTGGAAAATCGCTCGGAAATCAGCAACTCAACGGCCGAGGTGTTTCCGGGGCTGGCCATCACCAGCCAGGACACCGCGCGCACCATTCTGGGCATGTTCATTGGCGGGCTGATTACGCTGACGGTTTTCGCCGTTTCCCAGATTATGATCCTGCTCAACGAAGCGGCCAATAGTTACAGCCCACGTTTGCTCCCGAAACTGACCGGAGACCGCTCCCTTCAGTTCGTAATGGGGTTCAACCTATCCACGATCATACTCATGATCATGGTACTGCTCAGTATCCGGGACGGGGACGATTACGCTATCCCGAATTTCAGTATTCTGCTCTGCGTCGTCCTCGGGGTAGCGGCGCTGTGTCTGTTCGTCTACTTCATTACCGCCATCACGAAGCGGGTGCAGGTAAACAACATCATCGACTCCACGGCACGGGATAGCCTCCGGGGCTTGGAGCGGGAAGAGAAATTAGGGGAGCGGGGGTTCGGCGAACGCCACTTACCACCGGACGCGAGGGACTGGTACGCCATCCCCGCCCCACTCAGCGGCTACGTCGGTACGATCGACTTCAGCCGCCTTTCAAAGTTGGCTTACCAGTACGGTACGCGCTTATTCATCGGAGTAAACAAGGGGGAGTTCGTTCCCGAAGGACTGGCACTGCTACAGAGCGAGCACAAACTGACGGAGGATCAAACCGAAGAGCTGGTCAAGGCCATCAGCCCTATCCGTGGGAATTTTGACGACTGGTACCTGCCCAACCTCAAGCAACTCACCGAAATCGCACTAAAGGCGATGTCGCCGGGAATCAACGACCCGGGAACGGCCATCATGGTCGTCGACCGGCAGACGGAGGTGCTCGGAAAGTTGATGCACATCCCCCTGCACAATTATTACCGGGAGGAAGAAGAGGGAGGAGACATTTACATAGCCCGCCACAGCTACGAAAACATCCTGTCCGGTATCATGCAGGACATGCGGCGGTACTGCAAGGAAGACCCCATCGTGGTACGGCGCTTATTCCAGATGCTGTATCATCTCCTGCAAATCGCCCCGAGTTCGGCCAGTTACGACCGCTACCTGTACCGCGAGATACGGGCCCTGCTCCGTGACGTCGGCCCCCTGACCACCAACCCCCACGACCGGAAAATTCTGGCCGGCGATCTGCGGTACCACCGCAACCAACTGCGACACGGTCGCCGCCTGGTCAAAGCTTATAGTTAGGCTCCAGCCGCCCGCCCTTCTCGTCGTAGAACTCCTGGATGATGGCCAGTACCTCCGCGGGCGTATCCACGACCGGCAGCAGGTCCATGTCTTCCGGGCTGATGGTTTTTTCGCGGGTGGACATCGTGTCGAAAATCCAGTCGCGGAGCCCCGCCCAGTAGTCGGTCCCTACCAGGATGACGGGAACGGGGGTGATCTTTTTGGTCTGGATCAGGGTAAGCACTTCGAATAGCTCGTCCATGGTGCCGAAGCCACCGGGGCAGCACACGAAGGCCTGGGCGTACTTAACGAACATCACCTTACGCACGAAGAAATAACGAAAATCGATGTCCTTGTCGTGGTCGACGTAGGCGTTGGAGCTTTGCTCGAAGGGGAGGTCGATATTGAGCCCGATGCTTGCCCCCTTACTGTCGTGGGCTCCCTTGTTGCCGGCTTCCATGATGCCGGGGCCGCCCCCGGTGATGATGCCGTACCCCTGGCGCACGAGCAGCCGGCCGATCTCGGTGGCCGTTTGGTAGTATTTGTGGCCGGGTTTGGTACGGGCCGATCCGAAAATACTGACGCAGGGGCCGATGCGGTTCATGACCTCGAACCCTTCGACGAACTCGCTGATCACCTTAAACATCGTCCAGCTGTTCTCACCGAAGGGCTCGGTGTTCCAGCGGAGCGGAGCGTGGCGCTCCAGACCCGAAAAATCACTCATGCCGCAAAAGTAGTCACCCCCCGGCGTTCCGGGGTCAGCTGGCGGGCACAAGGGAATTTATTTTGGGCACCGGGCAACGCTTGTACCCGGGAGCACGTTCTTTCCAGCGAATATTCGCTTTCACCAGCAGCCCCCGGCCGCCCACCAAATGAAACTATGACCGCTTCCCTTACCCCGGCCGTTGAGACCCGCGCCACGGTGCTCATGCAGTGCCTCAGTAGTGAATTGCGCGTGCCCGGGCACCGGCTGCACGGATTCGTGCGTCTGCGCGAGGACCTATTCCTCGACCGGATGGACATCGACCTGCTCATTGCGAGCCTGGAGAGCCGCCTATCCTTTTACCTTACCGAAGAGGAGGCCGCCCAGATCGAAACGGTCGGCGACCTGCAGCGCTACTTTCTGCGTTAGCCCCCTTCCCCCCGCCGGAGGGCGAAGTCAAACAAGTACCCCTGATAACTGGCGCGAAGGATCAGCTGGTCCTCCGTCAGGGCCTGAATGGTATAGGTAAGCGGTATTTCGACCCCTTCGGTCAAGATTTCCTCTCCGTCGAGCCGGTACCTGCCCGCTTGATCCTCATTGGTCAGCAGGTTGGTCCGGAACTCCCCCGCCGGGCCGAAGGAAAAGTACAGGCCGTCCAGTAACGTTGTTTTCACGTTATCGCGACGCGCGGATTCCAGCTGCCAGTTCCCTTCCAGGCTTACCACGGCTTCGGTCGCCGGCTCGGGGTCGGCACCGCAGGCGGTCAGTAGTAACAACAGGGTCAGTACGGGAGGCAGGATACGCATACGTGGGCCGGTTTGCATTGCCCCAACGCGACGGCCCCCGCAATTGTTAAACCGCCGCCCGGCGCAAGCGGTCGTTTATGGCCCGGCCCAGGCCGCGTTCCGGCACCCTCTCGACCACCGCCCGTTGGTAGCCACCGCCGGCCAGTTGACGGAGCACTCCGAAGAGTAGCCGCGCCGCCTCCTCCAGGTTTCCGGTTTCGGAAAGAGACAGGACGTGTTCCCCCCCGGGCCGGCCGAAGACGACGTGAGCCTCCTCGGCCGTAGCCACCCCCGCGATCCGGTCCACGATGCGCAGGGGCACCCCGGGGGAATAATGGCGGGCCAGCATCCCGGGGGCGGCCGGGCGGCTGTTGCTATTGGTGCGTACCGCTACCGGCTCACCCAGGACTTCCTCGATCCGCTCTACCGGAGTGCCCCCCTTCCGGTACACGGTCACCGTCCCCCCCGGAAAGCCTACGATGGTCGATTCTACCCCCACCCGGCACGGGCCCCCGTCCAGTATGTAGTCGATGCGGTCGCCGAGTTGCTCGGCCACGTGGGCGGCGGTGGTCGGGCTGACGAAGCCAAAGGGATTGGCACTCGGCGCGGCCACGGCAAAATCGACCAACCGGAGCACCTGCCGCGTCAGTGGGTGGGCCGGTACGCGCAGGGCTACGGTATCCAGTCCGGCCGTCACCAGGTCGGGCACGACGGTCGCACGGGGCAGTACGAGCGTCAGTGGTCCCGGCCAGCAGTTTTCGGCGAGCCGCCGGGCCGGGGCCGGTACTTCCGCGGCGAAAGCCAGTATGCGATCGGAGGCAAATTGGTGCAGGATGAGGGGATCGAAGCGGGGCCGATCCTTGGCCCGGAAGATTCCGGCAACGGCGGCTTCGTTCAGGGCATTTCCGCCCAGCCCGTACACCGTTTCGGTGGGTAGGGCTACGAGCTCCCCCCGGCCCAGGCGGGCGGCTGCTTCCTCCGGGTCGGTGCCGATGATCGCGCGCATGGCCAAAGTTAGAAATACAGCGCGTAGCTCACGTAGGGGATGGGTGCGGGAGTGGTAAAATCGTCATCGATGAAATAACTCATGATGCCAAAGGACCAACGGTGGCTGCGCCGCGCCAAGCTGAGGTTGAGGGAGGGAAGCAGGCCGACCTCCCCGATTCGTTCGTCCACGTAGGCCACCAGTTCACCGTAGAGGTGAGTGGGTCTGCCCAGCCGCGTACCGAGGCCGGCGCGGAAGTTCGGGATGGGAGAGGAGGGGTTATCGCTGAGGTAAAACATGCCGGCCCCCGCGGTAAAGAATTGCTCCGAAGTACCTACGGTGAGTAGCCCGGTCAGATCTCCCGCGAAGGGCAGGCGGTCATCCCCGAAGGCAATCAGCGGCGCCACCACGATTTCGTTGCTCACGCCCAGGTGAAGCCAGGGGCGTACCGAGGTACGGTACCGCTGATTGAGGAGGATGCCGAGCGGCCCGGCCAGACCAACTCCTAGCTGGAAGTGTTCGTTGAGCGTCCAGTTGACGGAGTTATACAGGAGCATCACGGTGCGGAACTCCCGCTCGCTGGGGTAGGGCAGGGCGGTCCGCACCAGGGTCAGGTCACCGAGGGGTGCCCGCCCCGGGGCGGATCGGCCCCGGCGGGAGGGGGCGGTGCTCAGGCCTACGTAGCGCATTTGCCGGGTGGGTAAGCGTAGCGGTTCGGGAAGGGTAGCGACCCGGAGGGTGAGGCTGTCGCTCCGGATCTCCATTACCGTTCCGAGCAGGCGGCTGTAGTCCAGTAGAATGACCTGGTGGGTCTGGGTGGTGTCTCCGATGTTGACCTGCGGCTGCACCCGGCTTTTCCAGACCTGGCCGTATAGATGGGGGAGGGAAAAGAGAAAAAACAGGAAGAAAGCAATTCGCATGTTCGGGGGCTATACGCACAAGGACGGCAAGTTAGTCCGCTTTCGTTTGTGCGGTCGCTTACCTTTGTGCGGTGCAGTTGATCGAGCATCGCCCTACCCGCTTATTTGTGGTTCTGTCCGGCTTCTTTATCGCCAATGCCCTCGTCGCCGAACTGATCGGGGTCAAGATTTTCGCCCTGGAAAACACCCTCGGCCTGGAGCCCTGGAATTTCAATCTGTTCGGGGAAATCGGCGCGCTGCAGTTCAGCGCCGGGGTGTTGCTCTGGCCCCTGGTCTTCGTACTTACTGATTTGCTCAACGAATACTACGGGCACCGGGGTGTACGCTTTCTGAGCTACCTCACCGTGGGCCTGATCGCCTACGCTATCGTGATGATCTACGGGGCCATTCAGCTGGAACCGGCCGACTGGTGGCGGGCGGGGGCGCAGGTGCAGGGGGTGCCGGATAACCAAAACGCCTTCCGGGTCATCCTGGGGCAGGGGCTGTTTATCATCGCCGGTAGTCTGATCGCTTTCCTGGTGGCCCAGCTGACCGACGTGTTCGTGTTCCACCGTATCCGGCGGGTGACGGGGGATTCGCGCCTGTGGTTACGTGCTACGGGTTCCACCCTGGTCAGTCAGCTCGTGGATAGCTTCATCGTACTCTACGTGGCCTTTAAACTGGGGCCGGAACTCTTCGGGGGCGTCTCCGAGCCCTGGCCGTGGTCCCGCATCCTGGCGGTGGCTACGGTCCAGTACCTGTTCAAATTCATTACGGCCATTCTACTAACTCCGGTGATCTACCTGGCCCACGCCGCCATCGACCGCTACCTGGGGGAAGAGGAAGCCCGACGGCTCCGGTCGGCCGCGATGCTGGACCAGAATTGAGGTAAGTTAGTCCGTTACTTCCGCCAGGAAGGTCCGCAATCGTCGGTAGTACGTCTCGCCGCCTACCTCGGTCAGATCGTCGTGACCCCCACCGGTGACGACGTATAATTCCTTCCGGCGGCTACCCAGGGCTACGTAGAGGTTGCGGCCGTGGTCCACGTCGATCGCGCGATCCAGCTCCCCGTGTACCACCAGCACGGGTACCCTTATCTCCGGAGCCAGCGCGAGGGGGTCGACCCGGTCGTGTTGAAAATCAGCGAGGGTTTCGGCCCGGTCCAGCAGCCAGTTGGTGAGGGGATAGGGGAGGGGCACCCCGCTCATTCGCTCGGCGTAGGCATGCACGATGGAGCCGAGGTGGGAGAAGGCACTTTCGACGATAGCGAAATCGAGGGCCACGCCCCTAGCCAACGCCTGAACCGCTACGGCGCCCCCCATACTGTGACCGAACACGCCGGTAGGCAGCCCGGGGGCCAGGTGCCGGAGTCGGTCGGCCGCCGTGCGCACGTCCCGCCATTCGTGGTAGCCGAAGGTGGTGTACGTCCCCCCACTCCCCCCGTGGGCGCGTGCGTCGAAGAGCAACAGATTGTAGCCGTAGGGGCACAGCTCGGGTAAATATTCCAGGTAGGCTTCCTTAGCGCTGTCCTTCCCGTGCAGTAGGATGAGGTTGCCCCGGGCCGGTACGGTGGCCGGTACGTAGTAATAGCTCAGTTGCGGCCCGTCCTCGGACTGCAGGGTTCCGGCTTCGTGGGGAAAGCCCAGATCGCCGGGATCGAGATTGATCCCCCGCCGGAGGGGCCGCACGATACGCCGGGGCAGGGCGTAGGCCAGAATCAGTAGCCCACCCACCGCCACGCCCACCAGAAGCCAGATCATGGGGCCGAAGGTACGCTGCCCGTCGGCTGCCGTCAACGCTTGGTCGAAGGAGTTGGTAACTTTTCCCCCGTGCCGGTACATTAAGGGAAAATACGCACTCGCTTGTTGTATCGCCTCACGCTACTCACTGTCTTCTTTCTACCACACTTCCTGTCGGCACAGGAACGGTTTTCCCACTGGGAGACCGACCTCCGTATCCGGCAGGACCGGTCCATAACCGTCGTGGAATCGATCACCGCCGTAGCGGAGGGCGACCGAATCAAGCGCGGCATCACCCGCAGCCTCGTCGTCGGGAACGGACGGCGCCTCCGGGTCACCTCCGTAGAACGCGACGGCCGGGAAACGGACTACCATACCAAGAATACCCCCGATGGACTCACGATCTATGCGGGTAGCCAGGACGTACTGCTCGAACCCGGCACCTACACCTACCGGATCGCCTATATCCTGGAGGGGGCCGTGGACCAACTCGAAGAACTGGACGAGCTCAACTACAATGTATTCGGCGATGGCGTGGAATTCCCCATCGAGCGGGTCAGTGTAACGGTGGCCTACCCGCGCGGCACCGAGCCAATTCAGTACGCCTGCTACACCGGGGCCCGGGGTGCCCGCAACCGCGACTGTACCGTGACCCGCCCCGAGGGGGGGACGATGACTTTCCAAACGACCGGTAGCTATCCGGCGGGGGAGCCCTTTACGATTGCCGCCGGCTTCAGTCCGGGCTTTTTCACCTACACCGAACCGGAACCTCTGCCCCCGGTACCGCTCCGCTACGGTTCGCTAGCCGTGTTGCTTCTCGCCGCGGTGGTGGGTTGGCGGTACGCCTACGGGAGTTGGCAGACCTATGGCGTAGACCCACCGACTCCGGAGGTGCCGCCGCTATACCACCCCCCGGGAGGGTATTCACCGGCTAGTCTGGCCGTTCTGGGCAAGGGCTACGTAAGCGGGAAGGTGACGATGTTCACGGCCTCCCTGCTGGATCTGGCGCGGCGGGGCTTCCTGCGCATCACGGCGGAAGAAGACACGCTGGCGGCGGCGGAATACCGACTGGAGCGGGTGGACGATCATCCGGACCCCGAACAACTGCCCCCGGAACAACAAATTCTGTTTGCGAAGTTGTTTGAGCGCTCCGCCACTGTCATCCTAACCGGTAATCACAGTTCCCGGGTGGAAGGGGTGGCGAACAAGCATTACCTGGCCGTCATCAAGGCGCATAAAGCCTTCATTCACCAGGGCCATAACCTGGGCCGTACCCTTCCGTTGATCGCCATCCTGTTGGTCGGGGGATTGGTGGCTTTCGCCTTGTTGCAGTATGACCCCTACGGCTACGCAATACCCGTATTGATCGGTTTCGCCGTGCTATCGGTAGTCGGGCTCATCGTTTACGCTATCGTCATCGCCCAACCAAGCCGGGAAAAGGTTCGGCTGCGGGCGGAGATCGCCGCCTTTCGCGAGTACCTCGACCTACCGGAAAAAGAGCGTTCCCGTCTGCCCGATGCCCCCGCTATGAATCCGGAGCATTACGAGGAACTGCTTCCCTACGCCATCGCCTTCGGTATCCACGATCGGTGGACCGAATACTTCCGGGGAGTCGCCGAATACCGGACGTACCGTCCTCACTATGTGATCGGCCCTTCGTTGCACCTCAATCGCTTCCACACCGATTTTACCAAGTCAGTCAGCGGTACGGCTACCTCTCCGGCCAGTAGTTCCGGCTCCAGCAGTGGGGGGGGAGGGTTCTCCGGTGGGGGCAGTAGCGGAGGTGGGGGTGCCGGGGGGTGGTAAATCCGTATTCGCTTTGCACCCGCGCGCCGCCGCCCCGATTGGCCTGCCCCCGGCACGCACGATCTATCGGTTAAGGGAATACCCGATCGTCACCGCCCCGAAGCGCCGCTGTCGGTTCTGGAATACAAACCCACGATCCAGCGCGGTGAAGGAAGTGTTGGACGTCAGTACCGGCCAGCCGAAGGATACTTGGTAGAACAATCGTTTGCCCCGGGTCCTGGCCCCCAGGGAAAGGTGAGAGCTATACGTAGTGCGGAGTACGTCGTCCCCGAAGTGGGCGCTGCTAAGGAGCTCCACGAATAGCCCGCTCTGGCCGTTAGACCGCACCGCCCGCCGTTGGAAGCCATCGAAGAAAACGCGCAGTGGCACCCCCACTCCGAACTGATCCAGCGACACGTCTTGCCGAATCCCGCCCGGCCCGAAGACCTCCATGCGGTCGATCGCTTTGTTTAGTCGCAGGCCGTATTCATAGGAGAGTGGCCGCCCCCGCCGGGAAAAGTGCCGCCGCTGCAGGGCCAGGCCGAACGACAGGCTGGACCGATCCAGCGTGACCGCGTAGTCCGTGCCAAACTGCCGGGGGCCGGTCTGATTGAGCATGAGCGTCAGGTCCGGACTGACCGAGGTGATAAACTCTGACTGAGCCGCCAGGCTAGCCCCCCCGAATGGGACGACCATAATGAATAGGCTAACTAACTGGAATAAACCGCGCATGAACGGGTAAGTATAGGGCTTAGGTTAGGGGGGCGTAAAAATACTATTGGCTTTGGAGCCAACGGCAAGCAACCTGCCGTCTTAACGGGGTAGTAACATCCCGTGCCCCCTATCTTCACCCCCATGAATTCCCAAGACTACATCACCCTCGAAGACCGCTACGGCGCCCACAACTACCATCCCCTGCCGGTCGTACTCAGTGAGGGACGCGGCGTGTACGTGTACGACGTAGCGGGCAAGCAGTACTTCGACTTCCTCAGCGCGTATTCCGCCGTGAACCAGGGGCACTGCCACCCGCGGATCGTGGGTAAACTGCGCGAGCAATCCGAACGCCTGACCCTCACCAGCCGGGCCTTCCACAACGATCAGCTCGGTCCGTACGAACGGTACCTGACGGACTACTTTCGGTTCGACAAGGTGCTCCCGATGAACACCGGGGCCGAAGCCGTCGAAACGGCCATCAAACTCTGCCGCAAGTGGGGCTACGAGGTGAAAGGTATCCCGACGGATCGGGCGCGCATCATCGTCTGCGGGCAAAACTTTCACGGTCGCACCACCACCATCATCAGCTTTAGCTCCGACCCGAACGCGAAGGGGAATTTCGGGCCCTACACCCCCGGCTTCGAGTCGGTGCCCTACGGCGACGTGGGTGCCCTGCGTGAAGCGCTGGCGAACGATCCGGATACCATTGCCGGCGTGCTCGTCGAGCCCATTCAGGGGGAGGCCGGGGTGTTCGTGCCGGGCGATGATTACCTGTCCGGCGTGGCCTCCGCCTGCCGGGAGCAAAACGTGCTGTTCATCGCCGATGAGATCCAGACCGGCATCGGCCGTACCGGGGCCCTGCTGCGCATCTGTGGTGACTGCAGCTGCGCCGGCCACTGCGAACGGCAGGGCACCTACGTCCGCCCAGATGTGTTGATCCTGGGTAAGGCGCTCAGCGGCGGAACCTACCCCGTCTCCGCGGTGCTGGCCGACGACAACATCATGCGCGTCATCGGCCCGGGGCAGCACGGGAGCACCTTCGGCGGCAACCCCGTCGCCTGCGCCGTCGCCCGGGAAGCGCTGGAGGTGGTGCGCGACGAAAAGCTGACGCAGAACGCTCGCCGCCTCGGCCACCTGTTCCGTAGCCGGATGCAAGAACTCGTGGACGCCCACCCGGAGCTACTCAAACAAGTGCGTGGAAAGGGCCTACTCAATGCCCTGGTGATCAACGACACTCCCGATTCCGACACCGCCTGGCAATTTTGCCTGGAACTGGCCGACCGGGGGTTGCTGGCCAAACCGACCCACGGCAACATCATTCGCTTCGCGCCACCGTTGGTGATTTCCGAGCCCGAACTGAACGAGGCCTGCGACCTTATCGCGGCAAGCTGTCGGTCGATCCTGGCGCGTCGTGCCGTACCAGGGTAAGTAGTTCGTCCTTTCCGATTGCCTCCCGCTTCACTTCCCGGGCCGTGGCGGGTAGGGTGGGGGCGGCGAGTCCCTGTCCGAAGCGGACCTCCCCCGTAAAGATTCTGGCCTCGTCCCAGGCTCCGGCCTGGATGAAGGCGCGCAGTACCGTGGCCCCCCCCTCTACGGTCACGTGCCCGTACTTCAGTCCGTGCAGGGTGCGCAGGATCTTTTTGATCGTTCTTTTATTTAGATCTCGGTCCTTTAGTTCGATCGTATCGGCGCGCAGTTTACTGGGTTTCTTCCCGGTGAAAACGAGGGGACGCACGGCTCCTTTTCGGAAGATGCGCTCCCGTCCGGTCAGCCGGTTGCGCAGATCGATGACTACCGGGCGGGGGTCGGGGCCGGGAAAGAGGCGGGCGTTCAGTAGGGGATCGTCCTCGATGACCGTACGGGCGCCCACGATGATGGCGTTGGTCAGTGTACGCCAGCGGTGCACCAGTCGGCGACTGATGGGGCCGGTGATCCAGTAGTCCTGGTTCCTGGGTTTGGGGCGGAGGAAGCCGTCGGCCGAGCGGGCGAACTTGAGCAGGATGTAGGGCCGTTCTTCGGTGGTGAATACGACACGGGTAGCGTTCGTGGCCAGGGTGGGGGCAAAGTCTCCGTATTCCTTTACCCGGATGCCGGCTTCCCGCAAAATAGCGGCTCCCCGCCCGGACACCTCATCGGTCGTATCCCGCTGGGCGAATACCACTCGCCTGATGTGGTGTTTGAGGATCAAGCCCGTACAGGCCGGGGTGCGGCCCTTGACGCAGCAGGGCTCGAGGCTGACGTAGAGGGTGGATTTGGGAATCAGCCTGCGGTCTTCCGGCCGGACGGACGCCAGGCAGTGCACCTCGGCGTGGGCCTCTCCCGCCACTTGGTGGTAGCCCTCCCCGATGATGCGGTCGTCGTGGGTGAGCACGGCCCCGACGCGGGGGTTATCCAGTACGCGACTGTCGGCCAGTCGGGCGAGTTGGGCGGTGCGGGCGAGTACGTCGGTGTGCTTCATAGCGCTATCGACATCGGATGTCTGTCATTTTGGCATAAAAATCGGGCGAACGATTGGGGCGCCATGGAGCAAAGTGGTAGATATGGTTATGACATTTTGACAGACATCCGATGTCCAAAAGATCCAAAAGGGCAGCGTATCGCCCGGGTGATCTCCCGTTTGCCCGGTGGCCCCGGCAGTGCCTCGACCCGATAGCCGAGGGCGCGCAAGTTACGCTTGAACTGTCCCTTGGCGCAGTACGTCAGTAGCCGGCCGCCCGGTCTGAGGCGATCGGAGGCCAGCCGTAGCGTTTCGACCGTCCAGAGTTCGGGTTGATCCTCGGGGGCGAAGGCATCGAAATAGAGCAGATCGGCGGGCGGGGTGGGGGAGGGAGCGGAAAACTCGGCCTTCAGTTTGGTGAAGGAAAAATTCGGGTCCAACGCCTGGCACTCGTTCCAGGGGCATTCGTGCAGTTCCGACAGCGCACCTGCGTCCTCGCCCAGTTGCTTCGCATAATTCAAGTTCCCGACTACCGCAACGGGAACCGGCTGGGGTTCGTACGTCAGGTAATGGAAGTGCGTTCCCGGGTGATGCCGGGCTTCCAGTCGGGTCAGGAGGGTGTTCAGTCCCGTACCGAAGCCGAGTTCCAGCACGCGCACCCGGGCGGGGCCGGCTTCCAGAACGGGAAGCAGTCCGTGGCGGATAAAAATGTGGTGGCTCTCCTGGATGGCCCCGTGGCGACTGTGGTAGGTCACTGCGCTACGCCGGGCCGTGGCGGGGAGGCGTAGCGAATGGCTACCGTCGGCGGTCAGGAACAGCTCCGGGGTGGGCATCAGGCCGCGGGTTGCCGCAGCTCATTGACGCGAATGTCCAGGTGGCTGGCGTCATACACGCACTTGCCATCTTTGATGACCAGCACCTGGGGCGATTCGTGACGGACGCCGAATTCCCGGGCAATGGCGTTGCTCAGTTCGCGGTGACGCAGCAGATCGAGGTAGTAGGCTTCCATCCGGTCGGCGGGCAGGTCCCACTGCTTTTCCAGTCGGTTCTTCGCCATACTGCTGATGGGGCAGGTCGTGCTGTGCTTCAGGATGAGGCAGGGGATAGAATGGCTGCGTTCGATGATCGCTGCTATATCGTGCGCGCTGCTAATGGTCGTCCAGATCATAATGCGTTAGGCTTTTGGGGCGGCGGCGCGCGGGTGCGGGCCTAACCGAATGCCGAAAGTAGACTGCCAACAACCTCCGAAATCGAAAAGTTGGTCGGGCAACCGTAGCCTTTGTTGCAGGACGAAAGCAATAGTAAAGCCCCGGCGGGTAGCAGAGCGGAATAACGTCGGAGATTTTTCATAACTACGGTGGGGCTAAGTCTCAAGGTTTGCTCCTCGAAAATACAACAAACGAACGGGTTCGGCCTTAGATGTATACTTTTGCCGACCTAATCGAAAAAACTTATGGCCCGTAAGCTTGCCCTCCGTGATGCCCTCCGCGAAGCGATGATTGAAGAAATGCGCCGCGACGATACCGTCTTCCTGATGGGAGAGGAAGTCGCCCAGTACAACGGTGCCTACAAAGTCAGTAAGGGAATGCTGGACGAGTTCGGCCCCGAGCGGGTGATCGATACCCCCATCGCCGAACTCGGGTTCGCCGGCATCGGGGTCGGTGCCGCGATGAACGGCCTCAGGCCGATCGTCGAGTTCATGACCTGGAACTTCGCCATCCTGGCCTTCGACCAGATCGTGAACAATGCCGCCAAAACCCTGAGCCAGTCGGCCGGGCAGTATAGCTGCCCCATCGTCTTCCGCGGCCCCTCGGGCTCGGCCGGGCAGTTGGCCCAGCAGCACAGCCAGACCTTCGAAAGCTGGATGGCCAATACCCCCGGGCTGAAGGTCATCTCCTGTACCGACCCCGCCGACGCCAAGGGACTGCTCAAGAGCGCCATCCGCGACCCCGACCCCGTCTGCGTTATGGAATCCGAGCTGCTCTACGGCTACGAGGGGGAAGTACCCGAGGGCGAGTACCTGGTGGAGATCGGCAAGGCCGCCGTCCGCCGCGAGGGGTCCGACGTGACGCTGGTGAGCTACAATAAGATGATGCTTGCCACGATGGAGGCGGCAACAATCCTGGAGGGGGAGGGCATCTCCGCCGAGGTGATCGATCTGCGTACGATCCGCCCGATGGACCGCCGGACGGTCATCGAATCCGTCAAAAAAACGAACCGCTGCGTGGTGATCGACGAGAGTTGGCCATTCGCCGGCGTCAGTTCGGAGGTGGCCTACGAGATCCAGAAGTCGGCCTTCGACTACCTCGACGCACCGGTGATTCGCGTGAATTCCGCCGATGTCAGCCTGGGGTACGCCAGCAGCTTCGTGGAGGAGTTTCTGCCGAACGCGGAAAAGATCGTGCGCGCGGTGAAGGAAGTGGCCTACGTGAGTTGAGGTAAGGGCTCAGGGAATTAAGGAGTCAGGGGGCGGCGCGACGGTTGAATAGAGGTTTTCCAGGATAAGGAGATCGGTCGAAGTAGACTGCCAGCGGTCGGCTACCGGTTGCGGGACGCGCGACACATCGAGGGTAAAGGAACCAAGCGCAATATCCGCATCCCCGTCGTCGTCGGCATCCACCGCCTCCATGACGAGCCAGCGGCCTTCTTCCGCGACTGGGGTAGTGCGGGCGGTAAAGAGGTACCGGTCAGTTGGTTTCCGTTCCAGGTAAACGAAGGACGGGGACCCCGATTTGCCAAACGCCGGGAAGTAGCAACTGACGGCCAGGTCCACGTCTCCGTCTCCGTCAAAGTCATCCGCGACCACGCGCGTCGCACCGTAGAGAGGATAGAAATAGGCTTCCGTAAAGGCACCCGTGCCGTCGTTTTCGTGGATGCGCAACCCGTGGT
Source organism: uncultured Lewinella sp. (assembly GCA_964594535.1). Classification (GTDB taxonomy): domain Bacteria; phylum Bacteroidota; class Bacteroidia; order Chitinophagales; family Saprospiraceae; genus Neolewinella. The sequence goes on from CAZQNE010000019.1 coordinate 37,464, forward strand.
AGGGTTTCAGGACGGGGGAGTAGTCCGCATTGTCGCCGTGGACGGTGACCAGATCGAGGTCGCCGTCGCCGTCCGTATCGACCAGTTCGAACCAGGAGGTTCCCCAGCCGGGTGGGAAGCGCAGCAGTCGACGATTGCGGAAGTCGCCGTCGCCGGTTTGGTATAAGGCGGTAATACCTTCATCGCCCTGGGCATGGAGGACGATGAGGTCCGTGCGTCCGTCCCGGTTCAGGTCGGTGGCGAGGGTCCGGGTGCAGCCGGGCAGGGCTAGTAGGCGTTCCTGTTTGCCCAGGGAGTCGATGCGGAGTAAACCGCCGGAATAGTTGCCAAACTCGCTAACGTACAGTTCTTCCCTTCCGTCTCCATCCAGGTCCTCCGACAGCACGTGCACGGGTCGGTGCAGGCTATCGGCTACGATAGAGAGCGCACCGTTCACCCGCCGGTACAGGCGTCCGCTGCGGGTCTCAGTAGGGTAGATGAGTCCGACTTCCAGCAGGTTTTGGATCTCCGGGTATCCGTGAATGACATGGACGATCGGGCTACGTTCCGGCAACCCGGGCATCATTACCGACCTGCCGTCGGTTCCGATCCGATACAGCCGCCCCCTTCCGGTACCCGCCACCATCCCCTTGCCACCACTACCTAGATAGGTCAGTAGCGAGCCGGGACTGGAGTCCAGATCGACGGGGGTAGCACGAAAGCCGGATAGCCCGTGTGTCGCGTACCGGGGCATGTCGGGGAGCGAATCCGGCGCTCCGGTAATGATGAACTGTTGGAGGGCCTCCCATTCCTCCGTTGTCAACCGGGGGTGGTCGGGATAGTGGCCGGCGGTCGCGGCGAGCTCGTATTCGGCCGTCCCGAGAATAGCCTCCGGGTCATAGCTCATCATTCGCATACCCAGCCGGGCTCCCATTTCGGGAAGCACCCGGTCGCGCCAGATCGCCTTCGGTAGGGAGGCCGGATCGGGGGGCAGGTGACAGGAACCGCAATGGGTGGCGAACAGCCGGGATGGTTCCGGGGAGCGCTCAGACTCGCATCCCAGAACGAGCAGAAACATTCCCAGAATTATCCCAACGACGCCCCAGCTTGCCATCACTCCGCAAAGGTATCCCGAAATCTACACCACGAAGACCGCTTTCCCCGCCGGCCGGTTGCCATTTTCCAGTTCGGTATAGGCTTGTTCGTAATCGGCCAGGCGGTACTCCCGGCCGACGTGGACGTGCAGCCCGTGAATTTCAACCAGGTTGTGCAGGCGCTGCAGGGTGTCGCGGTCAACCCGTACCAGAAGCGCTTCCCGCCGTTTGTTGGTGAACATGCTGACCAGTACGCCGCCGAGCAGCGAACCCAGCGAGGGCTCTACCCCCAGGTAGGTGCCGTAGGGATTCAGCATGTCCTTTGCCTGCGACCAGGAGAGGGTGTCGGCGGCATCGAGGATAAGGTCGTAGCGCTCTCCCTCCGCACTTACGTCCGTTACCCGGTAATCAACGGCGCGACTGGCCCCGAAATCCAGGAGTTTTTGCTGGTGGTCGCTCCTGGCCGTAGCGGTCACGTGGGCGTGGTCCATGCGGGCTAACTGAATGGCCAGGTGGCCGAGCCCTCCGCTTCCTCCGTTCACGAGCACCCGCTTTCCCTCTACCGACCCCTTTTTCCGCATGGCGGTGTAGGCCGTGGCCCCGACCATGGGCAGGGCGGCGGCGGCGGACATGCTGAGCGAGGGTGGCTTGGCGTACAGCTGGTCGCTCCGCACGACGACGAATTCAGCCATGGCCCCGAGGGTTTTCAGGTCGGTCCAGCCGAATACCCCATCACCGGGCTGAAATTCACTCACCCCTTGTCCGACCGTATCCACCGTGCCCGCGAACTCGCAGCCCATGCGCCGGGGCCAGAGGTGACCGTCGGCCAGTTTAAGTTGGGCGTTGCGGATCTTCCAGTCCACCGGATTGATACCCGCCGCGGTCACCCGCACCCGTACTTCCCGGTCGCCGGGGTCCGGGAGAGCCACTTCGGCGAGGTACATCTGATCGATTCCTCCGTAGTTGTCGTAGCGCAGCTGTTTCATCTTCCCAATATACATTGCACCGGCGCTCCGCCGCCCGCTTTTGTTGTTTACTTTATCCGGACGCTTGGAGGTCCTGCGGACGCTCCGAGATCCTAGACCGTACTATGGCCCACTACCTGAATGTGTCTACCTGGCCCCGCCGCGAGCACTTCCACTTCTTCCGCGCCTTTACCGAGCCCTTCTTCGGACTGACCGTGCGGCTGGACTGTACCGAGGCGTTCCGGGAATGCAAGGCCACCGGAGCGAGCTTTTTCCTGCGCTACCTCCACGACTGTCTTTCCGCCGTAAACGCCACCGCTGCGTTTCGCTACCGGGTAGAGGGGGACCGCGTACGGGTGTACGACCGCATCCACGCCTCGGCGACCATTCCGCGGGACGACGGCACCTTCGACTTTAGCTACATCCCCTTCGATCCCGATCCGGAGGTATTTCGCGCCGGCGCCCGCCGGGAGATCGACCGCATCCAGCGTACCAGCGGCCTGAACGTCGGCGTGGCCGGAGCGGACGTCATCCACTTCAGCGCCGCACCCTGGCTCGACTTCACCCAGAACAGCCACGCCCGCAACCATAATTTCCCGGACAGCTGCCCCAAAATCACCGTCGGCAAGGTCACCGAACGGGACGGCCGACTGGGTATGCCGGTGAGTATCCACTGCCACCACGGACTCATGGACGGCCGCGAAGTGGGCGCTTTCGTCGATCGCTTTCAGGCGGGGCTGGGCTAGCTACTCCGCGGTACCACCACCGCGCTCAGTGCATCGATCGCGCAAACCGACAGCGGACGGAAGCCGGCGCGCCGGAGGAGCGGTAGCCCGTTATTGTCCTCGCAACCGGAGTCACGCGTAACAACCCCCAGCTCGAGGTGATCCGTCGCGGGATCCCAGGGCCAGAGTTGCACGGCGGTGGGCCGCAGCCCCTTCCAGATGTGGGCGGTATAGTGGCGGGGACGGCCGGCCCGCTCGGCCGTCCTGCGCGGCATGACGATATGGGAGGTAAAGGCGGAGCGGGACAGGAAGCGCGTCACCCGTGGCAACCCTAAGTGACCCAGCAGACCGGCACTCTCCTTCACCAATCCCAGCGTGCCGAACCGTCGCTTGGTCCGGAGGCGTAGCAGGGGCTTTTCACCCCAGTGGATCGAGCACGACTGAACGGAACCATTCGTCCGGTCCAGGTGGATGGTAGAACGCACCGGGTCCGGATGTTTCGGAAACGCCTGCATTTCCCGCCCCCAGGCGATCGAGAGCGGAGAATCGATGTAGAGCGAGTGGAGGTACTGTGCTTCGCAAACGTCGTCTCCGAAATTATTGTACCAGCAGGCGTAGGCCGGTTGACCGGGGCCGGCCCGGAACGCGATCACGTCGGGCCTGCTGCGGTGCACGTCGAAGGAGATTACGTACTCGTGGTAGCTTCCGCAGACCGAATCGTGCAGCTCGTTGATCCAGACGGAAGCCAGGGCGCGGGGCTCCCGTTCTCCTTCAAGTTGCGCGCAAACCGGGTATACCCCTTCGTCGCCGAGTGCCTCCCGTAGCGGTTGGGCGTCGACCGTGCCTTTGATGAGTAGCAACCGTCCCCGGCCGACCGACCACTCCCGATCGGTGACCAGGGTGTCGCTGATGGATAGTTTATCCGCGGTAAAGGTGAACCGGCGGAAGAAATCCAGCCCCCCGTGGGGTGGCTCTACCGTGTTCGGATCCACGCCGAAGGGGGCCAGCGAAGGCTCTTCCGTAGCGAAGCGGGTGGAGGGGGAAGTTCCGCTGCTGCCGGGGCTCCAGCTCGTGGTACCGTGGCGGGAATTTTCTACTACAGTGGGCATACCGGGTAAGGAACGAAATTATTGCTCCCCGAACCGCCGTTCCAGTACGTAGCGGGATGCTGCGGTGATTTGCATCGATCAGTCGGACTTATCCGGTGGGAAGTTTACCAGCTTGGCCGGTGGGGGTTCCCCGAGACGTTCGAGAAATCCCGCCATCCGCCGCTTCATTTCGGCCAGCTTTTCGGGATACCGATCGGCCAGATTTGCCCGCTCGTAGGGGTCTGTGGCCAGATTGAAGAGCTGATCGTCGTGGGGCGGTAGCTTCTGCCAGTATGGATTGTCCCGTACGGCCTTTTTGTACTTCCAGTCGCCGTGGCGGATCGCCCGGAGGTCCTCGTTGAAGTAAAAGTAGAAGGTCCGTTCACCGGTCAGGGAGTCCCCGAGCAGGAGTGGGGTGATGTCCTGTCCGTCCAGTTGCAGCCGCCGTGGCAGGGTCGCTCCGGCCAGCCGGGAGAAGGTCGGGAACCAGTCCAGCATGATGGCCGGCGTCGCCTCCACCTGACCCGCGGGAATGGTTCCGGCCCAGCGCGCGACGGTCGGGACCCGGATGCCCCCCTCGTAGGTCAGCGCCTTATGGCCGCGTAGGCCCCCGGTGCGGCCGTAGCCCGGGTCGGGGCCGGCCGGCCCGTTGTCGCTGCTGAATACCACCAGGGTGTTGTCGGCGATCCCGAAGTCGTCCAGGGCACGCAGCAGTTCGCCCACGCTGGCGTCCAGTTCCTGGACCACGTCCCCGTACAGCCCGTACTCCGAGCTACCCGCGAACTCGGCCGAAACGTGCAGGGGCTTATGGGGAAAGGTGTGGGGTAGGTAGAGGAAGAACGGCTCGTCGCGGTGGCGGGCGATAAAGTTGATGCATTCGGCGGTGTACCGCTGGGTCAAGGTAGGCTGGTAGGCGGGTTGATCGACGACCGTTTCGTTGCGCAGCAGGGGCAGCGGGGGGTCGTTCCGGGGTTCCCATTCCATATCGTTGCTGTAGGGGATGCCGAACCAGTAATCGAAGCCGTGCTTGCGGGGAAGGAATTGGGGCAGATGACCGAGGTGCCACTTGCCCACGATAGCCGTCGCGTAGCCGGCGGACTTCAGCAGCTCGGCCAGGGTGAGGGCCGTGGTGTCAAGCCCCTCGGTGGAGTTGGGGAAAAACACGCGGGTGATGCCGTGGCGAACCTGGTACTGACCCGTCAGCAGCGCCGTGCGGGAGGGTGAACAGACCGGCGAGGTGCTGTAAAAGTCAGTGAAGCGAATCCCTTCCGCCGCCATCCGGTCGAGATGGGGGGTGGCGATATCCTCCGCTCCGTAGGAACCCAGGTCGCCGTACCCCAGGTCATCCGCGTAAATAAAAATGATATTAGGGCGCGGTGCGCGGGTGCGGTGTGGGTTCTGTGCGCAAGACGGATGGGCTGAACCCAGTAGCAGGATCAACAGAGGCCAGACCACGGAAGCGGGGCAGCCATTTATCCGGCCCCGCCCCGTTTTCCAACCGTACGGAACGCTTCGGTGAACTATGTGGAGTATTAGCAAACGGGGTGCAAGGGTCAATTACGGCCAAATCTTGCCGATAAAATTTTACATTGGGTGGAAGGTACGAAATAGTATAACCGACTCCCCCCCCTATGCAGGCGAAGGAACTTTCCCGTAACGCCCCGATGAATCAGAGCTTCCTGGTCACCCATCAGGTCGTGAAGCGCTTCATCAATACCTGGCACTACCACGAGGAGCTGGAGTTGGTCTACATCCGGGAGAGTGAGGGAACGAAGTTCATCGGGGATAGCATCACGCCGTTCGGCCCGGGCACCCTGGTCCTGCTGGGCTCGTACCTTCCGCACAGTTGGCAGAACGACGAAGTGTACCAGCGGCGGGACGACCTGGTGGCCCGCTCGTCCTCCGTATTCTTCGCTCCGACCTGCTTCGGGGAAGGATTTTTCGACATTCCCGAGATGAGCCCCCTGCGCCAGCTATTCGGGGCCGCGAAACGGGGCCTGGAGATCACCGGGCCCGGCCGGGAGGCGATTATCGATATGATCGAACGGTTCCCGGATTGCCCCGACTACCGGCGGCCGCTTCATCTGCTGGATATCCTCTTTACGCTTAAAGAAGAAGCGGTGACCCGCCAACTGTCCAGTCCGAATTTCATTCATACGTATTTACAGACCTCTTCGACGAAGGTAGACGTGATCTACGAATACGTACTCAATAATTTTAAAACGAAAATTTCCCTCGGCGTCGCCGCCGATCTGGTCAGTATGAATCCCACGGCCTTTAGCCGGTACTTCCGCCAGAAAACCAATAAGACGTTCATTCAGTACGTCAACGAAGTCCGCATCGGCTACGCCTGTAAATTGTTTTCCAGCAGCGACCACAGCATCTCGGAGATCGCATACGCCAGCGGCTTTAATAATCTCTCCCACTTCAATAAGCAGTTCAAGGCGATCAAGTCGCTTACGCCCAGCGCCTACGTCAAGCAGTATGCCGGGAAATCGTTGTGATAGCCGCGGGTTACAACCCGCGGTCGGGAAGTTCTATTGCAGAAACCCTTCGATGTCGCCGCCCGTCCCGTTTTCATTTCGTTTCCTACTAGCCGTGCTGATCATTTGGTTTTTCGTTCCGGGCTGCGACTCCGGGGGCAACGAACGGCAGGCATCCTCCCGACGCCCGAACATCCTGCTGATTCTGGTCGACGACATGGGCTTCTCGGATCTGGGCTGCACGGGCGGAGAAATCCCAACTCCGAACATCGACCGCCTGGCCCGGGAGGGGATGCTGATCACCGACTTCTACAACGCCGCCCGTTGCTGCCCGACGCGGGCGGCCCTGCTGACCGGACTCTATCCCCACCGGGCCGGAATGGGGCACCAGAACCAGGACCGCGGCCATCCCGCCTACCGGGGCCGCATCGGCGATCGGGCAACTACGATGGGCGAAGTACTGGGGGCGGCCGGTTACAAAACCTACCAGGTCGGAAAGTGGCACGTAGGTGACGAGCAGGACTACTGGCCGGATCGGAAGGGCTTCGACGAACATTTTACCCTCATCGAGGGGGCGATGAACTACTACAACCGAAGGCCCTGGCTGCGGAAAATGGATTCGCTCACCCTCGCGTACGGAGGACAGGCCTACCTCCCGGACGATAATTTCTACGCTACCCGCACCTTCACCGACACCGCGGTGGCATTTCTGGAGCGGCACGACTTCGGGCGGGAACCCTTTTTCATGTACCTGGCTTACAACGCTCCGCACTGGCCCCTGCACGCACCTGCGTCCACCGCCCAAAAGTACCGCAGCAGCTACGGGGGAGGCTGGGACCGTGCCCGGGAAAACCGATTGCAGCGTCAGATTGAGTTGGGACTTTTTCCCCCGGAAACCACCCTGCCGGACCGGTGGCACGGGGTGCCCGCCTGGAAAGACCTCCACCCTACGGAAAGGAACCGGTGGGGGGGAAAAATGGGCCTCTACGCCGCCGTGATGGAGGAACTCGACCGGGGCGTGGGGCGGGTGCTAAACGAACTGGATCGAAGCGGGCAGCTGGACAACACGGTAGTCATGCTGCTTTCCGATAACGGGGCCAGCTTCGAAGACCCGGTACCCCCCGACGCCCCCTGGTCAGACCACCCCACCGATGGCCGCCCGGGAGGCCCCCGGTCCTTCCCCAGCTACGGGGTGCCCTGGGCCAATGTGAGCAACACCCCCTTCGACTACTTTAAATCGTACCTCCACCAGGGGGGGATCGCCACGCCTTTGCTCGTTCGCTATCCTCCGGCCGTAGCGGGGGGCGGTCGTCGGGATGTGGGACCGGGACACGTCATCGATCTGATGCCAACCGTGCGGGAGATAGCCGGCGCCCGGTATCCCGAGCGAATCGGGGGGCGCTCCATCCTTCCGGAATCCGGGCGGTCGCTGTGGTCGGCGTGGATGGGGGAAGTCCGGAGCCCGCCGAGGTGGTTGTTCTGGGAGCATCAGTTCAATCGGGCGGTCCGCCACGGGGATTGGAAGCTCGTATCGGCCTACCGGGTGCTCGGAAAATCGGGAATAGCGAATAGTTGGGAACTGTATAACCTACGCACGGACCCCACCGAACAAAACGATCTGGCCGGTGCGTATCCCGCCAGAGTGGATCGTATGGCCAATCGGTACCGCAAATGGGCGGGTGAAGTGGGCGTACTGTCCTTCGAAGAAATGCAGGGGCGGCAACGAGAAAATTAACCGTGGTCGCCAGAGTTTACAACTTAATGTGGGTCATTAGTTAGATTGGAATACATTATTTGACGTGTGGCCTATGCTATATTGATTATGTTTGGTGCTCTTTTTGCAGGAAGGGATAAAAGATGATGTATTTATTGCGCGATATACCCGGGTACGATATAATTGATGCAGAAAACTGGTAATACGATCATGCACTAACTCAAATCCGTAGGCATCAATTTGTCGGGTGAAAGGGGCAGCCAGTAATGGTGGAAGGATTCACCCCGTTAATACAAATCTTGTAAATACTCGCCGGATATCACGGCCCGGCAACTCTACCACTCTTTGGACCGATCAGTAGCGCCGTGCCCAAACGGGCCAGTGAGTGAAGGGGCGCGACCAGCCGCGGATGATCCCCACGCTGCACTACGGCAGGCCGGCGGAAGGAGTCGGGCTACTGCGCTGCGTAAGATCAGTCACAAAACCTAAAGGCGTAGAACTATTCCAATATGGTAAGACGATCCGGCGAACGAACGATATGGAGTGAATGCCCCCGAATGAACGGGCGGGTAGTAGAGGGCCTGTACCGGCGTTACGAGCGGTGCCTACTGCGCTACGGTCTGACTATTATTCGGGACGAGCACGCCGTACGGGATGCCATTCAGGATGTTTTTTTGCGGTTGATTCATCGGGTCAACGACGCGGCGGAAGTGGATAATCCCAAAACCTACCTGTTCGTGGCGCTGCGCAATCAACTGGTCAAGGAATCCACCACCCGTAAAAACCACCGGCACCACGATCGCGAATACAGCCGCGGGCAGGTCATCACCGTCGAACCGACGGTATGCGAGGGGGACGAAGAGCAACAACGAAAGTTGGGGCTCTGCCTACGGGCCATTGACGGGCTGCCGGAGCGGGAAAGGACCATTCTCTCCATGCGCTACCTGGAGGGATACGACTATAAGGAAATATCCACCGTGACCCGGAGTAACCACCAGGTGACGCGCAACACCGCCAGCAAAGCGATCAAGCGCGTCCGCCGGGAAGTCAGGGACCACGCTACCTCACCAGTCTTTTAAATCCCACGTACAGTATGAACTACCGAATACTCGCCATCTGCCTGCCGGTCTTTTGGCTACCCGGTTTGCTTTGCGGACAGCAGGGCCCATCAGCACCCGAAGTACTCGTAACGAAGGTGGTGGACTTCCGGGTCAGCGGGACCATCACCGACCCCTCCGGTAATCCCCTCACCGGTGTTACCGTACTGGAGCAGGGAGTACCTACGAACGGAGCGATTACGGATTTCGACGGGCGCTACAGCCTGGAGGTCGCCACCGAGAACAGCGTACTGCTGATCTCCTACATTGGGTATAAATCCCTGGAAGTGCCGGTACGCGGCCGCAGTGTCATCGATCTGGAACTGGCCGACAATGCCTCGGTGCTCGACGAGGTCGTAGTGGTGGGCTACGGTACCCAGATTCAGCGGGACGTGACCGGGGCGGTCTCGACGGTGAAGGCCGAGGAACTGCAAAATTTCAACGCCTCCTCCTTCGACCAGCAGTTGCAGGGGCAGGCGGCAGGGGTGCAGGTGCAGGCGGCGAACGGTATCCCCGGGGCGCCGACGCGCGTGCTGATTCGCGGTACCGGTTCGCTGTTTTCGGGCACCGAACCACTCTACATTATTGACGGTATGGTGCTTTCGCCCCAGGGCGCGGGCGCGAATACAGCGGGGCGCAACTCCGGAGCCGCCGTCGGTCTGAACCCCCTGGCCACCCTGAATCCGAACGACATCCAGTCGATAGAAATCCTCAAGGACGCCGCGGCAACGGCCGTTTACGGGTCGCGGGGCGCCAATGGCGTAATCATCGTGACCACCAAGTCCGGCAGGGAAGGGCAGGGCGGGCTCGACGTCTCTCTGGCCTACGGAATAAGCGACGCGCTCCGCAGCCCCAACGACATCGGCTACGTGAACGGCGATACCTGGCTGCGCCTGGCGGACGAAGCGCTGGCGGCCAACGACCAGCCCCCATTTGACCCCAACAGCTTCCTCGACGTAGGCCGTGATCCGGACGCCGTACTCACGCGCGAGCAGGTGCAGGGCGTGAACACCAACTGGTTCGACGAGGTACTGCGGCAGGGCAACTCCCTCGACCTCAACCTGTCTACCAACCGAGCGACCCAGAATACCCGCTACTATATTTCCGGCAATTACCGCAAGGACGAAAGCGTGCTACCCGGCGACTTATTCGAGCGCTTCTCGGCCCGCGCCAACGTTGATTTCGATCCGATCCAGAATTTAACGATCGGCACCCGCCTGAACCTGAGTCTGGTACGTCGGGAGCGGGCGCCCAACGGCGGTGGCCCCGGTGGTAATTCCAATCTGGCCAATCCGGGCTACAATTCCGCCTTCGGTGGGGCCCGCCCCTACCTGCCGATTTTTCACCCTACGGTCCGCGATGAGGCCGGCAACCCCGTCCTCTTCGACCCGTTGTCGGGCAACAATCCGGTCGCGGCTCAGAACCGCGCCAACTACATCAACGATCAGGATACCTACCGGGCGATCGGCGGAGTACAGTTGGAATACCGCATCCCCTTCGTAAAGGGGCTTTCCCTGCGCACCGAGGTGGGGTTCGATTACCTGAACTACAGCACGCTGGAATGGGTCAACACGGAACTCCGGCAGGACAGTAAATACGCCTACGATCAGACGGGCGTGAACCAGCAGTATAATTACAACCTGTACGGCACCTACAATGCCGGCTTTTCCGGAGGGCACGATCTGAGTCTGGTGGCCGGTACGGAATCGACCGTGCAATTCGGCAGCCGCACCGAAGTAGAGGCCCAGGGGCTATTTGGCAGCGCGCAACAGATCGGTAGTACCCCGGAGGACGTCACCCGGATATCCGCCTTCGAGCGGCTCGGGGAGCAGTACTTCCGCGGATACTTCGCCCGGGCGAACTATAAATTCCGGGACCGCTACTTACTGGGTCTGAGCTACCGCTACGACGGTTCGTCAGTGTTCGTCAACGACCTGCGGTGGGGCAACTTCCTGGCGGTATCGGGGGGCTGGGTGCTCTCGGAAGAAAACTTCCTGCTGAACAACGACGTGATCACCTTTCTGAAAGTGCGGGCTTCCTACGGCGAGACCGGCAATAGCGCGATCGATGCTCTGGCCACCACCACCGGCTATACCGGGTGGGGCCGGTACGGAGAGACCGGCGCGGGCGACCTACTGACCCGCATCGGGAACGAGGATATCACCTGGGAGGTCACCACGACTACGGACGTCGGGGTGGAGGCGGAACTGTTCGACGGTCGTATTACGGCGAGCGCCGCCTACTACCACCAGGATATATCGGATATGCTCTACCAGGTACCCGTAGCCCAGAGCTCGGGAATCTGGTCCAACGGGCCCCGCATCTGGCAGAACGTCGGGGCGATGGTCAACCGGGGCATTGAGGTAGAATTGAGTACGGTCAATATCAATACCAATACATTCAGTTGGCGGACGAGCTTCAACCTGACCACGGTGGACAACGAGCTCAAGTCGCTGGCCCTGGATACGGACGAGATCAATAACGGAAATAACGTTCCCCTGGTCAACCGCCCCGGGGCACCCCTCAGTTTCTTCCGCCTGGCGCGCTACGCCGGTATCGACCCCAACGCCGGGTATCTGCTCATCGAAGAAATGGACCTGGAGCGCTTTGCCGAAACCGGGGAACGGGTCGCGACCGGCAACGTGATCCCCGCGACCCGGAATAACCTACAACGGCACCTCTTCGATTTCGAGGACCGCTCCGGCCTGCCCACCTTCTTCGGCGGTTTCAACAATGAGTTCAATTACGGTGGTTTTTCCCTCGGGGTCTTGTTCACCTTCTCGGGGGGCAACTACCTCTTCGACGTGGCCGCCGATGAGGCGACCCAGTTCAGCAGCCGATCGAACGGAGCCATCCGCCAGGAATACGTCGGTAACTACTGGACGCCGGATAACCCGGACGCGAGCTTCGTAGCCCCGAACTGGACGCAGCGCTTCGATGTCGTGGACGCCCAGGGCAATGTAGTGGAATCAAACGTGCGTTTCGACCGACGAAGGGGCCGGGAACGTACCGACTACTGGTTGCAAAAGGGCGACTACGTTCGCCTACGTACCCTGCGCCTGTCTTACACCATTCCCCGCTCTTTTTCCGAGCGGTTAGGTATGCGCAATCTACGGGTAGGTATCATCGGCAACAATATCGCGACCATCACCGGCTACGAGGGCTTCGATCCGGAAGTGGTCAACTTCGGTGGGGACCGGAACCGGAATCAGGGTTTTGTGGGAAATGTTCTGCCCCAGGTTCAGACGTGGACCTTCAACCTTAATTTTTCCTTCTGACCGGCCGGGCCGCCTTCATCGCAGTAGCCAGTAATCGATCCTTTCCAAATTCTCGCCACCATGATCAAATCATCTCCGAAATCCCTATTCGTTCTCTTCGGCTTGCTCTGCCTAACCTTCGGCTGTAACGACGAGGAATTCTTCGAACTGGAGAATCCACCCGAATTTCCCTGGCAGAGTATCCTCGAGTTCGATAAGGCTCCGACCGGGGCCTACTACGGCCTGACGGGTAACGGTGGCAATCGCTCGATATTCGGTCACGGGCGCATCACGGGAGAGGTGTACGCCGACGGCGTGCAGATCGCCGATCCCGCATTTGGCTTTCAGCCCAATGAGGATGTCGTACAGATGTTTCAGCGCAATACCACCGACGATCAGGTTCCGTTTTTCGACAATGGAATATTCCGTAGCGGGTACTTCGCCGTCGGTTTTGCAAACGGGGCCCTTGATTTCTTCTACGCACCGGGTAATGACGGTATGCCCTTCCCCGATGCGGGGGAGGAGAACAACCACCGAATCGGGGGGGAATTGCATTTCATACGGGCCTATGCGTACTACTGGCTGGTGCGTACCTACTCCCCCGTGTATCCGGACGATACCCCCCGCCTGCCCTTCCGTACCGCCCAGGCCACGAACTTTGACGAGGCGATCGAATCGGAGCTCGCTTCTACAAATCAGATCTACGAATTGATTCTGGAAGACCTGCAGCGGGCCAAGGAATTACTGCCGGAACGCTACATCGATGGGGTTCATCCGACGGTCTACGCCGACGGCCGCGCCAACCGCTTCGCCGCCGCCGCCCTGCGCGCCAAGGTGCTCTTCCACATGCAACGCTACGACGAGGCCCTGGAAGAACTCAACTACGTCATCGAGGAGAACGGCGGCGACTACGACCTCAGCGAGGAACCCATCGCGGCCTGGAACAAAACCGGCGTCGAGCGCGGAATGGAAACGATCTGGTACTACGCGCTCTGGACGGGCGACGGACTGGGCGGGCGTAGCAACTGGAAGCACCCCAACCGGATGGCGCTGTACAACGCCAGTAACCGCGACGCGGGCGGAGCGGCCGCCAACGGGGCCCGCTTCCTGCCCACCAGCGATCATTTCCTCCGGTCCGTAGGCTGGGCCGATGAAGAACTGAACGAGACCGAAGAGGCACTCAGCGACTTACGCTACCGGCAGCTTTTCGTCCGTTTCACCCCGGAAGAGGATACGCTGTCTGACCCCCGCTCTGAGTTCGTCCCCACCCGCCCGTATGTCTGGGGCGACAAGTACTTCAAGGCCGGCCGCCGCATCACCAACCTCCCCATTCTCCGCCTGGCCGATATGGTCCTGCTCCGCGCCATCATCCGCGCCGAACTGGGCAGCAGCCAGGACACCGAAGGCGCCCGTGCCGATCTGAACCTCGTTCGCAACCGGGCCGGGCTGGACGACTTTACCGGAACGGACGACGAACTGGCCGCTGCCATCCACACCGAGCGCTTCAAGGAAATGGCCTTCGAGGGCGACCGGCTCTTCTACCTACAGGGCATCGGGGCCGAAATACCGGCCAGCGCGGGCCGCCCCGCCGCCCCCGCGAGGGGAGCGTACTACATCGGGATCCCGGACTTCGAGACGGAGGTCAATCTGGCGTACCAGAACAACTAGCCCCCACCCGCTATGCCCGGGGCAATGCTTAACTTATCGTGACGTATGCTCCAATCTATCCTTCGTTCGGCCCGTCGGGTTTCGGTCGTGTTGCTCGCGGCCCTGGCGGGAGGAGGCTGTGAGTCAGCGTCCACTACTGCTCATCCGGTGGTCGAAGAACCTGCACCCTCCGCTACCTTCACACCGCTGCCTGCCGACCAGACCGGCATCACCTTCGCCAACCGCCTGCCCGAAGACTACCACCGTAATATCCTCCGCTACCAGTACTACTACAACGGCGGTGGCGTCGCCCTGGCCGACCTGAACGGAGACGATCGGCCGGACGTCTGCTTCTCCGGCAACCTCCAGCCGCTGCGGGTCTACTTTAACCGGGGAGACTGGCAGTTTACCGCATCCGATGATCCGGGCCTGGCCCTCCCCGGGCCCGCCAGTTGGGCCACCGGCATCAGCACCACCGACGTGAACGGAGACGGTCACATTGACCTTTACCTCTGCCGCTCCGGCAACTTGCGGGAAGACAACCGCCGAAACCTGCTCTACGTCAACGACGGTACGGGGTGCTTCACCGAGCAGGCCGCCCGCTACGGCCTCGACGACCCCGGCTACTCCATGCAGGCCGCCTGGTTCGACTACGATAAGGACGGGGACCTCGACCTCTACCTGGCCAACCACGCCATCAATTTCTACGGCAACGGCAATACCCACGGCGTGGGCAAAACCGACGCCTACGCCGGCGATAAACTCTACCGCAACGACGGCGGCCGCTTCGTCAACGTCACCCGCTCGGCCGGCATGCGGGAGGCCGCCGACAGCTACGGGCTCGGTATTGCCGTCGGGGACCTCAACGACGACGGCTGGGACGATGTCTACGTCTCCAACGACTACCACCTGCCCGACTACTGCTACCTCAACCAGGGGGACGGCACCTTCCGGGAAAGCGTGGCCGAGGTCACGTCCCAGACCTCCTTCTTCAGCATGGGCAACGACCTGGCCGACCTCAACAACGACCAGCTGCCCGATCTCATGGTGGTCGATATGACCCCCGAGGACCAGCAGCGGCGCCTCACCAATATCGGGGGTATTTCCTACGAGGAGCACCGGAGCAACCTCCGCCGGGGCTACCACCACCAGTATATGTTCAACGCCGTCCAGTTAAACAACGGCAACGGCACCTTCAGTAACGTAGCGGCCCTCACCGGTATGGCGCGGACCGACTGGAGCTGGGCCCCCCTCATCGCCGATCTCGATAACGACGGGCGGCAGGATGTCTACATCACCAACGGCCTGCGGAAGGACGTCCTCAACCTGGATTTTATCAACTACGTCACGCCGCGCTACGCCAACTACACCGATGCCCGGGGCCAGCTACCCGAAGACCACTTCAAACGACTGCTCGACGAAATTCCGAGTACGAAACTCGCCAACTATTGCTACCGGAATTCGGGCGACCTCAGCTTTAGGCCGGTGGCGGACGACTGGGGACTGAGCCAACCCAGCTGGAGTAACGGGGCCGCCTACGGCGACCTGGACAACGACGGAGATCTGGATCTGGTCGTCAATAATCTCGACCAGCCCGCCTTCGTTTACCGCAACGATGGCACTACGGGCGGCTCCGTTCGCTTGCGTCTGCGGGGGCCCGCCGGCAACCCCCTGGGCCTGGGCGCCAAGGTGTACATCTCCACTCCGGAAGGTACCCAGTACCGCCAGGCCTACTTCAACCGGGGATTTCTGTCAGCCGTCGAGCCGGTGCTACACATCGGGGTAGGAGCGGGCGGCGGCGCGCAGGTGCGTATCGAATGGCCGGACGGAAAGCAACAATCCCTCCGTGCCGAAGCCGGAACGACTACCACGGTCGATTACCGAAATGCGGGTCCTCCCGATCAGCCCCAGCCCGCCGGGGAACCCATTTTTCTTCCCGCTGACGATGTACCCCCCATCGTGCACCGGGAAAATGATTACGACGACTTTAAATCGCAGTACCTCATACCGCGTAAGTTATCCGCCGCGGGTCCCTTTCTCAGTAGTAGCTCTTCCGGGGAGATCTACGTCGGCGGAAGCGCGGGAATCTCCGGCCAACTGTACCGGCGGATGGATTCAGGAGCTTGGAAACTTTTGCCCGGCCCGTGGGCCGCGGACCGGGCCGCCGAGGATACCGGCTCCGTCTGGCTGGACTTCGATGGGGACGGGGACGAAGATCTATACGTCGCCAGCGGCGGGGTTGAATTCCCGGAGCGGCACGAAAACTACCGGGATCGCCTGTACCGCCGGGAAGCGGACGGAAGCTTTACCCTGGCGGCCCTGCCGGATCTTCGCTACAGTAGCGGGACGGTCCGAACGGCGGACTACGACCGCGACGGGGACCCCGATCTCCTGGTGGCCGGCCGTCAGCAGCCGGGAGCCTATCCACTTTCCGGAACCACGGTGCTGCTGCGCAATGACGATGGCCGCTTCGTGGTCACTGAGCTACCCGACGGGGGGCGGTGGGGCATGGTCAACGATCTGCGGTGGCTGGACTACGACGGGGACGGGGACCCGGATATCGTCGCGGTAGGGGAATGGATGGCGCCACGCTTCTTCGAGAATGCGGGCGGGGCCTTCACGGATGCTACTGCGCGGGCGGGGTTGCCCGATCTGACCGGTTGGTACTTCAGCATCACGCCGGGTGATTTCGACGGGGACGGCGATCCCGATCTCATCCTGGGCAACCTGGGCCAGAACCATCGCTACCGGGCCAGTCCGGAGCGACCCTTCGGCATCCTGGCCGGAGATTACGACGATAACGGCAGCATCGACCCCCTGCTGGGCCCGACGGTGGACGGGCGGTTGGCCCCCCTGCACGGTCGCCAGGTCATCCGCGAACAGCTCAACTACGTCAAGCGGGCATTCGCTACCTACGCGGACTACGCCGGCGCCTCCCTCGCCGACATCGTGGGAGAGCGCGCGGACCGAACCCGATTCACCGGTCGGGCGACCACCTTCGCCAGCCTGTACCTCGAAAACCTCGGCGACGGCGTCTTCGAGTACCGGCCCCTGCCGCGGATGGCGCAACTATCTACCGTCCGGGCCGGGATCAGCGCCGACTTCAACGGCGACGGCCACCCGGACGCGCTGCTGGCCGGAAATACCTACGAAATGGAGTACCGTACTCCCCGCAGCGATGCGTCCACGGGCCTCCTTTTAGTGGGCGACGGAGCGGGTGGCTTCACCGCGGTAACCGGTGGGGAATCCGGCTTTTGGGCTCCGGGCAACGTAAGGGGGCTGTACCTGGTCGATCCGGGAAATCCGCGAGTACTCGTGGTCCGTAATGACGGGCCGGTCAGTGGGTATTCCATCAACCTGGCACCTGCGGCCCCGCCCCAATGATTCGCTATCAATCGTATATGCACAAATTATTTTGGCTATGCTTCTTCGTGTGCTGTATCGGGTGGGCAAACGCAAGCGCCCAGTACCTGCCGGAGCATTTGACCTACCCCGACGAAGCGGGCTTTCAACGGCGTACCGCACCGATGCTCTCCCGCATCGCCCAACGGCCCTTCGCGGTAAAAACCCGGGCCCAGAGTACCTGCCCCGACACCGGACTGCCCGTACTCACCTGGGCGCTGGAGGGGGAAACGATCTTTTCCCCCTACACCGGGCGGGCCTACGTCCAGGGTCCCGTCGGTTACTTCGGCCCGAAAACGCGCGATAGCCGGGGACGCATCGCGACCTTCGGAGGGGACCCCCTCAAAAAAGGCTTGCCCCCGGCCACGGCTACCCTGCTGCTGGAGCCCGGTCACGCGCTGGCCCGGGCCTACCTGTTCATCCCCGGCAGTACCCGGCAGCAGTACCACTTCGCCGCGAAGAACTGGGCGCGATTTTATCCCCTGCTCGCCGAGTCGATGGGCAAGGAATGGCGGGAGCTATTTCACCGTTCGGTGGGGGAGTACCGGGAAGCCCGCCGCCCCAGCGACGGCCCCGACCGCGAAAACCTGCCGATGAGCCACCCCCACGACCTGATCGGGCAGCCCGGGCACCTGCTGGGCGGCAATACCCTCGACGGCGGTACGGAAAACCATAAGACGATGTGGCGCACCTCGGCCCTGGTGTACGCCCAGCAATTCCCGGATAGCACCCGGATCTCCGGGTATACCCCGCAGGAAACGAAATCGATCGTAGGGCCGATGATCGAGGATTACCTGAGCCGGTTGCTGCTGACGGGGAACGGGGAATACGATTCCCAGATTTATTACCCCCATACGCTGGAAGGATTCCTGAATTTATACGATTACTCCACCGACCCGGAACTGAAGGCCTACGCCCGCTTCGCGCTGGATTATTTTTTGGCGACCTATGGCCTCAAAGTAGTGGACGGTGCCATCGCCGGGGGGCAAAAGCGGGGATTTATTCCCCATTCGGAACCCGGGGAAATGGAATCGATCCTGTGGGGGTTTTTCGACCGTACCTCCCGCGACATGGGCGGGGTGGAACTGCCCCTCCAGCAGGTGCTGACCACCTACCGTCCGAATCGAATAATTCACGACATCTACCGGGAGCGGCTCGACTACCCCTTCTCCCTGCGCATCAGTCGGCCCTTCTACCATATGGACCGCGGCAATACCTTCCAGGAAAGCTTTTACCGCTCGGATAATTTCGGAATCGGCAACGTGTATATGAGCATCGTCGATAATCCGAATCAGCAGGTGGTCTGGTCCCTCATCGCGAAGGGTACCGCCGGCCCCCTGGCCTTCGGTGGCGGGCAGCAGTACGCCCAGACCTTTACCGGTCACTCGCCCTACACCCAGACGGCCCACGACCGGGGCACCCTGATCCTGCTGACCGCCGATAGCCGGGTGAGGGAGGAGGAGGTGGAGGAGTTCCGCGTAGCCAGCACCCGCGTCAACCCCTGGCACCTGCCCGATACCGCCCAGGTGCGGCAGTACGAACTGGCGAACCGGAGAAGGTACGCCGACGTCCCCCTCGAGCCACTCGTCTTTCCCGATCGGATCGACGCAGACTTCCTACGGGATCTGACCGCAAACAAACACCACAGCGCGTCATCCTGGCTCTGGTTGCCCCGGGGCACGCGGCGCGGGTGGTACGGCGACTGGCTGATTGTCAAGGCGAATCAGACGCTGGTTGGGGTCCGGCCGATTGGCGCGGATCACCGCCTGATTTCGGCCCGCGACCTCCCCGCGGGGGCACTCACGGGCACCAAGCTGGAGCGACAACTGAACGAGTACGACCTGCTGCTGGTGAGTGGTGAGGTATCCGGCTACCTGGTCGAGGCGGTGGAACGCTCCAATTACGGATCAGTGAACGAATTCGCCGCGGCGCTGAACACCGCGACCGATTTGAACGACGCCGCACTAGCGGACCACCTCAAACTGACCTACCGTTCGGTGTACGGTTCCGACCTGGAATTTCAGTACCGGCCCCACCGGCTAAAGGCGGCCGTACGCATCAATGGCGAACCCCTCGACTTTGAAAACTGGACGGACGGCGGGGTGTACGAGAGCCCCTACCTCACCGTCGGAAAGGGGAAGATGCGGGTCACCAACGGCAAAGAAGTATTGGAATACAACGGAATACTCGAGCGTACCTTTTCCGCACACCCAACGGACTGACATGAGATTCACCGATACCGCAACCGTAGTCACCGGGGGCGCCTCCGGCATCGGGGCCGCCGTAGCCCGTCGCATGGCCGCGGAGGGCAGTCGGGTCGCCATCGTGGACCTGAACGAAAAACTCGGTGCCGAGCTAGTGAGCCACATCCGGAATGCCGGGGGGGAAGCGATCTGCATCGCCGGCGACCTTACCGACCCCGACTTCGCCGAACGCATGGCCGGACGGGTCCGCGCTGCCTTCGGCCGCCTCGACTTCCTCTGCAATTCCGCCGGCAAACAAACCTACGGTACGGTAGAGACCACGGATTGGGACACCTGGCGGGCGACCTTCGCGATGAACCTGGATACCATCTTCCTGGCCTCCAAATACTGCCTGCCCCTCCTACGGGACAGCGGCGGCGGCAGTGTCGTCCACGTTTCCAGCGTCCAGGCCTTTCGCTGCCAGTCGAACGTATCGGCCTACGCGGCCAGTAAAGCGGCGGTGGTGGGGCTGACGCGCACCATGGCTCTGGACTACGCCCGCCAGAGCATCCGCGTGAACTGCGTCTGCCCCGGCTCGGTCGATACCCCCATGCTACACGAGGGGGCCGCCCAGCACGGTCCGCTCGACGAGGTACTGTCCGAATGGGGGCGGCACCATCCCATCGGGCGCATCGGTACCCCGGAGGAGATCGCCGGCACGGTGGCCTACCTCTTCAGCGACGATGCCGCCTTCATGGTCGGTCAGGCACTGGTACCCGACGGTGGCCTGATGTCGAAGATTCTGTAGCATTCACTCCCACACCAGACTGACCGGAACCGGATAGCGACCGAATTCAGCCCCGTATACGGCAAGCCCCGTCGGCTCGTCTACCGCAAGGGTAACCTCCAGGGCCCGCCCCTCCCGCAGTGCCGGCCGCCAGATTTCGGAAGGGATCCTGACTTGGGTGAGGTATCCGTAGGTCCCCGCCTCCCGGAGGTGGTAATTGCGCTCGATGCCGCCCCAGTTGTCCGCGTTCCAGGTATCGTAGTCGACCGGCGGGAGGTCCTGGTGGTGCCAGGAGAGGATGCCGCGGTGGTCGGCGGGGTCGTCGGGAAGGTGGACCGTATCGATTGGTGTGCCGTTGGCCGCAATGATTACCCGCGAGGGCTTGCGCACGTCGTCCGTCATGGGGTAGGCATTGGGATTATCGTCCGGGTACTTGCGGTGGGTATTCAGTTCGATGCCCCGCGCCCTTTTCTGGGCATCCGACATATCCTTCACCAGCAGGGGTCTGCCGGACAGCTCGGCCAGGAAGTACAGTTCTTTTCCGGTAGGGGCCTTCTCCGAAGCAGGTAGGTCGAACGCATAGGTAAAGTACCCGGATCCCGCGCCGTTGACCTTCTTTCCGCCTAGCACGGACCACTGCTTTTCGCTCCAGTCGCTGGCGCTAAAGTCGTCGGCCGGTAGTTCAATTTGCCCATCCAAAACCTCCCCCCCGGTGATCTCCAAATGGAAAAAGTTCCGGTGCACTACCTCCCCGGAGGGTGCACGGAGGAAGAAGCGAACGATGGCCAGCCCCGGCCGGTCGGGGGCCGTCAGGCGCAGGGGAGGGAGCTCCCGTTGCAGGTAGGGCCGGTACGGTACTGGAAAGGAACCAGTGGTCAACAGCTCCCTGTTTCCGACCCGATCCGTGAATGCTAGCTCGTAGTCCGCCGTAAGCCGGTCCCCGTAGTCCGTATCCGTCATTACCGACAGCCAGAGCGGGATTAGGACTGAGTCGCCCGCCGTGACCGTCCGGCTGATTTCATTTCCCGTCGATAGGTATACGGGGGAGTGGAAATCGGGGATATGCATTCCGGGTACCAGTTCCCCCAGCCCGCTGTACTTCGGGCTGCGGTTGTACTTCCAGTAGCCGTTCCATTCCTTCACCACGTCGTGCAGTTCGGTGTACACCCAGCCGGCCATTTCGGGGTAGGTGCGGAAGGTATTGACCATACGGTGGTAGTCCCAGCTCCAGTCCACGTCGCTGGCCGTTCCGCTGTAGCCCCAGACGTTACCGCTTTCGGCGTTGATGGTGGGAGTATTCGGGCGCTGGGCGAATCCCTCGGCGTACTGGAAGGTGCTCCCCGGGTAGCTGTACTCCGTCCTCCGGCGCAGGCGGGCGTCCCACTGCTGGCCGGTCAGGTAGTCGTGGGAGGAGTTCAGGTCGGTGATCGTGTGCTCGGCGTGCTGGTAGCTATGGATGGAATTGTCGTCCACCAATCGGGTCGGGTCCAGGGATTTGGTGAGGTAGTAGAGGGCGGCGGCGCGCAGGTGCGAGGCGGGAGTGAGGGACATGTACTGGCTACTGTCGGTGATGACCTGTTCGTTCAGCCCCCAACTCTCGTTGAACAACACCCAGGAGAAGATACTGGGGTGATTGTAGTCCCGCTCGATCATCCCCCGCAGGGCGTATTCTACCTCCAGTTCCATATCCTCCGAGGCGTCGTTCTTGGTATTCGGCACGTCGGCCATAATCAGCAGGCCCAGTTTGTCGGCCCAGTAGAGCTTGCGCGGCAGGGCAATTTTGAGGTGGGGGCGCAGGCCGTTCAGCCCGAGTGCGCGGGCCCGTTCCAGTTCGGTGCGGAGGAAGGAATCGCTGGGAAAGGTGTAGTACCCCTCCGGGTGGTACGCCTGGTCGAGTGCCAGTTGTAGGTAGACGGGCTTCCCGTTCAGGGCTACGTAGGGGTAGTTCGTGCCGGGCAAATCGGTTACCGAAATTTTCCGCATCCCGAAGTAGGTGTGTACGGTGTCATTTCCGAAGCGGGCCGTCACCGGGTAGAGGTAGGGATCGTCGAGCGTCCAGAGGCGGGGGGCCGGCAGGGCGAAGGTAAACTTGCCCATATCCTTTACCCGGCGAATTTCTTTTTTGACTTCGACCCGCCCCCCCGGCGTTTCCACGACCAGGAAAAGGGTATCGGGCGCCACCAGGTGGCTATCCAGGCGGGCGTGCACACCTACCGTGGAGGTGGCCAGATCGGGAGTGAAGTGAAGGAACTTCAGGTGCCGCTCCCCCCTAGCCTCCAAGTACGGGGTTTGCCAGATTCCCCGGACGTTTCCGTAGTGCTGCTTACCCCGCAGGGCACGCCACCGCAGCTTATCGTCAACGCGGAGGACTAGGTGCTGATCCGTCCCGTAGCGGAGGTAGGGCGTCAGGTCGAATTCGAAGGGCAGGTAGCCGCCCCGGTGCGTCCCGACGAGCGTTCCGTCCAGCCAGACGGTAGTTTCCCAGTCCGCGGCCCCGACCACCAGGAAGGTGCATCGGTCCGCCCAGTCGCGGGACACCCGGATGGAACGGTGGTACCAGCCTACGTCCGCCCCGTCCGCAACCCCGGAAAGCGGGGAGCCCCACGGGAAGGGGACGGTGATGCTCCGGTCGAAATCCTGGGGATGGTCCTGCCAATTTCGGGCGATACCCGCATCGGCGGAGTCCAGGCGAAAGTTCCACTCCCCGTTCAGATTTTCCCAGCCGGGGCGGTTCCAGTCCGGGCGGGGGTGTTCGGGCAGGGGGATGTCCTGGGCCAAACCCAAGCTGGCCGTTAGTATCAGGATGAATAGAAGGTAGACGTTCAAAAGTCAAATCGTTTTTCCCGCCCCAGGCGCTGCTCCCGCTGCCATAGCCACAGGCTCTTCGGGTCGGGTGGCCCCTGGTTGAGCAGCGCTACGGTGGCGGTGGCGTCGGAACGGTCCCGGTTCAGCAGCTTTCCGTGGCTTTCGTAGTATAAATTTCCCCCGTACTGCCCCCTGAGCCCCACGGCGACCACGGCGGGCAGCTCGGTATCCTTCCACAGGGTGTTCTTCGGCCGTCCCTTATAGGGCTCGAAGCGGCCGACCTGCCAGTTCCAGAAGACGTGGCCGCGGCCCATGGCGGGGGGCAGGGCTTTGGCATTCCCCCCGTGCATGAATACTCCGCCGACGATGTTGTCGAATAGGTTGGCCATGCCCAGCCCCGCGTGCAGGTCGATGGCGGAGGGCTCGTCCGCACTGCAGTTGTAGTAGACGTTCCCGCTGGCCGGTCCACTCACGGCGAAGGTGTGCATGGCCCGGCCGCCGCGTAGGTTGTAGAGCAGGTTGCGGGTCGAAGCCCCCCCCACGGTGAACCCGTTGTGCCCGGGGATCCCCCGCACCTGGCAATTTTTGACGGTTGAGTTAATGGTATTACTTAGCCCGACGACCCCCGAGCTGTTGTAGGCCACGATACTTTCCACCCAGCCGTTGTCGACGTAGCGGAGCTGTACGCCGTTAAATCCGTTGTCGTGTTCTCCGTTTTGGTGGTGGACGAACTCTTCCGACCAATCATTCTCTATCCGAAACTTCGCTATTCCGACGTCCCGTAGCAAACCGGGCACTCGCCAGAGTTTGGGTTGCCACCGTGGTTCCAACCGCATGAGCAGGGGAGCGTCCAGGGTGATCCGCTGCCCCTCCACCCCGACCACCCGAACCAGGTGCCGCATCTTGTAGCTTCCCGGTCCGCTGATTTCCTGATGGCGGCTTCCGACCCGGTCCAGGGGCGCGGTCAGTGCGCGGACTAGCGAGCTATCGGGAGTTTCCTGCTGGGTGAGCAGGTACACGGAACCGGGCTCCAGCACCTCCGGACGGTCTACGCGCAGCGTGAACGCCCCCCGTGCCTGTGCTTCGCTCACGGAGGCCGCGAGGTTACCGGGGTTCTCGAAAACTTCCGGCAGATCGTAGCCGACCTCCGGGGAGAAACTGACGAAGGAGGGGTAGGTGCCGGCCAGCCAGGGCTTACCGGGTACCGGGGTCGGACTGGCGTGGTGGTCGAAGATGACGGTCCCGCCACTTTCCTCCCCGTAGCCGAGCAGGAAAATGTTGCTGCTGCTGACGTGCACGAAACGGCCGGTGGTCTCCACGTCGAAGTCGTACCGCCCCCGCGGAAAGTAAATCCGTCCCCCGCCCACCGCCGCCGCGGAGTCTACGGCCCGCTGGATAGCGTCAATGTCATCCTTCCCGTCGTCGGGGATGGCGCCGAAGTCGGTAACCCGAAAGCCGGGCAGGTCCAGGTTACGCAAATCCTTTGCCTCCGTCCCGTTGCGGTAACCGGCGTAGGAGAAATCGATCAGCGGACTGGCGGAGGGGTTTTCCTGCCATTCCCGCAGTAGGTCGCGGGACGGAGATACGGGCTCGGGGCTCCCGCAGCTCAGGACGGCAAGCAGCCCCGCCAGGCTATGCAGTGACACTTTCCCCACCGGGTATCGCATACTAGACGGAGGTTCCATTCCGCTTGCTGTAACCCCGGTAGTGTAGAGAAATTCCTTCCGGTCGTTACACCCTTTGCCCCGGGTGGTCTACTTATCAATTCCCATGCCGCAGACTTCGCCATACGCAACGGAACCCCTCTTCGACCTGCGGGCCCACCACGGGGAGGGCCCGGTCTGGGACCCCACCTCCGGTCGGCTTTACTGGGTGGATTTGCTGGAGGGCCAGTTTTTCCGCGGCGACTGGTTAACGGGTGTCGTGGATACCTACGTCATCGGCCAGCCCATCGGTGTGCTGGCCCCGCGCACCGATTCCGGCGTTGTGCTGGCCCTGCGGGACGGATTTTATACCTACGACCTGCATTCCCGGGACTTGCAAGCCGTGAGCGAAGCCGAAAAGGAGGATTCCTCCACCCGCTTCAATGACGGGGCCGTCGACTCCCGGGGAAGATTCTGGGCCGCCACCATGACGTGGGACGGCCGGGAAGCACGGGGAAGCATGTACCGGCTGGACGAAGACGGCGAAACGTCCGTCCACATCCGGAAGATGCACCTTAGCAACGGCATCACCTGGTCGGGTGATGACCGCTACTTCTTTCACGCTGACACCCTTACCCACCGCATCGACCGCTACACCTTCGACGCGGAGCGCGGATCGATTAGCCGGCGCGAGGAGTTCATCGACTTCGGGGAGGATGGCTACCCCGACGGCATCACCATCGATGAGCGCGACCACCTCTGGGTGGCGATGTGGGGCGGCGGACGAATCGACCATTACGACGAGCGGGGGCGGCTGGTGGAAGCCGTTCCTCTACCGGTGACCCACCCCACCAGCTGCTGTTTCGGGGGGGCGGGGCTGGACGAGCTGATCGTGACCACCTCCCGACGGGAACTTACTCCCGCCCAGTGCGAAGAGCAACCCCTGGCCGGCCGCTGCTTGCGCGTGTCAGTTGGCGTGCAGGGTAGGGTAGCCCCCCCCTGGTCCGGTTAGGTCTCCATTAAATGTAGTACGACAAACACCATGCAGAAGAAACTACAACAGACCTGGAGATGGTACGGGCCTGACGACCCGGTCTCGCTGGCCGATATCCGCCAGGCGGGGGCCACTGGCGTCGTTACCGCCCTGCACCACATCCCCAACGGGGCGGAATGGCCGGTAGCCGAAATTCAAAAACGGCAACATCTGATCGAGGCGGCCGGACTGGAATGGGCCGTCGCCGAGAGCGTACCCGTTTCCGAAGACATCAAGCGGCGGTGTGGCGACTACCGTGCCCACATCGAAAACTACAAAAGGTGCCTGCGTAACCTCAGCGTCCGGGGCATCCGGGTCGTCTGTTACAACTTCATGCCCATTCTGGACTGGACGCGTACCGACCTGGACTACCCCATGGCGGACGGCTCGACGGCCCTGCGCTTCGATGCCGACCGCTTCGCCGCCTTCGACCTGTTCCTTCTCCAACGACCGGGGGCCGAAGCCGACTACACGCCCGCGCAAATCGGGGCGGCCCGCGCCGTATTCGACGATCTCCCGACGGACGAGCGGCTCACTCTGATGAAAAACATCACCGCCGGCCTTCCCGGGGCCAACGATCACTACACGGTCGCGGAGTTCAGGAACATGCTCCAAACCTACCGGGACATCGGGGCGGAGGAACTACGGCATAATCTGCTGGCCTTCCTCCGCGAGGTAGTGCCGGTAGCCGAGGAGGTCGGGGTGTACCTGACCGTCCATCCCGACGACCCGCCCTACTCGATTCTCGGGCTACCGCGGGTAGTGAGTACCGAGGCGGACATCGACCGCATCATGCGGGCCGTCGACTCCCCCCACAACGGGCTGTGCTTCTGTACCGGATCCTTCGGGGTGCGGCCCGAGAACGATCTGACCCGGATCGTGCAACGCTGGAGCGACCGCATCCACTTCATCCACCTGCGCGCCACGAAGCGGGACGACCGCGGCAATTTCTACGAGGCCGACCACCTGGCCGGCGACGTGGACATGTACGCCATCGTGCGTTTGCTCGTAGCGGAACGGCAGAAGCGCGACCGCCCCCTACCCATGCGGCCGGACCACGGCCACAAAATGCTCGACGACCTGCACCGCCACACCAATCCCGGCTACTCTACCATCGGTCGCCTACGGGGGTTAGCCGAATTACGGGGAGTGGAGTACGCCATCCTGGCCGCCGCACGGGAGCATGCGGGTGTGGTGGTATCCGTTTGACTTGCGCCCCCGTCACGGATTTTAATTATCCGGCAACCTCAGCACCTGCGTCCCCGCCCGGAGTCGCTGCCGCCCGCCCTTCCAGATGAATTCCCCGCTGGTGCCGGGGGGGAGGGTGATGCTACCCGACAGCCGTCCCGCCTCCCTTTTGAGGTCCACTGCGATCTGGCCGGCGGGGTGGGGGACCTGTACCCGAAGTTCGCTCAGTTCACCCAGCCGGGGCTCGATGCGCACCTCCCGCCAACCCGGTGCTCCGGAAGTGATGCCCGCCACGATGCTGTAAAGATGGTAGTTCGGGCTCGCGCCCCAACCGTGGCACTCGCTGCGGCTATTGGGGCCCGTTTCCGGCCAGGTGCTGGCCCCCAGCTCGACCATAGTCTCCCAGGGGTGGAGGCTATTCAAGTAGTGATCGCCCCGGCCGGCCGCCGCCATGGCCTCGTTGTAGTAGAAGCGCCAGTAGAGGGTGGCCCGGGTACGGCGCTCCACCGTTTGCAGGGTGTCGAAGAGCCGGCCCGCCCCCTGGCCGCTTACCACTCCCGTCAGAATGGCCAGACTGTTGGTGTGTTCGGAAATCCGGCTGGTGTCGCCGGGTACGTCGGTGAACAGGCCCACACCTTCGTGCCAGTAGTGGCGGTGGATGGACCGCCGTAGCTGATCGGCCGCGCGGCGGTAAGTTTCGCGATAGTAGTCTTCGCCGAAGGCCTCTTCTAGCGCGATCGCCCACTCCAGGGCCTGCAAAAAACTCAGGTCGGGGAGGGCTCCGTAGCCCGTACGATCCCGGGGTGCCTCTCCCTTCGGGAAGGCCCAGTCGATGAACTCGTGGTAGTCCAGGGGGAGCAGGGTGCCGTCCTCCCGCTGGTGGCGCAGGAAGTAGCCCAGGATCATCCGGGCCACGGGGAGCTTAGCCCCCACGAAATCCGGATCGTCGACCAGCCAGGCGTAGTCGTAGAGCATGCCGATCCAGTACAGGGAGTAGTTGGGGATGTAGTAGAGGCTGTTGGTGGGGTAGCGGGCGGAAAGAAAACCCTCCTCGGTAAGCGACCAGCTGAACTGTTCGATGGCGTTGCGTGCCAGCCTAGCCTCCCCGTACTGGTAGTAGCTGGCCAGCGCCTGAATGCGGGTATCTCCCTCGAACTGGCTTTCCTCGTAGTAGGGGCAGTCCGTGTAGTGCTCGTGGGCATTGGCGCGGAGGGTACGGTCGCCGATGCGCAGAATATCGGTGAGTAGGGCCGTATCCGGTCCGACCGCCGCCCAGCTTGCCCGGTTCGTGAATGGAAAGTGGCTGTCGTTCAGGGCGACCGAATCGACGGTCAGCGGCTCAGCTCCGGTAGCTACGTCGACCCTGATATAGCGACCGGCCCGCCACCATAGGGGGCGGTAGCTCTGCTCCGCACTGCCGTCGGCTGCGTACACATCCTGCACGCCGACGAATTGTTTGCCCTCGACCACTCCCCGGTGGCCCTTATTCCGGTCGCGCAGCTCGCCGTAGTGGGGGGCTTCAACGTAGGTGAAGGTGAGTATAGCATCGCGGCCGCCGGTAAAGGACCATTCCGGATAGGCCGTGAAGTAGTCGCCGTAGTCCAGCACGAAACTGGCCGTAGTGCGGGCCGGTACCACCAGAGCGGACCGGCCCGCTACGAAGCCCGCCGGTACGTCCACGCCCTCCGCCCGGCGTACCGACTGAAAGCGGGCTGCCGTCCACCGCTCTAAGGGCAGCGTATGGGGAGTAAGTTTCCAGCGACTGGCCCAGCGGCAGCCCCGGGCGAAGGCGGATTCGACGACCGTGGCGGGGGCCCAGGCCGTATCGTCGTATTCGATCCGCTGCCAGCCCCGGGGGTACTGCCTTCCGTCGACGCGCTCCTTGCTGCCGGCCCCGTAGTAGCCGCCGGTTTGTTCGCGGCTCACGGGATGGGCGGAATAGGCCTGATTGTGTAGCCCTAGCCAGTCGCCGGTGCCGGTGTTGAGGTGGCGAAATTCCCGGCGGTTGGCGGCCAGCAGAAAACCCGACTGTACGCTCAGCTGGGCGTCCGGGGGGTGGCTCCCGTAGTTCAGCACGACGGCAGCGATGACGTTGGCGCCGGGGCGCAGGTGAGGAGTAAGGTCGGTGGATTCGTAGTGCCAGTGGCGCAGGTCCCCCCGCTGTGGCCCCCAGGTGACGATCTTGCCATTCACCAAGAGCTGGTAGCGGTTGTCGCCACTGGTATGCACGATGAGGGAGTCGGGCAGCGTGTCGAGGGTAAAGCTTCGGCGAAAGTGCTGCACGTTGTACTCCCGCGTGGGCGCGTCGGTCGCTACGATCCACCGGGCGGGCCAGACGCAGTTGAGGTCTTCCACCTGGGCCAGTACACCGCCGCAGAGAACGATCGAAAGCAGCAGACTACCTACCGTGCGCCGCCTCATTTCTCCACCCGTACCCAAACCCCCGTTCGCTCCGGTACTTCGACCGAGAACCCACCCGGGGTGGGGGGCAGCACCTCCTCGGAGTAGACGTTCACGGCCTCCCCGTAGTCGATCACGTCGGAGGTTACGGTGATCGTTTCCGCCGCCCCGTCGTTCAGGATGAAGTAGTGGTCGGCCTCCGGCGCGCTACGGCGGGTCACCGTGCTACTGCTCGCGCCACTTACGGCGTAGGGTGGCCGGTGGTCCCCCAGGGTGTGGTAGGTAAGGAAGGCCTCCATGGCGTCATTCCCCGGCCGGAAGGTCTGCCGGCCCGCCTCGAAGTTGAATAGCAGAACTTCGCCCTCCCCGTAGGCATGGCGGACGACGGCGGGAACCCCGCCGGCGAAGGTTTCGATCACCTCGGCTCCCTTTAGCTTCAGGTCGCCGTAGAGGGTGTATAGTTCTTCCCCCAGTAGTTCCAGCGGCCGGTTGAAGGTGTGCTGGTAGTCGCCCACCTGGAACCCGAACAGCTCCGGAAAGCCACTGCCCTCCCGCTGTTTATTTAGCCGCCCGTAGGTGTCGAGCATGAATACCGGGAAGTCCGCCACCAACCGCCCGCCGTCCGCGACGTACTGCTTTAGGATCTCCCGGTGTTCCGCGGAAAGCGTGACCATATACGGCAGGTAAATAACGGGGTAGCGACCGGCCAGACCCGCCGATAGGTCCCGCTCGGTCAGGTACTCGAAGGGCACGTGGTGGTTCATCAGGGCCCGGGAGACGCCCAGCCGGCCCTGACTGTGGTACTGCCGGTACTGGGCATCGTGGTCGGTGGCGTACACGGGGGTGTTGAGTTCGTACTGACCCAGCGACATCCGTCCCAGGGTTGCGTCGTTCTCCCAGCTGTAGAGAATACCGACGGTCGGCTCGTCCAGCGCTTCCCAGAGTTCGAAGCGGTTTTCCTGCATCCGCTCGGCGAACCGGCCGGCTACGATGGCCCGCTCCGCGGGGTCCCCCTGTACGTCGGTCAGGGCGTATTCCCCCACCTCCCAGCCCTCGCCGCGGGAATTCCACATCCAGACGCCGATGCCCTTCAGTCCGGCCGCCAGGTAGGCCGTAAAGAGCTGCGCCATGGTGCCGCCGTCGACCGTATTTTGCTGGTAGCCGCTGAAGGCCGAGGGACCGCCCGTGCTTTCCCACACGGCCGCCCAGCCGCCCTTGAACATATCGGCGATGGTGCGTGCCTGCCAGTACACCGGCCGCATGATCTCATTGTCGGCCAGGAAGAGGTGGTGCGTCAGGTGGATACTGGAGTAAAAGGAGCCCCCGATGGCGGCGGTTTTGGCCTGCCCCTCCAGGTCCCAGGTATTCATGGCCTGGTTTTCGAAGAGCTGGTGGCCGCCGGTGCGCTCGGGCTCGTCGGGGTCCCAGTCGTAGTAGAGGTCCATCGTCCGCTGGTAGTTCTCGACGATGAGCTCCGACTGGAACTTCATCGCGTCGCGGTAGCGGCGGAAATCCTTCACCTTTTTCCCGGTTCCGTTGCCGTATTCGTCGAAGTCGCTGCCCAGCAACTCCCGTGCCGCCGTGGTGAAGTCGGCGTAGTCACAGCTCCCGATGAAGCCACAGTTCCAGGCCTCTTCCAGTGCGCCGATGCTGCCGTACTGCTCTTCTAGCCAGTCGGCGAAGGGCCCGATCAGCCGTTCGGGCATCCAGGGGCTGTTGCGGCCCGGCTCGCCCATTCCCTTCGGTTTGGGGGGCTTTTCGTCCATTCGGCTTACCCGCTCGTGCCAGACGTGCCGTTGGTATTCGATAATCCGGGGGTCGGACTGAATGGCCGGCATGTTCTCCGGAATGGGGTCCAGTTCGATCCCGAGTTCGCCGACTAGCTCCGGGGTGATGTCCGCCCAGCCGCCCTTACCGTAGTACCAGGGGGAGATGCCCGCGTCGATGGCCGCCCGGAAGACCCGCTCGTCGTAGCCTTCGGGATTGTCGGGGTCCCACAGCAGCACCTGCTTCAGGGCCGTAAAGCCCAGATCACGGATGGTCTCAAATTCCTCCTTCGCTTCGGCGTAGCCCTCGTCCCGCTGCTGGTAGTAGACCACCCCGACGGGCAGCGGCCGGATGCGGCGCAGGCGCTGCTGCATGGGGCTGTCGTTCAGGCTCCAGTAGAGCTCGGTCAGGTAGGGGTCGTCTCCCTCCCGCGCCTGGGTGCCACTGATTTCGTAGGGACCATGTTCCCCGGTATCCGCCTGCGCCGGCAGCCCTCGGAGTGACAGCAAAGCGAAGGCCATTAGTATGATTCGTAGCATACACACGTTTCCAGAGGGAGCCAGTACCCCGCTCACTGTAACCAGGGGAAGATACCCCAAACTAGCGGTGGGGCGGCGCGCAGCTGCGGACCGACCCATGACCCGCGACCCACCCCCCCCATCTATGTCCTCACTTCCTCCCCTGTTTCACCAGGTACTTAAACAAAAAGTAGCAGAGCGCCAGGAAGCTCAGGATCGGGATGA
Organism: uncultured Lewinella sp.; assembly: GCA_964594535.1. Classification (GTDB taxonomy): domain Bacteria; phylum Bacteroidota; class Bacteroidia; order Chitinophagales; family Saprospiraceae; genus Neolewinella. The sequence continues at coordinate 69,464 of CAZQNE010000019.1, forward strand.
ACATCAGGAGGGTACCGGCCAGTGAAATTTCCACGGGTGATCAGGGTTTGGATTGGGTAACGGGGATGGGAGGATTTGGTTATGGACGGGGTAGCCCGCAGAGTTGATCAGAGGGGGCGCGGAGTTCAGCGGAGGCAGGTGGGCGGCGGGGCGCGGGTGCGATGGGTTTACGCTTCCGAAAGTATAGCGGTTTAAGCACAGCAGAGCAGGGCGTTGAGGGGGTAGATGGTGGCCTGGTTCGGTCGTGAGTCGGGTCGTAGTCGATGGTTAATTAGGTTGACAGCATTACGTGGACCAATGGAGCGAATGGGGAGTGGTTGCCCGTCGGTTGACAATCTATGTTCCGCGGGTCGCGGTAATACCCCTATCGGAGATTTTGCGGTAAGGTACTTTCACGGGTAGGGTGGCTACGTTGCGATGGTCTCACCTATTGAAACGTGGCGGTCGCCGGATTGTCGCAGTTTCTTTTCGGTTGCATTTTCGGTAATTGTACCAACGTATTAGCCGGTGAAGTACATTTACCCCCTATGCCAAAATTATTCGCCATGCCACGTCTTTTCTCCCCCGTATTACCGTTTGTCCTCGCCGTGATGTTATCGGGCTGCGGGGAGGACGAGGATCGGGTCACCCCCGACTCCATCCTCGGGACCTGGAAGCTCACCTAAGTCTACGCCGATCCCGGTGATGGTTCCGGCATGTATCAGCCCGCCACCTATGAGCGGATCGTCACTTTCTTCTCCGATTCGACTTACCGGACAGATCTGGGCCTCTGCGGCGTAGGGTTAACGAGTACATTGGGAGGCATGGGGCGCTACAGTCCCGGCAAACGTGTAATCTTCCCGATCAACTGTGCTACCGACCTCCCCGTCTCCTATAGGATCGACGGTACCCAGTTGACGGTAACCTACATTTGTACAGAGGGGTGTGGGGAGCGGTACGTGAAGGTGCGGGATGTGTAGGGCTCAAAACTGGGCTGGCACTTTAACCTAGGGCTTCCTCAAAAACCCAGCGTAGTCGTCAGCCTTCTGTTGGGCCTCGCCGGGCGATCCAACAGTTGCCGGTACTCACTGAATAAATGCTTTACTAAAAGCCGCAGATAGCGCGCCCACGGGGGCCATATGGACATGTAATAATGAAAAAAGCGAGTCCCCTGCCTCCCGCAGCAGCTTCACTAGGCTGATGCTCAGCAGCATTAGCGATATTTCAGCTAGCGTCGTCTGCGGTAGACGCGCATATAGCCGGTCCATCCCGTACCGCTCCTTTGCCTTACTAAACTTACCCTCTACCTCGCTACGCTGATTATTCTTGCGCCGCTCCTTTTCCTTTTGATAACTTCGTTTGTTCGCGTTTGCGCCCCAGGGGCACCCCGCCGATGTCTATCTTCCTGGCCTTGCAGCAGTTCTCGGTTTAGCCCGCTAGAAGCCTGAAAGGTAAGCTGTTGCTACCTTTCGCGAATGCCAACTACCTCAGAAAGCAATCAAATCCGCCCCACTCAGGTCTACGAGCAACTTATCTTGCCCGCCCTGGAGCACTGCGCAAACAGCGATTCGCAGCGCACAAACGCTTCCCACACGGCCATGGATGCCCTCAAAAGTGGGTATACTATTATTCGTTTCAAGGCACCCTCCCTTTTTGGCTTTCGGCCCAAACTACCGGTCGAAAAGCAAAATCTGCAGGCGGCCTATGGCATTGAGCGCATCCCTTCCGATAATGGCCTGCGCGAGATTCTCAACCGCTTAACCGCTCCGGACTTTAACGCAGGATATTATCAGGTGCTGCCGTCTTTGGAAAGTCAACGAGTGGCCCCCACCTACCGCTACTGGAATGACCACTATGTGGTCAGCGTGGATGGCGTTCAGCACCAATGCTCCCATAAGGTGAAGTGTCCTTTCTGCCTGGAACGTCAGCAGAAAAATGGGACGGTATCTTATTCGCATGCGATGTTGACCGGCGCGCTGGTGTGTCCCAAACGGCGTCAATTCTCCGTCGTCGATAACGAACCGATTCTTAAGCAAGACGGGGATACGAAGAATGACTGCGAACACAATGCGGCTAAGCGATTCTTTGAACGTTAGGCTACTGTAAACGGCCATTGATCAATGGTTTACGTACTGGCTGCCCTTTAGACTTGTGTGCCCATCATGAACTTGATTACCGCGTCCAGCCCGACATGGAAGTACAATATCAATGCCAAGGAGTCAGGGTCAAAATACCTTTTTGAGCAGTTTGATGAGCTCAACGCACGGAGCAAAATACGCTGGAAGACGAAGCGACGTAAGGGGGGTAGCTATGAGTTGGGTTATGTCAACGATGTGGCCCTGAACAAGTCAAACGAGGGGGTGCGCGTGAACGTCCTTTATTGCCGGGTCATGAAGCCTCGGGCAAGGAAGTTATCTTCAGTTACCTCACTAACATCGAACTGCACCACAGCAACCTGATGGCCGTACTGGAAAGGGGGCGCAGTCAGTGGAAGATCAAAAATGAAGTGTTCAGTACACTGAAAAACCAGGAATACAACTACTGTCATAATTATGGTCAAGCAAAGAAAACTTGGCGACCAACTTCGCCTACCTGATGATGCTTGCCTTTACGGCGGACCAAATCCTGGAGTGCTGCAATCGCGTTTTTGACCGGCTGCTGAAAAAACTACGGATGCGCATCAAGTTGTGGGAAGTGCAGCGCTCGGTAATGTTGACTACGATTATGGATGACCTAGACGAGGGGTGGCGTAAGATGCTGGAAATGTGTGGCTTGCGCGTCATGCAAATCTAAACTGAAAACCGCTGCTACTAGGTGGCGCTAGCTACGCTGATGACTATGAATTTTCAGCAATACTAAAAATCACAAATCCTAAGCGGCGTTGTTGCATGAACCTTTCCGTGTGATGCTGGGGGTGAGGTTCTGACAAGGTGGGCTGGCGCCCTTATCTTTGGTTTACGACAACTAAAGAAACAGCAACCAGCCCATGTCTTCAAAGATAGTCCCCACGGATCAGACTT
>CAZQNE010000020.1:0-71377 GCA_964594535.1 uncultured Lewinella sp.
CAATGAAAAGGCCAACGCAGTGGCGGCGCTTTTTGCGACGCCATTGACGGTGGCTGTCTATTGGGCGCTACCATCCCGTACAATAGCGGCCGCATAATTATCCCAGCTCATGTCCTGGGTAGTAGCGCGGACGTTTTCGTGGGGGATGGGGGTGTCGATACTCCGTTCCAGTTGGCGGGCCATGTCGTCGATGTTTTCGGGTTCGGCTAGGTAGCCGTTGTAGCCGTCCCGGATCGTTTCGGGGAAGTGACCGACGCGGGTCGCCACGGCCGGTAGCTCGAAATTGTAGCTGATGCTTTCCACGCCGGAGGGAGTGGCGTAACTGTAGAAGAGTACCACCACGTCGCTGGCCTGAAAGTAGCGATGCACGTCCTCGTTGGCCACGAATTCATTTTTTACTAGCACCCGATCACGGATGCCCAACCGGTCAATAAGCTCCAGGGGTCGGTAGTCGCGCTCGTCGTCGGACTTGTTCAGGAATAGCTTTTTGGCCAGCCCGAAGGTCGCGTTCTTGATCTTTGTAGAGAGTTTGTCGCTCCGTAGCGTGTCCCAGAAGGATTCACCGCAAACGATGAGACTAACGTCCTCCCGCCGCTCCGCCACCTGCGCGAAGGCCCGGATGACGTGGTGCAAGCCCTTGTACTTCCGGATAAAGCCGAAGAACAGAAAGACGTGTTCCCGCAGTCCGTGCTGTTCCTTAAAGGCCGCTACGTCGAAGTCCGGATTGGGCTGAAACAGGTCGTACACCGGGTGGTACAGTTTAATCACCGGGGTCGAATTGCGGCCGGAGTTCACGGGTACTGATTGCACCCGCGCCCGCGCCCCCGTTTCATTGACCGTAAATTGCCGGGCGGGAAAGAGTTCCTTCAGTTCATCTACTGTCCTGTAGGCATGGGCGATAAAGGTATCCGCTGGGGAAATACCGTAGCGGGTGAGTCGCCGGTCCAGGCTCGAGTTCTCCTTCTGGATGACAAAGTGCAAATCGAAAATTACCTCCATGCCCTTTCCCTGCAGTTGCCGCGCGATCCAACCCAGCGGAATGCCCTGAATCGCGATGGCCCACTGGAAGATAACCTGGTCCGGCCGTAGGGAAAGGATGTATTTCACGGTCTCCCGCCAGGTCAGGGGGTTATTGTAGTTCGTCAGGTACTTCACCCGGATATCGGTCCCCTCCAACAAATCGACCTTACTGGTCTTGTCGACGAACTCCCGCGGAATGATGGCCGGGTACTGCTGCGTCCAGCTCACGATGTGCACCTCGCAGTCGCCGCGCCGGTCCAGAGCCCTGGCCAGGGAGGTGTTGTAGTTGGAAATGCCGCCTTTGAATGTGGGGCCGGGGCCGAAGCAGATTATGGTCAAGGGGTCAGGGGGTCAAGGGGTCAGGGGGTCAGGGGGTCAGGGGGTTAGGCAGGGGGTTAAGGGGTCAGGGGGTTAGTTACCGGGCTTTATACGATTTACGGGATTTGGTCACGATTTTACTAATTTCTCGCCACTCATTGCCTAGAGCCACTATTTTTGATTTGTCTAGAGGCAAATTGGCTTCGTACATCAGTTCCAGCCAGAATACGGTTTCGTCGGCTTCCTCTACTACTATGCTGATTTTGGCAAAGAACTCCCTACCCGACCGGGCTACGCAGGCCGCGCGATAGTTCGCCGCCGTAGAAGAGGCAGACTTTATAATTTGATGACTTATCACCTTCATGGCCGGTGAGTATTTGCACGTACTGATGAAGTCAATCACTGCCACGGCGGCCGCACGGGTTCGTTTGCGCATACGTGCGATATACTGCTCTCGCTCCGAAGACTGCTTGCCATAGGGAACTCCGGGATCGTTTACCATATAACTATCCGATACATCCAGTTCAGTCCAATCATTGTCCATGTCACAAAAGGTACTTTACAGTAACTTATAATTTAAGTTCCTCCTTAGCCCCCTAACCCCTTAGCCCCCTAACCCCTTAGCCCCCCCTCCGCGCTTCCAGCACCCGCCGCATCCCCTCCCGCACGGAGATCTGCGCCCGCCACCCCATCGCGTGCACCTTATCCATATTACTGTAGCGGCTGAATACCCCGACCGGCTTATCGAGTAACTGCTTGATCTCGGGGTCGTAGCCTTCGATATCGCACATCGTTTTAATGATGTCGATGAAGGAGAGCAACTCCCCCCGCCCGATATTAATGGCCGAGCCGTCGGTGACGCGGTCCATGGCCCAGAGGATGCAGTCGAGTACGTCGTCGATGTGGACGAAGTCCCGCCCCTGCCGGCCCGTGCCCCAGACCTCCACCGGGTCTTCGCGGCGTGCGATGCGGGCGGCAATGGCCGGGATGGGGTAGGAGAGGTCCTGGTCTTCGCCGTAGCCCGAGAAGGGTCGGATGACGGTCACCGACAGGTCGTAGTGTTCGGCGGCCACCTTGGCCAAAAATTCTCCCGTCAGTTTACTCCAACCGTAGGTCATGTCCGGCTCGCCCATTTTCTTAAAGTTGATGTCCGACTCGGCCAGGGCGATGGCGTCCCCCTCCGTTTGCAGGTCAATGGGGTAGGCGGCGCTGCTGGAGGGGTACAGTGTCCGGTCGGGGCGGTGGCGGGTGATCCAGTAAAAGAACTCGGCGTCGATGCTCAGGTCCAGGGCCACCTTCATCGGGTCGCCCTCGATGGTCGAGCGTCCCCCCACGATGGCCGCGAAGTGGTAGACGTCGCTGAAGCGTTCAAAATCCGGTGCGTAGTGAGTTTTGATGTAGTCCGGGTCGTCGATGATATCGCGCAGGAACTTCCGGAAGTCCTGGTGGAGGAAAAGCAGGCGTTCGTCTTTTCCGTACACCTCTAAGGGGGCGGCGGTGCGCAGGTGGGGAGCGGACAACCAGGTCGAGGGGTGGGTCCCTACCGAAAGGTTGTCCACGAAGATGATCTTGTCCTGGGTGGTGGCGTACAACCGCTTAACCATATTGCGGCCTACGAAACCACAGCCACCGGATACTAGGTGATACCGCATAGTCTAAATTGGCTGAATGTCGAAGGTGATGCCCTGGGCCAGGGGCAGTTCGGTGGAGTAGTTGATGGTATTGGTCTGCCGCCGCATGTAGGCCTTCCAGCTATCGGAACCGGATTCACGGCCGCCGCCGGTTTCCTTTTCGCCACCGAAAGCCCCGCCAATCTCGGCTCCGCTGGTACCGATATTGACGTTGGCAATGCCGCAGTCGCTACCGGCCGCGCTCAGGAAGCGCTCGCTGTCACGCATATTGGTGGTCATGATGGCGGAGCTTAGTCCCTGGGGTACGCTGTTCTGGATGGCGATCGCTTCGTCCAGGTCCCGGTACTTCATCAGGTAGAGGATAGGGGCGAACGTTTCTTTCTGAGCCATCATACTGTCGGGCTTCACTTCCGCCATACAGGGCTTGACGTAGCAGTCCGACCCCTTTCCCTCCAGGCGGCCGCCCTCGACGATCATGGTGCCGCCCTCGGCCCTGATTCCCTCGATGGCGTCGAGGTACATCTGTACGGCAGCTGCGTCGATGAGCGGACCGACGTGGTTGTTCTGGTCCAGGGGGTTGCCAATGCTGAGTTGACCGTAGGCGGCGGCGAGCTTGTCGCGCACCTCCGCGTAGCGGTCTTCGTGCACGATCAGGCGGCGGGTGGAGGTACAGCGCTGTCCGCAGGTCCCCACGGCGCCGAACAGCGCCCCGGTCAGTACGAGGTCCATGTCGGCGGAGGGGGTGACGATCATGGCGTTGTTGCCACCCAGTTCCAGGAGCGTCTTACCGAGGCGGGTGCCGACGGTCTGGGCCACCTGCTTGCCCATCCGGGTAGAGCCGGTAGCGGACACGAGGGGGATGCGACTGTCTTCGGTCATAAGCGTACCGACGGTGTAATCACCATTGATGAGGTTGCTGATCCCTTCGGGTAGCTCGTTGGCCCGGGCGACTTCCGCCCAGATATTCTGGCAGGCCACGCCGCAGAGGGGTGCCTTTTCGCTCGGCTTCCAGATGGTCACGTCTCCACAGACCAGGGCGATCATGCTGTTCCACGACCAGACGGCCACCGGAAAATTGAAGGCCGAAATGATGCCCACTACGCCCAGCGGGTGGTACTGTTCGTACATACGGTGCAGGGGGCGCTCGGAGTGCATGGTCAGTCCGTACAGCTGGCGGCTCAGGCCCACGGCGAAGTCGCAGATGTCGATCATCTCCTGTACTTCCCCCCAGCCTTCGGTGAGGCTCTTGCCCATTTCGTAGCTGACCAGACGGCCCAGATCGTCCTTGTGGCGGCGCAGGGCTTCCCCGTACTGCCTGACGATTTCACCCCGCTGGGGGGCGGGTACCATACGCCAGTGGTTGAAGGCCTCCTGCGCCTGCTGTACGATACCGTCGTACTGTTCGCGGGTGGTGACGCTGACGCGGCCGATGCGTTGGCCGTCGACGGGGGAGTAGCTCTCGAGGTGGTGGTCGGGGTTGTGCATCCCCCGCTGGCCGCTGCTGCTGCCGTCGTTATCGTCGTGGAGGCCCAGGCGGCCCAGAAAATCGGTGTTCATGTCGTAGCTCGGTTAAGGAGCCACGAAGGTAACGGAAGCTAATCGAAGCGGTACACCTCGTCGAGACTATCGGCGCTATTGATGCTCATGTTCAGGTCGATGATCTCGCCGTTCTCGATATTGAATACCCACCCGTGGATGTAGGGAAAGTCGCCCTCTTTCCATTCTTCCTGAATGAAGGACATCTTGGCCATGTTGGCCACCTGTTCGCGCACGTTCAGCTCCACGAAGCGCTTCCAACGGTCGTCCTCTTTTTCGATACCGTCCAATTCGTGTCGATTGACTTTGTACACGTCCTTGATGTGGGCCAGCCAGTTATCCAGCAGGCCGTAAGAGGTGTTGCTCATCGCGGCCTTGATTCCACCGCAGCCGTAATGACCGCAGATGATGATGTGCTGGATCTTCAGGGCCTTTACCGCGTAGTTAACCACGCTCAGCAGGTTGTAATCGGTATGCACGACGAGGTTGGCTACGTTGCGCTGTACAAAGATCGAACCCGGTAGCGACTGGGTGATTTCTTCGGCGGGTACCCGGCTGTCGGCGCAGCCGATCCAGAGGTAAGGGGGGTGCTGACCTTCCGACATACCCTCGAAGAAGTCGGGTTCGTAGCGGGATACGTTTTTGACCCAGGCGCGGTTACCCTCCAGAAGTTTCTCGTACTGCTTTGGCATAGTATCACTGGTTTATAGTAGGTGCTCAATATAGTTACTGTCCCTGACCTAGGGAGTAGCCCCGCTTACCGTCGAAGGTGTACAGGTTTTCGGTTTTGATAATGTCCACGTCGGCACTGACGGCCGCCCGTAATAGGTCGACGACGTCCGACTTTTCAGCACGGTCGCCGGTCGTCTCGTAGCGGCAGCGCCAGTGGTCGGTACAGAAGGTCTCCGAAAACCCATCGGGCCAGACCTTGACCCCGCGGTTGGTGATCATGCGTAGTTTCAGGTTGTCGCTGAGGGGCTTGATTTTTCGGGCCAATTCGTCAGGGTCTTTACCCGCCCAATCGATGAAGGCATCTACCCCCTGCAAGACTTTTTTAATACCTTGCTTGCGGCGGTAGGCGGGCAGGTTAATTTCTACGTCGTCACGGTAAGAAACCGGTTCCAGGTGAAAGGGAGACTGCCCGAGCCGTTCGATGACCGCGCGCGCGAAGCCGGTCGTCCCGACCCGCTCCTTACTGGACCCCTCCTTGTAGATATCCGGCGTATGGATGCCCTCCTCGATGGTACGGGCCCAGGCGTTCTTTATGGTTTCGGCATACTTGGGTAGCCCGATGTGGGAGAGCATCATCACCCCCGCCCGCAGTAGTCCGGAGGGATTGGCGATGTTCTGCCCGGCAATGTCGGGGGCCGAACCGTGGATGGCCTCGAACATGCTTACCTCCTGGCCGATATTAGCCGAGCCCGCCAGCCCTACCGACCCACTGATCTGGGCGGCAATGTCGGAAATGATATCCCCGTAAAGATTGGAAGTCACCACCACGTCGAACATCTCCGGCGTGTCGGCCAGCCTGGCGGCGGCAATGTCGATGATGCGGCTCTCCGATTCGATCTGGGGGTACTCCTCCGCGATTTCTTTAAACACTTCGTGAAAGAGCCCGTCGGTGATCTTCATGATGTTGTCCTTCACGAAGCAGGTCACTTTCTTGCGCTTGTACAGGCGGGCGTATTCAAAGGCGTAGCGCACGATGCGCTCACAGCCCGGCCGGGTGATCAGTTTGAGGCACTGGGTGACTTCGGCCGTTTGCCGGTGCTCGATACCCGCGTAGAGGTCTTCCTCATTTTCCCGGATAATGACCACGTCCATGTTGGGGTGCTTGGTCGTGATGAAGGGATGGAAGCTCTTACAGGGGCGAATGTTAGCGTAGAGGCCGAGGGTTTTGCGCAGGGTTACGTTCAGGCTCTTATACCCACCGCCCTGGGGAGTGGTAATGGGTGCCTTGAAGAAGATTTTGTTGGTGCGAATACGATCCCACGCCCGGGGGGTGATACCGCTCGTATTGCCACCGCGGTATACTTTTTCGCCGATGTCAACCTTATCGTATTCGAGGGGCACGCCGGCGGCGGAAAAGATGTCAAGGACGGACTGCATGATCTCGGGTCCGATTCCATCGCCCATGGCGACGGTCACTTTGTTTACTTTCATGCCTGCTATACGCCCTACCCGAACGGTTGTTCGTAGGTGATCCGCAATCGTTATCCACACGGCTGCGGCAAGCGTAAACCCATACCGACCCGCCGGACGTTACAGGGAAAACCAAACTTATGCGCGTCGTTTCAATCTGCCTGACTGCTATCCTGTTTTCGTGCAACTCCGCTAATCAGACCACGGTGTCCACCACAGAAAGTAGCGCCAACGTAGCCTCCCAGCTCCCCGACTACCGCTACGACCCGCCGCCCGTGCCGGGGCAGGTCGACCCCATCGACACGACCGAAGCGTACTGGCGGGAAATTTTGACCGATCAGGAGTACAACGTGCTGCGGGAAGAGGGGACCGAGCGCAGTTTCACCAGCCCGCTGAACGACGTGGCGGAAGCCGGCGTGTTCGCCTGCCGGGCCTGTGGCCTGCCGCTATTCAGCAGTGACACGAAGTTCAAATCCGGAACCGGTTGGCCCAGCTTTTACGCACCCATCAATGAAGCCTACATCAAAGAAGACGTCGATAACCGCTACGGCATGAAACGAACGGAGGTCAGCTGCGCCCGCTGTGACGGCCACCAGGGCCACGTTTTCCCGGACGGGCCGGAGCCCACGGGCTTGCGCTACTGTATTAACGGCGCGGCGCTTAACTTTGTGCCCAGTGAGGAACTTTAGGGTAGGCATTAGGGGGTAGGTGGTAGTGGGTAGCGTAGCACGGCCATGCCGGCTACCATCTACTACCACCTACCCCCTAACTCTCCCCCCTCCTCACCGAAGCCCCATAGTTCAAGGGATAGAACGTTGGTTTCCTAAACCGAAAATGCAAGTTCGAGTCTTGCTGGGGCTACTCTCTTCGCGACCAGACCTCGTAGATCGGATCCCCCTTACTGCTGCGTCCCGAATGGTGCCAGTCGCCGTTTCTGAGCTCGTAGTTGAATTGAAGCTCGGCACCCACGCGGGAAGCATCCCGACTGAAAAACTGGATGTTTTCCGTGTACTTATCTCCCACCGTGGTGTAGGTGCCACCCCCCGTGCCGGAAATCTCCGCGGTTTCGGTGTTATAGGCGATCCACTGGAAGCGGTCTCCCGATAGGATCTTCATGGTTTTGCGCGGCCCGCGGTCGCCCATTTCCCGCAGTTCACCGTCCCGGCGGCGCCCGGTGATGACCCAGGCACCGGCCAGATCGTTCTCGCCGCCGTCGACGCGGGTCCAGGCCTTATCCCCGTTGAAGAGCAGCAGGTTACCGGAAAGAATGTACGGCATAGTCTGGGTCTGGCCGACATTCGCCGAATCGGATGAATCGAATTCGTAGGTAACGGTAAACTCATCCTCGTTCGCTGCGTAGCTCCCGCCGAGGGTGGCGAGAAAGGTCCCGTCCAGTTCATTAAAGGCCGTCATGACGAAATAGCCGTCGGCGATGGTCATGGTCAGGGTATTGTGGCTACCGTCGGGCCCGGGGTAGGTCGTACGCCAGGCCCCGGTGAGTTCGGAGGCGTCCGACTGAGCAATCAGGAGGAGGGGGGCGGAGCATAAAAGCAGAAACAAATACTTCATGGCGTCAGTTATAGGGGTGATAACGACGGCGGAGGCGCCTTCGTTGTATCTTTGTGTCAGCCGCCCCGACCACCGACCGCGATTATAGCATGCTCTATGGGACTACGAAAAAAAGCCCGACTCATCATCTACCGTTTTCGCGAACGGGGCCTGGAGGTATTCCTTACCCGACACTCCGAAGAGTGGGGCCTCCCGGAAGGCGACCTACGCCGGGATAATCCCGACCTCATTGCCCTCGAACCCGCCGCGGATCGGGAAGAAGCCGTGGCCGTAGAGGGCGACTGGCACGAAATCCCCAGCCTGAAGCAAATGTTGTACGAGGACGCCGGCGAACTGAAGGAAAAGCTGAAGGAACTCGAGTCCGGAACCTTCCTCACGATCAAGGATGCGCTGAAAAGCAGCCTGACCGCCGGCCAGGTCCAGTTCCTCCGGGAACTCGTCGAGGTCGTCACGGATCGGAATTCGGTGCGGGACATCTGATCGTCAGGATGACGGCCCGGTATAAGTTTTTCCGGTCCACCCTGCACCCGCGCGCCGCCGCCCCCCTTTGCTCATGCTCAACCGCCTGCCGAACGGATGGTGCCGTGAGTACCGCGAAAAACTTCCGGTAACGTCCCGGTTTCGGTTCCTCTTGTTCACGGTAATCGAAGCGCGTATTCGGATGTATGCGTGCATAGTAGTCGATGACGGGGCGGGCCAGATGGTGTAAACGGACCGGTAATTTGCTGGCCTTCACCTCCCGTGCCAATCTGCGCCCGTCACTAAACACCTGAGGGGCGGTGTAGTACCTCCAGACCTTCGTACTACCCAGTACGAAAATAAGCAGGAGACCCACCGGAATCCACGCCAAACGGGAGAGAGACACCAGCCGGTGTACGCCGAGGGAAGCGACCAACCACAGCCCCGGCAACGCGAAGAGCATCAATCGGTCGATAAGACTGTAGTAGCCCCCGACCGAAACGATCAGTACGATCAGTAGGGGGAACGTACACCAGAACGAGCGTATGCTTTCCTTCCAAACGCCGTACACCAACAGCAACCCGCCCCCGCCGATGGCCACCACCGTATGCCCGAAGGCCAACCGCCCGATGGCGGCAAGTCGTGATACTACGCTGCTCGGTGAGGTAGGATCGAGAAAATATGCCTCGTGGTAAGCCTGTAGTACCGATACCTCCAGGTACGGCCGGAGTAATACCGTATACAGTAGGCCGAAGGAAAGTAACCACACCGCGATCGGCCACACCCAACGGAGATCGTGGTATAGGCCGTACAGCCCCACCGCGGCCAGCACGAAGACCGATGGCAGGGAAAGCCAAACCGCCACTGCGCCCCCCAGCGCCCACAGCACCAGGGAGGGTCGGTCGGGATCACGAATCAGAGCAGCCGTCAGCAAAGCCGCCGCCACGCCGAGGTCCACCCCGTAGGGTTTGACCTCGGAGACATACTGCAGTACGTGGGGATTGACGAAGAGGAACAACAGGGGCAGGACCGCGTACCCACCGGGGAGCAGCCGCCGTCCGCCAAGGTACAGGCTAGCGGCCGCCAGCAATCCGCCGAGGAATGCCGGGATACGCAGGGCGACTTCTCCGTAGCCGAAGGTCTCACCCATCAGCTTGGTCAGCCAGAGGTAGAGTGGGGGAGCATACTGGTCGTGGTCGAGCGGCAGCAACAGGCCGGTGTAGGAGCGGTCGAAGAGGTTGCGCGCCACGTTGGCCTCGTCGAGAAACAGCGGGCGGGCGTGCAGCAGGTTGATCAGCCAGAGCAGAAGGCCAGCGGACAGGACGAAGACCGGCAAAAAACGCTGCACGAAGGATACGATAGGACCGGCGTTTAGGGGCTAACGAAACGAAAGCCGCTCCCCCGAAAGGAAGCGGCTTCGTACGTTCGAGCGGATGACCAGGTTCGAACCGGCGACCTCAACCTTGGCAAGGTTGCGCTCTACCAACTGAGCTACATCCGCGTCTGCTGGCTGCTCAGCCATGCTTTATTCCTAAAGCGACGCAAATATAGGCACGTCGCTTCCGCCCCGCCAAACCCGGCGGCTACTTTTTTATAATTGGTAGTGGAAGGTGGCCAGGAAGTAGCGTCCCAGCCCGTTGCTGATCGTTTCGGAGGTCACGAAGGCCTGGGCCTGGCGGTTGATGACGGTATTCTGGTTCAGCAAATCCTCGCCGGCGATGACGAAATAGTGGCCCTTCGTCCGGAAGGGGCGCAGCTCAATACTGGCCCTCAGGTCGGGAATGGGATCGACCGGGGCAAAGGCCGTAGCGTCGAAGATGCGGTAGAGAAAACGGGTTTCCAGCCGCCAGAAATCACTGACCTCCAGCTCGAATTGCGTCACCAGGTCGTGGGTGGTGGTAGCCAGGGTTTCGGTTTCCTCGTCGTCGAAGCTGTTCGCGTTGCGGGCGTAGGTGTAGCCGGCCTTTAGAAAGGACTTCTCATTGAACTCGGTGGTCAGGTCGACCGTGCCGCTGTAGTTGGTGGTGCGGTTGGTCCGGGCCTGGCCATCGACGAAACCCTGGCCCACGCTGCTACCCCCGTTCGCGTTCATCCGCAACTCGCCCTTCATGAAGGCCATGCCGATGGTAGTGCCGAGGTAGACCTGATTGGACCACGCGTGGCTGACGTTCACCGTGCGGTAAATCTGCTGACCCGGGGTGAAGGTGAGTTCGTTGCCGAAGGCGTTATCGGTATAGCCAACGCTGGCGTAGGCGTTGGCGCTGATGGCCCGGAACTGGTCGTTGAACCACACGTTGCCGTTGAGATTGTGGCGGACGGCGGGGGTAAGACTCGGGTTGCCGAGGTTGACGCGACCGGTGACGTCGGGCCGGGCAACGGTCTGTAGGTCATTGATGGACGGAGCCTGCACAGTTGCGTTATACCGCAGGCCGTAAAAGCCCTTTTTCGACCGTACGCGGTAGCTGATCCGGGGAAGAACGTAGTTGAAACGCTCGTCCCGATTTTCATCCCCCGTGAGTTTCAGCTGGCTGCTCTGAAAGGTGGCCGCGACATTGACATTATTCGATTTTCCGTAGCGGTAGACCAGTCCGGTACTCGCCCGCAGCGAATTGAACTGACGGTTGAGCAGGTTGCTCCGGCGGTTTTCGTCGAGGCGGAAGATGAAATCCCCCTCGTCCTCATCCATTTCGTAGCCGGCTTCGGTTTGTAGTCCTACTTTTTCGCTCAGTGGCTCGGTATACTCGCCGTACACTTCGTAGTAGGTCGAGGTAGTGCGGCGGTCCTGAAACTGTAGTCCATTGACCAGAGCCCCAACGAAAGTCAGGTCATTACCGGGATCTTCGTCCAGCCCCGTGGTCAGTACTTCCAGGTCGGTCTGGTTACGCCGGTAGGTTGCCGATCCGCGCAGGCTCATGAAGCGACCGTTGCGGCCCCCCACGCGGCGGTTGTACCGGGCCCGGACGTCACCTCCGGGGGTATTGGTCTGGGAGAGTTCGTCCACGGTGTACTCGTCCACTTCCCCCTCCCCACTGGTGATGGTCGTGCGGGCGAGGCCGAGATTGTCGTTGCCGGTCAGGTAGCCGGAACCCTCCACGCTGAACCGACTGGTGGTATCGAGTTCCTGCTCGTACTCGAAACCGAGGCGGTGGCTGTAGTTGGACATGGCATCCGTGGTGAGGGCCTCCACGTTGCGCTCCTGTCCGGTACGGGTGAAGGCCTGCCGCTGGGTTACGGCCTGCGTCTGCTCGCGGTCGAATAGGGTATAGTCCATGGTCAGCTGGCCGTTTTCCCCCACGCTGCGCCCGAAATTGATACCGGTAGCGATGCTGCGGTTCTGCCCCGGGGTTTGCCCGCCGTCGTAGTAGGGCAGTCCGCCGTTGCCGGTACTGAAGAAACTGCCCCGCCCCGAACTGCGATTGAAGCTCATCAGCTCGTCGCCGGTGAAGCCGACACGGTTGACGTTGTTGATCGTGCCCAGCACGCCGATCTGGGTCGCGTCGCTGATGCGGAAGAGCTTGCCCCCCGCGTCGTAGCGGGCGTCGTCGGCACCCGCGGCCGCGCCCCCTCCGCCGTAGAGTTCCCCGAATACCTTGGCCTTGAATTCCTCCTTCATTTCCAGGTTCACGGTGGTATTTTCCTCCCCGTCGTCGATGCCCGTGATCTCCTCGTTGTCGGATTTCTGGTCGAAGACTTCTACGTTCTTCAGGGCTTTGGCGTCCAAATTCTGGGTGATGAGGGTGGAGTTGCCGGCGAAAAAGGGCTTACCGTTGATCATAATTTCCTGGACGGGGCGGCCGCGCCAGGTCAGCTGGCCATTGGCGTCGATGCTCATGCCGGGCAGCCGCCGCAGCAGGTCCTCCACCTTGGCGTTTTCCCCCACGGCGAAGGCGGCCGCGTCGTAGAGCATGGTATCCCCCTTCATGCGGATCGGGATGCGGTCGGCGGTGACTTCGATGTTATTGAGCAGGAAGCCGGCGGGGTACATCTTGAGTTCGCCCAGGCCGAGGTACTGATCCGATTCGGTGACTTTGATCTCCTGCTCGGGCCGCTCGAATCCCAGGAAGCTGACCCGCAGGATGTAGTCGCCGGGCGGTACCTTCGTCATCAGGAATTCCCCCTTGGCGTCCGTGGTGCCGAAGGAGGTCAGCAGGGTGTCGGAACTCCGCAGCAGAATGGCGTTGGCACCGGGCAGGGTAGTGCCGGTGGTGTCGACCACGGTGGCACTGATCTCCGCCTGGGCCCCGAGCAGGGTGGTGAAGAACAAAAGCAAAAGAAAGAGGAGGAGGCGCATAGTGAGTGGGGGGTTAGTAGCGACGTTCCCAGCCGCGGCGGCGCCGTTCCATCACCTCGCGGCGTTTCTCGGCGATGCGTTCGAACTTTTCGCGGCTGACGATATCACCTTCGGTAGGTTTGGTGAGGTCCAGCTCGGCGGGGTTGGGCTGCATCGTGGTCATGGTGTACTCGGTGTAGGCCCCTTCGTTTTCGACCTTCAGGTAAACGATGGCGCCCGGCAGGCCCCCGTAGCCGCGCGGACCGATACCCAGCGGGATGGTCTCGGTGAAGTAGGCCGTCAGGGTATCCCCCTCCGGGCTTACCGCGAAGGCCACCTTACTCGGTAGGGTGTAGGCCATGTTGAGCTGCTGGTCGGCCGGAATGTCCCACTCGGGCGCGACCCACCTATCCTCCATGATGAAACTGCGGTCCATGATCTGCCGGCGGTCGGTGACCATGCTGTCGGCGATGCTGGTGTAGTACACGTCCGGGTTTTCGCTGTCGGCCATCCACCACCCCCGGCGACTGTTCGCGCCCGGGGCCTGGGGTAGTTGCTGGTAGCTGAACGCGTCCTCGTGAAAGGTCAGTCGGCCGGTGCGGTCGAAGGCGCCCTCCTCCTTCATCTTTTCCATCCGCTTCTTTTGTTCGATGCTGGCCCCGTCCCAGATCTCGAAATCCCGGTGCTCGAGGTAGTCGATGGTGCCGGAGCTGATTTGGGTGTGGGCGGGGACGCAGGTGCAGGCAAAGACGAGAACAATAAGGACGATCCGCTGAAGCATGGGGGGGGCGTAGTTTTCCGTAAAATACTCAGTTTTCCGGGCGCCGGTTACGCCATAGATGTTAAATATGGAGGTTTAGCGGGTACGGGCGGCGACTTTTTTCTGCAAACGGTCGAATTCTTCCCGCGAAACGCGCTTGCCGTCGGTCGGAATGGCGATTGCGAAGGGCTCGGTCAGTGCCGCGAACGCGGTCACCCCGTAGTGGGTAATCTTGTTCTCCCCGTAAATCGTGAGTTGCAGGATCGCCCCGGGTAGTCCTCCGTAGTTCTCCGGCCCGAATGGCTGGGGTATGGCGGCGGCGAAGCCGGCCAGGAGCGTATCCCCCGCGGCGGTGATGGCCTCGGCGACCCGTAGATCAAAACCACCGGTGGACTCGCCCGGCGGAATCCGGCGCTCCGTTATGGCCCAGTCGAGGGGCTCGACCTTCCCGCTGACCAGGAATTGGCGGTCGGCGATGTTGAGGCTATTGGTGTAGGTGGATGCCCGGTAGTCCGTGTACCACCGCTCCGGAGCTTTGCCGCTCCGTAGGATGGTCACCATGCGGCCGCCGCCCTGTTTCAGGGTGATATCTTCGGCGGGCTGCTCTTCGTAGATGGCCGCCCGTGGGGTGAAGGTCAGGGTGTAGGTTCCGTCGAGGCCTCCCTCCTGACGAAGTTGTCGGATCTGAGCGGCGATCGATCCCGGAATGTCCGCATGGTCTTCCGGTTGGTCCGTTCGGTCGCTAACGGAGCGGACGTAGGTGACCCTCCCGTAATCGACCTGGGCGGCCAGGGTAGCGGAAAGGAGAGAGCAAACGAGGAGGGTGGTACGGATTCGGGGGAGCATTCGGATCGGTGGGTTAAGCTGGCGGCAAGTACCGACTGGTCCGTCGCCATTCCGGTTAATCCGTCTGAAGTAAGGTTAATTAGGGTTAATTGGGCCAACCCGCCTTCCCCCCGGGTTTTATCTTGGGCGTATGCAACGCTTGCTGCTTTCCTTTTTGCTCGTCTTTTTGCTGGTCGCCGGTTTGCTGGGCTATTTCCTGCACGTTGCCTACCTCGAGGAAAAGGAGGTGCTGGTCGAGCGCATCGGGGCGGACATTCGGGAGAACCGGGCCGACCAACTGGTCGAGCAAGTCCGTAATCTGCGCGGCATCGCGATTAACGGAAACAGGGATTCGTTCATCAGTATCCACATCGCCCCGAAGAACGATACCCCGCCATCAGAAAACGGAAGCCGGTGGCTGCGGGCACCGGATGACCGGGATGAGGTCCCGGTGCAGTGGAGCCTCCGGCCCGACCAAGAGCTTACCGGCAGCTCGGTACATACCTTCGAGTGGCAGTCGGTAGTCGATTCGGCCTTTCTGGATACCCTGTCCCGCCAACACGGGGTGACCTTAATCAATTTTGCCAGCGTACAGGACCTGCAGCGGGCCGGCGCGCTATTCGTACCGGCACCGACCCGGAGCAACCGATTTTCCGGTCGCGGTGGCCAGGTCATCGGCGCGATCCACTACCGGTATACCCTGCTGCGGGGGCTGATCTACGAGGGTGGATTTGCCGTCCTGCTCCTGGCCGCGATCGGTGTTGCGTTTTACAGCGCCTTCCGGAGTTTGACGGAGCAGCGACGGCAGTTGCGCGAACGGGAAGCCCTGGTCGCCAACGTCGCCCACGAACTAAAAACCCCGATCGCCACGGTCGGCGTAGCCCTCGAAGCCATCGACCGCTTCGGTGTGGATACCAACCCGCAGCGCCGACGTGAGTACGTCGACCTCAGCCGCAACGAACTCAATCGGCTGGATCGCATGGCGGATCGCGCCATCGCCAGCCTGGAGTACGACAACCTGAGCGATCGACTTACCCTGCAGCCAACCGATCTGACCGCGCTCACACAGCAGGCCTGGCGCGGACTGGCGCTCCGGTACCAGATCGACGAATCCATTCTAACCCTGTACCCCGAGCGGGACGTCACGCTTACCGGCGACCCCCACTACCTGTTCCACGCCATCCACAACTTATTGGACAACGGGGTAAAGTACGGGGGCGACCCGCCCCGGCTCCGGGTCAGCATCCGTACCGGATCGGGCGGCACGGTCAGCTATACCGTTCACGATAACGGCGGCGGCATCCCGCCCCACCTCGCCGCACGCATGTTCGACCGCTTCTACCGGGGCCCGGACGACGGCCACCGCACCAAGGGCCACGGACTGGGCCTGAGCTTCGTCCGCCAGATCGCCGAGGCCCACGGGGGGAGTGTAGCGGCCGGGACCGACCCGGAGGGCGGGGGATGGGTCAGACTAAGCCTGCCGCGGCGATGAGGGTGCTTTACCTGGAGGACGAAGCCGTGCTGGGCCGCATCGTGAAGGAATCCCTCGAAAGCCGCGGTTGTTACCTGGACTGGTATACGAGCGGACGGGCGGCCGAACGCGCATTGCGATCGGCCGGGAAGTACGATATCGCCGTGCTGGACGTACAACTTCCCGGGCAGGATGGGTTCACGATCGGGAAGCGGCTCCGCGAACGGTTTCCCCACCTCCCCATCCTGTACCTGACGGCCCGGCTAACCGCTAAGGATGCGGTGACCGGTTTTGCGTCCGGGGGGAATGACTACGTCCGCAAACCCTTCAGCATGGAAGAGTTGCTGGTCCGCATGGAACGGCTCATCGACTCGAATTCACCGGCCTCGCCCGCACCTGCGCCCCCGCCCGAAGTGTTCCGACTGGGGCGGCTTAGCTTCGACTACCGTAATCTACGGCTCGGGAGCAACGAGCTAAGCCACCGGGAAGCCGAACTGCTGCGGTACCTGCTGGCGAACCGCCACCGGGACGTTATCGAGCGCCGCGCCATTTTACTGGAACTCTGGGGGGACGACGGCTTTTTCCACAGCCGCAACCTGGACGTGTACATCCGTAAACTACGTAAGCACCTGCAGGCCACCCCCGACGTCCAGATTCTGACCCTGCGGGGAGTGGGGTACCGCCTGATCGTGCCGGACAACTAAAGCACCGTCCTGCGTTGTTTATCTTTGTCAATAAAGCGCAACGCCATGACACCGGATGAAAAGCAACACCTGATCGCGGAGGTCGACGCCGCCCTCGATGAGGTTCGCCCCCATCTGGCCATTGACGGCGGCAATATAGAAGTGATCGACGTCAACGACGCCCATATCGTCGAGATCAAGTGGCTGGGCGCGTGTAACGGCTGTTCCATGACCGCCATGACCATGAAGGCCGGCGTCGAGCAAACCCTCAGAAGTCGGATGCCACAGATCGCTGGCGTCGTGGCGGTTAACTAGTTTAGCTTGCAGTTATTTTTTGATCCCGATATTCAGGAGGGGGGGCACGTTTTACGGGAAGTAGAGGCGATACACGCGGGTCGCGTCTTACGCAAGCGCGCCGGCGATGAATTGCACGTCGTGGACGGTCGGGGCGGATGGTACCGGGCCACCGTCGAGGCGATCGACAAGCGCAGCTGTACGGTAACGGCGCGGCTCGTCAGGCGGGAGGAGCGGCGCGCCGACCACCACCTCCAGTTAATCGTAGCTCCCACCAAGGGTATCGACCGCTTCGAGTGGCTGGTGGAAAAAGCCACCGAGATCGGGGTGGACCACATCCAACCGGTGCTTACCACCCACGGCGAACGCAAGCGACTACGGACTGACCGCTTACAACGGGTTGCGGAAAGCGCCATGAAACAGAGCCTGCGGGCGTGGTTGCCGACGATCGGCGAGTTAGTGCCCTTCGCCGAAGTGATCAAAGCCGATTCGGATAGCGATAGCTATCTGGGCTATCTAGCGGAGCGGGGAAGCCCGCTGCTGCGCGATCAATACCGTGCCGGCCGGAGCGTCCGCGTCGCGATCGGCCCGGAGGGTGGCTTCAGTCCGGAGGAGGCCGAACGGGCCCGCCGTGCCGGCTTCGACTGGGCTAGTCTGGGTCCGCACCGCTTACGAACGGAAACGGCAGCCTTACTGGCCGTACAAACCATAGCATCCGCCAATTGGTAAACAATCCACCACGGTCCTTTTCGCGTTACATTACCATGCTCCGACTCCTTGCCCTGCTCGTACTTCCCCTGCTGTTTTCATCTTCCCCGGCCGAAGAACCGGCGGCCCGGCTGCGGCTCGGCTTGCTGAAGTACAACGGCGGCGGCGACTGGTACGCCAACCCCACCGCCCTACCCAATCTGGCGCTCTTTTGCAATCAGACCCTGGGGACTAATTTCGACCCCGACTACGGTACCGTGGAGGTCGGTAGCGCCGAACTGTTCAACTACCCCTGGGTACACATGACGGGGCACGGCAACGTGGTCTTTTCCCGGGCCGAGGCGGAAAACTTGCGGAACTACCTCCTGGGCGGCGGCTTTCTGCACATCGACGATAATTACGGCATGGACCCCTACGTACGGGTAGCGATGCAACAGGTATTCCCGGAACTGGAGTTCGTGGAATTGCCCTTCGACCACCCGATCTACCGTCAGACCTACACCTTCCCGTCGGGGCTGCCTAAGATCCACGAGCACGACGGGAAGTCACCCCGGGGCTACGGCCTGATCTACGAAGGGCGGCTGGTGTGCTTTTACACCTTCAGTAGTGATCTGGGCGACGGGTGGGAGGACGAGAGCGTCCACAACGATCCGCCGGAGGTTCGCTCGGCGGCCCTACGCATGGGGGCCAACGTCATCGAGTATGCCTTCGGTCGTTAGTCGAGCTGGCCAAGTTCCAACAAAGACCTCCGATCGCCCAGTATACCGTAGAAGTCGTCCAACCGTTTCAGTAGCCGCTTGCGCGTGGACTCGTGGAGGTCAGGATGCTGCTGCACCAACTCCCTGAGCGTATCCCCGAGGGGTATCCAGCGCTGCGCGGCGGCTAGTAATTCGGTTTCCGTAACGTGGCGTCCCAGAAATTTAGGAACGTAGATTGAGGCAATTCCGCGGCGTTCGTCCGGGATGGCGTAGGAAGTGCCCACCCAGCCGCTGTAATCGAAATCGTAGGGTAGGGGGATCAGCCGCCGCTCCCCTTCCGGTGCGATAAATTCGACGTTATGCTGATGGTGGATGTTCCAGTCAGTGTTGAGGATGAGGTAGTTGAACAGGCAGAGGTCCAGGTAAGCCGCCCGGTCCAGCCCCCGGGTACTGATGCTCCGGTCCTCGACCACGGTGGCCGTGTACCGAGCTGCTAATTGTTCCTCGGCCTCCACCAGAAACCCCGGCAGGGGGTCGCCGCCGTCAATGACGAGGCGGACGGGCAGCGTTCGGTGGTAAAAGGGGTTGATCCTTTGGTACATAGCGTAGGCCAGTCGTTCCCGCCGCAGATAGCCCCGGCCGCGCCGGTCGTCGCTGCAGGGCAGGACGAGCTTGAGGTCGTTAAGGTCGGAGAAACCCGCCCGCCGGAGTGCTTTTTTGTTTAGTTTAATTTTCAGGCTAGGCAGGTGGCAGACCTCGAGTCTCACGTGGCCCCGGCTGCGAATTCTGCCGGGGAAGCTTTGGCCGTCTACGTGCAGGGTGAGGGATTGGTAGGCTTTCTGCCGCCGGTTTCGCTGTAGCGATTTGAAGTCGGTATCCAACCGGATGGACAGGGTGTCCGCGCGTTCACACCAGCTATCGAACAGGGACTGACCGGGTAGCCCGGCGAGGCTGCAGCAGACTGCAAGTGGGGTGAACCACCGGGCAGGCATTACCGGCTGTTGGGCGTAAGGGGGATACGCCGCCCGTGGATCGTCCCCCGGCTGAGCTGCTCGTCTTCAATCAGGAGTAGCTCGCCCTTCCCCCCGAATTTAATGCTGGAGTCCACGGCGATTACCCGATCGTCGAAGTAACTCTGAATGGCCGTAAAACTGGTGTGGCCCACGATGATCCGGTCCACGTCGAGCCGCCGCAGCACGTACGACAAATCGCGGTTGCTGAACTCCTCCCGCTGGAAATACCCCCGGTACCAGAGCGGCCCGAGCCGGCCGTGCAGTAGGGACATGCGGGTTTCCTCCGTGGCTTCGTCCATATCCTCCGCGTCGATCAGGTGCGTGCGGTAGAGCTTATTGATGCGGTCGATGCTGCCGACGTGGCGGGCCATCTGCCGGCTGAATCCCCCGTGCACGAAGGCGGTATTGTTGATCGTAATGGCCAGGGGCAATTGCCGGAGCCAGCGCCCTAGGTAGGTGTCGGGGCCGTACAGTTCGCGGTAAAACTTCCCCGTGGTGCCGCTGGTCACCCGGTATTTTTGGTTCAGGTAGCGCTCGTCTCCCTCCAGGGTCATGGTCTCGTGGTTGCCCAGCAGGAAGTGGACCCGGCCGCCGGCCTCCCGGGCCTGTACCTGGAGGTTGTGGATCAGCCACAGCAGTTCGGTGACCTGGTCCCCCCGGTCGAAAATATCCCCGACGACGACCAGGTGGCCGTCGCCAAAGTCCCAGTTGCCCGCCCCGTCGATCACGCCGTTTTGCGACATCAGCCGTACGGCTGTATCGTACTGCCCGTGAATGTCGCTCAGGGCGGCAATCCGGCTGACTCCCTCGAATTCGGTCCGACGGAGCTCGCCAAAGTTGCGGCTCAGATCGACGAGGCGGGGATCGAAGGAAGGAAATTCCGGGAGCCGCTCGTAGTGCTCCGGGGTAAAGGCAATCTCCCCGCGTTCCCGCTTATCGGTATCCACCCACCGCGCTACCCATGCGCCGTCCTCTTCGAACAGGTAGGGCCCGTCGGGGGGCAGACTGTCCGGAGTAACGGAAAGAAGGGTCAGCAGGAGAATCGGGAGCAAGTGGTAGTTGGATTACGTTACGCAAAGTTAACCGACTGGCGGCAACATGGTTAACAGAAGAACGTTAAGGTGCGGGCGGCGGCGCGCCGGTGCGGTGTCGGCTGGACAACTAAGGCTATGCGTAAGGTTCCCTTTTTTCTCTTCTTCTTTCTGCTGGGTTTCGGCCTGCGGGCTCAATTCGGCCTCACCGCCCTGTACAACCACAACGAGCTGCGGCAGCAGCGTAGCTCCCAGCATATTGATCGGACGGAGTTGTTGGGTAACGAGAGTGCCACCGAAGTAGCGCTGCACTACTGGTTTCGCCTGCCGAAGCAACGTATCGAGTTTCAGCCCACGCTCTACGCCGCCTTCGGGATGGGCGACCTGGATTACCAGGAGTACGGGCTTCAGTTCAAGACCAACCTGTACTTGTTCGATCTGGTGACGGACTGCGACTGCCCAACCTTTGGAAAGCAGGGGCCCCGACTGGATAAGGGGTTTTTCCTGCAATTGGCTCCGGGAGTAGCCGCCCACGACTATAGCTTGTACGACGGAACGGTATCCGACCAGACGATCAACGCAAATCTCGCGGTAGCCCTGGGACTGGACTTCGGCCTAAGTAACCTGCTTACCCTCACACCGATCGCGGGCCTGCGGTATACCTTCGGCGGGGTGGGACCAATCGAATTAACGGACGCTACCGGCGCCGGAGCGGGTACCCTCTCACACCGCCTGCTCACCTATCAGTTCGGCTTGCAGGCGACCTTCCGGTTGGATAAACGGCGGTATTAGGGCTCGATTGGCGTCGTAATTCTGGGGAAAGGCGTGTTGTCCACCCGCACCCGGCCGACTTACCTTGGCGGGAATTCTTTCCCAACTTTACATGGTACAGCCCCTCAATAAGTACAGCCACAACGTCACCAGTAATCCGGAGCAACCCGCCGCCCGGGCCATGCTCTACGCGATCGGTATGACCGACGCCGATATGGACAAGGCCCAGGTCGGTATCGTCTCCACCGGCTGGGAGGGCAACCCCTGCAACATGCACCTCAACGATCTGGCCGCCGAGGTCAAAGCCGGGGTGAACGAGCAGCACGAACTATACGGACTGATCTATCACACCATTGGGGTGAGCGACGGTATCAGTATGGGGACGGAGGGGATGCGCTTCAGCCTCCCCAGCCGGGACGTGATCGCCGATAGCATTGAGACCGTAGCCGGTGCCCAGTGGTACGACGGGCTGGTCACCGTAGTCGGCTGCGATAAGAATATGCCGGGCGCCATGATCGCCCTGTGCCGGCTCAACCGACCGGGCATCCTGGTCTACGGCGGCACCATCAGTCCGGGCTGCTACGAGGGCGACAAACTCGATATCGTGAGTGCCTTCGAAACCCTGGGGCAGTACCGCACCGGGCAGGTCAGCGAGGAACGCTACGTCAACGTAGTACGCCACGCCTGCCCCGGCTCGGGGGCCTGTGGGGGAATGTACACGGCCAACACCATGGCCACCGCGATCGAAGCGATGGGCATGGCCCTGCCGTACAATAGCAGCATTCCCGCCAACCACGTCGATAAGCGAGCCGATACGGCCCGGGTAGGGGAGTGTATGCTGGAACTCATGCGGCGCGACATAAAGCCGCTCGATATTCTGACTAAAGAGTCCTTCGAGAATGCCATCGTGACGCTGACCGTGCTCGGTGGTAGTACCAACGCCGTGCTGCATCTGCTGGCCATCGCCCGTTCCGCCGGCATCGACCTGAGCATCGATGATTTTCAACGCATCAGCGACCGCACCCCCTTCCTGGCCGACCTCAAGCCCAGCGGGAAGTACGTGATGGAGGATCTCTACTACGTCGGCGGAGTGCCGGCCGTAATGAAGGATCTTCTGAAAAAGGGGCTACTGCACGGCGACTGCCTGACCGTAACCGGCAAGACCCTGGCCGAAAATCTGATCGAAGCCGAGAGCCTACGGGAAGGGCAATCGATTATCCACCCCTTCGACCGGCCCGTAAAGCCGACCGGCCACCTCCAGATCCTCTACGGGAACCTGGCCCCGGAGGGCAGCGTCGCTAAGATTACCGGAAAAGAGGGGACCCAGTTCATGGGCCGGGCGCGGGTGTTCGATTCGGAGCCGGAGGCCAATGCCGCCATCCGGAACAAACAGATTCACGAAGGGGACGTAGTTGTAATTCGCTACTGCGGGCCCCGGGGCGGGCCGGGTATGCCCGAAATGCTTAAGCCCACCAGTGAGATTATGGGGCAGGGACTGGGGAAGAAGGTGGCCCTCATCACCGACGGACGCTTCAGCGGGGGCACCCACGGCTTCGTGGTCGGTCACATCAGCCCCGAAGCACAAGTGGGCGGCCCCCTGGCCCTGATCGAGGAGGGTGACATCATCAACATCGATGCGGAGGCCAATGTCCTCAATCTGGAAGTAACGGAGGCCGAACTCGGGCGTCGCCGCGCGGCCTGGCGGCCTCCGCCCCTCAAAGCTACTTACGGCGTCCTCAAGAAGTACGCCCGCTCGGTCAGCAGCGCTTCTCTGGGCTGCGTCACCGATCTGTAATTCGATCAATCACGTCCGTCATGTCCGTATCCGTTCACCCCTCCGCACCTGCGCTAGCCGCCCATCCATCCACCGACCGGATGAATGGGGCCCATGCCGTCCTCCGCTGTCTGGTCGAGGAAGGGGTGGATACCATCTTCGGCTACCCCGGGGGGGCCATCATGCCGGTCTACGACGCCCTGATTGACTTCGAGGACCGCATCACCCATATCCTGCCGCGTCACGAGCAGGGGGCTATCCACGCCGCCGAGGGGTACGCCCGGATTAAGCGACAGACCGGGGTATGCATGGCTACTTCCGGCCCCGGAGCCACGAACCTGATCACCGGTCTCTGCGACGCGATGCTGGATAGTCTACCGATCGTAGCCATCACCGGGCAGGTGCCGGGCTTCCTACTCGGCAGCGATGCCTTCCAGGAGGTGGACGTAGTAAACAGTACCATCCCCGTCACGAAGTGGAACTACCAGATCACCCGTCCGGAGGAAATCGGCTGGGTATTCAAAAAAGCCTTTTTCATCGCCAATAGCGGCCGGCCGGGACCGGTGGTGATCGACATCACCAAGGATGCTCAGCTCGCGATGGTCGACTTCAGCTACCCGGCCGAGCTCGTCATCCGCAGCTACGTGCCCTACAATAAACCGAAACCGGAGCAATTACGTGCCGCCGCCGATCTCATCAACGGCGCGCAGCGGCCCATGATCCTGGCCGGCCACGGCATCCACATTGCGAAGGCCCAGGGGGTGTTCAGGGAGTTCGTGGAAAAAACCGGTATCCCCGTAGGCGCTACCTGCCACGGACTGTCGGCCATTCCGAACGATCATCCGCTCTTTACCGGGATGTTGGGCATGCACGGCAACTACGGCCCCAACTACTTGCAGAATGAGGCCGACGTCGTCGTCGCTATCGGGATGCGATTCGACGACCGCGTCACGGGGAAGCTAAGCGAGTACCTGCCCGACGCAAAGGTGGTACACATCGAAATCGACCCCGCCGAGATCAATAAGAACGTGCGCGTTCAGGCTCCGGTGCTGGGCGATGCCGGCGAGGTGCTGCACGCCCTGCTCCCCCTGGTGAACCGCAAGACTTACCCGGCGTGGACGGCTCGCTTTCGGGAGTGCGCGCGTACGGAACAGGAACGGGTCATCGATATCGCCACTCAGCCGACCCAGGACGGTCAAATCCGCATGGGGCAGGTCATCCGGGAGGTGAGCCGACAGACGGACGGGCGGGCTATCGTGGCCACCGATGTCGGTCAGCACCAAATGATGGCCGCCCGCTACTACGAATACCGCGGTCACGATCAGTGGGTGAGCTCCGGCGGTGCGGGCACAATGGGGTACGGATTGCCGGCGGCCTTCGGGGCAAAGTATGCCGACCCGGAACGGGAGGTAGTAGCCTTCATTGGCGATGGGGGTTTCCAGATGACGCTCCAGGAACTCGGGCTCTGCGCCCAGTGGAACGTGGGGGTCAAAATCGTTTTGTTGGACAATAACTATTTGGGTATGGTCCGGCAGTGGCAGGAACTTTTTCATAAGCGCCGCTACTCCTCCGTCGAGTTGCAGAACCCCGACTTCGTCACCATCGCCCGGGGCTTCGGGGTCGCGGGCCGGTCCGTCAGTGACCCCTCCGAGGTCAGGCAGGGGATCGCGGAAATGCTGGCCCACGCAGGGCCCTATCTGCTGCACCTGCACACGGTAAAGGAGGATAACGTGTTCCCGATGGTGCCGAGCGGAAAATCAGTACGGGAAGTGATTTTGGGCCCCGAGGATCTGAGTAGCTATGGTTAAGACCTACACCATTACCGTTTTCACCGAGGACCAGACCGGTCTGCTCAGCCGGGTCGTCGGGATATTTAACCGCCGTAACCTCAACATCAGCAGCCTGACCACCAGCGCGAGCAGCGATGAATCCATCCACCGGTTTACCATCGTAGTGGAGGTGACAAAGGAAATGGTAGAAAAGCTGGTGGCCCAGCTGGATAAGCAGGTGGACGTGCTCAAGTCATTCTACTACGAAGATCGCGACATTGTCTACCAGGAGATCGCCCTGTATAAGGTACCCATCGACGTATTTTCCAATGGCAACCGGGTGGAACTGCTGATTCGCCGCCACAACGCCCGGGTACTGCTCATCGAACCGGAGTACGTCGTGATTGAAAAGACCGGCCACGAATACGAGACCGAAGCCCTGCTGACCGAACTGCGGCAGGTGGGCCTGTACGAGTTCGTCCGTTCCGGCCGGGTGGCTATCGTGAAGCCCATGGAGCGACTCAATAGTTACTTACAGGAGCTTACCGCTCAGGAGGAGGATTGACGCGAGCGGCGGTATATTGACCGCATGAGCTACCAAAATCTTACGGTCCAGGAGGCCGACCGAATCGTCACCCTCACCATCAATCGCCCGCAGGCACTGAACGCCCTGAACCAGCAGACGCTAGAGGAGCTGCGGCAGTTTTTCGGAACCGATTACGTCAACCGTACCGATCTGCACGGTGTGATCCTGACCGGGGCGGGCGACCGCGCCTTCGTGGCCGGAGCCGATATCAAAGAATTCCTGGGGGTAGCCCAGCAAGGCAATGGCGCCGAAATGGCCCGCCGCGGGCACGACGTCTTCTTCCTCATCGAACGCTTCCGTATTCCGGTCGTGGCCCTGATCAACGGCTTCGCGCTCGGGGGGGGCTGCGAACTGGCCATGGCCTGCCACCTACGGATCGCTACCGAAGCGGCTCGCTTCGGGCAACCCGAGGTAAACCTGGGCATCATCCCGGGGTACGGCGGCACCCAACGACTCAACCACTACCTGAGTAAAGGCCAGGTAATGGAACTCGTCCTGACCGGCAACATGATCGACGCCAAAGAAGCCCACCGTATCGGTTTGGTGAACTACGTGCTGCCCCCGGAGGAAGCGCTAAACAAAGCGAAGTCCCTCCTTGCCACCATCGGCAAGAAGGGACCCCTGGCCATTACCGCCAGTATCGAGGCGATCAATGCGTATTACGAAAAGCCGGCCGGCTACACCGCCGAGGCCGAAGCCTTCGGGCGCACCACCCGAACGGACGATTTCCGGGAGGGGGCGGCGGCGTTCGTGGAGAAGCGGGCGGCAGAATTTAAAGGGAGGTAGGGTCGTGCCCTAATTCACCTCCTCCAACTCGACGTAAAACATCAGCTCGCTTCCGGGCGGGATCGCCGCACCCGCTCCTCGGTCGCCGTAGCCCAGTTCGGCGGGAATAAAGAAAGTGGCTTTATCGCCGACCTGGAGCAGGTCGATGCCCTGGTCCCAGCCGGGAATGACCTGTCCGCTACCCAACTGGAAAGGAATCCCCTCGCCGCGGGCGAAGCTCTGGTCGAAGATTTCGCCATTGCTGGTCAGCATACCGATGTACTGCACGGTGACCTGATCACCGGGATCGGCCTCTTCGCCATCACCTTCTTCGTGGATGATGTAGCGTAGGCCGTTATCCGTCGATTGAAGTTCGCCCTCCAGTTCGCCGGCACTGTAGCGCTCGTACACGTTCTGGGCGAAGGCCACCCGCTCGGGCTCCAGCGCACGAACCACGTCGCGTTCGGCTTCCAGTTCGGTCTGCTCGGCCTGGCGGCGGGCGAAAAATTCTTCGGGGGGCAGGACCTCCTCGATCTCGATTTCGTAAACGATCACGCTATCCTCGGCCAGTTCGGGCGGGCGGGAGGGAAGGTCGGCGATATTGTAGCGGATGAGGGCCGTTTCCCCCTCCCGCAGTTCCCGCAGCACGTCATCTACGGGGCTGATTTCTTCTTCGGACAGGGTATCGGGGCGGACTTCGGCGATCAGGGGCTTACCACCCTGGCGGGAGTCCATGAGGGAGCTGTCGCGCTGGTTTCGTAGTTCCAGATTGAAGTAGACGTAGTCGCCCGTACTGGGAAGGGTTCCTTCCTCGTTACGGACCAGGTAGGAATAGCGGTTACCGATGTCGGTGGTCCGTATTGCCTGGTCGTCGCCGGGAGTGCAGGCCGCGGTCAGCAGGACAAGGAAAATGGCGGCAAAAATTGTTGATTTCATACGATTAGGTTATTGAAGGCCTGATGAGCCTGCTCGATTTCCTCCCGGTAGTGGGGCAAGATTTTTTTGAAGCGGTTGATGGTGCTGCCGAGGGGAGCGAAACTCGCCCCGCCGGCGGCGTTGCGGTGGCCCCCGCCGCGAAAGTGCTTTTTGCAAATTTGCTGGACGTCCATGCTGCCCTTCGACCGCATACTGAGCTTGACGATGGTCGGCTGCTCGTGTATGAAGGCGGCAATCATGGTGTCAGGCATGCGCAGGACGTAATTCACGATCCCCTCCGTATCTCCCCTCGCGATGTCGAAGTCCTCGTAATCGCCACGGTTCAGGTAGATGATGCCGGTACGAAACTCGGGCAGCAGTTCCATCCGGTTGGCCAGGCAGTGACCTAAGAGCCGAAGTTGCTTTTCCGACTGATTGTTCCATACGTGATCGGCCACCCGGTAGGCATCGGTGCCGGCCTCGACCAGTGCGGCCGCCGTACGGAACAGGGCGGGGGAGGTGCTGTACTTGAACCCGCCGGTATCGGTGAGGATTCCGGTATACAGGCAGTCCGAGACCGCCCGGGAAACGTATTTCCGATCACCGAGCCCTTCGATAAAGGCGTAGACCATCTCACAGGTGGAGCTAGCCTCGGGCCGGCTGAAAACGGGGTCGGCGATCGGCTCCGGATGCAGGTGGTGATCGATCATGATGCGGGGGCGGGGGTCACCCTCCAGCCCCTCGCCTACCTTATCGATGCGGTCGAAGGCATTGAAGTCAAGAAGAAAAAACAGGGTCGCTTCGTCGATCAGTCGGCGGGCCCGCTCGGTGTCGTCGTCGTAAATGACGATGCTATCGACGGCGGGTAAAAAGCGGAGAAACTCGGGATAGTCCGAGGGTAAAATGACGCTGCACCCGTGCCCCCGGCCCCTTAGGTAGTGCTGTAGCCCGAGGCTGGACCCCACCGCGTCGCCGTCGGGGTTGCGGTGGCTGAAGATTACCACTCGTTGGGGGGAGGCCAGGAGGCGGCGAGCCGCTTCTAGTTGGGCGTGCATAGACAAGGGGAACAAAACGAGGCCGCAAAGTTCCTAAAAAATGGCCAGCCCGCCAAAACTTCCTACTTTTGCGCCTCACAAAACGCACTCCCCCGCATGGCCAGTAACCGTACCTTCACCATGATTAAGCCCGGAGCCGTCCGCAACGGACACATCGGCGGTATTCTCGAGCAAATTACCTCGGCCGGATTTCGTATCGTGGCCCTGAAGTATACCCGGCTGAGTGCCGAGAAGGCCGGTGAATTCTACGCCGTACACCGGGGGCGCCCGTTTTACGACGAGTTAGTCCGGTTCATGAGCAGCGGCCCGATCGTAGCCGCTATCCTGGAAAAGGAAAATGCGGTAACGGACTTTCGCAAGCTAATCGGAGCCACCAACCCCGCCGAAGCCGAAGCCGGTACCATCCGCGCCAAGTATGCGACCAGTATCGGTGAGAATGCCGTGCACGGTAGCGACAGCGACGAAAATGCCGCCATCGAGGGAAGCTTTCACTTCGCCGGCACGGAAATCTTTGCCTAGTCCCGGCCGAGACTTTCCGGACTTCGGCGCACTCCGCATACTGGTAGTCGGTGACCTGATGGTGGATCGGTACCTGCGGGGCCGCGTCTCCAGAATTAGCCCCGAAGCCCCGGTACCCGTAGTGGACCTACGGAGCCGGCAGGATCGGCTGGGTGGTGCGGCGAACGTAGTGGCCAACCTCCGAGCCCTGGGGGCGGCGGCGGAGGTCGCAGGTGCAATGGGGACCGGTACGGGAAGTGAGCTTCTCCTGGAGTTACTGCGTCAGACCGGACTTACGGACCGGGGGCTGATCCGCGACCCGGAGCGACCCACCACGATCAAAACCCGCATCCTGGCGCAGGATCAGCAGCTGTTGCGAATTGATGAGGAATCAACCGCCGGCCTTACGCCGGCGCTGACGACCGAGTTGCTCAACAGGGTAGAAGGCATACTTTCCCACCGTAAGTATGACGTCCTCGTGCTTCAGGATTACAATAAAGGCGTGCTCACGGATCGGTCTATTTCCGGGCTCCTCGATCTAGCCAATCGCTACCGGCTTCGCGTAGTGGTGGACCCGAAGCGCGATAATTTCTGGGCCTACCGGGGCGTAGACCTCTTTAAACCCAATCTGCGGGAAATGCGGCAACAACTGGACTTCCCCCTCCGGCCGGAACTCGGCGATCTGGACCGGGCCGCCGCCGAATGTTTTTCGCGGCTGGCCTGCCGGGCGGTGATGATTACCCTTTCGGAGCACGGAATATATACTCACGACGGGCAGCAGTCCGCCATCCATCCAACCCGGGCCCGACGCATCATCGACGTCAGCGGGGCCGGGGATACCGTGATCAGCGTAGCTGCCGGGGGAGTTGGCGCGGGAATGTCTACCGGTACAATCGCGCGACTGGCTAATTTGGCGGGGGCGCAGGTGATCGCTAAGCCCGGGGTGATCGCCGTAGATCGGGAGGAGTTGGCGGCCGAATGGATGAATGGGGGCTGAACACGCTTTTGATCCGCCGGTTATAGCGGGGTTACCTAAGTGATTGTATGTACCTATTTGAACTATTCGGGTTAGAGCTCGACTTCCAACCCCTTATTGACGAATTGAAGAGTTGGTGGGCCTCCGGGTTACAGTTTTTGCCCAGTTTTATACTTGCGCTCATCGTCGTGGTGATCGGGTACATTATCACCCGCTTCGCCAAAAAGTACTTCAATCAGCTGAGCCACCGCCTCGTCCGTGACGCTACCGTAGCGGGTCTGTTGAGCAGTTTCCTGACGGCGCTTTTGGTACTGGCCATCATCTTTCTGACCCTTTCGGTACTTGATCTGACGGGCATCGTGCAAAGCGTCCTCGCCGGAGCGGGGGTGGTCGGACTGGCCCTGGGCCTGGCCTTTCAGGATCCGATCCTGAATTTATTTAGCGGCATCCTCCTTTCGGTGCGGCGGCTCTTTCGGGAGGGGGACCTGATCGAGGTGAACGGCTACTTCGGCAAGGTCAAGGAGGTTACGCTCCGCCACACCACCCTCATTACGCTACAGGGTCAGGACGTGATGATCCCCAATAAAATCGTAGCCCAGGAACCCATCAAGAACTACGATAAGCTTCGAATGCGGCGGGTGGACCTGTCCTGCGGCGTTAGCTACGGAGATGACCTAGAAAAGGTCAAACGACTTACCATCGACGCAATCAAAAGCGACGTATCCTACGATACGAGCCGGGATGTTCAGCTGTTCTTTAACGAATTCGGGAACAGCTCCATCAACTATACGCTGCGGTTCTGGTTGGCGGATGGCAAGAGCGGCCAGGCCGATTTCCTGGCTGCCCAGAGCGATGCCATTATGGCCATCAAGCGGACCTACGACGACAACGATATCATGATTCCGTTCCCCATTCGCACCCTGGACTTCGGCATCAAGGGTGGAGAAAAGCTTTCGGAAATGTTAGCCGCGGAAGCTGATCGTAATGACGACTGAACCGAACATCATCCTCCGTTTGCCGTTCTAACAAATGTACCTAGCCACGACGTACCAACGGAATCGTCAAACATGAATCTGGCCACGTACAACATTGCTAATCAAACAATTACCTTATGACTATTCGTATAATGTCCTTCGCCCTGATGCTGCTCCTTAGTGGCATGTTCCACAGTTGTGCCGAGGGTTCGGAAATCGACAACGAAGTCGATGAGATGGAAATGGAAACCGAGAACGCCGTAGCCAATATGGGTTCCGAAATCTATGCGGAAGGTGAAGAGCTGGACCGGGAGTTTCGCGAAGCACGCACCAACATCAACAATCGGATGACCGAACTGGAGCGCGATATGGAAATGGCGACCGCCGATGCCCGTATGGAAATGCAGGAGGAATACGATGAACTGAACCGTTACCGGGATGACATCGACGAGCGCATGGACCGGGTGGGAACCAACATGGAAGCCGGCTGGCGTGACTTCAAAGGAGACGTAAATCAGGGCTGGGCGGATTTCCGCAGGGATTCCGATCGCCTGCTCTCCGACATCGAGCGTAGCTTCGATCCGGAAGGTGACATGGACTAATCATCCACAATCTCTAACCAAGCGACCCGGTGGAGTCTGGCTCAGTGCCGGCTTCACCGGGTTTTTTATTAACGATTAAGTACAGTAAGATGATTCAGAAAGGAAGTAACGTAAAGTGGAAGTGGGGTAACGGCACGGCAAAAGGCAAGGTAGAGGAAACCTTCGCCAAGGAAGTGACCCGCACCATCGACGGAAACGAAGTAACCAAGAAGGGGGAGACCGGCAACAAAGCCCTGCTCATTAAACAGGAAGACGGAGGCAAGGTGCTCAAACTGGAATCAGAAGTAGAAAAAGACTAACCACTCATGAACAACGATCAATCCTCAAAAAATCAGCCCTTCCAGGTTCGACCGGAAGGAACCGGCGCGGTGCTCAATGAAATCGCCATGCTACACACCCAATCTAGTAGCTACTACCGGGACATCGGAAAGGCCATCGCCGATCGGAACGATACCGCTACCGGATTTTTCAATGAACTAGCGGACTACCACGACGTGATGCTCAATAAAATCAATGGCATCATCGCCGATACCCAAAGCGGCGTCCACACTCCCTCCCATTCGGCCGAAACCGTCCTCAAACAGAAGGAATCCGCGCTGAACCGGGCCGTTCGCAACAAAAATGTAGCCGAACTGACCGCCCTGGCCAAAGAGAACGAAGTAGCCGTCGGCGATGCCTACCAGGCGGCACTAAGTAACCGTAAGGTCCTGGACTTTGCCGAAGAAGTGCTGCACGATCAGCACCAGCGTATCCTGACCTGGATCAACCGGGTAGACCGCTACCACACCGTCCCCCAGACGCGGAATGAACATTACGACGACTAATCTACGATATGACCCTCTCCCTCACCCGACTCTTTAGTATATCCTTATTCCTGGCAATCAGTTTTCCGATCCTTGGACAGCGCTCCGCGTCCCGAATTACGGAAACCAATACGGAGTATGACAAAGAACGTTTTCCCAGCCTTACCGTCTCCGTCGATGCCGGCGTGGAGGCGGTTTACGATCCCTGGCAGGAATTCTGGGAAGAACGCTACGATATCGACATCGATCGTACCGATAAGGACCGCTCTTCTATCGCATACCTGGCCGAGCAGGTTAGTCTACCCAACCTGAGCGACAAAAACCTCAATCTCTACAGTAACGTAGATGGCACCGACCGGATCGCTACGGTGAGTATGAGCGTTGTGTTCGGGGAGCGGGACGTGGTAACCGGCTCGTCGTACCCGGCCACCCACGCCGCGATGAAGCGTATTCTGGAAGACTTTGAAACCTATTTTTACCGCTCCTACTTCGATCGTCAGCTGGCCGAGGTGAAGGACGAGCTGGAGGAAGTACGCGACGATGCCGAAGATGCGGAGAAAGACGCGAGCAAGGCACGGTCGAAGATCGATAAGTACGAAGAGAAGATTGCCGATCTGCGGGAAAAGATCGAGGAGATGCGGGAAGAGGCCGCTGAAGAATTGCAACTCGCCGATGAAAAGTCCACCCGGGTCCGCGAACTCGAACGGCAACTGCGCGAGATCGAAGATCGTCGGCGAGAATACGTAAATTGAGCCCCGAAATCGCTCGTTAACAATCGATAGTACAATTATGGCCCAACCCAGCTCCACCGTTCGCGAAAATCCACCCAACCTAACGGCCCCGGCCCTGAACTTTGACGTTGCCAAGGAGGGCCGGAAGTACGGTATCATTCTCGGCGTAGCCATGTCGGTCTACATGCTCATCGTAAATCAGCTGTACGACGATTTGCCGATGGGCATCCGCTTCGCCAAGCATCTGCTCATTATCCCCCTGGTTTGGTTTGCTACTAAGCAGTACGCGGATGCCATCATTGAGGGTAACCACATCTTTAAGGCGGAGATCGGACTGATGTTCCGGATCGGACTGTGGGCAACTCTTGCCATTGCCGTACTGAATATCACCCTGTCGGCCTTCAGCCCGGAACTCGGCTTCGAACAGTTTTTGAACGAAAATAACACCTTCGCCGACGCGATGATGAATAGCTTTTTCGTAGCGATGGAAACGCTGGTGTTCGTCGTCATTATCGGTTTCGTCTTCATGCAGTACTATAAAACCGGGGGGTCACCTGAAGACGAATGAGCGAACGCCAGTCGCGGAGCCACAGCTCGGGGAGAAGCTCCGTCAGCTTCCAGCGCTTCGCGTACTTCCTGATCAGCATTACCATTCTGCTATACGCACTGTATGCGGTCAGTTCGTTCTTCATACCGATCACTTACGGGCTCTTCTTTAGCTTAATGCTTAAGCCCGCCTGCAGCTGGTTCGAGCGCCGCGGAGTGGAGCGTACGGTGGCCGTGATCCTGACGCTGTTGGCGGCCGGCGCAAGTATACTGGCCGTCATAGTGTTTTTTTTTAACCAGGTACAGGAAATTCTGACGGAGGCCGAGGATATTTACTCCGGGCTTCAGGAGACAATGTACGAGTGGGCGGAATACGGTGGTGATCGGTTCGGCCTGACCGGCGCGGAGGTCGAGGAATACATCGATCAGGCCGTGACCAGCGTATCCGATGAGCCCTTCGGCATAGTCAGTACGGGGCTTTCGACGAGCGGCGTACTGCTCGGTAATTTCTCGCTGGTGATGATCTACACCTTCTTTTTCCTACTGTACCGTAGTGCCATCCGAAACTTCGTGGTGGGTCAGTTGCGTAAGGATCTCCAGGAAGAAGGAAAACAGACCGTAGTCGAGGTCCAGCAGGTAGCGAAGAACTATCTCGGGGGGATGGGGCTGGTCATGCTCATACTAGGGGTACTGAATAGTTTTGGCCTCTGGGCTATAGGTATCGACTACTACCTGGTCTGGGGGTTTCTGGCCGCCATACTCGGCATTATCCCTTACATCGGCACCGCTATCGGTGGATTTCTCCCCTTTATCTTCGCCGTAGCCACTACCGAGAGCCTACTGGCACCGCTATTGGTGATCCTCCTTTACACTACCGTTCAGTTTCTCGAGGGTAACTTCATAACGCCCAAAGTGCTGGGCAGTAGCGTGAAGTTGAATGCTCTGGCGGCCATCATATCCGTAATCTTGGGCAGCTTCTTTTGGGGGATTGCCGGTATCATTATTGCGATACCGCTGCTGGCCATGGTTCGAATTATACTCACCCACGTCGAACCCCTACGGCCGGTCGCCCTGCTCCTCAGCGACGACCTGTACGCACAGAGCGATAGGTTTCTGGGGGAATTCAACAGCGATCGTTACCGGTTCTCCAACATCTTTACCGGAAATTCTCGCTTCAGTTTGTTCAGACGCCGGAAGCTAGGACGTAAGCCAACGTACCAGGTAGGCAACCCCGATGCCGAGGTAGTTTCCGATACCGAACCCTATTAGCGACACCGCGAGTCCCGCAGCGAGTAAGTGCCGGTTCCGAATCGATGCCGCTACCTGAGCTACGAATACCGGACCGTAGAACGCCGCTACCGAACTCAGAATAACCGTGTCGCGGTCTACCCGGAATAATCGGGCGAGAACCAGA
The DNA here is from genome assembly GCA_964594535.1 of uncultured Lewinella sp. Taxonomy (GTDB): domain Bacteria; phylum Bacteroidota; class Bacteroidia; order Chitinophagales; family Saprospiraceae; genus Neolewinella. Next base: position 34,608 of record CAZQNE010000020.1, read on the forward strand.
TGGAGCAACGTAGTGGCCGAAAGGGCCAGGGCGGAAAACAGCAGCAATTCCAACCCACTGCCGGCTAACTCCCGAAAATCAGCCAGCAACCCCAGGGCAACGCAAAAGATAAGCACGAAGTATTCCCCCAGGGGGTAGCTGTTGCCGAGCCGCTTGCTGAGGGGGTGGAGGCTCACCAGTAGGGCGTACGAGGTCAGACACAATATCAGGATAGTGGGGTGGATCCAAACTCCGGCAGTGAGCCGGCAGGTGAAAAGGCTAAGGGTAATTACGCAAACCGCCGCCCCCAGTTGAGTGGCACGATCGGAGTTCGGCACTGTCGTTCCCGACGTATATGCACCTGCGTCCGCGCCCTCCGGAAGAACGGTAGGGATGTAAAAGCGTGAAAAAAATGAGGGCAGGAAACTGAGCAGCCCCAGTAAATATGCACCTCCCAGTAGCACGTCCGCGGCCTGTAGCAACACCAGGTAAGAAGCTGGTGCCTCGAGGGCCACGCCGATTGCCTGTACGTTAGGAGTCCCCCCGGTATAGAGCCCGGTGAGCATTCCGGCGATCTTCCAGCTATCCGGCAATCGGTCGGCCAGAATGTAGGCTACGCCCCCGGTACACACCAGACCCGAGATACAGCACAGGGTGAAGGAGAGCAGCATGGTGCGGGCGTACCGCATACTGGCCGCGACGTCGACCGAAAATAGCAGCAGCGGGAGGCCCACCAGCATTCCGGCGCCAGCCACGGTTTCCATGAGTTGGTTATCGATGGGCCAGAGACGCAGGTTACTCACCAAAATACCCACGGTGTAACAGGCCACGATCGTACTGAACATGTGGGGTAGGCGCCCCCGGCCCTCCAGGTACTTGACCAGGAGCGGAAACAGGACAGCCAGGCTTACCGAAGCGATAGCGGACCAGGGGAGGGCGATCAAACCCCTTCCTTCATTTTTTCGGCGTTCTCCGCTACCTGCAGGCCTTCGATGATGGGTTCGAGGTTACCCGCGATCACCTTGTCCAGACTGTGCAGCGTCAGGTTGATGCGGTGGTCGGTGACCCGGTTCTGGGGGTAGTTGTAGGTCCGGATTTTCTCACTGCGGTCGCCGCTGCCCACCAGCGATTTTCTGGCGCTGGCAATCTCGCTGGCCGCCGCGGCATCCTGTGCGTCCTTAATCCGACGGTAGAGTTGGGCCATGGCGATCTCCTTGTTCTTGTGCTGGCTCCGGCCGTCCTGACTTTCCGAAACGATGCCGGTGGGAAGGTGGGTGATCCGGATGGCGGATTCCGTTTTATTGACGTGCTGCCCGCCCGCCCCGCTGGCCCGGAAGGTGTCGATCTTCAGGTCCGCTTTATTGATATTGATGTCTTCCTCCTCCATTTTGGCCAGTACCGCCACGGTGGCGGCGGAGGTATGGACGCGCCCCTGGCTCTCGGTCTTGGGTACCCGTTGCACCCGGTGCACGCCGGACTCGAATTTCAGGCTGCTGTAGACGTCATCTCCGTGAACTTCGAAGACGAGCTTGGAGTAGCCACCGGCCGTTCCTTCGTTCTCGTCGATCACCTCGAGGCGCCAGCCCTGGCTGTCAACGTACCGCTTGTACATGTCGAACAGGTCTCCGGCAAAGAGGGCTGCCTCGTCACCGCCCGTACCGCTGCGGATTTCCATGATGATATCGCGCTCGTCTTCCGGATCTTTCGGAATCAGCATGATCTTGACCCGCTCGTCGAGTTCTTCCTTTTCCTCCCGCAGGGTATCGTACTCCAGTTGGGCCATTTCCCGCATTTCGGGATCGGGGTCGCGCCGCAGTGCTTCCGCCCCGGCTATGTTTTCGGTCAGTTCCTTGTACCGCAGGTAGGTCTGGGCGACGGGGCGGAGCTTGCCGTATTCCTTATTGACACTGGTGAAGCGCGTTTGGTCGGAAATGATCTCGGGGTCGGCGAGTTTTTCTTCTAGGTCCTTAAACCGGTGGTAAATGGCTTCTAGTTGGTCAATCATACGGGCAATACTGGCAAAGCGCCAAGATACGCCGACTTACTACAAGAACCGGAGCTCGTCTCCCTCCATTCGCACCCGCATGAGGGGTTCGGGGGCCAGGTCCTCCTTTTGCCGCCGAAGCACCGTGAAATTGGCCGCGCGGACTACGTCGGAGCGGATGCGACCGAAGCGCGTAGGCAGGGGTGATTGCGGATCCGGCGTACCCAGCATGCCGACCAGGGGATATCCCTGTTCCCTGCAAAGCTGGCTGGTTAGCGTTTCGCCGGCGAGCCGCACCCGTACTTCACCGCGCTCATCGACCAGTCGCGTCGGGATACGCCCGGTAGTCGGAGTATGGACGCACACCGACTGCTCGTGGTACAGGAGCAGATTGTCGAGTTTCGGGTGCAGCCGCGGGAACCACTCCAGAAGGGTATGGTGGTCGCAAAAAATCAATTCCGGCCAGTTGATCGGGGTGGGGGGGCACACCGTGAGCAGGCGACGGATGGCCGATCGGTTGCGGACGTCGGCCACCATCTGCCACAGGTTCGCGGTCGGCATCAGTACGAGACCGCCGGATTGTAGAATGGTAAGTGGGTCGGAATCAGGTAAGGAGCCGGGTGAGTAAAGAGGGTTGAAGATTTCTGAACGGGTCATAAAACGCAATCGGGCCTTTGATCCAGTAGGGGTACAAAAGCGAAATGATTAAAATTCCTCCCTCATCAGGGTGGACACCGGTAAATACCGGAGCGACGTACACCCGACAAGCCAAAAAGCCGATCGGACGTTGGTTCGCTAATGAAAACTGTATTTTACCCCAAAGATTGTTCGTCCGCTAAAATTTTGGGAATGCCGCCCCTTTTTCGCGTTCTTCTCAGCCTTACCGTCGTGGTACTTTTGTTTCCGGCGACCGGGCGGGCCGACCACATTGTCGGGGGGGAGTTCAGCTACGAATGCCTGGGGTGGAAAAATGACGATCCGTCCACCGGAATTCTTCGGTACCGCATCCGGATCAATATGTACCGGGACTGTATTGGCGAAGGTGCCCTCTTCGACGGTGGCGATCCGCGGGCCGATCCCCCCACTCAGAGCGGAGATGGCCACATCAGCATTTACGATGGTGACCAGTACTACATCCAAACCCGGGAGATTACGTTAGCCCGTTTTGATCCGGTCCCCATTAATCTCGGTAATCCCTGCCTGGTGGTGACCGAGCCGATCTGTCAGGAAATCGGCATCTATACGTTCGTCGAAGAACTCCCGGTTTCCGACAAGACATACACCCTGGTTTATCAGCGCTGCTGCCGCAACGAAAGTATTCGCAACATTATGAACCCGCGCCAGATCGGCGCTACTTATTTTATCCAGATCACCCCGGAAGCTCAGCGGCGGTGCAACACCAGCCCACGCTTCAACATCGATCCGCCCATCGCCATTTGTATCAACGAGACGTTCCAGATCGATCTGGGAGCGACGGACGCCGACGGAGACAGCCTGGCCTACAAATTTTGTAACGTCAAACTCGGCGGTGGTACGGACGGAGGAAACCAGGGTTTTCAGACCGCCACGCCCTTCGACGACATCATCCCCATCCGGGAAAGCCCCTACCCCTACGATAACGTCACCTGGGTTTTACCTACCTATTCGGTTACCAATCAGTTAGGGGTCGGTAGCACGCTTACGATTGACGCGAAAACCGGTGAGCTATCTGGCCTGCCCATCTATCAGGGGACCCACGTCCTCGGGGTGTGCGTAGAGGAGTGGAGCCGGGACAGCATCCCAATACTTCTGTCGGAAACCAAGCGGGAGTTTCAGTTGAACGTGGCCCGCTGCGGTAGTACGGTAACGGCCGATCTACTGGAAACGGAGATTGACGAACTGGGGCGCTTCTACATCAAACAGTGTGGGCCGGGGCCGAATACGATCGTTAACGAAAGCACGCTCGAGCGATCCATTCAGACTTACGATTGGGAACTGACCGGCCCGGGGGGGCGGCTGATCACCGGCTCCAGTCGCGATCTCGACGTAGACATACGCCAGGTCGGAATCTACGAAGGAACGATGCGCCTCAACAGCGAGGTCTTTGCGGCAAACTGCCGGGATACGGCCGATTTCATCCTTGAAATCCATCCCGCCCTGCGGGCGGACTTCATCAATACGACCGTGGTCTGCGACCCCGCACCGATCCGGTTCACGAATCTAAGTGAGGGTATGGGGGGGCAGGCCATCACGGGTTACGTGTGGGATTTCGGAGACGGGAGCCCACCGGTAGATACGCGTAACCCCGTCCATACCTACATGGTGGCCGGCATTTTCGATGCCCGCCTGGAAGTAACCGACGAGAACGGTTGCATGACGACCATTTCCAATGAAGTAGAGTACCTACCGGTGCCCCGCACGATCATTCTCGAGCCCCAGGATGCCTTCGGCTGCATACCCTACACCAATCGGTTCATCAACCGGAGCTTTCCCATCAACGACGACTACATTTTCGAGTGGACCTTTGGCGACGGGGGGAGTTCGGGCGATCGCGATCCCCTCCACGTATACGAGGACATCGGGGTGTACGACGTATACCTAGGTATCACCAGCCCCCGGGGCTGTTTCGTGGATACGCTGTTCCGGCGTCTCGTCGACGTCCGGGAATCTCCGGAGGCGGATTTCGTTTTCGATCCCGACCGGCCGACTAACATTTTTCCCGATGTCGATATGCTGGACCGCAGCCGGAAGAGTAACGCTCAGCGGTACGAAATTAACGGTCCGGAGGGTGCTCCTATCTTTTCCGCGCCGGGCCCCGATGCCACCTACCGTCTGCGGGACACGGCTACGGTCTCGGTGACCCAGATTGCCCTCAATCCCAGTGGCTGCCGGGATACCATCATTAAGGACATTCGGATGTACCTGGAAAATACTTTCCACGCGCCGAATGCATTCACGCCCAATGGCGATGGGCTCAACGATGACTGGCGCCCGAAGGGGGTGTGGCTGGGGGCTTCGGATTATCGCCTCCGCGTCTGGAACCGCTGGGGTGAGCTCATCTATGCGACTGACGACTTCGAACAAGCCTGGGATGGCACCTTCAAGGGTACAAATAGTCCCGCTGGTGGATATCTCTGGGACGCCACCTTTACCAATGCGGAAAACGAAGTGCAATCATACAAGGGGGGCGTAGTCTTAATCAGGTGATTTGGACCACCGCTGAAGGCGGATGCCGTCGGGCAGGTCCATTACCTCATCGAAGGTGAAGCCGCCCCGAAGCAGGGCGTTTTGGGAGGCTAGATTATCCGGCAAGGTGTGGGCGAGCAGCGTGATCCCCTCCCCCGTAGCAATATCCGCTAACCGCCGGATAGCCGTAGTTGCTATGCCGCGTCCCCGCCGGCTAGGGGCCACGTTGTATCCAATCTCGACTTCCGACTCCACGTCCAGTACGCCCTTCCCCCCGATGCTACCCACTACGAGCCGTTCGTCGGCTAGGGTTATCAGGTAAGGAACTGACCAGCGGTATCCCCGTTCGTTACTTCCCGAGAGGTAGCGGGTCTGGTCGAGCCAGTTGCGCGGGGGTAGTGCACCGGTAAGGATGTGGTTTGCCCTGAACCGCGTGGCGCCACGTAGTAACTCCTTCAACTCTTCCGCATCGGGCAGCAACAGTTCGATCAGTGGGCGAGGGTCGATTCCAGGGTAGTTTGGGCTAATGTCCACTTTCCGCCCCGGTATTCCCAAACATTCCGGAAGCGTTCGGAATACTGCCCCGGGGTGCCCGCCATCCGCCAACCGTAAATTCGCTTCCCCGTCGTCCGTACCACCGTATCTTCGTGGGAGACGCGCAGACTGTCCAGTTCCACCGTCAGTTGGGGAAATTGATCCCGCAGGGCAGCCAGGTCGGACAGGTAGGCCGCGCGTTGTTTCCGGCCTCCCGAACCGGCGTAGATCACCGTAAAATCATCGGCCAGCATACGATCCATCACCGCGGCGTCGAGCGTTTGGTATGCCCCGGCCAAGACCTCTTCCCGATCCCGAAATGCTTCGTAGGATGAATCCGTTGCGGGGGCGGGGACGCAGGTGCAAAGCCATAGGGTAACAATCAGAGCGAACGCGCGTACTTTCATGCCCACCTAACGCCCCACGGGTCGTTCTGGCTTACTTCCTCCCTTACCGAAACCACTATGCCACTGCGCTATCTACCCCTCCTCCTGTTCACGCTAGCCTGCGGGGAAGTCGCTCAGGATCCCGGGGGTCAGGGTACCCAGGCGGCCCGGGCAATACTGGCACGGGCGATTACGGCCCACGGCATGCAAGACCTGGACCGCCTCGCGCTTACCTTCCGCTTCCGTGACCGGGACTACGGAATCGAAACCGACGGCGGGCGGTACCGGTACACCCGAAGTTTCCGAGATTCCCTGGGTCGTTCCATCCGGGATGAGTTGACCAATGAGGGCCTGAGTCGGATGACGGATGGCCAGTTGGTTACCCTATCCACAAAGGACAGTCTGGCCTTCGCGGAATCCGTAAACTCCGTACGCTACTTTTTTCTGCTTCCCTACGGCCTGTTCGATCCGGCGGTCCGGGCTACCGCATTAGCCCCCGTTACGATCCGGGGAGAAGTTTACGACCGCGTGCGGGTCACCTTCACCGAGGCGGGGGGAGGGACCGATTACGACGACGTGTACCACTATTTCTTCCACCAGGGCACCGGGGAGCTTGACTACCTAGCCTACAGTTTTAGCGCGGACGAGGGGGGGATCCGTTTTCGCGAAGCGATCAATAAGCGCAGGGTGGAGGGGGTGCTCATTCAGGATTACATCAACTACGGCACCAACGGTAACGATCGCGACCTGAGCCACATCGACCGTCGGTTCGCGGCGGGGGAGCTACCGGAACTGTCCCGGATTCTCAGCGAGGATGTCCGTATCGATCGGGTAGGAGATCGGTAACGAATGAGCGGTGCTGCCACCACGGGTGGGGCAGGCTGAGTCGCTCGTCCTCCAGCAGCAAATCCTCCAGGAAGATCAGATCGATGTCTATGGTTCGCGGCCCCCATCGCATCCTGCGTTCGCGCCCTAATTTTCGTTCTACCGATTGGCAATGGTCCAGAATGCGGTGAGCGGTCGTGCGGGTTTCCGGTGCCGCCAGTGAATACGTCGCAGCGTCGAGTTCGAGCACGAGTATCTGATTGAGAAAGTCCGCCTGATCGGTCACTCCCCAGGGTTTCGACTCGATCACCGGGCTAACGTAGACTGCTTGCCCCAGACGATCCTCCAGGAGCTGACGGGCCCGCGCCAGGTGTTCGGAGCGATCGCCTACGTTGGAACCGGTCGATAGGGTTAGCTTTGCCACCCCCCAAAAGTACGCATGGAACTACCCGCCTATATTGCCATCGAAGGAAATATCGGCGCCGGCAAGACGACCCTCTGCCAGATGCTGGCAGAGCGGTACAACCGGCGCCCGATCCTGGAGCAGTTTACCGATAACCCGTTCCTGCCCCTCTTTTACCGGGACCCCGAGCGCTACGCCTTTCCGGTCGAGTTGTTCTTTATGGCGGAACGGCACAAACAGCTTCAGACGGAGTTGTCCCGGACTGACCTCTTCCAGGATGGAATCGTAGCCGATTACCTATTCGTGAAGACCCGCTTATTCGCCAGCAACAGCCTGTCGGACGCCGAGTACCGGCTGTTTAACCGACTCTTCGACGCGATCGATGCGAACTTCCCCCTGCCCGATATCACCCTGTATCTCCACCGCCCGGTGGAGGTGCTCCAACGACATATTGCCTCCCGCGGCCGCAGTTTTGAGACGGACATCAGCAATGACTACCTGCGTTCCGTGCAGCAGGCTTACCTAAGGTACTTTCGGCAAGTACGGGACCGGCCCGTGATCATCTGCGAACTCGGCGACGGTGACTTCACTGCCGAGGCTGAACTTTTCGATGAACTGGTCGCAACCGCCGCGGAACCCCACAGAGCCGGCATGACCGTCCGGCAGCTTCGGTAACTACTCCTTGCGTTCGTCGCCGATTAGGTTGGCGGGCCATTTCAAACTTGATTTCAGTCCGTAGGTGGAAAGCCGGTTGTGGTAGTAGAAGAGCATGGAGAAATTGTCGCTCACGATCCGGCCCCGCTGGTCGTAGTAGAGCGGTTTGTCGATGTGATAATTCCCTATACTGCCGATGCCGTTCCGCACGATCGCGGCGGCACTCTCTCGCAACTCACTGCTGACCTTGGCCCGATCCTGATCCTCGCGGCGTAGCAACTCGTCGCGTAGTTGCCCCACTACCTCTTCCAGCGCGGCCTGCTGGAAGTAGAAGTCCTCGGCGGGCAGGCGCAGCAGCGCGTAGAGATCGTCCTTCGGAAAGGACTGTTCCAGCATGCTGAAGGCCGCGTAGCTCACCAGGTGGCTGGGTAGAACGATGCCGTCGGCGTGGTACCGCTCCACGATCCGGTTGGCGAGGAGGCGGGTGTATTCACTTTCCCGCTGCAGATCGGTATTGATTGAGCCGTACTGGTCGCGGAAATACTCGCGGGTACTTACGTGGCGGCCACTGGGGGCATAGCTTTTACCGTCGGCCTCGACCCGATTCCCGACCACGTCGAGCGGTTGGCCCAGAGTGATGGTAATCTCGTTCCCCTTGCTGAACACCCCCCAGATGAATTTGAGGATGGAGCGCAGGGAATGAAAGCTGTCCGTAGCCTTGATGTAGCGGTCCTGCCCTTCCCGCCGCAGGTGTTGCTCGATCAGAAACTGGGCTTCGAGCACGAAGGGGTAACTCAGTACCACCGGGACGATAAATACTTTATCGTCCCGCCCCTGTTGGTAGCGGGCCCGCTGGGCCTCCACCGCCGTGCCGAGCAATCCCATCTTCAGTCTGGTTTCCAATGCACCGGACCGGGAACGAGTGCCACCCGGAAAGAACAGGGAGGGGACCCCCCGCTCGATGAGTAGCTTACTCATCATCTTTAGGGTGGTCATGTAGATGGGGTTGCGCTTGCGCCGGTCCACGCGGTAGGCCCCGAGTCGGTTCATGAAGTAAGCGGTATAACCGGTATTGTACAAGTTCAGGCCCGCTCCGAACGACATGGCCGGTAGCCCCGCCACCTGATCCATTGCGTACCCAATCAGAATACTGTCCAGGTTACTAAAGTGGGTGGGTACCATGACGACCGTACCCCGCTGGCTCAGTTGGCGGACCTGGTTGACGTACCCCCTGACCTGAAGTTTCTCCTGCAGCAGGATCTTTTTAGAAAACAGGCTCGAAAAGGTGCGGCCGGAAGCGGTGTTCAGCAAACGCCCGAAGAAGAAGGTCAGAAACCGCCGGGCGAACTGAAAAGTTGGAATTTTGAACGTACCGACGATTTCTTCGGCATAGCGGTGCACGATACGCTGCAGCAGGCCCTGAGCCGCCCGCTCTGCGGTAGTGGGTTCGTCCTCGTCCAGGCTGTGGGTAGCCAGTAGCTTAGCCAGCCGCTTCCAGTAGCGACGCTCCTTGGGGGGGTCTACCTTCCAGGGTTCGGCGCGGGTTCGTTCCTGTTCGCTGAAGATGGTCTTACTGAGCACGTCCGCCAGGTTGTCCGCCGACTCCTGCCGTATTCGCTCTACGCTGGCGTGCTCCAATTGCTTCACGAAAGCCTCCCGATCTTCGCTCAGTGCATAGATATCCCACTGCGTAACGTCCGGGGCGATGTGGGCGTACCGGTCCCCGTCGTGCTCGAAGGCAGCCGGTGGAGGGGCGAGGGATCGGGCAACGGGGGTAGTCATACGGCAATCTACAACGGCTGACCCACGAAGGGCCAGGAAACGGAAGCTAAGCTTTCTTCCATGAAATTCACGATCTCCCCACGGCCCGAGCGGGTCACCGCGCTCGTACGAAAAATGGCTGGCAACTCTTGCCATTCTTCGAGCAGGCGCTCGCTGAACTGCTCAACGCTGCCCCCACCCCGCGATGGTTTCCGATCGGTCTTGGTAAAGGCCAGCACGAAGGGTACCTGGTGCTCACCCAGCCAGTTGACGAACTGTAAATCGATTGCCTGGGGCGGTACGTTAGCGTCGATGAGGACAAAGGCACACATCAGCGTCTGCCGCCGGAGAAAGTAGCGTTCGGTGCGGGCCTCCCATTTGCCGCGGGTCTTTTTGCTTTGTTTGGCGTAGCCGTAGCCCGGCAGGTCGGTCAGGTACCAACTATGGTTGATCAGGTAGTAGTTGATCAGCTGCGTCTTGCCCGGTTTGCCACTGGTATGGGCCAGTTCCTTGCGCTGGGCGAGCATATTGATCAGGCTGCTCTTGCCCACATTGCTCCGGCCGATGAAGGCGAACTCGGGCCTGCCGTCCGTGGGGGCCTGAGCGACCCGGGCGTGGGAAGAGGCAAAAGTAGCGTGCTGTATGGTAGCCACGGTCGGGCGGGGCTACTCTTTGGTATCTTGTTCCTTAGGCTTGGATTTCCCTTTCTTCTGTACCTTCTTGGGGCTAATGATGACGTTCATGCGCCGGCCCTCCATTTTGGGCATGGCCTCGGCGGCCCCCAGGTCCTCTACCTCTTTCATAAAACGGAGCAGCAACAGCTCTCCGCGATCTTTGAATACAATGGAACGGCCCCGGAAATGCACGTAGGCCTTCACCTTGGCGCCATCCTCCAGAAATCCCCGGGCGTGGCGTACTTTAAACTCGAAATCGTGATCGTCGGTATTGGGCCCGAAGCGGACTTCCTTAATGACCGTCTTCACCGCTTTGTTGCGAATTTCTTTTTCCTTCCGCTTCTTCTCGTAGAGGAACTTCTTGTAGTCGGTAAGCCGCACTACGGGGGGATTGGCCTTCGGGCTGATCTCGACCAGGTCCAGACCGAGCTCCCTGCCCCATCCCTTTAATTTACGAATGTCGTACACCCCACTTTCGACCTCCTGGCCGAGTTCCTCTCCGATTTGCTCCAGGTTATCCCCCACGAGGCGTACCTCGGGGTGGCGGATCATATCGTTGATTTTGTACTGGGGGGTAGGGTCCTCCCTACGAATGTAGCGATTACGGCCGCCGCCTCTTCTCTTAGCCAATAGAATTTGATTGAGTTAAAAAAGTACTATACGTTAAAGATACACGCCCGTGGGCGAGTAGTTGATGAATTCAGGAAATGTTCGTCCGAATCGGGGTAGCGGGGCCAACTCGCTACCCCCTCGGTCAGTCTTCGGTCGCTACCGCCTCCCGCTGGGCGATGTCGAGCCCTTCGCCGTCTTCCTTCAGTTTCGCGATCAGGGCGGCGCCACCTTCGGGGTTGTGGTTGAGGATGTACTCCGCCAGGGGATCTTCGATGTATTTCTGAATCGCGCGGTGGAGCGGGCGGGCACCGAACTGGGGGTCGAACCCTTTTTCGGCCACGAACTTCTTCGCGTCTTCGCTCAATTCGAGTGAAAACTCCATGCCGCTGAGGCGCTTGTACAGATCGCTCAGCGCGATGTCGATGATGCGGAAGATCTCTTCCTGGCCGAGGCTGTTGAAGATGACCACGTCGTCGATCCGGTTGAGGAACTCGGGGGAGAAGGTCCGCTTCAGCGCGTTGTTGATCACGGCCTTGCTGTTTTCCTCGGCGTTCTCGGTCCGTGCCTTGGTAGCGAAGCCGACGCCCTGCCCGAAGTCCTTCAGTTGGCGGACCCCGATGTTCGAGGTCATGATGATCATGGTGTTCTTGAAGTCGACCTTGCGGCCCATCCCATCGGTGAGCTGCCCGTCGTCGAGCACCTGCAGGAGGATGTTATACACGTCGGGGTGGGCCTTTTCGATCTCGTCCAGCAGGATGACGCTGTAGGGCTTGCGGCGGACCTTTTCGGTAAGCTGCCCCCCCTCTTCGTAGCCAACGTAGCCCGGGGGCGCACCGATCAGGCGGCTGACGCTGAATTTCTCCATGTACTCCGACATATCGATGCGGATCAGACTTTCCTCACTGTCGAAGATGTATTTCGCCAGGGCCTTAGCCAGTTCCGTTTTACCGACGCCGGTGGGCCCCAGAAAGATGAAGGTGCCGATGGGCTTCTTGGGGTCCTTCAGGCCGACGCGGTTGCGCTGGATGGCTTTGGTGACCTTGGTGATGGCGTTGTCCTGACCGATGATGACGGACTGTAGGTCGCTTTCCATCCCGACGAGCTTCTTGCTTTCGTTCTGGGCTACGCGACGCACCGGTATGCCGGTCATCATACTCACCACTTCCGCGATGTCCTCCTCGCCAACCGGGTAGCGCTTGGTCTTGGCTTCCTCCTCCCACTGCTTCTTGGCTTCCTCCAGGTTGCGTTGTAGCTTGCTCTCCTGGTCGCGTAGGTCGGCCGCCTTTTCGTATTGCTGCCCCTTGACGGCGGCGTTCTTCTGCTCTTTGACCTCCTCGATTTTGGCTTCCACCTCCTCGATGTGCTCGGGCACGGTGATGTTCTTGAGGTGGGTGCGGGCGCCGACTTCATCGAGCACGTCGATGGCCTTATCCGGCAGGAAGCGGTCGGTAATGTAGCGATCGCTGAGTTTCACGCAGGCTTCAATGGCGTCGTCCGAGTAGTTCACGTTGTGGAACTCTTCGTACTTCGGCTTGATGTTGTTGAGGATGTGCACGGCCTCTTCCGCACTTGGGGGGTTGACGAGTACCTTCTGGAAGCGGCGGTCGAGCGCACCGTCTTTTTCGATGTGCTGGCGGTATTCGTCCAGGGTGGAGGCACCGATGCACTGCAGCTCACCGCGGGCGAGGGCGGGCTTGAAAATGTTGCTGGCGTCCAGCGATCCGGTGGCACCGCCGGCCCCGACGATGGTGTGGATCTCATCGATGAACAGGATAACGTCACGGCTCTTTTCCAGCTCGGTCATGATGGCTTTCATCCGTTCCTCGAACTGACCGCGGTACTTAGTGCCGGCTACCAGAGCCGCCAGATCCAGCATGACGATGCGTTTGTCGAAGAGCGTCCGGCTGACCTTCCGATCCCGGATGCGCAGGGCCAGGCCCTCCACGATGGCGGTCTTACCGACCCCGGGCTCACCGATCAGGATGGGGTTGTTCTTTTTACGCCGGCTCAGGATCTGACTCACGCGCTCGATTTCGGTTTCGCGTCCGATGATGGGGTCCAGGCGGTCGTCTTCGGCCAGCGCGGAGATGTCGCGACCGAAATTATCGAGTACGGGGGTGCGCGATTTGGTGTTACCCTGTCCGCGACTTCCGCGACTGCCGCGTTGCCCGCTGTCGTCGTCCTCGTAGCTTTCCTCGCCACTGCCGGTGGCCTGGTTGATGGGTAGGGTATCGTCTTCGGTAAAGTCTTTTTCGTCTTTCACGTAGTCAAGTTCAGCTTTATAAATTTCGTACTCCACCTCGAACTGCCGTAAAATCTTGGTGGCCGGCAGTTCCTTGTTGCGTAAGATCGACAGGATGAGGTGCTCGGGGCTAACCTGGGAGGTTTTGAGCGCCTTGGCTTCCAGGAAGGTCACCTTCAGTACCCGATCGGCCTTATCGTTCAGGGGCAGACGGGAGATGCTGTTCGGGCTGGACTGGCCCCCGTTGCGCTGTACGTTGTCGCGCAGGGTATCAACCAGGGCCTCTATGTCCACGGCCAGATTTTTGAGCACGCGGATGGCCAGCGTATTGCCCATGCTGAGTACGCCGAGCAGAAGGTGTTCGGGGCCGACGTAGCCGTGTCCCATCTTTTCGGCCGCCTGTTTGCCGCGGGCCATGGCTTGTTTAATTTCGGGGCTAAATTCCCGCTGAGGAGGAGTCATTCGATAAATGTTAGTAGTACTAGAGGTGCGGGCGGGGCCGCAGGTGCCGTCCACCTAATTAACGTAATGCGGAAAGAATTGTGCCAGGGGGGGTGGACTGACAAAAAAACCGGACAAAATGCCGGCTTCCCTACCGGATATTTCGCCTGATTCCCACGTTTACCAAATGAAACAAGGCAATTCCGCTTTGGTTGGTTGCCTTCCCGGCCATCCCGGGGGAAGTGCCTCACCCGGGAGGGAGAGCCAGGGCGTATCTTTGGACCGTGTAAGTGATGCCGACCGTGCCCCGTCAACTACTGATCCTACCGACGCTTTTCCTGCTGCTAACGCTGGTCATCCCATTGGGAGCTACCGGTGACAGCCTGTATTTTTTGCTGCCCAGCGATACGGTGATACTACGGGCCGACCCGGTCAGTAAGCAGTTGTACTTTAATCACGTACTGGCCCCGCGGCAGACGCTCTACGGTGCGGCCCGCTTCTACGGCCTGCGGATGAATGACGTGTACCGCCTCAATCCCCACCTCCGCGACAGCTACGGACCGGGTTCGGCGGTCACCGTCGCTATTCCTACGACCGTCTTGCGATCGTCCTTCGATCGGGACAGTATTGCCTGGTTCGTTCCCGTGCACTACCGCATGGAACAGGGGGAAACCGTCTTTAATCTCACCCGAAGGATCCTGAACCACCCCAGCGACTCCCTCCTGCGTACCCTGAACCCCACCACTGATCTGACCGGCCTTAAACCGGGTCAGCTCCTTCGCATCGGCTACCTACGGATCGACGGGATCGACCCCGAACGTCAGTCGGAAGTCGTAGATCACTACGTCCTGCTCAACCGCCCCCTGCGCGAATCCTGGTACGCCACCACCGATAGCCTCGACCTTCGCCTCACGACCGGCAAGGCCGCCTGGACCAACCGCGGTGACCGCAACAAATGGATGGTCCTGCACCGCACCGCCCCCCTCAATAGCCTCATCGAGATCGAAGACCCCCGTAGCCGGAAGATCATCTACGCCCGCGTGGTCGGCCGCATCCCCGAGCGGGTGTACGACCGGCGGGTCATTCTGGTGGTCAGCCCCCTGCTGGTGAAGGCCTTCGGGGTGCGCGACCGGGAGTTTTACGTGCGTACACGGCATCTGTAGGGGGGGTGCTCTTGGTTTCGCACTCGTATCAGTAGTTCGTCAGTTCGCACCTGCGCTCCGCCGCCCCGGGGTCTTATGCAACGATTAGTACAAATTGCCATCCCGGCCGGCTGTTTACCTCCTTGCCCGGACGCTTCGGGGATCTACGGACGCCCGAAGGTCCTGCCAAAGACGTTGATCGAGGAGCATCCCTGACCCCTTCACCCCTTCACCCCTTCACTCCTTCACCCCTTCACCCCTTCACTCCTTCCCCATCTCCCTACCTTCGCCCCCCGAATGCGGCTGCAGCAACTGGAAATAAAGGGCTTCAAGAGTTTCGCCAGCCAGACGGTGGTGAATTTTGACGCGGACGTCATCGGGATCGTCGGGCCCAACGGCTCGGGGAAGAGTAACATCGTCGACGCCATCCGGTGGGTGCTCGGGGAACAGAAGGGTAAAGAACTGCGGCTGGATAAAATGTCCAGCATCATCTTCAACGGGAGCAAGAAGAAAAAGGCGGGTAATCTGGCCTCGGTCAGCCTGACCTTCGCCAACGATAAGGGGGTCCTTCCTACGGACTACAACCAGGTGACCATCACCCGGATGCTGTACCGCAGCGGGGATTCGGAATACCGCCTCAATGGGGTGACCTGCCGGCTCAAAGACATCCGCAACCTGTTTCTGGACACCGGAATTGGCTCCAACTCCTACGCCATCATCGCCCTCGGTATGGTGGACGACATCCTGGCCGATAAGGACAACAGCCGCCGCCGCATGTTCGAGCAGGCCGCCGGGATCAGTAAGTATAAGAACCGGAAGAAGGAGAGCCTACGGAAGCTGCAGCAGACCGAAGACGATCTGGACCGCATCGAAGACCTGCTGCACGAGATCACCGCCAACCTGAGCAAGCTGGAAAAACAGGCCAAACGGGCCCGAAAATACCGGGAGCTAAAGGACAAGTACCGGGACCTGAGCCTGCTGCTGACCGGCATTCGCCTGGAAAAACTCAGACTGGAAGACCGGAAGGTGAAGTCCGAAATCACCGAAGCCGAAACGGCCTACCGCGCGCTGGACGAGCGGATTGCGACTGCCGAACGGGAGCTGACCGACAAACGGAACCGCCACCTGGAACAGGAAACCGCCGTCGGGGAGCGCCAGCGCAAACTCAACGCCCTCGTGAGCGAACTGCGGGGGCTGGAGAACGACCGCCAACTCCTGGAGCAGCGCAAAGAATTCGTCAGCAGTCAGACGCAACAACTGCAAACCGCCATCGAACGGGCAAGCCGCCAGGCCAGCGACCACGCCGAACATCTGCGCCGGCTGGAAGAGCAGGTCCAAACCGCCCGCTCGGAACTGAGCCTGCGGCAGAAAAGCCGGCAACTGGCGGAAAGCGAACTGGAAGAAGTACGCCGCGGCCACGCCGGCCTGAAGGAGCAACTGGATGCAGCCCTACGGCGGCAACAGCAAGAAGAACGACAGATCTACGAACTGGAAAAACAGCGGGCCATCAACGGCAGCCGCATCGAGAACATCACCGGCCAGATCGAGCGCAACCGCCAGCAGCTCGACAGCCGCCGGGAGGAACGCCACCGACTAAGCGAAGAACTCCTGCAACTGGAGCGTGGGGAGGAAGGCCTGGAAGCCGAACTCGGGCAACTGGAACGGCAGGAAGCCGACCGGCGGGAAGCACTGGAAACCGGCGAAGCCCGTGTGGAAGAAGTCCGGGCCGAGCTCAGCCGCATCAACCGCGGACTGGACGCCCGCCGCAACGAGTACAACCTGACCAAGAGCATGGTCGATAGCCTGGAGGGATTCCCCGAGTCGATCCGCTACCTGAGTAAGCAAAAGGGGTGGGCGCGGGACATCCAGTTGCTCTCCGACGTCATCCTGGTGGAGGAGGCCTTCCGGGTAGCCATCGAAAGTTTTCTGGAACCCTGGTTGAACTACTACGTGGTGTCATCCCGGGCGGAGGCACTGGCCGGCATTCAGCTACTTACCGAGCAGCGAAAGGGGAAGGCCAGTTTCTTCATGCTGGATGAGCTGCGGGGTGGTCCGCCGACGGAGTACCCGGCACCCACGGACTCCCGACGGGCCACGGAGGTGGTCAGCGTCGACGCCCCCTTCCGCCCCCTGATCGAACACCTACTCAGTGGCGTTTTCGTAACCGAGCGCGGGGTGACCGAAACCGAACTCGCGCAAGGAACCGTACTCCTCGCCGCGGACGGTACGCTCGCCCGGCGGGCCCACGCCGTTACCGGAGGCTCGGTCGGTCTGTTTGCCGGTAAAAAGATCGGCCGGAAGAAAAATCTGAAACTGCTCGCCGAATCGATCGCCGCAGCGGAGGCGGACGCCCGCCACCTCCGGGAGCAACTGGACGGCGAACGGCAGCGAGTCGCGGAACTTCGGAATCAGCGCGGCGACCGGGCCATCCAGGCGAAATCCCGGGAACTCAACCAACTGCGGCAACGGCGCGCGGGTTTGGGCGCGCGGGTAGAAAGCTTCGGCCAGCTATTCGCCTCCACGGAAGAGCAAAACGAGCAACTAGCGGACCAGCGGAAGGAACTGACCGCCGCAAATGAAGGTAGCGAGCGGGAGTTACGGGAGCTGCACCGCCGGATCGAGCAGCTTAAAACCAGCGTCAGCGGCACCGATGCCACCTACCGCGAGCTCAGCGACAGCCTCAGCGCGGCCAGCAACCGCTACAACCAGGAAAACATCCAGTACATCCAGCAGCAGAACCGCTTAGCCGGGCTGGAGCAGGAAATTACCTTTCGCCAGAACCGCCTCCGGGAGGTAAGTCGTCAGGAAACCGGCAACCGGGAAGAGTTGGATAAGCTGAGTGCCGAGGCCCGCCGCTTCGGCGAAAAAGAAAAGGTGCTACAGCGCAATATCGCCAGCCTGCGGGCAGACAAAAAGACCTACCGGGCCACCCTTACGGATGCGGAACGGGCCTACGTAGCCGCCCGCGCCGCCATTCAGCAGGCCGAAGATACCCTGCGGCGGGAAGGGCGGCACCTTCAGGAAGCGCAGATCCGCGTCAACCAACTCAGGGAAAAAGAAACCGACCTGCGCTTCAGGCAACAGTCCATCGCCGAACGACTGCGCATCGAATTCGAGCTGAGCCTGGAGCAACTGGCCGAGGTGGAAGTGGAAGAGTGGACCGGTACCGTAGCCGACCTGGAACTAAAGGTAGAGCGCCTGCGGGGCCGCATCGGTAACTACGGCGAAATCAACCCCCTGGCCGTCGAAGCCTACGACGAGATGCAGGAACGCCACGCCACCATCACCGGGCAGCGCGACGATATCCTGGAAGCTAAGACCACCCTGAGCAGGACGATCCGCGAGATCGAGGAAACGGCCACCGCCCAGTTTCTCCAGGCTTTCGACCGGGTCCGGCTGTACTTCATCGATGTCTTCCGCAGTCTGTTCACGGAAAACGACAACTGCGACCTGATCCTGCTCGACCCGGAAAATCCCCTCGACTCCAACATTGAGATCGTCGCCAAGCCGAAGGGCAAACGCCCGCAGACCATCAGCCAGCTTTCCGGCGGTGAGAAAACGCTGACGGCCACCGCCCTGCTCTTTGCGCTCTACCTGCTCAAACCCGCCCCCTTCTGCATCTTCGACGAGGTTGACGCGCCGCTGGACGACGCCAACATCTACAAATTCAATCGCATCATCAAGAAATTCAGCCGGGACAGCCAGTTCATCATCGTGACCCACAACAAACTCACCATGGAGGCGGTGGATAGTATCTACGGCGTCTACACCACCGAAGCAGGCGGTTCGGGCGTACTGCCGGTTCAGTTCAGGGAGTTGGAGGGAAGCACGGCTTTCTCAACCGTTTAATCCGCCGGACTCCAGGGCAGAGCGGCGGCGTTCCAGCAGCGGCTTCAGGTCCGTGGCTTCGCGTAAATACTTACGCAGGTAGGGTAGCCATTCGGAGATAGCCCGGATGCGGGCGGGGTTCGTAGCCGCCATAATCCGATCGCGGTAGAACCGGTGGGCACGTGCCTGTAGTGCTTGCGTATCCCCTACCCGCCGCAGGGCGGTGAGGATGACGATCCGGTAGCGGGAGTTGAGGCTTCGTTCCAGTACGGCATCCAGCGTAGCGACGGGATCGTTCAGTTGAAGTTTCGGCCTGGCGCCCAGGATGTTGAGTACCTCTACGTAGACCTTGTCGTAGCGGGTAGCCAGGGCCGAGCGGAGGGACGCCTCCAGCGCGGGGGAGAGACGCTGGGGGGCATCCGCCCGCTGCAGGAAGACCCGAAGTTGGAGAATGGCGTTGCGCTGGAGCCGGGCCTCTTTCCGATCCAGGTACTTGCCGACCACGTCCAGAACTTCTTCGGCCGGACTGGACCGGACGAGCTCCCGCCAGGCGGGCTCCAGCTGCTGCGGCCAGTTCACCGGGGGGAGGTCCACCCACTCGGGGTGTTCCAGTCGCCGGTTCATGGCGGTCAGGTCGATGGCGTGCTCGGTCGCGAACTGATTCGCGGTCGCCAGTAGGTCATTCAGGGCGGGGTAGTTGTCGGTTCGCTCGAAGGCGGTGCGCAGGCGGGTGGCCGTGGCCGTATCCGACAGGCCGAATTCCCGCCAGGCACGAGCGGCCGCCTCGGGCTCGTAGGGATGACGGTCGAGTACCTCCGCTACGTGCTCCGGTACGCTTTCCTCCGCGAAGCGACCCATATGCCGTAAGTAATCAGCGATGTGTAGCGGCCCGATCCGATCCCCGGCATAGGCCTCCCGCAGCCCCCGGTAGGTTACCGGATCCGTATGTTCCCGTAACCCCCGCAGAATGGCTACGGTGAAGGGGTGGCGGCCCGGAGAACCCAATTGGGCGAGTAAGAAGTCCCGGCCCCGCTTGGTCCCGAAGTGCCCCAGCACCGCGTAGATCAGTTCGGTGGTCCGGTGGGGGGCCAGGGGCAGCCAGTCGATGAGGTAGTCGGTAGTCGCGGTGGCCAGACGTCGTAATTTGCCGTCGGTCGGTCGCCGGAGGATGCGGCGCAGGACGCGCCGGTGCCGTTTGGGAGTAAAGCCGTACAGCCCGGCCCACTCGGGGTGATCGCTGAAGTACCCCCTGGATGAAGGCGCGTATTCTGCCAACTTCACAGTCAGGTCCCGCAACTCGCGCGGCACCTCCTCCACCTGTCGCGCCACGGCCACCCGGGCGGGTAGAATGCGCGCGAGTGAGCTGAAGTGTTCGGCGGCTTCTTCGGCGGCTTTCCCGTAGGTCAGTTTGAAGGCCGAGGGGGGCAGACCGGCCAGGGGTAGGCCGACGTGGGTCAGGGTTCCGTCCCCGCCGACCGTCAGCTCGAAGGTGGCCGGTCCGTAGGGCGTGGGGATTGTAAGGGGCAGAGTATGGTCGGGCATGGTTAGCGGGCTACACGGAGATACGAACGATCTGCTCCGCCAGGAAGGGCGGCTGGGGGGGGAGGGGAAGGGGTGCTTCCTCACTCCCCAGTATGCCAAACAATACCGGAATGGCGTAGGCGTGTTCGGGGTAGGGCGTGTACCCGTCAGTCAGGACCAGGATCACGTCAGGGCGCGGGCGCAGGTGCAGGGCGGATTCGATACCGGACTGCATGTGGGTCCCACTGCCACCGGGCAGGCTGGTCATGCGGTAGGCTTCCCGGGCGGCAAGTAGGCGGACCGGTTCGTAGGCCTGGATGTCACAGGGAATGACGGTGACCGGATAATCGAACTGGCGGATGACCCCGGCCACCTCGGCCAGCGCCCGTTGCAAATGCGGTGGTTCCATGCTGGCCGAAGTATCGACTACGATGACGATCCGGGCCGTGCGGTCGCCGCTCAGCCGCGGGGGCAGGATCGGATGGTACACGCTCTGCCGCCGGCTGGGTCGCGCGAAGCTGTAGTCGGTGCGCCCCCCGATACCCCGGCGTAAGGCGATGCTCATCCGGTGCCCCAGCTTCGTGCGCCAGTTGATCCGGCCACCGAGCGTTTCCGCCGACCAGCCCCGCCACCCCGGTGGTAGCTCCCCCGGGGCGGCAGCGAGCATTTGGCGGGCTACCTCCCGCTCGACGATGGCTTCTTCCACCTCCGAAAGCCGCTGGCGGTCACCGATCTCCCACGGGCGGGGCTGCCCGTGCACGCCGCTACCCTCGTCGAGGGAAAAAGTGCCACTTGCTCCCTGCCTTTCCAATTCGCGGTAGTAGTGCTCGGCGAGTTGACCGGGCGCCAATTCATACAGATCGGGAAGTTGACCGGGGTAGGCGTCGGGCATAGTCAATCCCTCCCACTGGCTATCGTTGATCTCCAGGTCGGCGGCCAGATTCCAGCGGCGATCGTTGGGTCGGGCGCGCTCCCCGTGGCGGCGCAGGCGGTGACTGATCTCATGGACCCACAGGAAACCGAGCTCCCCGAGGGCGGTCTGCCGGTCCGCGTTCCCCCAGATGCGACCAACGACGTCGGGGTTCCAGTACACATTGTAATGGCGGTCGATCGCCGCTACCCGCACGGCCCGGGTAACGATGATGCGGCAGCGGTAGAGGGCCGGCGCGAACCAGGGCAGTCGGTCGGCGGCGTAGGCCCGGGCGAACCGGATGGGACCGGCCGCTTCCGAGACGTCAGGCGAGGACATCGACGAATTCACTGAAGTCGGGGTCGCTCAGTACGGAATTCAATCGCGTCATAATCGCTACCCCGTCACCTCCGGATCGGGCTTCCGCGGTCAGTTCCGTCAGCCACCCCCCGCGGGCCAATTCGCGTAGGGGGACGAAGACCAGGTCACGCCGCCCATCGCTGAATAGTTGGTTCACCAGATCTAGGTACACCAGAGAATACGGCACCAGCGCTCCGCCGCCCCCTAGCTGTTCCTTCATCCGTAAATTAATACTCTGGAAGAGGACGTACACCTCCGCGTCGTTCAGTTCATTCACCCGTACCGTTTCCTCTCCCGCCAGAACAGCCACCGGATCGGGTAGTCGGAGATTGGCCAGGTACTCCACGAACGGAATGGCGGTCGCTTCACCCAGGCAGCCGGCCATGAGGTCCAGAACGACGCGCTGCCCCTGCACCCCGATGCGGTAGCCCAGCAGATCGGCGGAGGCCAACAGAGCCGCGGCAAAATCCCAGCTGCGTGGACTAGCGAAACCGAAGCGGTTTTCTTCCGGGTTCGCATGCAGCGCATCCGGGCGGAGCTGAAGAAATCCCCCGACGCGGATGGCGAAGACCGTCGTGCGCTCCCGGTGGCGGTCCGGGTCCACCGACGGCAGGGTAGCGGTGGGCCAGCCTTCGGTGAGCGCGGTGCGGTAGGTGGCCGCCGGAATATCCCAGTCCAGGTGCACGAAGCGATTGCGCAGGGGAGGGGAGAGCTCCCAGCCGCCAACCATCAGATCGGGGGGGTTGGCCGCCGCTACGATACGCACTCCGTCGGACAATTCGTACTGCCCCACCCGCCGCTCGAACACCACCCGGAGTAGGGCCGACTGCACCGAAGGCGGGGCGGTACTGAGCTCGTCGAGGAAGAGGATACTGTCGGGCGTTTTTGCTAACTGCCGCGCCCAGCGGGGGACGGCGTAGCGCACTTCCCCCTCCTCCAGCACGGGCAGCCCGCTGAAATCCGTCGGGTCGTGGATGGAAGCGATCAGGGTAGTCACGCCGAGATCATCGCCGGCCAGCGCCTCGATGAAACTGCTTTTTCCGACTCCCGGCCGGCCCCAGAGCAGGACCGGAATGCCGAGTGGCCCCCGGGGGGAAGGCGTAGCGAGACAGACGAGGAGGGCTTCGGCGCCGGTAGGGTAGTGGGGCATACGGGGCTAAAGGTACGAGGACGCCGGAGTGTCCGCAGGACCTCCGGGCGTCCGAAGATAGTAACGAAGGAAACTTGCCGATCGCCGGACACTTGCGTAGTACAATCAAACCGACTAACTTTGCAATATAAAGTTCTTTATGCCTACTTCCATTCAGACTCCCCTGTCCGATTTACGTCACATCCGCGGGCTGATGGAGCGGTCGCGGTACTTCATCGGCCTGAGCGGCCTGTCGGGGGTCGGGGCGGGCATCAGCGCATTACTCGGCGTGGCGGCGGTGGTGGCTTACCAGTGGGCGGGGGGCAACGACCTGGAGTTCATCGCGGAGGACATCCGATTACGGAGCACCCACCCCTGGGGGATCGCACCGGTTCCGTTTCTGGTGGCGGTTGCTACCCTGGTCGTAGCGGGGGCTCTGGGGTCGGCCTACGTTTTCACCCGCCGGCGGGTGGATCGACTGGGCTACGCGCTGTTCGACGAAAAGTCCTTCAAACTGGTAAGCAATCTGGCGCTTCCCCTGGTAGTGGGGGGCGTATTCTGCCTGGCACTGGTGTACCACGCGGTGGGTGGGTTGATCGGGCCTACGACCCTCATATTCTACGGCTTAGCACTCATAAACGGCAGCAGTTACGTAAGCGAGGAAGTTCGACTGTTGGGAATGCTCGAGATCGGGCTAGGACTAGTGGCGCTGTTCTTCCTCGGCTACGGACTCTACTTCTGGGCACTTGGATTTGGTATTTTTCATATCGGGTACGGACTGTGGATGTACCGCGAATACGAGGCACATGAATAAAGTAGAAGCGGTAAAATCGACGGTCGCCGGACTGGACAAACTCTACGGCCACCGAATGCGGCTCGGACTGATGGGCATCCTGGTCGTGAACGACTGGGTGGACTTCGTGACCCTGCGCGATGCGCTCAAGCTCACCGACGGTAGCCTGGCCGGGCACATCAAGGCGCTACTGAAAGCCGGGCAGATCGAAGTCGAAAAACGCTTCGTGGAGGGGAAGCCACGCACCTCGTACCGGGTCACCCCCGTGGGTCGCCGGGCCTTCGAGGCGCACCTGGCCGAACTGGAAGATTTTTTAAAACTGATGAATAACTGATAGGCCACTAGCCCACGAAGTTTAGCGGAGGGGGTACGGAGTTCAGCCGAGCCAATTGCAGGCACCACCGGGCAGCACTACGTGCGACAGACTAAAACTTAGGGGGAAGAACAAATTTTTGTCATTAAACTTTAAAAATGAAAGTACTTCATGAATGTAAATAAATTTTTGGCCTGTATGACCCTGATCTATACCGCTCTGTTCTGGCACTGGGAGGCGGGCATTAATGTGCTCCTTTTCGACGGGCTCCTGCTGCTTGGCTTACTCCGACTGCGACCCGACTTGGGTAGGCAGCCGTCCTTCCGCTGGGCCGTTGCGCTTTTGCTGCCGGCGGCGCTATCGGTGGCCCTAGTTCACGGGCGGGGCAGTCTGATCGCCCACCATCTGAGTTTGTTGGTACTGGTGGGTTACGCCCAGGCACGGGAGCTTCGCTTCGTATGGTTCGGGTTGCTACTGGGCGTGTACGCCCTGCTGCAAGCTCCCCGGCGCATGGTGGCGCACTACCGACGGGGATCGGGTGGGGACGAGAGGGGGAGCCGGGTGGGGCGCTTCCTCCGCTTAGGGGCCGCTCCCCTGGTGATCAGCCTACCTTTTTTCGCCCTGTACTGCCTGGGAAGCCCGGCCTTTACCGACCTGGCTGACGCAATGGGTGATCTGCTCGGTCAACTATTCAATTTCACCCATCTACCCTACGCTATCGTACTCAGTCTGCTGGCCGTCGTGATAGTGTATCCGGTCGTTCGCCCCGGAGGTCCCTACGGTTTGGTCACTACGGCGTCGGGTTACGGGGATCGACTGGTCCGTACGCGCCACAAGCTGCGGTTTCCGTGCGGTACGCTGGCGCTTAAATCGGAGTACCGGCGGGGCGTGGTTACGCTAGCGCTGCTGAACGCCCTGCTGCTCGTCGTCAATCTGACCGACCTACGCTACGTCTGGCTGGCGACCGCTGGGCTTCCGGCCGCTACTCTGAGTGGGTACGTGCACGCGGGGACCTATTGCCTGCTGATGAGTATCGCGCTGGCCATGGGGGTCGTGCTGTACTACTTCCGGGGGAACCTGAATTTCGTAAACTGGGGCGGCGGCGCGCAGGTGCTGAGAAAGCTGACCCACTTGTGGCTGACCCAGAATGCCCTGCTGACCCTCTCCGTCGGCGTACGGAACTGGCACTACGTCAGGGAATACGGGCTGGCATTCGGTCGGGTGCACATCGCCTTCGTGCTCCTGCTTATTCTGGTCGGCTTGTTCACCCTGTACCGTAAAGTAAAGCACCGGCTCAGCATCACGTACCTGCTGCAGGCCAACGGAATGAGTCTGTGGCTTTTCCTGATCGCCTACGGCGGAATTAACTGGCCCGGGGTGATCACCCGCTATAATCTGACCTACCCGGACGAGCGCATCGACTGGGCGTACCTGGTCCGGGACCTGGATGACCGTAACCTGCCCCTCCTGGAGCGAGCCGGGGCACGTATTCCGGCCGCTACCGTCCCGCTATTGTACCGGAAACGACACCGCGCCGCCCCCTTTACCGACTGGCGGAGCTGGAATTACCCCGATTACCGTCTCTCGCAGCGGGAATAGCTTCGGCATCCTCCACCGGTAGGTCGTTCAGGTCGAAGATGGCATCCTGCGCCCGCGCCCGCCCTTTGCGATTCGCCCACAAGTACATCATCAGGCCGAACGAAAGCCCCCCGATTGCAGCCAGCAGCGTGGCGTACAAAATCTGGCCCGGGGAGGGAATTTCGTCGCCCGCCAGCACCGCGATCACTGCATAAATCAGAAGCATAAAACCGGTAAATTTTGCCGCGACGTGTAGCCAGATCAGCCCCGACTCATTGTACTTCGGCATGGCCTCCCGCCGCAATATTTCGTACCGCGCCGGTTGCCGCTCCAGCCACCTTTGGTAGTGCCGGTCCCGTATCGGTACCGGAATAAGAATCCGGCCTGTCCTCCGGAGCCCCGCAGCGACGTAATTTTCAATGCAGGGAATGATCCCGCCGCAGGTGGGGCAAAAAAGCCCGTAGAAATGACCGAAAGCCAGGTCGAACCGTGGGTGCCACTTGCGTCCGTCGTGTAGCGTTTTGCAGTGGGGGCAGGGAACATAGGTGCGTTCGGCCAGCGGGGCCTCGCTCTCCCGGTCGATCAGGGTGATCTTGGGAATGCGCTGCCCGTCCCACAGCTCGTTCACCGCGGTTATGGGCATCAGTTTCCAGAATCGGACGGACCAGTCGGAATCGTCCACGACACGGAACAGTTCCCGGTCGAATGTGGGGTAGGGGGGATGATTCATTCCAGTGAGTCATTCGGTCGTTGGCGCTCGATCCGCTCCAGTAGGCGACTCGCATCCAGGTTGCGTGGGTCTAAGCGGACGGCCCGTTCCGCACGAAAGCGCGCCCGTTCCAAACTATCGTGCGCCAGGTAGATCGCGGCGTATACGGCATCGGCCTTCGGGGCCAGCGAGTCGTTCACCGCTGCGCGAGTGCGCTCCGCCAGATCGTATGCGGCGGTAAAGTCACCCCGTTCCGCCTCGAGCTCGGCCGCGTACCCGAGGAGAAATGGAATAACCGCACCCCGCCGCTCGGTGATGGCGTAAAGAGAATCCAGCGCCACTTCATTCCCCTGAGAAGAACGCAGGAACTCGATGTACTCACTGAGCAGGTAGGGCTCCCCGGGGTAGCGGTGGCTGAGTTCGCCGAGCGTTTCGGTAGCCGGGGCGAGGATCGTGTCCAGGTAGGCGCGGGCTGCCGTGGGGCTTTCCTCCCGCAGATTGGTGAACCGGACCAGCTGCCGGTAGACCTGTGCCAGCTTGCCTTCATCCGGGGGTAAAGCCGGAATGGGATCGGTCAGTTCGTCGTACAGCCGCGAACGTTCCCGGTGATCCAGCGAGAGCCGCGCCAGGGTCGCGGTGGCCAGGGCAAAATTCGGATCGTGGCGTAGCGCCTCGCGGTAGGAGGTTTCCGCCGCCCCGTAGCGCCCCTCGTCCATGATCTGCCGCCAGCCGAGCCGGTAGTAGTGAGCGGCGGAATCGCTGGTCGTTGAATAGGTCATCCGCCCGTCCGGCCCCCCTACTGGAGCGGAACTTTCGCAACTAAATAACAGAAGCAGGAGTACAACGCTACATCGTGGCATCCACCAAAGGTAGCATCGGAACCTACTTAAAGAAGCGGTTCACGGCCGTTACCGCCACGGCAGTGCTGTCAAACCCGGCGGTTAGCGCGATGACGAAGTCACCTTCCAGATTACTGATGGCTAAATTTACATTCGGCATGGTTTCCACCTCGATATAGAATCGGTCACTGATGTTGTACTGTACACCGAGTACGTAACCGATACCGGGAGTAAGCTGAATCTGGGTATTATCCTCTCCGGCGTTAAAGGACACACTACCGAAATATTCCGGCCCCCGTACGAACTGTAAGGCAGGGAAAAGGACCTTATTCAGCCGGGCTATTGGTGGGAAAATGGTTCGCCACTGGTGAAGGGGTGAAGGGGTGAAGGGGTGAAGGGGCGCTGCTTACGTGTTATCCTCTCGCACGCTATCTTGCCCGGCGGGCAAAGCGACCCCCCGCCCCCTGATCCCTTAACCCCCTGACCCCCTAATCCCTTTCCCACCATGTACACCATCGGCTACGACATCGGCTCCTCCTCGGTGAAAGCGGCGCTGGTCGAATCGGCCACCGGTAGGGTACTGGCGCGCGTGCAGGCCCCCGGCGAGGAGATGGGTATGGACGCACCCCAACACGGCTGGGCGGAACAGGACCCCGAAGATTGGTACCGCTACGTCATCGAAACGACGCGGGAGCTTTTTGCGCGGACGCAGGTGCCGGCTGAATCGGTGAAGGCCGTAGGTATCGGGTACCAAATGCACGGATTGGTCTTAATTGACGGGAAGGGAGAGGTCGTACGCCCCGCCATCATCTGGTGCGACGGGCGGGCCGTGGAGACCGGTGAACGGGCCTTTGCCGGTATCGGCGCCGACCGCTGCCTCGGCCACTGCCTGAACAGCCCCGGAAATTTCACCGCCGCCAAGCTGAAGTGGGTCGCCGATCATGAGCCGGCACACTACGCCCGGGCCACTCACGCCATGCTACCCGGTGACTACATCGCCTTCCGACTCAGCGGGAAAGCCGCTACTACCGTTACCGGACTGAGCGAGGGCGTACTCTGGGATTTCCGGGAGCACGGCCTGGCCGGGATGGTCCTGAATGAGATGAAGCTGGACCGCGGCAAACTCCCCGAGCGGGTACCGACCGTAGGAGCACAGGGCAGGGTCACCGAGCGAGCCGCCCGGGAAACCGGTCTGGCACCGGGTACCCTCATCGGCTACCGGGCCGGCGATCAGCCCAACAATGCCCTGAGCCTGAACGTGCTCGAGCCGGGGGAGGTAGCGGCCACCGGCGGAACCAGCGGTGTAGTCTACGGCGTGACCGACCGCATGACCTACGATCCCGACCAGCGGGTGAATAGCTTCGCCCACGTAAACCACTCAAAGGGCGACCCCCGGATTGGGATCCTGCTGTGTATTAACGGCACGGGTATCGCCCACCGCTGGATTCGCCGGCAGGTGTGTGGGGAGGGGGCTACCTACGCCGATCTCGAAACATTGGCGAAGCGGGTGCCGGTGGGTAGCGATGGACTCATTTTTTTGCCCTTCGGAAACGGGCCCGAACGGGTGTTGAAGAACCGGGACGTAGGTGCCCAGCTACTCCATCTGGATTTTAACCGGCATACCCGGGCCCACGTCGTCCGGGCGGGTATCGAGGGGGTGGCCTTTAGTTTCGTCTACGGAATGAAGATTATGGAAGACCTCGGCGTCGATCTGACCACCATCCGGGTGGGGAACGACAATATGTTTCAGAGCCGGACTTTCGCCCAGACAATTGCGACCCTTACCGGCGCGACCATCGAGGTGTACGACACGACCGGAGCCGTCGGGGCCGCCCTAGCCGCCGGGGTCGCGAGTGGGGATCAGGGTGGGCTCGCCGAGGCAGTAGGTCACCAGCACGTCCTACGTACCGTGCACCCCGAGCGGCAGCTTACTCCTGACCTGATGGAAAGCTACCTGGTGTGGGTAGCGGCACTGGACCGGGCGGTGGCCGGTACCGCTACCGTTTGATCCCCAACTTTTTCATCCGGCTGTACAGGGTCTGGGGGTTAATTTTTAGAATTTCGGCCGCGCCCCCCGGGCCGCTCACCTTACCGCCAGTGTGTTCGAGTACCCGCAGAATGTACCGCCGCTGGTGTTCTTCTATGGATAGGAAGTCCGTAAGCAGTTTGTCGTCCACGTCCAGTACCGGGGATTGAAGGATGGGGTGGTAAGCTTCCGGTAGGGGAATCGATAGCGGACCGGAAGCGGTAACGATGAAGGCACGCTCGATCATGTTTTCCAGTTCCCTGACGTTTCCGGGAAAGGAATGTGCCTTCAGTTTCTGAAGCGCGATCCCGTCAATCTCCCGGACATCCCGGTTGAAGCGCTTATTGAACTTTTCAATAAAGAATTTCGCCAGGGGCTCGATATCGTCGGGTCGTTCGCGCAGCGGAATGCTGTGAATAGGAAAAATATTCAGGCGGTAGTACAGGTCGGAGCGGAAGGTACCCTTGGCTACTTCCTCCGCCAGGTTGCGATTCGTAGCGGCGATGACGCGAAAGTCAGCGGCGACCGCTTTGTTTTGCCCGATGGGGGTGAACTTGCCATCCTGGAGCACCCGCAATAGCCTGCTCTGCAGAAACAGGGGCATCTCACCGATCTCATCCAGAAAAATGGTGCCGCCGTCCGCAGCAGCGAAGCGGCCCGGGCGGTCCTTGTCCGCGCCCGTGAAGGCCCCCTTCCGGTAACCAAACAGCTCGCTTTCGATGAGTTGTTCCGGGATGGAGCTACAATCGACCGTAATTAGCGGGCCTGCAGTACGCCGACTCAACTGATGGATCGTCCGGGCGATGAGCTCCTTACCCGTTCCCGTTTCCCCGGTAATGAGTACCGTAGCGTCCGTCAGTGCCACCTTATGGACTTTGCGCATCAGGGCGGCGAACACTTCGCTTCGGTAGACAATTTCTCGTTCCTGCTTACCTACCAGTTCGCGTCGCAGGCGATCGTTGTCATCACTCAGGAGCTTCCCTTTTTGGTAGGCCATGCGCAGGATGGACTTCTGCTCCGATTGTGCCCGCCGTTCTTCGGTCAGGTCCCGGGCCGTGAGTAGGAAATTGCCCGGCGGCACCAGGTGATTGTGCAGAACGGAAACCTCTACGTGGATTTCTTCGCCGGACCGCGTCCTGAAGCGTGTTTGGCGGACGACGGGTCTATCCCGGTCCTTGGACTCTAGATAGCGCCCGTGTACCGCGGCGTCGTATTCGACATCGATTTGCTCCAGTAGCGACGGTGCCGCCGGTCCCTCGCCCCCGTAATTAAGCCGTTTGCGTAGGTGCTGATTGACGAATTCGATCCTACCGCTACGGTCAAACTCAATGACGTAGGTAGCCAGGTTGTTGAGGAGATCCCGCGGGACGAAATTTTCGACCTCGTGTTCCGGGGTGATGACGCAGCAGAACGCACTGATGCCATCGGTCAGTAACCGAACGGCGCGCAGTTTCCGGACGCCTTCCTCATCCCCGAGGCGCAGTTTCCCGAGATAATACCTGCCCGGCTGCATGGCGGCCAGGTTGTAGGGGTGTTCGTCTCCTTCAAATTTTTCGACGGATGCCAGGAGGTCGGAGGGGGTCATTTCGCCCCCTTCCGGCTTCCACTCGCGGAGCAGTCTCCGCATGGCGTCATTACGGTGGAGGACCGAAAATTGATTTCTCGCCGGGCTTTGCTCGAAAATGATGGATGGGAAAGGAAGTGCCTTAAGCCATTCGAGAAATATCTTATTGAAATGCTTGGCAGTCTCTTCGGTCACATTGGTTGAGTTACACCGGCGCAACTGCCAAATGCTGGGAACAGCTTAATTAGCGGATACCAAGCCGATCATTCGGGGTGTCTGCCGTTATAAACTGTACTCAATGTAACGTGCTATCCTACCGGAATCCGAAGAACGGACCGATAATCATCGGGATTTATGAAGTATCGTCATACGGAGTGTCCCTTTCCGGTTCAGGCCTCCGTCACGTCAATGGCCTCTCCGCTTCCGGTCACGTGCAGGTCCTTCTGCCGCCCCGCCATGCCACCGAAGTAGCCGGCCAGGGCCCCGATCAGCAAGCCTACAAAGCCGAGAATAGCGGCGGTGCCGATACCGTCGGCGACGTCGCCACCGACTTCGGCGGTGGTGTTTCCGAGCTGGTCGATTTCGCGGTTCACGGTGGTCATGGCGCGTTCGTAGCGATCGCTCCATCCCTCCACGTAGCGGCGGGCTTCGGCTTCGCTCATCTCGGTGCGCGCCACGAGCACGTTAACGAGGGCATCCTGGTCCACGGCACTGATGACGTCCTCTCCCTGTCGGGTTACCCGGTCGATGATCGCGTTGATCTCCTGGCTGGCTTCATTCGGGTTATTGGCAGCCTGGCGGGCATCCCGCTCGGCGCGATTCACCGCCTGCTGGGCTTCCCGTTCGAGTTGATCGGGGTCGAGCGCGTCCTTATCGGCATCTTCCAGGAGGGCAAAGGCTTCCCGGCGGATGTCCTGCAGACTAATGTCACCCTCGCGAATGCGTTCCTTGATTTTCTCCCCCAGGTTATCGGGAATGGCGGCCCCGACCGCCTGGCCCGCCGTACTGGTGACGGCCGACAGGGTACCGCCCACCACGTTGAATAGCTTACCTACGGCAGAATTGAGGAGGTACAGGCTCAGCAGGGTAAAGAGCGCCCAGGCCAGGAGCCCGTGCAGGGCCGTATTCGACTTCTTCGGAAGACCGGAGAGTCGCCCGGCCACCCAACCTCCTAAGAATAGGGCGACCAGCGTGGCGATCGTGTACCAAATAATCGCTCCGGTACCCAATCCGGAGAAGGGGTTGGCCTCGGTGGTCGGGTTGATACTGCTCAGGCCGATCCCGATGCCCAGCAGATTGAGGGCGAAGGAGACGGCTACGGCGATCAGGGCGCCGGCAATGATGGCACCCCAGCGGACTCTGCGGAAGGCGGCGTATTCGGGGCCGGTTCCGGTCGTGCGGGCATCGTCGGTGGGTTCGATTCGAATCATAAGATGGGAAGTTCCTTGTTAGAAGTACACTTACCCCATGTGATGGCTAAACACTAATGTTCAATTATTTAGGAATATAATGATGATTCCCCCCGATAGTGATCGGCGGATGCGTTTTATACCGAGGAAAGCACCTTATCCCGGCCGGTTTGGATTAGAAAAATCGATCCGTTCATAGGAATATCGATCACAAGTTCGGATGGCTTGCCGAAGACGCCTTCGGGATGGGTGTGTACGACAGGGTTCATCCGGTCGACCACCGGGTGGGGAAGTATCACCTTTGCACACCTCACTTCTTGCTACCAGCCCCCCTGCCGCCCGATCACCACCGTCCCGTACGCAATGCACACCACGCTGGATACAATCACGAGCGGCCTCCTGAGGCCAGGTCGGGACAGTATCCCCTGACTGAAGGGCAACCCGAGCACCCCGGCTGCGATCAACATTCCTCCTACGGACCCGAGTCCGAACAGCAATAGGTACAGCAGTCCTCCGTGCCAGCTTTCCTCTCCCTGGCTCAGGACCAGCAGGATGAGCGCTCCCGACCCCGCTAGTCCGTGAACAAGACCGACCCCGTACGCTAACCCGGGACGCTCGTTTTGCCCGATCGTCCCGTCGCCCCGTATTGTCCGCGCGGCAACCAGTCGCCAAAGCCCTAGTCCAATCAGCATAGCTCCCACCCCGGCTTCCAGCATACTGAAAACGGCCAGCGGTACGGAAGCCCTCCCCAGAATCACGACCATACCCATCAGCAGAATGGTCGAACTGTGCCCTAGCCCCCAGTAGACCCCGTCCCGGACGGCAAGTCCGATCCGGTCGCGCCGGGTCACGATGTTGCCGACCGCCACCAGATGGTCGGCCTCGAAGGCGTGGGTAAAGCCAATCAGGCTTGCGGCGAACAGCGTCAGGTCGGCGGTCATGCGGGCTCCTTCAGTTGGTAGACTACGATGCGGTGATTGCCGGTATCGGCCACGGCCAGTACCCCGTCTTCAATGGCGAGGTGGAAGGGCCAGTAAAAGCTTTCCGGAATGGCGTGAATACTGTTGCGGTTCTCGATACCGACATTGAAATTAGCCTGCCCTAACTGACTGTCAGCCGGCTGATTATGCTCGGTCGGAAGTCGGTCGAAGTACAGCACCCGGCTATTCCCCGTATCGGCTACGAAGAGCCCGCCCCCGTAGAAGCAGCTATCGTAGCACCAGTTGAGGGTGAAGGCCTCGGGAGACCAGCGGTACTGGTTCTGCCCGTTCTGGTCCGGAGCAGGTTGGCCAATGATAATGGGTTCGACGGTCAGTCCATTTGCGTAACTCCCCGGCGGGTACAGCAGGGTCCGGTAGTACTGGGTATCGGTTATGGCCAGTTCGCCCTCTGGCCCTAACCGCACGGAGTAGGGCCAGATGGCATGCTTCGGATCGTACTCCCGCTGGCTGAAGTCCACCTGCCCCAGTACGGCATCGGCCTCCGCGTAGCTGTTCGTGGGAATCTTATCAAAGACCAGTACCCGGCGGTTGCCCGTGTCCGCTACAAAGAGCCGCTTCCCGTCGCTTTCCACCCCGTAGGGCCAGTGCAAACTACGGGCGGTGGGCGGTGCCCCGATGCCGGCGACATTGGGTTCGTTGTGGGCAAAGTCGGGCTGACCGATCACGACGTCGGCCGGCTGACCGTTACGGGTGGGTAGCTCGTTCCAGATCAGCAGGCGGTGATTCCAGGCGTCGCAGACGATCAGTCGCCTACCGTCGCTCCACAGTCCGGAGGGGTACATCAGGCTACTGGCCGAAACCTTCCCCCCGGCATTGCGCTCGGTGTCTTCTTTCTCCGGCTGCCCGAGGACGACGTCGGCTTCCCGTTGTTCGGCCGTGGGCAGTTCGTTCCAGATGAATACCCGGTTTTGCCCCGTGTCGGCTACGAAGAGGTGACCGCCGGCCAGGAACACGCCCCGGGGCGCCAGCAGGGGATTGCCCTTTCCGCCCAGAAAGACCCGTGGGGAATGAGCGATGGCATCGTTCGTCTTACTTAACAAATCCGGGGGAGTTGTTCACCCACCAGCATGGGCACGATGCGCCGGCCCCCGATCCCGGAAATTTGTACGACCTGCTTCGGATGTTCGCTAGTGAACTCCCCGATCAGCGCTGCTCCCCGGCCGGCGGGATGGTTGTGCATCCGTTCCAGCACCGCACCCGCGTCCGCGCCCGCCACCACCGCCAGGAAGATTCCTTCGTTGGCCACGTAGAGCGGGTCGAGCCCGAGCAGTTCACAGGCACCCGCTACCTGCTCCTCGACGGGCAGATCGCGCTGCCGCAGCACCACCCCGAGCTGGCGGTCCCGGGCCACTTCGTTGAGTACCGTAGCAACCCCGCCCCGGGTCGGGTCGCGCAGCAGTTTGATCGACGGGCCGAACGCCTCGATGAGCTCGAGGACAAGCCCACTCAGCGGCTGGGTATCGCTGACGATGGCCGTATCGAATTCCAGCCCTTCGCGCACCGACATGATGGCCATACCGTGGGCCGCCAGCGGTCCGCTAACCAGGATACGGTCGCCCGGCTCGATCCGATCCGTAGCGATCCGGGCCCGCGGGTGCACGGTGCCGATGCCGGTGGTATTGATGAAGATCTTGTCCCCCTTGCCCCGCTCGACCACCTTGGTGTCGCCCGTCACGATGGTCACCCCCGCCGCCGCGCAGGCCGAGCGGATACCGAGTAGGATGTCCCAAAATTCGCGCATGGACAGCCCCTCCTCGATGATGAAGCTCAGCGACAGGTGCTTCGGCACCGCCCCGCACATGGCCAGGTCGTTGACGGTGCCGTTGACGGCCAGTTCGCCGATGTTGCCGCCGGGAAAGAAGATGGGCGAGATCACGAAGCTATCGGTGGTAAAGGCCAGGGGGCCGTCCAGCGCCAGGATGGCCCCGTCGTGGCGGCGGTCGAGCCACTCGTTACCGAGCAGGTCGAATACGCCGCTGTCGAGCAGCTTGTTGGTCAGTTTGCCGCCGCTGCCGTGGCCGAGGGTGATGGTGTCGAAGTCGAGCTTCGGCAGGGGGCACTGTAGGTTCATATTCGGTACGGACATTTAGGCGGCGACTTCCTCCAGTACCGCCCGGAAATTGTAGTAGGCGGCGCAGGCCCCCTCGGAGGAGACCATGGGCGCGCCGAGCGGGCGCTCGGGGGTACACTTGGTTCCGAAATTGGGGCAGTCGGTTGGTTTGGCCAGCCCCTTCATGATGGCGCCGGAGATGCACTCGGGATTTTCGGGGGCCTCGGCGATATCGACGGCAAACTTGCGGGCCGCATCGTAGGCCGCGTAAGACTCCCGTAGCTGGAAGCCCGATTCCGGTATCTCCCCCAATCCGCGCCAACTGCGGTCGGTGATTTCGAAAACTTCGGCGATGGTTTGCCGGGCCCGCACATTTCCTTCCTTCCGCACCATACGGGTGTACTGGTTCTCGAGTTCGGCCCGCCCCTCCTCGAGCTGGCGGACCGTCATCAGGATGCCCTGTAGCAGGTCGATCGGCTCGAAGCCGGTGACGACCATCGGGATACCGAATTCCTCCACCAACGGGTAGTACTCCTCCGTCCCCATGATGGTGCAGACGTGGCCGGCGGCCAGGAAAGCGTCGATGCGGCTCTCCGGGTCGCCCATCACGGCGCGGATAGCCGGGGGCACCAGCACGTGGCTGGTCAGGATGCTGTAGTTCGTCACCCCCATTCGCTCGGCGTGGACGACACTTAGTCCGTTGGCCGGTGCCGTCGTCTCGAAGCCGACGGCGAAAAAGACCACCTCCCGCTCCGGGTGCTGCCGGGCGATCTTGACGGCCTCCAGGGGGGAATACAGGATGCGGACGTCCGCCCCGCCCGCCTTGGCTTCCAGCAGGCTCTTTCCCGAGCCCGGTACCCGCAGCATATCGCCGAAGGAGCAGAGGATCACCCCCCGCTCCTCGGCCAGATAGACGGCCTTATCGATCAGGCTGACGGGGGTGACGCAGACGGGGCAACCCGGCCCGTGCACCATATTGACCGCTTCGGGCAGCAGGTTCAGGATGCCGTTCTTGACCAGGCTGTGGGTTTGTCCACCGCAGACCTCCATGATCGTCCAGGGGCGGGTAACGCTCCGTTTGATCTCCTCCAGGTAGCGGGTGGCTACTGCGGGGTCGCGGTATTCGCTGAGGTACTTCATGAGGGGGTAGTGCTTATGGATTTCCAGCCGCTGGCATCGACCTGCCCGGGTACGTAATCGCTCTCGCAGAGCTCGTCGGTCTCGCCCATCTCTTCGAGGTACTGAAAGACCCGCCGGGCCTCCACCTCGTCGACGATGCTGATGGCTACTCCGACGTGGACGAGCACGTAGTCGTCCACCTTCGCTTCGGGTACCATGTCGAGGGTGGCCTCTTTGGTGATGCCCCCGAAGGAAACCCTGGCCATTTTGATCTTTCCGTCGTATTCGTGGTAGATCGATTTGATCTTACCCGGTATGGCTAAGCACATGGTCGGTGGTTTTGGTGACGGAACACTCGCGCGTTGCCGTTATACGGTGGTGAATAAGCTGGCCGTAGGCGAGGTTCTCGTCGTTGGGCGGCAGCTGCTCGTGAAAATAAAGTCGGTAATCACTCAGTCGCTCCGAGAGCAGATCGACCAGAAGGCTATTCTGAAAACACCCCCCGCTAAAAGCCAGTTGCCCTACCCCCTGTTCTTCGGCTACCCGGCGGGCCCAGTCGACCAGCGTCAGGTGGAAGCGGGCGGCGACGATCGCCGGGTGGGTGACGGCTAAATCCTGCAGCAGCCCCGGCAGTAGGTTTTCGGTGGCGTAGCCGGTCAGCCCGTCGTGCATTCCCCGGCGGGCCAGTTGTTCCAGCCGGGTGGCGGCCATGCCCTCGTAAGACTGCACATCGCCTAGCCCGAGCAGACAGGCCACCGCGTCAAATAGTCTTCCCGTACTGGAGCTAAGCAGCTTCTGGCGCGGGCGCAGGTGCAGTAG
>CAZQNE010000021.1:0-69663 GCA_964594535.1 uncultured Lewinella sp.
CCGATGGCCAGGTTCAGGATGATGTAGAAGGGCTGGTCGAAGGGCCAGACGGCCTCGCTGCGGTCCTCGGGCGCGAAGGTGTACACCGACCGCCCGTCCACGAAGAACTCAATTTGTTCCTCGGTCCACTCCGTAGCGTAGGTGTGAAAGCCCTCCTCGATGTCCGGGAATTTGGTCTTTTTAGAGCTACCGTCGTCCCCGTGCCCCGCCGCCGTGTGCAGGGTGGTGAATATCTCCCCCGGTTCACGGCCTACGTATTCCAGGATGTCGATCTCCCCGCAGCGGGGCCAGCCCACCTCGTCGATATTCTGCCCCAGCATCCAGAAGGCCGGCCAGAGCCCTTCCCCGACGGGCAATTTGGCGCGGGTCTCGATACGGCCGTACCGGAAAGCCTCCTTATCCTTAGTCGTAATGCGGGTGGAGGTGTAGCGATCCCCCTCCCGGCGGGCCGTAATGATGAGCTTCCCGTCCTCCAGGCGGTGGTTCTCCCGGGTGTAGAGTTGGCGCTCGTTGTTCCCCCAGCCACAGAGTTGGGGGCAACCGTCGCCGAGCTCGTAGTTCCAGTCGCTGGTGTCCAGTTCGTTTCCGTCGAATTCTTCCGCCCAGAGGAGTTTCCGTTCCCCGGCCCCCACCGCACCCGCGACCCCGCCCCGTTGGCAAGCGTTCAGTAAGGCGGTGATGACGATCAGTGCCGTTATCGGATAGTGCATGGTCGATCATTGATATACGCGGACGTAGTCCACCTCCATGGTCGATGACTGGAAATCAGGGGAGATGGTCCCTCCGAAATTGCCCCCCATGGCGACGTTGAAGATGAGGAAGAAGTCCGAGTTAAAGGGTAGTCCCACATTATTGTTGAAGGTGTGGTAGAGCTCCTCGTCCACGAAAAAGCGGATGGTATTCTCCGACCAGATCGCGGTGTAGACGTGGAACTCTTCGGATACCGCATCCTCGTTGATGCTCTCCGTAGCCGCGTTGCCCCCGAAGTTGTCGGGATAGTGGAGGGAGGAGAAGATACGGTCCTGCTGGTTGCCGACGTGCTCCATGATGTCGATCTCGCCGCAGGCCGGCCAGGTGTTGGTCCGGTAATCGGCGCCCAGCAGCCAGAGGGCCGGCCAGGTGCCGCCGCCCGTGGGCAGCTTAGCGCGGATCTCGACGCGGCCGTAGGTGAACTCGAATTTATCCTCGGTTACGATACGGGAGGAGGTGAAGTCCGAGCCGCTGAAGTTCTCCCGCCGGGCGGTGATCTTAAGCAGGCCGTCCTCCACACGCACGTTTTCCTCCCGGTCGGTGTAGAACTGGCTTTCCCCGTTCCCCCAGCCGTTACTGCCGGTGCCGGTGTTGTAGCTCCAGTTGGTGTCGGCCAGCTCCGTTCCGTTAAATTCGTCCTGCCAGATGAGGTTGTCGAAGGTCGGTTCTTCACCGGTGCCGCCACCGCCGCCGGCTACGGGCCGTTCGGTGGTGAAGATGTGGTACCAGGCCAGGAAGTCGTTGTTGCCCTGAATGGCGCGTACCACCAGCCGGTTGTCGGTCAGGCTGATGATCTCGTAGCGACTGGCGCCCACGTAGTAGCTCATGAAGCCGTCTTCGGTCAGGGTCATCACCGTGCCCCGGGTCTGGCCGGGTATGCCGTTGGCCGCCACGAACGACTCGCTTGGAGACAGGGTGACCAGTTGGGCATCCTCCCGCACCTCGAAGTCGTAGCAGAGGTCGAAACCGGCCGACCCGCCCACCACGCTTTCGTAGCCGGCGTTGAAGAAGGTACGCCCGAAGTTGTTGAGCTCGTAGAACAGGCGGTCGCCGTCGCGGCTGAAGATCAGCTCGTCTTCGTAGAGGCACTCGCTGTCCGCGCTGCCGGACTTTTCGAAGGGGACGGCCTGGTAGAAGTTGGCGAAGTAGTTGGCCGTGGCGTCGCCGTCGTTCTGCCCCACGCCCAGGTGGCCCGGTTCGTCGGCGGCCCAGTACCAGGTCTTGCTGCCGTCTCCGGCCAGCAACCGCACCGCTTCGGCGTCTTCGAAGGTGCTCTCCACGGTTACACTGGTGGTGGTGGTCGTAGCCACGCCGGCCGTCCCCGTAGCCACTACGGTGACGTCGTAGGTGTTCGTCCCCACCCGGGTGAAGCGCTTGGTGAGCCGTCCGCTGGGGCTTAACTCCTCGGTCCCGTCGCTGAAGATGTAGCGGTAGCCGATGGCACGGTCGGCCGTGGCGTTGAACGTGACCGTTCCGCTGCCGTCGCCGTTGGGCCGGTCGGCGGTCTGCCCGGCCACCTGTACGTCCACGGTGAGGTTCTGGGGCGCTACGATGTCGCCGAAGGCGTAATCTTCCTGTTCGCAGGCCGCGAATCCGAAGACGAGCAGGAGGAGGAGGGGATGTAGTTTCATGATCGATTGGTCGAGGTTAGGGGAGGGGGCGGCGGGGCGCGGGTGCGGGCTTAATTGGTAAGGCGAATGTCGTCGAAGTAGTACTCCCGGGTCGTCCCCCCACCGGCCGTGCCGAAGCCGAAGAAGAGGACTACCTTGGAGTACTCGCGGCTCAGGTCCTGCCCGCTGAAGTCCCAACGGAGCTCTTCCCACTCCCCCGCGGCGGCCGCGGTGGTGGCGTCGAGTTCGACGAAGACGTCGGGGTCGGACTCATTTTCCAGCTTCAGGCGCACTACGGTGGCGGCTTCCGGAACGAGGACTTTGACGGCCACGCTTTGGGGCCCGTCCCAGTTGATGGGTTCGTCGAGCGTCAGGAAGGAGCCCCCCCAGACCTCGGCGTTGTCGGATTTGGTGAGCTTACCCACGCGGTCGCTGGTATTGATGCCGCCGGGGGCGGGGTTGTCCGCCACTTCGGAATTCGCCCCGCCGAAATTGGCGAAGGCATACTCCAGTCCGCCGGACTCAAAGGTCACCGGCAGTTCGAGGGCTTCGGTACCGTCGTCGTAGCGGATGTCGTCGAAGTAGTAGGTCGATCCGTCACCGGCCGTGCCGAAGTCGAAGAACAGCACCACCTTGGAGTACTCGCGGCTTAGGTCCTGCTCGCTCAGATCGAAGGTCAGGGTTTCCCATTCGTCGGCTACGGTGGTCGTCGCGGTGGTTTCTACGAAGATGCCGCCGTCGCCCGCGTTCTCCAGTTTGAACAGCACGGGGATACCGGACTTCGGTGACCAGACCCGGACGCTAAACCGGCTGGCGATCCCGAAGTCGACCGGATCGGGTAGCTGCAGGCTGGCCCCGGCCCATACTTCACTGCCGTCGGTCTTGGTCAGTGCCCCCACCCGCGCACTGGGGTTTTTGCCGGCGGCGTAGGGGTTATCGACAATGCCGACGTCGGCCCGCCCGAATCCGATCCAGTTGTAGGCCAGGTTCCCGTTCTCGAAGGTCAGCGGAAGCTCCAGGCTCGGGCCGCCGCTGGATTGGCGGATGTTATCGTAGTAGTAGTCCGCTCCCGTACCCACGGCCCCGAAGTCGAAGAACAGCACCACCTTAGCGTACTCCCGGCTCAGGTCCGCCGCGCTGAAGTCGAAGGTCAGGCTCTCCCAGGCGCCGCCGACCGTGGTGGTGGCCTCCGCCTCGATGAAAACGTCGGCATCCGTGGCGTTTTCCAACTTCAACAGCACCTGCGTCCCCGCCGTCGGTGTTCGGACGTCGATCCGGAACACTTGTTCCGTACTGAAGTCGATGACGTCCCCCAGTTCGATTACCGACCCGGCCCAGGGCTCGGAGGCGACGACCTTATTGAAGCGGACGACCCGCTCGCTGGTGTTGGCCCCACTGGCGTCCGGGTTGGCGGTGACCTCCGCCGTTGCCCGGCCGAACCCGATGACGGTGTAGTCCTTAGTGGGGTCTTCGAAAGTCACGGGCAGCAGGATGGGATTGCTGATCGCCACCTCCACCGTATCGGAAACCGAGGCCGCGCCACCGCTCAGCGCCCGCACTACCACCCGGTAGGTTCCTACCTGACCGTAGTCGTAGGTTACGATTTCCCCCTCCTGGAAGGACAGGGGGTCGGCCTCCTCGTCCTCTCCGAAGGTGACCAGGAAGTTGGTTTCGAAGTCCGCCGCAGCGCTTACCTCGATGCCCAGGGGATTACCGGCCGCCGGACTCACACTGACCTCCAGGTTCTCCGGGGCGCGAAAACTGACGGTCAGTTCCTCGGCGTAAGTGGTCGTTTCGCCACCGACGTTCATGGCCTCCAGGGTCACCGTGTAGGTGCCCTCGTCGTATACGTGGGTGACCGACTCTCCGGCCCCCAACTGGTCCGAGGGGGTACTGCCGTCACCGAAGTCGACCGTAAAGGCCGTTACGCCCCGGCCACCGGGACGGACGGTGACGGTGCCGCTGTTGTCGGCGGCGATGGAAAAGTCCAGTGCGAGCTCGCTCGGAGGCTGCGCCTGTTCCAGGTCGGGCAGAAGTACGTCCTCCTCACACCCGCTGACGAAAGCGAAGAGACTCAGGAGGAACAGTAGGGCAAAAAGCTTGTGCATGGTGGTTCAACTTGGGGAGGGGGTCAGTAATTGGGGTTCTGCTGCCAGTTGCCGTTGGAGAACTGAATCTCCTCGAAGGGGACGGGAAAAACCTCGTGCTTCCCCTCCACGAATCCGTCGATGGCGGCGGCGGCCCGGCCGGTACGCACCAGGTCGAAGAAGCGGTGACCCTCGCCGACCAGTTCCAGTCGCCGTTCGGCCAGGATGAA
Source organism: uncultured Lewinella sp. (assembly GCA_964594535.1). GTDB lineage: Bacteria > Bacteroidota > Bacteroidia > Chitinophagales > Saprospiraceae > Neolewinella. The sequence goes on from CAZQNE010000021.1 coordinate 4,678, forward strand.
GTCCCGCAGCGCATCCCCCGAGGCGGCGATGTCGTGGTCTTCGTCGCCGAAGGCGCGGCGGCGGACGCGGTTCAGGTACTCGCGGGCCCGATCGTCCTGCCCCAGGGCATTCAGGGCCTCGGCGGCCATCAGCAGCACGTCGGCGTAGCGGATGGCGCGGTAGTTATTCGGGTTGGTGAGGTTCTGGTCGCCGATGTTACTGTCCCCCTTGCGGGCGATGTACTTGCGGTTGTAGTAGCCGGTGTGTTCGTAGCCGGTGCCGAAGGAGGCCCCGGTCCGGTCGGCCCAGTCTTCGATGTCGAGGATGGCCACCTCCCGGCGGGCATCCCCCGGCTCGAAGGCGTCGTAGGCTTCCCGCACCGGTACGTTGAAGCTGAACCCGCCGTCGAATACCGGCCCGGCGTAGTTGCGGATGCCATTGAACCCGACGGCGATGTTGCCCTCGCTACACTGCAGGCAGCCGAAGCCGGCACCCTCCGCGTCGGTGTACTGTACCTCGAAGACGGAGCCGGGGCCGTTCTCGCCGGCTACCTCGAAGATCTCCCCGTAATCCTCCTCCAGGCTATAGTTGCCCGAGTTGATGACGGCCTCCAGGGCGGTAGCCGCCTCCTGGTACGCTTCCTGGTACAGGTGCACCTTGCCGAGCAGGGCCCGTGCCGCGCCCCGGGTGACCCGCCCGACCTGGGGGGCCGTCTCGGCTAGGTCGGCTACCGCGGCGTTCAGGTCGGCCTCGATGAAGTCGTACACCTCATCGACCGGCGAGCGCGGGATTGTCGTCTCATCGCCCAGCACGAAGCGGGTTTCCTTGACGGGGATGGGGCCGAACCACTTCACGAGTTCGAAATTGTAGTAGGCCCGCAGAAAGCGCGCCTCGGCCAGCATTTGCGCCTTCCCGTCGAAGTCGGTCCTATCGGCGAATTCCAGCATGAAACTGGCCCGGTTCACGCCGGCGAACATCCAGTCCCAGATGGCGTCGAGTTGCTCGTTGACCGGGGTGTGGCTCATGTCGTCCACCTGCTGAATTCCGATGACGTCACTGGCGCTCTCGCCGCCCGCCAGGGTGTTGTCGGAGGCGATCTCCCCCAGCATCACGTTCAGGTAGGTAGGCTGCAGCAGGTCGTAGGCCGCGATGAGGGCGTTGGAGTAGTCGCTCTCGTTGTTGAAGTAGTTTTCGGAGTCGATGGAGTACACCGGGTCGCGGCCGATGAATTCATCCTCGCAGGCCGCAACCGACAGGGCCGCCGCGCCGAGAAGGGGAAGTAGGTACTTGTTCATGATCGTAGGGCTTTACAGGCGCAGGTTGACGCCGAAGAGAAAGGAGCGGGCAATGGGGTAGAAGCCGTAGTCGATACCCCCGCCGATGGGGGCCCCGGTGGAGGCCGCCGGGTCGAAGCCGAGGTAGTCGCTCAGGGTGAGCAGGTTGTTGCCGCTGAGGTACAACCGCAGGCTGGAGTTGTCGCGGGCGCCGGTGCGCAGGGGCAGGGTGTAGCCCAGGGTGACGGTCTGCAACCGCAGGAAGCTGCCATCCTCGATGAAAAAGTCGGAGAACACCTGATTGGCGGTAGCCGCCGTGGTGACCCGCGGTACCTCGTTGGTGCTACCCGGGCCCGTCCACCGTTGCAGGTAGTAATCCAGGCGGTTGACGTCGGAGAGCGCCCGCTCGTAGCCCCGTACGATCTCATTGCCTAGGGAAGCGAAGGCGTAGGCCGTAAAGTCGAAGCGCCGGAACTCCACCTGGGCGTTGAATCCCATGGTGAGGTCGGGGATCGGGTCGCCGAGGTAGGTTCGGTCGTCGGGGTCGATGACGCCGTCGCCGTTGGTGTCCACGAAGCGCAGGTCACCGGGCTGGGCCGCCGCCCCGAGGGCCAGCTGGGACGGCGCCCCCTCGATCTCGTCGGCGTTCTGGAAGATGCCGTCGGTGCGGTACCCGAAGTAGTAGCCGATGGGCTGGCCGACCTCCATCCGCGAGGGGGCCAGCTGGCCGACGCCGAAGCCTCCCCCCTCGATGAAGCCCGTGCCGTTGTTCACCTCCAGCACCTCATTGGTCAGGGTAGCGAAATTGTAACTGAGGTTGAGGCGCCAGTCGCTGTTGATGCGCTGGCGGTAGTTCAGGGCCACCTCCAGCCCCTGGTTGCGTACTGCCCCGGCGTTGACGGTGGGGGCGGCGCTACCCGGGGCGGCGGTACCGACGATGCCCGAAACGGGGATGTTGCCGATCAGCAGGTTGTCGCGGGTATTGATGAAGTAGTCGGCCACCAGGCTCAGCCGGTAATCCCAGAGATTGAGGTCGAAGCCGGCGTTGAATTTCTTGGCCTCCTCCCACTGCAGGGCCGGGTTGGGCAGGGCACCGATGGCCGTGCCGTTCACGAGCACCCCGTCGAAAACGTATGTGGCCTCCCCGCTCAGGGTGCCGATGAAGCCGTTGTTCAGGATCTGGTCGTTGCCCAGGATACCGTAGCTCAGGCGCAGCTTCAGCAGGTCGACGGGGCTGTCGGCCAGCCGCTCCTCGTCCAGCGCGATCCAGCCGGCGGTGAAGGAGGGGAAGTAGGCCGCCCGGTTCTCGGGTCCGAATTTAGTAGAAGCATCCCGCCGCAGCATGGCCGTGAGGAAGTAGCGCTCGGCGTAATTGTACTGCACCCGCCCGAAAAAGCTCAACCGCCGCTCGTCGTAGGAGTAGCTCCCCACGTCGCGGGCCCCCTCCGGGCTGGTACCGGTAGCCAGGCTGATGTCGGCGAACTCGAAGTCGTTGTTCGGTACGTCGAAGCCGGTGGCGAAGAGGCCGTCGCCCAGCTCCCGGAAGACGGTGGTACCGGCCGTGGCCGTCAGGTTGTGCCGGCCGCCGAAGTTCCGCTCGTAGGTGCCGAAGAGGTCGAGGGAGTAGTTGTTGTCGTTGATCCGGTTCTGATTGACGCTGCTGCGCGTCACGTCGAATACCTTGCCACCGTAGCTGATCTCCGGATTGAAGTTGCGGCTCTCGCTATTGGCGGTATTGAAGCCGACGCGGCCCGTAAGCGTGAGGCCACCGACCACGGACCAGTCGAGGGAGGCCTGGCCGTTGAGTTTGTTGAGCCGGTACTCGTTGAAGGTGTTAGCGATCTGGGCCACCGGATTGATGACCTCGATACCTAGACCGGGGGTGTTGGGCACCAGGCTGAACGCACCGACCTCATCCACCAGCGGCAGGGTAGGGGGGGTGTTGAGGGCGTTAAAGAGCACCGACCCGAGGCCGTTCTCGTTCAGGGCGCTGCGGTTCAGGTTGGTGTAAATGACGTTCGTGCTGAGCTTGACGTCCTCCGCCAGGTCGATCCCCAGTGAAATACGGGCGGTACTCCGGTCGAATCCGGCCTTTTCCCCACCGATGATGCCGTCCTGGTCGAGGTAGGACCCCCCGATGGAGTAGGTCATCCGATCGCTGCCCCCGGAGGCCGTAATGTCGTGGCTCATAATTGGGGCAGTCTCGAAGACCTCGTCCTGGTAGTTCGTGCCTACGCCCACCTGGCTGGCGTCCGGAAAGGGAAGGGGCTGACCGCCGTTGGCGTAGGCTTCGTTCAGGAGCAGCGCGTATTCGGTGGCATTGAGTAACCGCAGGTCACGACTCGTCTCCTGGGTACCGACGTAGGCGTTGTAGCTGATGCGGGTCGGCTGGTTGCGTTCGCCGGTTTTGGTGGTCACCAGGATGACTCCATTGGCCCCGATCGTACCGTATACGGCGGCCTGGGCGTCCTTCAGTACAGTGATGGTCGCGATGTCGGCGGGGTTGACGGTACTCAGATCGCCCTGGTAGCCGTCAATGATGACCAGGGGGGCGTTCTGCCCGTTCGTACTGACCCCGCGGATACGGATGTTGAGTCCGGCCCCGGGCGCGCCCGACTGGGTGGTGACGTTCACGCCCGCCACGGTGCCCTGCAGGGCCTGTTCTACCTTGATGGGCTTGAGCTCATCGATGGTCTCGCTATCCACGGTGGAGACCGCACCGGTCACGTTGCGCTTGCGCTGGCTACCGTAGCCGATCACGACGACCTCGTCGAGCGCCTGCACGTCCGCCCCGAGTTGGATGCGTAGGGGCTCACGATTTTCCACGGTCATCGTCCTGGATTGGAAACCGGTGTAGCTGATGCGAATCTCGTCGCCGATCTCTACCCCCGACAGGCGAAAGCTACCGTCCAGGTCGGTGACGGTGCCGGTCGTCGCGCCCGCCCCGGTATCGCCTACGAGCAGTACGCTCGCGCCGATGAGGCCCTCCCCCGATTCGGCGTCCAGGATGGTCCCGGTGAGATCGAACGTTTGGGCGTGTAGTCCAAACCCGGCGCACAGCAGGGCGGCAAAAAGTAAGGGGTGTTGCATGAGACTGAAGCTTAGAACGGGGCCGATATCCGATTGCTGCGGCATATCGAAGATTGCAGTGACAAATGTATGCCTGTTGGGGTATTGCGGTCAAAACCGTCGCCCCTACAAGAACTTTCGTCGGGCAAAAAAGTAAGCGATAACTGGAGGGTCCGCCCCGTTTTGTCCCCGACCCGACCGCTATGGATGACCCGTGTAGGGGTAATGTTGGGGTGGTGTAGGGGTGTTTATGGTCCGCATCGCACCCGCGCTCCGCCGCCTAAATCGATAAAATATGATCCACTAGGTTCGCCTCCCGTTCCAGCCCCATGCGCTTACGGAGCCGGTAACGTTTCACCTCCACGCTGCGGGGGGATATATTGAGTAGGGAGGCGATTTCCTTGGTGCTCAGGTTGAGCCGGAGGTAGGCGCAGACTTTGAGGTCGTTTGGCGTCAGTTCCGGATGCCGCAGTTTGATCTTTTTGAAGAAATCGCGGTCGGCGTTTTCGAACGCATCCCGGAACAAGCTCCACGTCTCGGCCTCGTCGAGGTTGCGGTCGATGGTATCGATCACGCGGCGGACGTTCTTCTCCACGCTGCTGCCCTCCAGTAGGTCCTGCCTGATCCGTTGCAAGAGTTCGTTCTTCTTCACCAAATTCATCGTCGAGAGGGCCGCTTCCCGGTTCTTGGCCTCGATGTCCTCCCGCAGTCGCTCGTTATTGAGACGGGTGAGCTCCAGTTCGGCCAGTCGATCCCGCGCCGCCGCCCGCCGCGCCTGCTCCTCCCGCCACCCCCGCTCCTTACGGGCGTAGTAGCGGGTGTACGCCCGGTGCAAGGCATAGATGAAACCCGCGGAGGTGATAATATAGAGCAGCAAAACGGGGTAGCTGGCGTACCACGGGCGCCGGATGGTGAAGGCGAAGCGAAGGATCTCTTCCGCGGGTGTACCGGCCAGCATGGCCTGGGCCTCGAAGACGTAGGATCCGTAGGGCAGGTCCGTGACGGTAACGAGGCCATCGTTGCGCCACTCGCTCCACTGCGCGCGCTGCCCCGCAAGTCGGTACCGGAAACGCGGATGGAAATAGGCGCTGTAGTCCGGGACCGCCAGCTGAAAGCTGAGGTCGTTGCTCTGGTAATCAATGGCAGGCCCGCCGGCCAGGTGTAGCAGTGTGCCCGTCCCCGACCCGGCGCGTACGGCCGTGAGGTATAATTCGGGTTCATCCGGGTAGGGCTCCGTATAGTCCAGCAGCAAATATCCGTCGGCGGTACCGATCAGCAGGGAATCCCGGCCCAGCGGGGTGAAGTTTTCGTAGCCGAGGGGTGCCCCGATCAGGTCAGTGCGGATCGGCAGCGCGGTAACCTCCAGCGTGCGGTCCATTACCGCCGGATCGAGGTAGGCCGGTCCCTCCGATGTCAGTAGCCAGAGGCGATCTTCGGTGGGGGTGATTCGCCCCGACAGATAGTGCTTCCCGGCTAGCCGCCCACTCGGTTTCGGAAGGCGGTCAAAGGTCCCCGCCGCGTCGCGGAAAACGTACAGCCCCCGTCGGGAATAGTAATACACGCTATCCCGGTACCGGACCAAACCACTCCGCTGACCCTTTTCCGGCCGCTCGAAGTACGTACTGTCCACGACCCGTCGGTACCCCTCATCGAGTTCCAGGCCGTACACTCCCCGGTATTCGTGGCTGACGAAGGCCCGCGGGCCGGGAACCAGCGCCAGGTAGCGGGCCGAAAGGGAAAATCCCCGGACGGTATTGCGGAATTGCCAGTCTCCGTCCGCCCCCCGTTCCAGCACGCTCAGACCGCCGTAGCCCCCTACGAGCAGTAAGTCGGGGCGGTCGGGTACGGGGACGAAGGTCCAACTTCCCTCCTGCCCACCCAGTTTCTCCACCCCCTGCTCACTCACTAAGAAGGTCCCGGCATCGTGCCCGCAGAAGAGGGTGCCCCGGTAGGCAAAGAGGGACCACACCTGTCCCCGCGTATCCGGCAGCAGCCGGAATTGCCGCCCCTCCCGGACGAATAGCCCCTGATTGGTACCCACGTAGAGCCGCCCCGCGTGGCGGGCCGCCGCGTACACGGTTCCCAGCCGACCACTGCGATCGGTGTACTTCCGAAGGGGGGACGCCAGGTTCAGGCAGTTCAGCCCATTATCGGAACCGACCCAGACGTTCCGGTCTCCGTCCTGAAAGAGCGAGAGTACGGTATTGTTGGTCAGCCCGTTGATCCGGTCCAGCCGGTAGCGGAGGCGCCCCCCCGGTCCGGTCACGAATACCCCACTGGAGACCGTTCCGAAGGCCTGCCCGCCCCCGCGCAGTGAGATGGCGCTATACACCCGCAGATCTGCCAGAAAGGGCAGGCGATCGGTGGGAAGTAGTTCGTCCCCGCGCAGTTCGTATACGCCCCGGGTAGCCGTAAGCACGAATTGCCGGTCCCCCTCGGCCCAGAGGTGGACGAGATTCCGGCCGCCCGGGTCGGGGGGGAGCAAGGTGCGTATTTGCCCTTCCTCGATCGTATGCAGGCCCCCGTCCGGGTCGGTGAAGTACAGTTCATCCCCGAGCAGGAAGGTTTTGGTGACTCCCCCCGGGGGGCGTAGCTGGGTCACCGCACCGGTGGCCGGGCGGTACAGGAAAAATTGCTGGAGGGACTGGAATAGTACGATGTCGCGGAAGCCGAGGATGTCCCAAAATTGTTCGTCGGGGAGGAGCTGCCCCGCTACCGAGTCGCTCAGGCTTAGGTAGCTCAGTCGCCCGTCGGCTCCGCGGTCCCAGTAGCCAAAGTCCATGTAGCTGCCGGTGTAAATCCGACCGTTGCCGGCGTGCACCGAGCGGAGGATCGACTCGTTCGGGGAGGGGTAATGGCGCCATACGGAGCCGTCGTATTCCAGCAGCCCCTCGTTGTTCGCTACGTAAATAAAGCCCGATTCGTCCTGGGCGATCGACCAATTTTGACTACCGGCGCGGTATTCGTCCGGGGTGAAGGTGACCACCGGCGGCAGTTCCTGGGCCCGGAGCAGGGGGGAAAGCAGCGTGAGTAGTAGACAGAAACGAAGCATAACGGTACCTGGGGTCGGAAAAGGTACGGCGACCGGACCGGGGGCGGCGGCGCGCGGGTGCAACGAAAAACGCCCCTTCGCGGTGAGCGAAGGGGCGTTCCGGGGAGGTTGGGAGCGGATTCGAACCGCCGTACAAGGTTTTGCAGACCTTTGCCTAGCCACTCGGCCACCCAACCGGAAGGGCAAAGTTAATACAACAACTGCACAACGCCGGTAAAGCGCTGCAAGTTTCCGTCCTGGGAAAACAACAGATTGAATACGTAGGGCCCGGCCGGGGCCGCCGTCCCCCCGTACTGGCCCGCCCAGGGCTCCAGCGGGTCGTCCGTGCTGAAGACCAGCCCGCCCCAGCGGTCGAAGATATCCAGGCGATAGTCCTCTACCCCGATGAGCGTGGAGAGCTGGGGTTGAAAGATTCGGTTTTCCGGGCGATCGGCGGTGGGGCTGAATACGTTCGGTAGGTAGACCTGCGCCTCCTCTACTACACAGGCGACGTTCGAGCGGAAGGTGACAATCGTATCCCGGCCGGCCGGGACGAAATTCAAGATCACCCGGTAACAGCCCGATCCGACTTCCCGGTCTACGTAATTCAGGTCCGTCAGGCCGCTTTCGATCTCCAGGAAGTCACCTCCTTCCTCCTGCCGCAAGAGGGTGAAGGTGCTCACGGCAGCGGTATCGTCGTTACCGCCGGGGGTCCAGTTCAGACCGACCCGCCCGCCGAGCGATCGGGCGGACAGAAAGGTGCCGCTGGCCAGATTGGTCAGTAGCTGCCGGCCGCATTCGTCGAAGAGATCGAGAATCACTACCCCTCCCGGGTTCGGGGGGATGGGCTCGGGGGCCACCAGGGAATCGGCGGTAAAGCTCGTGGCGGTGAGCGGGATACGTTGGGTCGGCAGGTTGACCCCACCGTACTGCAGGAACGCCTCGTCGATGAGCGGACCGATCTCATCTACGGGAGAGTACTTCACGACCAGACCACCCGCATCGTCGTACTCCGTACCGTAGAGCTCCAGCGGAGGCAGCCCGGGAGTAATATCCAGCGTACGGCAGGTGGTATCGGTCAGTACGGAATCACCCGCTTCCAGCCGGAAGAGGAGGTAAGCGCACACGGTTTGTCCGTCTCTCCCCCCGGAGTACACAATATCCCCGCCATCCGCCGCGAGGGTAAATTCCGCCTCCCGGAAGGCTCCCCCGTCGGTCGCTACGTACAGCGCCGTATCGAGTACCGGCTCGGAGACGATAAAGTCGCTATCCGTGATGTTGGTGCGCAGTCTGATGTCCCGGTCACAATTTTGACCCCCTTCCGCCACCAGGCCGGTAGCCGCGGCGATCCGCCCCTGGGGGCTGTCGTTGCCGCAGGCATCGATGGCCGCGATCCGGTACTGCCGATCGGTCAGTTCTGCCTCCGGTACGCCGCTGACGAGGTAGTCCGTTACCTCCCCTACGGTGTCGATCGCGTTAATCCCGATCGGGGTGACCTCAAAAATCACGTAGCCACTCACTTCCGGGGAGGGGGATGGAGACCAGCTGAGCCGCAAATCTCCGTTCTCGACGCTCACGTAGCGGAGTTCGGGAGTGACGGGAATGAAGCTGTCCAGGGTGTCGCTGATCGGGCCGAACTCCGTGCTGCATTCGGCCAGGTACCGGAGGTAGTAAAACAACTGGCCACCCGTCGGATTCGGATCGCGGTATTCGGTAGCGCCCCGGTCGAATACGGTATCGATCGGAGCGTAGGGTCCGTTGATATTGCCGGCCCGGAAGATAACGGTACCGACGTAGGGCCCGCAGAGGCGGTCCGTATTGCGCCAGGTAAGCACTTCATCGCCCGCCTCGCTACGGGTGCAGATGAAATCGGGGGGCAGAAAATTCTGGGCGGCCAGGATGCCCATCCCCCCCCTTAGCATCAGAAAGAAAAAAGCGTAGCGCAAATCGTGTCGTTCGGGAGTGTCTTAATAACCTGCATCAGTCCCCTAAGTTATAGGTCTTCCCCCTCGTCTTCGGTCGGCCGAAACGCAATTGGGTCCCGAAACCGTTCCCGTAGTCGTCTTTCGATGCGGTCGCGGCGGTAGCCACTGCGGCGGAAAGCGGTTTTGACGGCCCGGCGGTCGGTGGCTACGGCGTAGTTGGCCAGGGGACCGCGGATCGTATAGTACAGGTTGAACAGCCCGTTGCGGGCCGGCAGTACCTCCAGCTCGCGGTCGTGGCGGCTGATCTTATTGGCCAGTACCTGCCCGGCATTGAGTTTGAGGTAGTACGCCAGGTCCTGGTCGAAGGTGTGGGCCGCGCTCAGCGTGAGATTGACCGCCGAGCTCTGAATGAACATAGCCGGTAGGTATACGGTCCGGTCGCGTATCTCGAAGTAGTTCGACAGCCGCTCGAAGCGCACCCGTTTCAGGTCACCGGCTTTCAGGGCGTAGGCGAATTCCTCGAGTAGGCCGAAGTTCCGTAACTCGCCGTTGAGGATTTCCATTCCGACCAGCGCCCGAAGTTCGTCGTAGTCTACCGTTCCGTCTTCCCGGTAGTATAGATCGAGTACCATTTGGGCGTTCATTCGCCCGTTCAGGTGGTCGTCCGTCAGGAAGCTCTGCCCGAAGTTTCCGGACTGGCGGAAGAACTCACTCACTTCCACCCCGGTGGCGCTGATGCGGGCCTCGATGCGATCGGTGAAGCCGAAATAGCTCGTCACTTCGGTGCGAATGTGCCCGTCCATGGCATCCGTTTCTCCGATGATCTCAACTTGCCCGGGGCGGAAAATGAACTGACCGCGAAAGTCGGTGCCGGTCAGTTCATCCCAGGACCAACTCGCCAATCGGGATTCGAAGCGCCCGTCCAGCAGATCGGTAATTCGCGCCCGGCGCAGTTTACTGCTCCGTAGCAAGCTATCCGTCGATCCGGCCGCCGCGGCACTCGCTTGTTCCGCCTCGGAAGGGCCGGTCAGCGCGAGTACTTCGGCGAGGTCGAGCGATTCCCCGGTCAGCGTACCCCGGAAGGTAAGGGCCGCATCCTGGGTGTTCAGACTATCGGCGAAGAGTACGGGGATGAAGTTTTCGGCCCGCCCGTCGAGCGTCAGGGCAGTCCGGTCCATGCTAACCTCCAGCCCGGTTATTTCCAGCATATTATCACCGAGGGTGAGCTGGCCGGTGGGTAACTCCAACAGCCGGTTGTTCACCGATAAGCGGGCTCCGGCGGCGGTTATCGTACCGGAACTGGCTACCCGCCCCATCCGTCGTGGGCGGAGCATGTCGGCGTAAGCTCCCCTCAGTTGCAGGTTGTCGAGCTGGAGAAGTCCGTCGGCTTGCGCCACGACCGAATCACCCAGCAGGGCGGGCAGGGTAGCGAGGGGAAAATTCCCGTCGGCACGGAAATCGATACGCGGCCGGTTCACATCCTCGACCCGGAGGGCCAGTTCGAAGGGCTCGCCACCGAAGCGTCCGCTCAGGCGATCGATGGAAAGGGTCTGCACCCCGCCCCGGGGACCGTCGAGGAAGGCAAAGGTGGCTTCGAGCGTCAACCCACGGCCCGTGATGTCGGTCCGTGGGTGACTGACGCGCCCCTCGGTGAAGCGGAGGTTTCCGTCCAGCCGGGGATATTCGGAAGCCGTCCAGTTTCCGCTGATCATCACTTGTAGATTTAGGTCGCCCCGGGTTTCCAACTCCTGAACTGATCCGGTGTATTCGGCCGGCAGCAGGGCAATGAGGTCTTCCAGACGGTCGGCCGCGCTGCTGAGTTCCAGCTGAGTTTGCAGTCCGTCGTCGGTGGTCGCGATTCGCCCGGTGGCGACAAGAGCGAGGTCTCCGCTTTCGATACGGAGGGGGGAAAAGGTGTAGCTTCCTTCCCGCTTATCGATGACGGTTTGGCCGTCGATGCCGAAGGGTCGGTCGGTGAGGTAGCGGTTGCCCTCCTGGTCCAGGTAGCCTACCCGCAGATCGGCCCGGGTGGTGAGGGCGTAGCGATCGGCGGCGAATTCCCCGCTGAAGGTGGCGGCGTTTACCCGCAGTAGGGCGTCCGTCCGGAGCTGGTCGTCGCGGTAGCTGACTACGACGTGTTCCAGTTTAGCCCGGTCGATTCGGAACAGCACCGCACCTGCGTCCGCGCCCCCCTCCTCCGCCGCCTGGTCGCCTACGGAAGTGTAGCCGGTCAGTTGGTAGTTGGTATTGCCATCCACGTCGGTAAGCAGTTGGATCTTCCCGTTCCGCAGCCGGACTTCGGTGATACGCGGCGTGCCCAACAGACTGCCTAAATCGAGCAGGCAGCCTACGCTTTTCACCTTCAGTAGGGTGCTTCCGTCGCTGCCCGTCACCCTTACGCCGTTCAATTCCGCCGATAGGTGGGGGAAGGCACGCAACAGGCTCAGATCGTATTCCGCGACCGTCACCGTGGTGGGCCATCGTACGGTCACCGCCTCCACCACCCGCCGGGCGATCGGATCGCCCCACCCCTCTACCAGCACCAGCAACAAGCCGAGGGTAGCCACCAGAACGAGGAACAGGTTGCGGAGCCAGCGCATGGTAATCGTGGGTTAGGACAGCGGCGGCACCCGTTGGAGCACCCCCCGCAGTCGGTCGTGAAGGGGATCGGAAAGGGGAACGAGGGGCACCCGCAGGTGATTGTCGCAGAGCCCCACGATGCTACAGGCCGCCTTGATGCCGACCGGATTCCCCTCCGCATAGAGCAGGGGATGCACGTCGTGCAGGTCGAAGTTCAGCCGGCGGGCGGTAGCTAGGTCGTTGTCCAGGGCGGCACCCACCATCCGACTGAAGTGGCCGGGCAGGGCATTGGCGATCACGCTAATCCCCCCGTGGCCCCCGAGGGCAACCATCGCCGTCACCAGTGGGTCGTCGCCGGACAGCACGGCCAGGTGTTCCGGGCGGTGGCGCAGGATCTCGGTGGCCTGCCCGAGGACACCACTGGCCTCCTTGACGGCCGCGAACTGCCGGCTGGCTTCCGCGAGACGCAGGACGGTTTCGGGCAGGACGTTGCTGCTAGTCCGCCCCGGCACGTTATAGATGATCAGGGGGCGGGGGGATACCTCCGCGATTTGTAGGAAATGCTGGTAAATCCCTTCCTGGGGCGGCTTACTGTAGGCGGGGCTGCTGGACATGATGCCGGCCACCCCGTCGAAGTTGTAGTCGCGGATGCGCCGTTTGAGTTGCTCGGTATAGTTGCCGCCGAAGAATCCCGCTACGATGGGCACGCGCTCGTTCACCCGCCGGATGGTGTAGTCCAGTACCTCCCGGCATTCGCGGGCGCTCAGGGTGATGGCCTCCCCGGTAGTGCCCAGGCACACGACGTAATCCACCCCCCCGTCGATGACGTGGTCGATCACCCGGCCCAGAGCGGGGTAGTCGATGGACGTATCCCGCCGGAAGGGGGTGATGAGGGCGACACCGGTACCACCGAAGGCCGGCATCAGTCGGCGTGGGTGACCTCCCCGATAGCGGCGTACTTGGCTACCCGGTCGTCTAGCATCTGGTCGACTGACTTTTCCTGCACCGCGGCGATGGCCTTCTTCAGCTGGCGCTTCAGGATTTTAGCCATCTCTTCGGGGGCAGTATGGGCACCGCCCTGGGGCTCCTTGACGATCTCGTCGACGATGCCGAAATCCTGCATATCCTGGGCGGTCAGCTTCAGGGCCTCGGCGGCTTGTTCCTTGTAGTCCCAGCTGCGCCAGAGAATACTACTGCAGCTTTCGGGGGAAATGACGGAGTACCAGGTGTTTTCCAGCATCATCAGGTAATCGCCCAGCCCGATGCCGATGGCCCCTCCGCTGGCCCCCTCCCCGATGACGGCGCAGACGATGGGCACCTTCAGCCGGGCCATCTCGAAGAGGTTGCGGGCAATGGCCTCGGCCTGTCCGCGCTCTTCGGCCTCGATGCCGGGAAAGGCACCCGGCGTATCGATCAGCGAGACCACGGGAAAGCCGAAGCGCTCGGCGAGTTGCATCAAGCGGAGGGCCTTGCGGTACCCTTCGGGATTAGCCATTCCAAAATTCCGATACTGCCGCATTTTGGTGGTGACGCCCTTCTGGTGACCGATGAAGACGACCGTCTGTCCGTCCATTTTTCCGATGCCCCCCACGATGGCCTTATCGTCCCCGTACCGCCGGTCGCCGTGCAACTCGACGAACTTGGTACACATCTGCTCGATGTAGAAGAGGGTGTAGGGTCGTTCCGGGTGGCGGCTCAACTGTACCCGCTGCCAGCCGGTGAGGTTGCTGTAGATGTCGCGGCGGGTCTGCTTGATGCGCTGCTCCAGCTCCTCGATGGTAGCCTGCATATCGACCACCCCGTCGTCGCCCACTTCCTTCACCTTTTCGAGTTGCTCGTAGAGCTTCTCCAGCGGTTTCTCAAATTCGAGAAATGTCATATCTAAAATTTTTGTCAGAGCCTACCCCCTACCCCCTACCTAAGCTGCACCTTAGCCGACCCCAGCATCCCCACGTCCGTATAAATCTCAGCCCGGTAGAAGCCCTCGTCCAGCTTATCGTCCAGTTCGTGGGTAAAGCTGATGCGTTGGTTGCGTTCGATGTTGACGTCGCGGCCCTCCAGGGCGATCAGCGGTTTTTCGGCACCGTTCACCGTCACCGTGGCACGTACGGGGTTATCGCTGATCACGGGAGTTGCCGACTCATCGGTCAGCACCAGGAAGATGGGGCGCACGCCGAGGTATTCGCTGGGCACGTCGGTCAGGTCGAAGCTCACTTCGATGCGGCGGGCCCGGTTGGCGTTGGCGGTGGCCGTTCCGTTCTTGCGGAGCAGGTCGACCTGCATGGCCGAGGCGCGGAAGGCCCCCAGCGTCATGCGGCGAATGTCTTCTTCCATGGTCTCGGTCATGCGGCTCAGGCTGGCGACTTCCTTGCCGGCTTCGTAGGCCTCGGTCTTGGCGCTGCTGAGGTCGCGGCGGAGTTCCACGTTGCGGACGCGCAGGTCCTTATTTTCCGCGGTGAGTTCCAGGATGCTGGTTTCCAGCATACGGCGCACGTTCATCAGGTCCTCGATCTGCAGCCGCATCTGGTAGGCTACGTCGTTATCGTTTTTGCGCGCGCGCTGGGCTTTGCGCATGTCGTAGAGGGCACGCTCGGCGGTTTCCCGGGCGGCGGAGGCTTCTCCCCGCAGGGCCTCGTTTTCCTCGGTGGCTTCGGCGTAGGCCCGGTCCAGGCTGTCTACCGAGGCCTGTAGCTTGTCGCGCAGCAGGGCGAGCTGCTCGGCCTCGGCGTCCTTGGCGGTGTAACTTTCTTCGAGGCGGCTCTTAGTGGTCACCCCCCAGATGAGCGTGCCCAAAAAGAGCAGGGCCAGCAGGGCGGCGATTATCGTGAGCGTTCGTTTATTCATAAGAGCGGTGACTGCTTAGAAGCGCGAAATTACGGAACATTATGTTCGTACCGGCCGGGGCCCGGTCAAATCCACCGCCGGTGGCGAAACCAGCCCAGCATACCCAGGATGAGCGAGATCATCACCGCCCACAGCACGAAGTAGCCGTAGCGCGTCCCCAGTTCGGGCATATACGTCCAGTTCATGCCGTACACCCCGACCAGAAAACTGAGTGGAATGAAGATGGTCGACACGATCGTCAGCGTCTGCATCACGCTGTTCATGCGGAAGCTGATCTCGCTCACGTAGAGGTCGTAGAGTCCGTTGGTCACGTCGCGGTAGGTCTCCACCAGGTCGGTGATCTGGATGACGTGGTCGCGCAGGTCGCGGACGTACACCTGGGTATCCTCCGTCACCAGCGGGCTCTCGGTATCGCTGAAGCGATTGGTGAGTTCCCTTAGCGGGCTGATGCTTTTACGTAGCGTGAGCAGGGCCAGCCGGAGGTCGTGAATCTGGGACTTGGTGGACATTTCGGGGCTACGCAGGATGGTATTCTCCAGTTTGTCCAGTTCACTCTCGATCTGGTCGATGACCGTGAAGTACTTGTCCACGATATTGTCAATCAGGGCGTAGGCCAGGTAATCCGCTCCCCGCGCCCGGATGCGGCCCGTAGCGGTTTCCAGTCGCTTCCGTACGCTGCGGAACAGGTCGCCGGCGTCCTCCTGGAAGCTCAGCACGGTATGCTGGGTTACGTACACGCTCACCGATTCGATACTCAGCTGCCGCTTCTCGGGCGCGAAGCTGAAGGCCTTGATGACCATCAGGATCCCGTCGTCGTAGACTTCCATCTTGGGTCGCTGCTGCACGTCCACCACGTCCTCCAGGGCCAGGGGGTGCATCCCGTGGGCCTTGCCGAGGCGGGCCACGAGCTCCAGGTCGTGGAGGCCCCGCATATCGTACCAGCGCACCCCCGGGCCGGCTACTTCCGCGGGCAGGGTATCCTCGGTCTGGTCGGCGGAGAAGGAGTCTTCGGCGTAGGCCGTCAGGTGCACGTAGGTGCGTTCGGTCTGTTGCCGGCCGGTGTAGACCATGGTTCCCGGCGGGGCCCCCGTCTTCTTACGCGGCAGGATCGCCTTTTCCTCGACGGAGCGGAGCAAGTTGGTGATGCGCATGGGGACTAAGGTAGGGCGGCGGGGCGCGGGTGAAGAGTCGGACTAACCTTCCGCGCAAGGGGGGACATCGGGCGGCTAGTGTATATTATCGATTTCAACTCAGACCAAATCCGGGGGCGGACCGTTGAAAATGTAATGATGTCCCTGCGCCGCGCGTTCATCGGCCTATTCCTTAGCCGTGCTCTGCGAACAACTGCGCAAGCAACCGCCCAATCGCTAGCCCGCTACCTTTCCGTCGAGGGTGGCTATTCGGGACTCAGCGATGAGCTGAACGGGAACCTGGAACACCGCAAGCGCAATGACTACAACATCTTCACCATCGGCCTGCGGATGAACGGCAGGCTGCGATTGGGGACATAGCACCTGCGTCCCCGCCCCCGCCAAAGGACCGTCCACCTGCTATCGATTTCTTACCTTCCCGTCCGAACCCACTCACCGACCATGCAACGCCGCCGCTTCCTCCAGACCGCCACCGTACTCGGTACCGCCGCCCTCACCGGCTGCGGTAGCTCCACCGCCCAAACCGCCAATGATACCGTCAGTAGTAGTAGCGACGAGGATCTTTGGTTCGACATCAGCCTGGCTCAGTGGAGCCTGAACAAGGCGCTCTTCCGGGGGGAAATGGACAATCTCGACTTCGCCCGCGTCACCCGGGAAACCTACGGGCTCGGTGGCGTGGAGTACGTCAACCAGTTTTTTCCGGATAAAGCCAAGGATACCGCCTACCTGGCCCAAATGAAACAGCGGGCCGAAGATAATGGCGTCCGCTCGCTCCTCATCATGATCGACCGCGAGGGCAATCTGGGCGCCACCGACCCCGCCGAACGGATGCGGGCCGTCGAAAATCACTACAAGTGGATCGACGCCGCCGACTACCTCGGTTGCCACAGCATCCGCGTCAATGCCGCCGGAAACGGTAGCCGGGAGGAAGTAGCCCGGGCCGCCACCGAGGGGCTCACTCAGCTGAGCGAGTACGGCCAGCAAGCCGGCCTCAACGTCATCGTAGAAAACCACGGGGGCTACAGCAGCGACGGCGGCTGGCTGGCCAGGGTGATCGCCGCCACCGGCATGGACAATTGCGGCACCCTGCCCGACTTCGGTAACTTCTGCATCGAACGGAGCCCGGACGGCTGCGCCAACGAATACGACCGTTACAAAGGAGTAAGGGAAATGATGCCCTACGCCAAGGCCGTTTCCGCCAAAACCATGGCCTTCGACGACCAGGGGCACGCCGTGGAAACGGACTACGACCGCATGCTCGCCATCGTCAAGGAAGCCGGCTACCGGGGCTGGATGGGTATCGAGTACGAGGGCGACGGCCTGAGCCCCGAGGCGGGTATCCACGCTACGATTGAGCTCTTACGTACGGCCGGGAAGCGGGTTTAGGACCTCACCCCCGTTCTACTAAAATTACTAGGCCGGCGTCGTGTATGCTGGCTATTCACTGAGGAGACACCGTTAACACGGCCCCCCTCTCCCCCGGAGAGGGGTTGGGGGTGAGGGAAAAGGGCTAGGGTATCAGCCCTTCGGCAGTTCCTGCTTACCCAACCACGCCGTGTCGAAGTCCCCGCTACGGAAGTCTTTCTGCTTCAGCAACCACTGGTGGAAGGGGACCGTGGTCTTAATACCCTCAACGATGAACTCGTCCAGCGCCCGCTCCATTTTGGTGATGGCCTCGGTCCGGGTCGGCGCCCGCACGATTAGTTTGGCGATCATGCTGTCGTAGAAGGGGCTCACGGTATAGCCGGCGTACACGTGGGTGTCCACCCGAACCCCGAGCCCCTTCGAGCTGTGGAAGCTGGTGATCTTACCGGGGCTGGGGCGGAAGTCGTTCCAGGGGTCTTCGGCGTTGATGCGGCACTCGATCACGTGCCCCTTGGGGTAGTAGTTCTGCCCGCTGATCTTTTCGCCGTAGGCCACCTTGATCTGCTCCTTGATGAGGTCGTGGTTGATGCTCTCCTCCGTTACCGGGTGTTCCACCTGGATGCGGGTGTTCATTTCCATGAAGTAGAAATTACGCTGGTCGTCGACCAGGAATTCCACCGTGCCCACGCCCTCGTAGTTGATGGCCTTGCCGGCATCGATGGCCGCCTGCCCCATCTGTTCGCGGAGTTCATCGGTCATAAAGGGGCTGGGGCATTCCTCCAGCAGTTTCTGGTGGCGGCGCTGCACGCTGCAGTCGCGCTCGCTCAGGTGCACGACGTTGCCGTACTGGTCGCCGATGATCTGGATCTCGATGTGCCGCGGCTTATTGACGTACTTTTCCATGTAGATGCCGTCGTTGCCGAAGGCGGCCTTGGCTTCCTTGCGGGCGCTGTCCCAGGCCCCGGGGAAAGAGGCTTTATCGCGCACGATGCGCATACCCTTACCGCCGCCGCCGGCCGTGGCCTTGATCATCACGGGGTACCCCATGTCCTCGGCCCGCCGCAGTCCGTCCTCCAGGTTCTCCAGCAGGGTTCCGTCGCCGGGTACGACCGGTACGCCGGCCTTGATCATGGTGGCTTTGGCGGTGATCTTATCGCCCATTTTCCGGATCTGTTCCGGGCTGGGACCGATGAACTTGACGCCGTAGTCCGCGCAGATTTCCGAAAAGTCCCCGTTCTCGCTCAGGAACCCGTAGCCCGGGTGGATGGCGTCGGCGTTCGTGATTTCCACGGCGGCCATGATCTTGGGGATGTTCAGGTAGCTGTCCGCCGAGGCGGGCGGGCCGATGCAGACGGCCTCGTCGGCAAAGCGCACGTGCAGGCTTTCCCGGTCGGCGGTCGAGTAAATCGCTACGGTACGGATGCCCATTTCCCGGCAGGTACGGATGATGCGCAGGGCGATCTCACCGCGGTTGGCGATGAGGATTTTCTTGAATTTTTCGGCCATAACTTAGGAGGGGTCGACGAGGAACAGCGGCTGATCGTACTCGATGGGCTGGGCGTCTTCCACCAGCACCTTGACGATTTTGCCGGCCACTTCGGCCTCAATCTCATTGAATAGCTTCATGGCTTCCACTACGCAGACCGTGTCTCCCTTAGCGATCGTATCTCCCACCTTCACGTAGGGGGGCTTATCGGGGGAGGAGGAGCGGTAGAAGGTACCGATCATGGGGCTTTTCACCTCGATCAGATTATTCGGCTGCAGGCTTTTCCCCTGGCCGTCACCGCTCGACGTGCCCTCGGAGGCGGGGGGCGGGGGCGCGGGTGCGGGCTGGGCGGGGGCGGCGGGCGGGTAGGCCGGGGCTAGGGGGGTGGCCGGTACGTTAATGATGGACGGTGCCGGAGCGCCGGTGGTGCCGCCGGAGTTGCTTGCCCGGGAGTAGTCCTTGCCCCGAATGTGGAGGGCGGTCTTTTCGTCCTTGTACTTAAATTCGGTGAGCTCGGTCTTCGCGACCAGTTTGATGAGTTCCTGGATCTCCTTCAGCGTCATGGTAGTGCGGGGGGTTTGTTTAGACGCGGCTCACGTAGGAACCGCTGCGGGTGTCAATCTTGATTTTGTCACCGGTATTTACGAACAGGGGGACCCGAACTTCGGTACCCGTCTCGATCGTAGCCGGTTTCAGGGTATTGGTGGCCGTATCCCCCTTGATACCCGGTTCGGTATAGGTGACTTCCATTTCCACGTACTGGGGCAGGTCGACGGTCAGGGGGGTGTTATCCTCGGTATTATACAGCACTTCGATGGTATCGCCCTCCCGAATGAAGCCGGGGTTGTCGATCATGGCCTCCTGAATGGTGGCCTGCTCGTAGGTCTCGGCGTTCATGAAGTGGTACCCCATATCGTCCTTGTAGAGGTACTGCATCTTGTGGCGTTCCACCCGCACCTCGTCGACCTTATGGCCGGAGGGGAAGGTTTCGGTCAGTACCCGCCCCGTGGAGAGGCTTTTGATCTTGGTCCGTACGAAGGCGGCTCCCTTGCCGGGTTTGACGTGCTGGAATTCGACGACGCTGTAGATGTCGTGGTTGTGGCGGAAGGTGAAGCCGTTGCGAATGTCCGAGGTAGAGGCCATAGGTTGTATTTGGTGGGGCGAAGATATAGGTTTCACCCTGGATGGCCGCCATCGCCTTCCAGTTGCCGGTGATCGGCGAAGCTGTAGTAGCGGTGGCCGGCCACGATGAGGTGGTCGAGCAACTGAAGGTCCAGGTGGCGGGCCGCCCGGTAGAGCTTCGCCGTCAGCCGAATGTCCGCCGCGCTGGGGTGGGCCTGCCCACTGGGGTGGTTGTGGGCCAGTACCAGAGAGGTGACGCTACCGTGGGCCAGGGCGGTGCGGAAGATACGCTTCGCGTCGGCGACCGTCCCGGTAGTACCCCCGTGGCTGATGACGTGGGCGCCGAGTAGTCGGTTGGCCCGGTTCAGGCAGAGCAGGTGAAATTCCTCGTGGCTCAGGTCCCCGAGCCGGGGGCGGAGGTAGCGGAAACAACTTTCGCTGTTGGTCAGCAGGGGTTTTTCCCGGGGGAGCATCGTTTCCCGGCGCCGGCTCAGTTCCATGGCGGCGGCCAGTTGCATGGCCTTGACCGGCCCCACCCCCGGTAGCCGGGTGAAGTCCGTCCACGGGCGCCGCGCCAGTTCGTGCAGGTCGTGATTGACTGAAGCCAGGATGTTCCGGCCCAGGGCTACGGCCGACTGCCCCGCGCCACCGGTACGCAGTAAAATAGCCAGTAGTTCGGCATCGGCCAGGCCACCGGGGCCCAGGTCGCGAAATTTTTCCCGCGGTTGTTCGTCGAGGGCCAGGTCGCAGATTCGCGGCGGGGCGGGGGAGGGGGGGAAGGGGGTAAGCATAGTCCGGTAAGCAGTGAACCGGAGCGCGGGCATCGGGCAACGCTCACAAGGTAACACATTTCCCCGCACCCGCACCTCACTTATCCATCTCCGAATAAATCCGCCCCCGGTTGTATTCCCGGAATACGTGGCGCACCGTCGGCGTGAGGTTGCCCGGCAACCGCCCGTAGGGATGCCACTCCACCTTTTCGAACTTCTTGCGCTCCTTGCTCTCCAGTTCGCCCTCGTAGTGGTGGGCCCGGAAGTACAGCACGATGCGGTGCGATTTTTTGTACCGCTTGTGTAGCACGTGGACCAGGTGAAGATCAGCGGGCGTAAGGACGACGCCGGCCTCCTCGAAGCTCTCGCGGATCAGTGTTTCGGCGGCGTACTCCCGCTTCTCGATCGTGCCGCCGATGAGACTGTAGCGGCCGCCATTGGGCTTGGTCTGTTTGAGGAGAAGGGTGCGCCCCCGGTCCTCTAATATCAGGCGGGCTTTAAGGGTAACGGGAAATTTCGGCATGGCGGAAGGTGAGCGGAGTTGGCCCCAAAGAAAGAACACTAATGGGGAATGCCCGGCCCGTCGGAAGATCGTAATTTGCCCCCAAACGTTTAGGAACCCCGCGCGTTTATCTTCCAGTTCGGGGATCGGCACTGACTGCGATCCCCGATTTTGCGTATTTTTAGATCACACTATGCGTCATACCAGCGTTCTCGATGCCGTCGGCAACACTCCCCTCGTTCGCCTCGACCGAATCTGCGGGAGCCGGATTCCCGCCGCGGTCTACGGTAAACTAGAAAGCATGAACCCCGGCCAGTCGGCCAAGGACCGTGCCGCCCTCTACATGGTAGAGCAGGCCGAACGGAAGGGCCGTATCAAGCCCGGCGCGACGCTGATCGAGGCGACCAGCGGCAATACCGGCTTCAGTATCGCCATGATCGCCGCGGTGAAGGGCTACAAATGCATCCTGACCCTTACCGACAAGGCCGGCCCCGAAAAACAGGCCCTGCTGAAGGCCCTGGGCGCAAAGATCGTCCTCTGCCCCAAAGACGCGGCCCCCGAAGACCCGGAGTCGTACTACAGCCGGGCCGAAGAACTCGCCGGAACGATCCCGAACAGCTTTTACCTGCGGCAGAACTGGAATCTGGACAACAGCGGCGCGCACTACCACAGCACCGGCCCGGAAATCTGGAGGGATACCGACCGCCGCGTAACGCACTACGTCTGCTGCGCCGGAACCGGCGGTACCTTATCCGGCACCGCCCGCTACCTGAAGGAACAGAATCCGGACCTCAAGGTCATCGGAGTGGATGCCTACGGATCGGTGCTGAAGAAATACTGGCAGACCGGGGTGTTCGACCCCGACGAAATATTCAGCTGGAAGGTAGAGGGGTTGGGAAAGACCATCATCCCGGACAATCTAGCCTTCGATCTCATTGATGAATTCATCAAGGTGGGGGATCGGGCGGCTGCCCTGCGGGCGCGGGAACTGGCCCACCGGGAGGGCTTACTCCTGGGCTACAGCAGCGGGGCCGCCCTGGAAGCGGTCTTTGCCATCCGCAAGCAACTTACCGCCGACGATGTAGTGGTGGTGCTGTTCCCCGACCACGGGAGTAAATACTTGGGGAAGGTCTTTAACGATAGCTGGATGCAGGAGCAGGGCTATCTCAAACCAAACGGCGAGCCGGCTACTTATAGCGTAAAACATCTGCAGCGGATGTACCGGGTGTATAAGCGAATGTACGGGCGCAAGCTCAAGCAACGCTTCAATTTAGTATAGCATGAGAGCCAAGACCCGAAAATTTAAATCAAACGCGGAGGTATCCCCGCCCATGTTCCGGAACAAGTTCCTGAACCGCATGTCGGAAACGCACATCGCTACGCCGATCGTGATTTTTCTGCTCTATGCCACCGGACTGCTCTGGTACACGGAGGCGAATACCGAAATACCCCTGCTTACCGTCGTGGTCGTGTTTCTGGCGGGCACCCTGGGCTTCACCTTCATGGAGTACGCCGTACACCGCTGGCTGTACCACCCCCCCCGCTGGGCCCCGGAAGGATTCAAGCGCATGACCTACAAGATGCACGGGATGCACCACGACTACCCGAAGGACAAGAAACGACTGGCCATGCCGCCCGTCGTCGCCGTGGTACTGGCTACCAGTCTACTCTTTCTGTTCGAACTGGTCCTGGGGCAGTACGCTTTCGCCTACCTGGCGGGTTTCGTGGTCGGTTACGCCCTTTACCTGGTGGTCCACTATCTGGTACACATGTATGCCCCGCCCCGCAACTTTCTCCGGGCCATCTGGGTAAATCATTCCATCCACCACTACAGTGAGAACGATATCCTCTTCGGGGTCAGCCAGCCGCTCTGGGATTATGTGTTCGGCACCCTGCCCAAAACGGATAAGGACCGTCGGATGGCCCGGGAAATTCACCGCTAGCGGGTGGCGGGCCAGTACATTGCCGATGTCCATGACGTAACGCGGCTCATACCACCCGGTCGCGTCACTACCTACGGAGCGATCGCGGATTTCCTGGCCCTGGGTAGCGCCCGCATGGTCGGCTGGGCCCTGCAGCAGGGCATCCACGTACCGGACCTGCCCGCCCACCGCGTGGTGAACCGCCGGGGGGAGCTCAGCGGCCGTAATCATTTCGCCACCCCCACGCTGATGCGGGAACGGTTGGAGGCCGAGGGAGTCATCGTCCGGGGCGACGCGGTACACGAATTCGATCGGCTTTTCTGGTCCCCTAGCGCAAACCTGCCGTGACGGAACTCCTACTCGAAACCGCCACCGACGTGTGTTCCGTCGCCGTAGCCCGCGGAAATGAGGTTCTGGCGGAGGTCACGGCCGGCGGGGTACGCCAGCACGCCAGTCACCTTACGCGGTTTATCGGGGAAGCGCTGGAGCGGGCCGGCGTCCGGATGAACGACCTGGACGCCCTCGTCCTGAGTGACGGACCGGGAAGCTATACCAGTCTGCGCGTCGGGGCGGCCACCGCTAAGGGCCTGTGTATGGCCCTGGGGATAACGGACTTCTTTACCGTGTCTACCCTGGATGCCCTGGCCGGCGCGGCTGTACCTAATGCGGGCCAGCGGGTAATGGCGACCATACTCAGCCGCAGGGGGGAGGTGTACGGGCGGGTGTACGATGCTGAACTACGGGCGCTGACCGAACCACTGAACGTCAAACTCGGCGATCCGCAGTGGCGGGGTAACTTACTCGACGGGCAGGGACTAGGGCGTATCCACGTTTGCGGCCCGGGAAGAGAACGGGTGCGTAGTGCGATCCCCGACGATAATGCCTTCACTTTCGGGGGGCCGGATACCTGTGCCGCCCGGTATTTACTCGCACCCGCGCGCCGCCGCCCCGACTTGGCGTATTACGAGCCCTTCTACCTCAATCCACCCTTCGTGACCCGCCCCAAAAAGCGCAGTCTGCTGTGAGCACTTCCCGGTACGTACTCTGGCTGGCTTACCGCGGCACGAACTACTGCGGCTGGCAACGACAGCCCAATGCAATCAGCGTAGAGGAAACGATCGATACCGCCCTCGGTACCGTGCTGGGCGAACCGATCAAATTAGTGGGTTGCGGAAGGACCGACGCCGGGGTGCACGCCAGCAGCTACGCGGCCCACTTCGACTACGGGGGCGAACTTCCGCCGCGGCTGCTCGGCCGCCTCAACCGGCTGCTGCCCGAAGACATTGCCCTGCGCGAACTGTACCGGGTACCGGATGCATTCCACGCGCGCTTTTCGGCGACGCAACGGGCCTACCGCTACGAGATTACACTGCGCAAAGATCCCTTCCGCCCCGATACGGTGGCCTGGTTGCCGCGGTTGGAGCACCTCGATCGGGAAAAGGTTCAGGCAGCCGCCCGGTTGCTGCTGGGCTACGATGAGTTCGCCCCCTTTTGTAAGAGCAATGCTGACAATTATACGGTTCGGTGCATACTGCGCCGGAGCAGCTGGACGTTTACGAAGCAGACGCTGACCTACCACGTGGCGGCGGATCGGTTCCTGAGGGGGATGGTTCGCCTCATCGTGGGTATGTGCCTGCGGGTGGGGTGGGGAAGCGTGAGCCTGTCGGATGTTCGGCGGGCCATGGACCGGCAGGAACGCCTTTCCCGTCCGCTCAGCGCGCCTGCCGCGGGGCTTTATTTATGTAGAGTTAACTTCGGAGACCGAACAGCTTGGATACCGATAACGTAGCCTACGTTAGTGGGCGTTATCTTTGCGCCGTGCGCGGGTGCAGTGGTATGCCGTGCTCACTTAACCTAAGCGTATGTTCGTATTTATACTCAGCTTTTTACTTTCGTTTGCCCTGGTTTTCGCGATCATGCCCAACGTGATCCGTATCGCGATTAAGAAGCGGCTGGTGGCCATCCCGGAGGGAAGGAGTAGCCACGACCGGATCACGCCGTGTCTGGGGGGCATCCCCATCTTTTTGGGGATTCTGTTTTGTAGTCTGTTACTCACTCCGACCGAGCAGTACCACGGTTTGCAGTATATCCTGAGCGCGCTGGTCATTGTTTTTATGATCGGGACGAAGGACGATATCATGGAACTATCGGCCGGTAAGAAAACGGCGGGCCTCATGATCGCGATCGCGATTTTGGTTACCCGGGGGGAAATCCGGTTGGAGAGCATGTACGGACTGTTCGGCTTCACCGGAGAGATCCCCTACTGGTTTTCTATCGCGGCCAGCGCATTCACCCTACTAGTGATCAGCAATGCGTTTAACCTGATCGACGGTATTGACGGGCTGGCCGGTGCGGTAGGGACGATCGCGATGCTCAGTTTCGGAACCTGGTTCTTCGTAGTGGGGATGACCCACCTGGGGATTATTGCCCTGGCGGCCGCGGGGGGCTTGCTGGCCTTCCTGTATTACAACATTTCCAAGACCACGAAGACCTTCATGGGGGATACCGGTGCACTGGTGATCGGGACCCTCCTCGGGGTGATGACGATCGAGTTCATTGACGTTTGCTCCAACGGTCCCGTCCCCGCGGTGTACCAGTTCACTCACCCAATCGCCGTGGCGGTCGGTATTCTGATTCTCCCGCTTTTCGATACCATCCGCGTGTTCATTACCCGGGCCATCCGGGGAGTGAGCCCCATGAAGCCGGACCGGCGTCATATTCATCATCTACTGATCGACAGCAATTTCACCCACGTTCAGGCCACGTTCGTACTGGCAATGGTGAATTTGCTGTTCATCAGCCTGGCTCTGCTCCTGGATCCGCTGCTGGACGTCCACCTGATCCTAGCCGCCGAAATCGGGTTAGCGATCATGCTGACGTACATCCTGAATCGCCACGCCCGCCAGGTCAAGCGCAGTAAACAGGTACAGGCCGCCGCCGCCCTTCAGCAACCGGCGTGAATGTGATTTGGGTATTCGCCGGGGGAGGGCTGGGCGCACTGGCGCGGTACGGGTTGGCGAGGTGGCTCGGCGCGCCGGCACTCGGCACCGGAAGTTTCCCCTGGGCAACGCTAGCCGCTAATTTAATAGCCTGTACGGTACTGGGTGTCGGTCTGGCCCTGGCTGCTTCGGATCGTCTTCCGCGATCGGCTCAGTTGGTCCTGCTAACCGGGTTTTGCGGGGGCTTCTCGACCTTCTCGACGTACGTGGCCGAGGGGTTTGAACTATTCCGTTCCGGTCATGCCGCTACGGCGCTAGCGTATATCCTACTGAGTTTAGCCGGTGGAGTCGCTACCCTCTGGGTTGCACTGCTCGTCGCCAGCGGTCGGCCGTAGGTTACCGAGGGCCACGATCACGGCCAGGCTCAGAAAAAATAGGCTACCCATCTTGTCCGTTTCCAGCACGTCGTTGATGAGGCTGAACGATTCTACCACCACCAGGGTAAGTAGTCCGGCCATGATGGCGGCGCGGGCGGCCGGGTCGTTTTGACGGTGGTACAGGCGTTCGCCCAGGACCAGCGCCCCCAGCAGAAAAAGCAGCAGGAAAATTAGGCCGGGGTATCCCTGTTCTACCAGGGTCATGAGAAAATAATTGTGGATGCCGCTCTTTTCCGGATTATCGCTTACGTAGGTCTGGAAGTTATTGTTGGTGTAGCCCCGGTACCGTTCGACGAAATTGCCCGGTCCGAAACCGGTCCACGGTCGGTAGGGCACCATATTTCCGCCGGCCACCCAACGGTACAAACGCTCCATGGTACTGACGTCTTCCAGTTGATAGGTCGCGGAAATGAGGTCGTCGAATGCGTAGTGACTGACGGTCGTCTCGTAGTTCGGTGCATACTCTAAATACCGGTCATCGGCTACGAAGTAAACTGCCGTGGCCGTAAGCCCGAGCAGGGCCGCTGCTACGGCGGGCACGATCAGTCGGTGACGGATCAGAAGGTAGGCCACCCCGACCAGTACGAGCGCCACGTAGGCCGCCCGGGTGTAACTGAGGAAGATAGCCGCCACCCATACCGAACCCACTCCGTACAGTAGCCCGCGGAAGGGCCGACCCCGGTACCGGCGCCACCACACGAGAAAGGCAAACCAGGGCGTGAAGGCGGTCAGGCAACCGGCGTAGCTTACGTGGTTGCGCATGAAGGGATGCATCGTCCGAAACTGATCGGCAAAACTGAAGCCGTAGAACGCGTGCCGTAGCAGCGTCTGTACGGCCACGAAAAGGAGCGGCCAGAAGATGCAGTGCGCGAAGATGGCTACCCGATCCGGGCGGTTCAGGATAAGCAGTGGCACCAGGAAAAATGCACCCACGTACCACAGTTTCGCGGCCGAGAACTTCAGGCTGATCAGCGGGCCGGTGCTGAAGGCGGTACTGATCAGAATCCAAACTACGTGGACATACAGCAGCAGAGCGATCGGATGGAGGAAGGTCCGCTGCCGGTACTCCGGCCAGTGGAAAGCCGCATGAACCAGGAAGACGGCCGAAAGCCCGACGGCAAGCGGCTCCGTAGGTAGATCGGTGCCGAGCCCGCCCGGGAGGGTGATTTCCGTTCCCAGGGGGATACAGATCAACAATAGCCAGAATAGGGGCCGGAAGTTGATCAGGGTCTGACCGAGGATCAGAATGAGCACCGGCAACCCGGCCAACCAGTAGTGACGCGTTGAAAAGGCGGCCACCAGGCAGGTCAGTACTGCCCCTACGTAGCCGGTATAGAGCCGCAGAGCCGGAGTCACCGCGTAATGCTCTGCCAATCGTAGCGGCGGGCACTCTCCAGCAAGAGCACGCCGGCCACCGCAAAGAGGAATGACAGCACCGTACTGACCACTACGATCAACCACCGGATGGGCCAGCTCTTGACCAGCGGGGGATGAGCCACCTCCAGCACTTCGATGGTACGGCGGTCACCCGTAAGGATGGAAGTGTACTGCTTCAGGCGGGTACGGTTCTCCGTTAGTGATTCGTTCGCCCGCAACCGTTCTTCTTCCAGGCTTTCGATCTGGCTGACGTTCGCATTCAATCGTTCCAGTTGTTCATCTAGCGAGCTCCGGGTCTTCTGCAGACCGATCAGATTGACGGATAGGGCGCGGATGCTATCGCGTAGTCCCTGCTGACGAAAGGCGGCGAGCCGCGCTTCGGTATTGGCCAGTCGCTGGTCGAGCGAACTGGAGGTCGTGGCGAGCACCTCCCGCTGTCCCTTGGTATCGTATACCCCGGACTCCGCCCGGATGGCGGCCAGTCGGGCATTGAGCTCTTCCAGCAGGGCTTCGCTGGACGATACTTCCTGCTGGAGCCCGGTAGCGTTGCGGCGGTGGGTAGCCCGGATGAGCGCCAGGTTGATGTCGTCGATGCGGTCCCGCGCCGCATTGGCCATTTCGGCCGCCCGCCGGGGGTTGGCGTCCTCCACCGCCAGTTCGAGAATGTCGCGGGGCGTACGCTCTATCTCGTAGCGGCTCATAAACTCCTGGCGGACGTAGACGGGGCCCTTCTGTTTGCTCGAGTCGATATCGTACACATTGTACAAATCGAAGCGGTCGACCATATAGTCGACCACTTCGTTACTCTCCGCGATACTGAGGATACGGTCGATGTCGTCGGAACTTCCGTAAAATTGAATGCGGTTTCCATTCGTACCGAATGTACTCTCTATACTCACCTGATCCGGGCTGATGGCAACGAATGAGGTAAGCCCCGTAAAGTAAATCGGAAGCAGGAGGGAAACGATGACCGACACGAGGGCACCCAGCAGAGTGGTGTACAGGATTGGCCTACGCCACTGCCAGAGCGATCGGAGAATACCAAGCAAATGGGAGGGGGGGTCGGAAGTCGGCGACATAGGGTGAGCTAAGGGCCGCAAAGGTAATCGTGAACGGGAAAGCCCCCATCCGGAGGGCGCGGATGGGGGCTCATCAAGGCTAAATGCGATGGGGAAGTTACCTACTGCAGGACAATTTGCTTCTCCTCGATCATCTTGCGCATGTTGATGAGTGCGTAGCGCATCCGCCCCAGAGCGGTATTGATGCTGACGCGGGTTAGCTTGGCGATCTCCTTAAAACTCATATCCGCGTAGTGCCGCAGGATGACGACCTCCCGCTGCTCGGGTGGTAGCGCGTCGACGAGCTTGCGCACCTTGTCGTGCGTCTGGCTACGGATCATACCCTGTTCGGCGTTCGCCTCCGGCGATTGCAGTACGTCAAAAATATTAAAGGTTTCTGTTTGCCCGACCTGTGGGCGACGCTTGTTGCGGCGGAATGAATCGACGCACATGTTGTAGCTGATCCGCATGGCCCACTGTAGGAACTTTCCTTCGTGGTTGTACTTGCCGCGCCGCAGCGTATCGATGATCTTGATGAATACCTCCTGGAAGATGTCTTCCGCTTTGCTGTGGTCCTTCGTAAAAAGGTAGATGGAGGTGTATATCTTCTGTTGGTGGCGGCCGAGCAACTCTTCGAACGCACGGTCGGTACCAGAAAGGTAGAGGTTGATCAGGTCCTGATCATTAAGGCTTTTGACGTCCATGACTAACAAGTTCAATTTGGGATTATCCCCGAAGCGGGAGCTGGCACGATGGCACAGGCACAGTTAGTGTAGACGTAGACCGATAGAAAGACTTTGAAAAAATACAATACGCGGAGGTGCAACTCCGTATGATGCCCCAAATATAGGGAGGCAGTAGCCAATATCGCAAGTAATGTGGAGCCTCCTATTATTTATTAGCGAAAGATTAACGGTAAATTTAACAGATTGTCCCGGTGCGTACATGATAGCCGGAACAAAATTGGGGACGAGCGGGGCCAGGGCAGTGATGTCCGTTAAATTTCCCGACCTTACAATTCTTGACAAAAAAATCGGGGATGGGTACGTTCATGGGGTGGTAACCGACCCCATGGCCGGGTTTTCCGCCGTTTCGACCACGCGATCCGACCAGCTGACTTTGCCGTGGCAAGTGGGTGCCGCCGCCGCCCCCCCCTCCGTTACAGGGCAGTGAGGGATTCCATGAACGTTACCAGGTCAGCCGATTCTCCGGCGGTCAGCCCCAGTGAGTCAAAGGGCAACGTCTGGTGCTCCAGGTCGATTCCGATACCCTTACCGCCGCCAAGGTTATAGAATTTGACGACCTCCTCCAGCGTCCGGTACACCCCGTTGTGCATGTAGGGCGCCGTGAGGGCCGCATTGCGTACGGTCGGGGTTTTGAAGCTGAAGGCGTAAAAGTAGGCTTCGTCCCGGGGCCGGCCACTGACCATGCGGCCCGGGTCGGGGTCTACGGTGGCCTCCGACCATACGGCGGTGGCCGGAACCCCGAGTACCTCACTTTCACTCTCCCGATAGTAGGGGGGGAGTAACCCGCTGAACGTCGGAGGAAAATGACAGCTCCCACAGGCAGCCTTACCCATGAAGAGATTGTAACCCCGACGGACGGCCGGATCGATGCGATCGGTCTCCCCCCGGGCGTAGCGGTCGAAGGGGCTATCGAAGTTTTGTAAGCTACTCACGTACCGCGCCAGGGCGTCACCAATACTCCAGTTGCTGAGGGCGTAGTCCGGCTGATCGGCATAGGCGGTTGCGAATAGGGTCCGGTAGGTCGGGTCGGCTCCCAGTCGCTCCGTCAGCCGGACCGGATCGGTGGCGAACTCATCCGTATCGAAAATGACGTGGCGGGCCTGCCGGTCCAGAAAATCCTCCCGCAGGTCGTAAAAGTACGCCGAGGCGTAAACGCTGTTCACCAGGGTGGGGGCGTTCCGGCGCACGCTCACCACCTCACCGTCGGTGAAGGCCAGCTCCGGCCGGTGGCAACTGGCACAGCTCATATCACCACCCTCACTAAGTAGCGGGTCGAAGAACAGCCGTTCGCCCAGCGCCCTCCGTTCGGCATCTAGGGGACCGCGTTCCAGGCGGGCGTAGTAGTCCGCGTTCAGAAAATTTTCGGCAAAAAGCGAGGTCGCCACGGGGTTGACCGGCAGTCGGTGGTGAGCCGCATCACCGGCGGTTTCGATTCCGAGCAGGCGCTGGGCGCGCGGCAAAGCGGCCAGCAGGGGGTCGGTAACCTCGCGCAGGAAAGTAAGGCGGTCAAACGCGGTGAAGTCAGCCCCGGCAAGCTGTTCGCCGCCCAGGCGAAGGGCCCTACGGATTGTGGCGTCAAGTTCCGGTTCAAGGGCGGCAATCGATTCGCGGTACCCCCCGTAGATACGCTCCATTCGCCGCAGCGCGTAGCCACTTTCGGGTAGGGCGGCTACCGACCCGGGGGTGTCGAAACCCGTGATCCCGAGCGTGTATATCCGAATAACCTCCTCCCGCATCCCTTCGAAGACGTGCCGGTGCTCCAGCCGTAGCCCGCTCAGGTAGCGCTCCGTTTTCTCCAGGTCACGCTGCAACCGACGGGTGAGCCGGGTGAGTTCGGCATAGTCGGGGGAGTCGGCAAAAACGACCTCATCCAGTACTTGCAGACCGATGGGATCCTGGACGGTGACTTCCGGTACGTTCGGTTCCAGTTTTGGTAACGGGGCCCCGTTGAGATAGAGCGTGAAGGCAGCCGGTTCCAGAAAGGCCAGTAAGTATTCGGCTTCCTTTAGGTGGCGGCGCGTGCGCAGGTGCAATGTTCGCAGGGAATCGACCGGCAACCCGGCTTCGGCCCCGGCCCGGTAGTCGGCCGCGCTTGCGACCAGGGCGGACAGGTCGGCGCGGAACTGTCGATCGGCCATCCGGAGAGCCTGGGGCAGTGGTTGGTTCTCCCCGGGGTTGATCAGTAAACCCAGGCCGATGGTCAGGGTGAAACAGACCGTTGCGGTGAGGTTTCGCATGGGGCGGGCAGTAAAACGGGCCGGCGGGATCGGTTTCCCACCGGCCCGGTGAAGGAAAAGGTAGTGGTGACTTACTGCTTGACCAGCTTCAGGACCTGGCCCTCCGCGTTGCGCACGAAGTAGGTGCCGGCTGGCAGCTGACTGACGTCGAATTGCTTCACCTGACGGTACACCCGCAGCCGCTGGCCGTTCATGCCGTACAGGGCTACGTCCTGCGTCCGGTTAAGGTGGACGGTCTGTAGCGTCGGGTTGGGAAAGAGCCCGAAGGATGTTTCGTCCTCGATTTCCGGCGGGGCCAGGGAAGTGGTTTGCAAGTTGTCGAAGCCGTGGATGGCGAAGGTTAGCGAATGGTTGAACGGGAAGGGGTTCTCGCCCGACGGGTGCTGACTGTTGACGAGGATGCTCTTGCCGTCGGGGGTGGGCTGAGCTCCGGTGATTTCGGCACCGACCGGGGTGGCGGTGATTCGCACCAGGTCATCCACGGTGGCCGAGTCAATGCTGAGCGGCAGCAGGTACAGTTCACACATCCGGTTCCGGATGCCGGAGCCATCCCGGTTATTTTCCGCCGGCATGCGCCCGTAGGTTTCCCCGTTCAAATCCTCGCAAATAATAAGGAACTGCTCCCCGTCGATGGTCATGACGTTCAGCCCGTCCGGGTTGGACAAGTGCTTATCGGGGTAATTCTCCTGGGTGGGGCTCTCCTCGAAGTAGGGGCCGCCCTCGATGACGACGCTAACCTCCTCCGTCTCCGGGTCGTACTGCAGTATGCGACCGTAGTAATCCCAGTAGTCATTGCTCAGCGCGGTTACCGTATCCCCCTGGGCGGCGGCGCGCGCGGCGTGGTGGGGGGCAACTGCGGCGCCGGCTTCGGCCTCGTCACGCCAGCGGCCGGCGGGGTGGTCGCGGCCCGTTTCGGTCCAGTATACGATACCGGTGGTCGGGTCGATGGCTACCCACTCGTTGCGGTTGTACATCGTGGCGCCGAGGATAGTCGCCGTGTCGGAGAGGTTCAGCAGGGTAGCGGTATCGGTATTGTTGATCTCAATCCACTTTGGGTCGCCATCGTGTTTGTATACGGACAGGCTGCCCTGGGTAAAATCCCCCGGCGTATCGGCTTCGAAGCGCAGGAAAAAGGCCGGGGTCGCGTCCACCCCGAGATAAACGTATTTATTGTCCGGAGAGACCACGCCCCCTTCGAAGCCCTGCCGGCCCCAGTTGTACTGCTTGCGGATGGCCACGGCCTGGCGGGGGTCGATCTCGACCATCCAGTTGAAGTTCTGGTATTTGTGCAGGGTATCGCCATCGATGAAGGGGAAGTCCGGGGCCTCGACCGGCCAGGGCCGCAGGTCGCGAACTCCCTGATTGACGCGGCTACCCTCGCTGTTCTCGTCAAAACCGACCGCGGAGGGAAAAGCTCCCGGGGCGGGGTCGAAGCGATCGTAATTGGCGAACCGACCGTTATTGATGTCGGAATTATCCTCGCGAAACCACTCTTCGGCCGTCCAGATGCGTCCGTCGACGATGGAACTGATGCCCCCGCAGTTCATGCCGGTCTCGCCGACCGTGTTGACGAAGTCGACATTGAAGTACTTGCCGGAGCGGCCGTCCTCCAGAGTCTGGTCCATAACGATCAGATCACCCGTAATGGGGTCGCGATCGACCCGAAATACGGTCATGCCGCCCCCGTCGCCGATGCGGTCGTCGCGGTAAATGGACTCGTGATTGACCGAAACCCAACCCATGCTCTCTCCGGTGGTGTCGGGGGTGAATCCGATAAAGTCATGCCACTCCTTGGCGTTGGTCTGGCCCGCATCGTTGCCGTAAGTGGGGGTAGTTTGTACCAGGTCGGCGCCGCCAACGAAGAGCACCTGCAGTTGGAGGGGGCTACCGGGCATGAGGATTTCGGTGTTGGCGTAATCCTCCGGGGCTTCGATCTCCGTGGGAAAGATCAGTTGGGCACGAAGTCCATTCTGGGGCAGCTCCCCGACGGCGAGCACCAGGCCGGTAATATATAAGGAGGTAAGGTACCATTGACGCATAGTCAGTATGTTTTGTGATGCGCCAAAGGTCCAAAGAGGGTATTAAGGCAATGCTATTTGGGTGCTAATTTCAGATTATCCTTCCCCGCCCCGCCGTTAACTCCGTATTATCCAGGGGTTAAGCGCTTAACGTTCGGTTATTGCTCGCACCTGCGCCCCCGCCCCCCTGCCCGAACGCCGAGTGGCTGTACCCTACCTTTACCGCCGCCACTCCGCCCGCCGGATGGGGCTGTCCCCTGGCTTAGCTTAATTTCTACGCGAACTGAACTGCTCCGTAGGGGTTACCTTACCTAGGTCGCGGCCCGCCCCCCCGAAAAAGCGAATACTGCATGAGTTTATCCACCTCGGAACACGACATACCCCTCGACGTAGCGACGCTCAACATCACCTTTCAGGGGTTGGACTTCCAGGAGCGAATCCGGCGACTGTATGATTTCGTGCCCGTCGAACGGGTACTGTTCACGTCGAGCTTCGGTACTAAATCGGTCGTGATGCTGACCCTGGTCAGCCGGGCCAACCCAGCCCAGGAGGTTCATATGCTGAATACCGGCTACCACTTCCCCGAAACGGTAGCCTATAAGAACTTACTTGCCCGAATGACCGGCCTCAGGGTGATTGAGGTGCATCCCGATCCGGACCGCCACCGCCAGAGCCGGGAAACGGAGATGTGGCGGAACCAGCCCGGGCGCTGCTGTCACTACAATAAGGTGTTGCCCCTGCGGGCGGTGAAAAAACGACACCGGGTGTGGATGTCCGGCGTACATAGCTACCAGACGATGAACCGGGCCGCCATGGACATATTCGAGGAGGTGGATGGCATGATTCATTTCCACCCGCTGATCGATATGGAGGAGGCGGAATTCCTTTACCTACGCGATAGCAACCAACTTCCGCGCCACCCGTTGGAAGCCCTGGGGTACGGTTCCATTGGCTGTACGCACTGCACCCGCCCCGGGCAGGGAAGGGCCGGGCGGTGGGCGGGTAGGGACAAAGACGAATGCGGGCTGCATACGTAAACGGCGGAGCCTGCGGGCCCAACTAACGAAAACGCGATGATTCGAACGGATATAATAATTATCGGGGCCGGCCCGGTCGGCCTGTTTACGGTCTTCGAGGCCGGTCTGCTGAAACTGCGCTGCCATCTGGTGGATAGCCTGGGGCAGGCCGGCGGCCAACTCAGCGAGATCTACCCCAAGAAGCCAATCTACGATATCCCCGGTTTCCCGAGCATCCTGGCCGGTGAGCTGGTCGATAACCTCATGGAGCAGATTGCCCCCTTCAATCCGGGCTTTACCCTGGGCGAACGGGCCGAGCGACTGGAAAAGGTAGGGGAGAAGACGTACCGCCTCACTACCAACCGCGGAACCGTCATTGAGGCCCCGGTCATCTGTATTGCCGGCGGCCTGGGTTGCTTCGAGCCCCGCAAACCCCCCATCCCCGGTATCGAACGCTACGAAGACCGGGGAGTAGCCTACATTATTCGTGATCCGGAGGTGTACCGCGACAGACGGGTCCTCCTGGCGGGGGGCGGTGATTCCGCGCTGGACTGGACGATCTTCCTGGCCGACGTAGCGAAGGAGGTCACGCTGGTACACCGGCGCGAAAGCTTCCGGGGGGCACTCGATAGCGTAGAGAAGGTGCGTGAGTTGGCCGAAAGCGGTCGGGTCAATCTGATTACTAATGCCCAGGCCGTCGGGATCGTCGGCGACGACCGGGTGGAAGGGGTCGCTATTCGCCACAAGACCGGTGAGGAAGTCGTCGTTTCCGTGGATGACTTCGTACCCCTCTTCGGTCTTTCCCCCAAGCTCGGCCCCATCGCCAATTGGAATCTGACGATCGACAAGAACGCTATCGTAGTGGATACCCGCGACTATAGCACGGGGGTACCCGGTATCTACGCCATCGGCGATATTAACACCTACCCGGGCAAGCTCAAGCTTATTCTCTGCGGCTTCCACGAGGGAACGCTGGCCGTGCAGTCGGCCTTCAGCTACATCTACCCCGACAAAAAACTGAGTTTTAAGTACACAACCGTGAACGGAGTGGAGGGGCTGCCGAAGGAGGCGGCGGCTCCTTCCGTATAAGCCGTTTTTACCCACGGAGTCCGCCTACGGCGGCGCGAGGAGGTGCCACGGAGGCTGTACGGTTGCGTGCTAACTCCGTGCATTCCTCCGTGCGGCAAAGCCTCTGTGGGCAATCCTAATATTACTTGATCCGTCCGGCGAAGGCCATTAAATCTTCGTTGAAGCGGTCCATATGGGTGTAGAACAGACCGTGGGGGGCACCGTCGTACCGCAGTAGCGTACTGCCCTTAATCATATCGTGGGTGCGTTCGGCACTGACGTCGATGGGTACGATCTTATCGTCCTTGCCGTGGATGATTAGGGTGGGTACGGTCACCTGGTTGATGTCGCCGCGAAAATCGGTCTTCCCGAAGGCCGTAACGCAGTCGACCGTGGCACGCAGGCTTCCCAAACTAGCCATCGAGGCCGTCCAGGCCAGCATCTCGTCGCTTACCGGATTACTCAGCAAACCTACGCCGTAGAATTGTTTGGCCCACTGGGCGATGAAGCCCGGGTGATCTTTGCGGAGCCCGTCGATCATTCCCTGGAATACGCTCCAGTCCACGCCGTCGTGGTCGTCGGTATCCAGCATATAGGGTGTGACGCTGCTTACGAAGACGGCCCCCGCCAGGCGGTCTTCTCCGTAAGTGCCGATGTAGCGCGCTACCTCACCGCCGCCCATACTGAAGCCGAGCAGAATCGCATCCCGCAGGTCCAGCTCGTTCATCACGGCGTCGAGGTCGGCGGCGAGCGTATCGTAGTCGTAACTTTCCCCGACTTTCGAACTGAAGCCAAAGCCGCGGCGGTCGTAGGCAATACAGCGGAAGCCCCGCCGACTCAGTTGCTCGAAGGTGTACTCGAACACATCACCCGATAGGGGCCAGCCGTGGATGAACACGATGGGCTGGCCGCTGCCGTGTTCCTGGTAGCGAAGTTTGATTTCTTTTCCCGAAGATTGGTCGGTGGTCGTTACGAATTGCATGCTGGGTATTTATAAAACGGAATGGGACTATCCCGCCCCTATTCATGTCCCTACACCGGTAGGGTGTTCACTCCCTCTTGCGAACTACCGAAAGACCGTCCCGGAAGGGTAGCACCACGCTTTCGAGGCGGGGGTCATCCACTACGCGCTCGTTAAATGTTCGCAGTGCGGTTACCGTGGCGTCGTCCATCGCCCGGCCCGCTTTCCCGTCCCAGAGGACGTTATCGGTAAGCAGGAGCCCGCCCGGCCGCAGGCGATCTACCAGCCGGGGCAGGTATTGCGGATAGCCCCTCTTGTCGGCATCGAGAAAGATCAGTCCGTAGGGTCCGTTCAGCCGCTCCATGAGGGGTAGGGCCTGGCCGACGTGCAGCCGGATGCGATCGCCCAGCGGGCTTTCCGCAAAGTGGTGGCGGGCCCGGCTGGCGAGTTCGGCATCCCCCTCGACGGTATCCACGTATCCGCCCGCCGCCACCCCTTCCGCCAGGCAAAGTGTGGCGTAGCCGGTGAAGGTCCCGAGTTCCAGAACGCGGGTAGGAGCGGTTAGCTTGGACAGGAGGGCGAGGAGTCGTCCCTGTAACCTGCCGCTGATCTGTTGGGGGGCGACCGTTTTCAGGTAGGTCTGTCGCTCCACCCGGTCGAGGTAGGCGGGGACGGGGCCGCTCAGGCGGGTAGCGTAGTCCACGAGGGGGTCGATCCGGTCGCGGAGGGTTGGCTTACCGGGCATCCGGGTCGTCGAGTGGGCCGTACGGGGTGGTCGCGTTCACGGGGCGAAGATAAAAAAGGGGCCGCTCCTTTTGAGTAGCGGCCCCTTCCGGCACGGGTCATGCGGGGGGTTACCGCAGTTCCAGCTCGCTGTTTCCTACCAGCACACCTTTGTTGTAGAGCTCGATGGTGTAGGTTCCTTCGGCGAATTCCTGGCCGTTGCCGGTCCATTCGGCACAGTGACTGGCGGCGTCGCCCTGAAAGTTGAAGGGTACGTTCTTGGTGTAGGGGATTTGCTCTCCGCTGTCGGTGGTCAGTACGCCACTACCCTCCGCTTCGATGCTCATCGTTTCCCCGATGGGGTTGATGATGCGCATCTGGAAGGTCTCCTCCCCGGCGCGGGCTACGGCATTGTCCAGGCTATTGAAGCAGACGTAGATGCGCTCGACGTTCTTGGCGTTGTTGCGCCCGACCCAGCGGCCGCTATTGCGCTGCTTCTGCCCCTCGACGGTGATATTATTGGTTTTGATCACGCTGGCGATGTTGACCTTGCGGCTGAGCTCGCTGTTTTTCTCGGCCAGTTCCTCGCGTTCGCTCACCAGCACGGCCCGCTCGTTACTGAGCTGCTCGTTGGTCTGCTGGCTCATCTGCAGGTCGTTACTGATCAGATCGCGTTCGGTAGCCAGACGGTCCCGGTCTTCGGCCAGGGCGGCGTTGGCGGCCCGGAGCTCCTCCAGTTCGGCCAGGTAGCCGGTGGTTTTGCTCTTCAGGTCGGCCAGTTCGCGGCGGGCGGCAGCCAGGTTACGGGAGTCGCGGGTCAGGCTTTCGATCTTCTCGTTCTGCAGGCGGAGCTCTTCCTTCTGCTGGTCGATCAGGGCGTTGAGCTCTTCGTTGCTGCCGCGCATCTCTTCCAGCTCGGCCAGCGACTCGTAGTACTGCTTTTCGGCCTGGGCCTTGAACTGCTCCATCTCGACCAGGTCGGTGGAGAGTTCGGCATTTTCGTTGCCGCGATTCATGAAGCCGATGCCCAGTGCGATGAGGGCAATGAGCAGGACACCGATGATGCCGGCAAGTAGCGGCGTACGGTTTTTCTGCGGCTCGGGATTACTCTGAATGGTAGCCATATGGCGTTGGTTTAATGATGGGCCGTAGTCCCGCGGCGGTGCAACGCTACGGAATGGCCCGAATGAGCTAGTAAACGCGCCACGGTGACATAGTATTACGAAAGATTGTTAAAGTTTTCCATACACACCGTCAGGCTGCGGGGGCCGTGGGCTCCGATAACCAGGCTCTGCTCGATATCGGCGGTCTTGCTGGGGCCGGCCACGAAGAGCCCGAAGCCGGTTTCCGCGATGTCCACTTGGCGATAGGCATCGTGCATGGTGGCTACTATCGTGCCGGGGTCGACCAGCAGGATCAGATGCTGGGTAATGAAGGGTAGCACCCGGTGCACCATCTCCCGCTCGCTTAACCACATCGCGCCGTTTTCGGCCACCCCCAGGCGGGCCCGCAGAATGGCCAGGTCCACCCCCGCCAGTTGAAGCGGGTCGTCTATACTCGCCGGGTCCAGGTTGCCCGGATAGCGTGGGTCGGTGGATACGACGGTAGCGGCTTCGTAAGTAGCGAGGTGTGCGGGCAGGTCGGTCGGGGTTACGAAAGTAGTCTTACTAAGTGCGAGTACACTGCGGAAAGCCGCCTCCCATTGCACCTGCGTCCCCGCCCCCTGCCCCGGCAAATCAGGTAGTGGCCGGGGCCCCGGTTTATTCGCCCGGATGGCCTCCAGTATGGCGGTTCGGCTACTCATCGTCCGCTTCGTTTCGCTGGGCGTACCACTCTTTAAAGCTCTGTTTGGGTACTTCGGGTAACTCGCGACTCTTACCCCAGTCGTTGAAGCGGTTGTAGACGGCGAAGCGGGGGGCGATTCTGAGGGCGACCCGGGCGGCCTTGCCGACGAAATCATAGGTGCCCCCACGGCTAAGGACCGTACCGGCCCCGAGGAGGGGAAGCCGTTTGGTGGCGGCCAGGTGACCTTCTTCGCTCACGATCTGCCGCCACTTGTAGAGTTGGGCGTGGATGTCGATCTTGACCGGGCAGACGTCGGAGCAACTCCCGCAGAGGGTCGAGGCGAAGGCCAGGTCGCCGTGTTTTTTCAGGTCCAGCCCCGGGGAGAGGATACTGCCGATCGGCCCCGGGATGGTGTGGTCGTAACTGTGGCCCCCGCTGCGGCGGTAGATCGGGCAGGTGTTCATGCAGGCCCCGCAGCGAATGCACTTGAGGCTGTTGCGGAAGTCCTCCCGGCCGAGTTGCTTCGTGCGTCCGTTATCGACGATGACGACGTGCATTTCCCCGCCGGGCTTGGGGCGGTGGTGGTGGCTGGTGTAGATGGTGACGGCCTGGCCGGTGGCGCTGCGGGCCAGCAGGCGGGTGAAAACGCCCAGGTGCTCGGCCCGGGGAATCACCTTTTCGATGCCCATGCAGTGGATCTGTACCGGAGCCAGGTGGACGCCCATATCGGCGTTGCCCTCATTGGTGCAGACGACCACGCCACCGGTCTCGGCCACGCCGAAGTTAACCCCCGTAATGGCGGCCCTGGCGGCCAGGAATTTCGCGCGTAGGTGCTGGCGGGCGGCCTCGGTGAGGTACTGGGGGTCGCTGGCCCCGGCCTCGGTACCCAGTTTTTCGTGGAAGAGCGTGCCGATCTCCTCCTTCTTCAGGTGAATGGCCGGCATGACGATGTGGCTGGGGGGCTCGTCCCGCAGCTGGATGATGCGCTCGCCCAGGTCGGTATCCACCACTTCGATACCGTGAGCCTCCAGGTACTGGTTGAGGTGGCACTCTTCGGTGAGCATCGACTTGGACTTCACGATGCGGTCGATCTCGTGCCGCCGCAGGATGCCGTGTACGATTTCGTTGTGCTCGGTGGCATCGCGGGCCCAGTGCACGGTCACCCCGTTCTCGGCCGCTTTCGCGGCGAAAGTTTCCAGGTAAGTGTCCAGATTACTCAGGACGTTGTCCTTGATATCGGACCCGAGCTGACGCAGGGCCTCCCAGTCCTCGATGCTGGCGATACTGCCGTCGCGCTTACTCCGGACGTGCCAGAGGGACTGGTCGTGCCAGTCGGTGCGGGGCTCATCTTGCAGGAAAGTGGCGGCGCGGCTGGCGTGGGTGGTCATACCCTAAAGGTACGACGCGATCGACATTCGCCCTAGATGCGGCGCTCCTTGATGCGGGCCTTCTTACCCACCCGGTCGCGGAGGTAGAACAGCCGGCTGCGGCGCACCTTGCCGTGCTTCACTACGGTGATGGAATCGATGCTGGGCGAGGTGAGCGGGAAAATCCGCTCGACGCCGATGCCGTTGGACATTTTGCGGACCGTGAAGGTCTTGGTAGCACCCTCGCCCTTGATTTGGATCACGTCACCCCGGAACTGCTGAATCCGCGATTTCTCGCCCTCGGTGATGAGGTAGTCGACGGCAACGGTGTCGCCGGCGCGGAAAGCGGGGAGGTCTTTTTGCTTACTGACCTGTTCGTGTACGTAGGAGATGGCGTCCATGGCTGCTAATTTTGTCTGCGGGTTGCGGCCCGCAAAGGTACGCTTTTGTTTTGCAACCACCAAGTTCGCGCCGCGTCTTTATCTTAAGGTCCCCGAATAGCCGTGTTAAAGTGTACCGACCCAACCAACTCCCGCCGCTGACCGACGTTTGATCGCCGCGGATCCACCCAACTCCCCGCCTATGAAATTCCTGCTCCTATCCCTTACCCTGGCCTCCCTACCTATGCTGACCCCCCAGTGGTTGGAGGCCCAGACGATCGGTGAGATTACCGAGGCCCTCGGGCGCGGCGATACCGATGCCCTCGGCGGGATGATGGACGATGAGCTCGACCTGAGCCTGCCGGAAGGGGAAAACTTTTACGCGAAAGATCAGGCCATTGCCAAGCTGCGCGGCTTTTTCGCCAGCCACCCCCCCGCCGGGTTTAGCCAGGTGCACCAGGGCTCTTCCAAATCCGACGATGCCGAATACTGCATCGGTAACCTGGCCACCGAGACCGGCAGCTACCGGGTGTACGTCTACGTAGCCCGCCGGGGAGACCGTATGTTGCTCCAGGAACTACGCTTCGACCGCGAGTAGGGCCGATTGGACTATAGCCGCGAGATCCTGGTCCCGCATACACCGAAAGTGACCCCGCGGACAAGCGGAGTACCCGATTTTGGAGCAGGGTCGGCAGTTCAGCCCACTCACCTCGTGCCGGGCAGCCCCCGGTCCCTCCGGCAGGTAGGGGTACATCCCGAAGGCCGGCACCGTATTGCCCCATACGCTTACGATCCGCTTCCGGTAGGCGGCCGCGATGTGCATCAGTCCCGTATCGTGGGTGATGACTACGGCGGACTGGCGCACCAGATCGGCCGAGCCATTCAGGGAGTAGGCCCCACAGGCATTCGTCACCCGGTCGCCGGTAGCCGCGATACGGTCGCCGAGCTCGGCTTCCCCCGGCCCGCCCAGCAGCACGATCGGGTGGTCGATGCTGGCGCAGATAGCGATCATCTGCCCTTCTTCCAACCGCTTGGTCGCGTGGGCCGCCCCGATCACGAAAGCGACGTAGGAGGGGTAGGGGGGGGCTACGCGCTCCGTATCGTCGATGAAGTAATCCAGCCCCTTCCCGTCGTGCCTCACCCCTAGTCCCCGTGCCGTGGCGAGGTAGCGGTCCACGATGTGCAGCTCGGGCATCCGGTCGATACCGAAGCGGGTCAGCAGAGCTTTGCGCAGATTCAGCTTATTGAAGGTGGATACCCGGGGCGGGCGGCGACCCCGGAGGAGGGCGGCGGCGCGCAGGTGGGAGCGAATGCGGAGACTCCGGAGGTTGCCGTGTAAGTCCAGAATGTGGGTAAAGCCGATTCGGGCCAACTTGGCGGATACTTCCGTCACCTCCCGTTCGATGGTCCAAAGTCGGTCGACGTAGGGATTGTGGGCAACGGTGGCGGCAAAGCGT
This sequence comes from uncultured Lewinella sp., assembly GCA_964594535.1. Taxonomy (GTDB): domain Bacteria; phylum Bacteroidota; class Bacteroidia; order Chitinophagales; family Saprospiraceae; genus Neolewinella. The sequence continues at coordinate 47,268 of CAZQNE010000021.1, forward strand.
CGCTTGGTCAGGAAGTGGACCTCGGCTCCGGTCTGTTGCTTCAGGCAGCGCAGTACCGGGCTGGTGAGCACGATATCGCCGATGCTGGAAAAGCGGACGATCAGGACGGTCACTGGCGATTGTCGGTACTTGATTGGCGAGGACTGATTTAGGCTACCGCGGGGGGGGGGATATGCGATATGCGATTCTCGATATGCGAGGGTGGAGGTGCTACCGCGTGGCTCGTCAGCCGGGTAGAGCGGGCTAAGCTAGCCCGAGGGATTGATTCAACCCTTCATCTGCCCTATTCGCTACCAGGGATTGAATCGCTGCGGCGCTGATTTCTTCCAGTTCCGGCAATTCGGCCAGGATGGGTACGCCGGACAGTTTTTGGATGATCCGGGCGCTCTCGGCATTATCGCCCCCGCTGAAGATTATTCCGGCCACTTCGCGCCCGCGTCCGCGCAATACCTCCACGCTCAGCAGGGTATGGTTGATGCTGCCCAGGTAGTGTCGGGACACCAGAATGACGGGTAGGCCGAAGTGCTGCATCAGGTCGAGCATGGTGTGTTCCTCGTTCAGGGGCACCAGTAGCCCGCCGGCGCCCTCCACCAGCAGGGGGCGGCCGGTGGTGTCGGGCAGGCTGAAGTCCTCGAGTTTGATTTTGACCCCATCTAGTCGGGCCGCGTAGTGGGGGCTGGCCGGGGTCCGCAGCCGGTGGCGCTCGGGGTGGTAGCGGTCGTCGGGCATCCCCGTCCAGGACTGTACCCGGTCGCGATCGCCGAAGTCGAGGTCGCCGGACTGCACGGGCTTCCAGTAGTCGGCGTCGAGGGCCAGCTGGAGGAAGGCGGAGCTGACCGTCTTGCCCACTTCGGTGCCGATGCCCGTCACGAAATAGGCCCTGCTCATGCTACGGCGACCTGGGTTTCCTCCCGGATCATGGCCACCAGGGCCGCGATCCAGCGGGGGTCGTCGTTGAGGCTGGGGACGAGGTCGATCCGTTCGCCGCCCCACTCTTCGAACTCCTCCTGGTACTCCAGGCCGATCTCGATGGTGGTCTCCAGGCAGTCGGCCACGAAGGCGGGGCTGAAGCAGAGCAGGCGTTTGGCGTTCCGCTCCTTGGCCCACTCCTCGAGCACGTCGATGGTGTAGGGCTTGGCCCAGTCGTCGAAGCCGAGGCGGCTCTGGAAGCTGGTGGTGTAGCGTTCCTCCGGCAGGTTCAGTTCGGCGGCGATGGCGCGGGTGGTGGCGTGGCACTGGGCCGAGTAGCAGAACTGATTGACGCGGCCGATGGTGGCGCAGCAGTGCTCCTTGACGTAGCAGTGGTTGCAGTCGTCGGCCTTCTTGAGCTGGCGCTGGGGCAGCCCGTGGTAGCTGAACAGGATGTGGTCGTAGCGATCCAAATCGCCGAGGTCGCGGGCGTTGTCGGCGAATACCTTGATCAGGTCGGGCTGCTCGTAGTAGCTGTTGACCAGTTTGACGTCGGGGATGGTCTGCCGTTTGCTCAGCAGGCGCATCACCTCCTGGTGGACGGAGCCCGTAGTGGCGCTGGCGTACTGGGGGAAGAGCGGAAAGACGAGGATGCTGCTGACCTGTTCGGCCAGTAGCTCGTCCAGGGCGCTTTCGATGCTCGGGTTCTGGTAGCGCATGGCCAGGCGCACGACGTAGTCCTCCCCCAGGATGGCGGCCACCTTCTCCGTCACCACCTCCCCGTAGTACTTGAGGGGGCTGCCGTTTTCGGTCCAGAGCTCCTGGTAGAGTTTGGTCGATCCGCCCGCCTTGAAGGGATTCACGATACCGGAGCGGACCGGGGCGATGATGCCGCGCACCAGCAGCTGCTGGGCCGGGCCGGGGAGGTTATCGATCACCCGGGGGTCGGTCAGGAACTGGCCGAGGTAGCGGTTGACGGCCTTCGGGGTGGGGGCATCGGGGGTACCGAGGTTGACCAGCAGGACGCCTTGTTTACCGTAGTGGGGCTGGAGGGGCATGGGGCACGTTGAGTTTGCGACGTGAGTAGGAAGTTAACCCCGGGCGCTACATTCGGTTCTATGCTAAAGCTTACTCACCGTATGGCCGTTACTTCCTCCACCCGTACCTGGCGCTACCTCTTGCTGGCGACCTTCATTCTCGTTCCGGTAGCGAACTACCTGCCCTTCCTGCTGGAACTGGACACCAACCGCTTCGCCGACGATATGGAGACCCGGGTGGACGCGGCGGGCTACGCCTTTTCCATCTGGGGGGTGATTTTTACGGGCATGTTGCTCTTCGCCGGCTTTCAACTCAAGAACGAGCGGGACACGGACCACCTGCGGCGCGCCTACCAATTCCTGACGCTGGCGGGCTGGGCGAGTATCGCCTTCGTACCGATCAGCCTGGGTGATAACCAGTTGCTCGGCTTCGGCAATCTACTCTGGCACTTGTTGGCCCTCATCGCGGCCTACCGGGCACTGCGGGCCCATATCCGGGCAGTGGGGGAGCCCCGCTACGGCTGGACGTACTTCGCCCCGACGCTCTACCTGGGGTGGATCAGCGCCGCTACGGTGATCGCTACGGCCCTGGCGCTGGGGCAGCTGGGGGTGGACTTCGGCCCGGCCGGGTCGGTGTACGTCGCTACCGGTCTGTTGCTGGTGCTGGTCGCCCTGGGGCTGTTCCTGGGGCAGCGGGGTGACAGCCTCTATTCTCTGACGGTAGCCTGGGCCCTGGTCGCCATTGCCATCGAGCAGTGGGATGCGGCCCTGCTGTTCTGGACGGCGGTAGCGGGGGCGGCCGTACTGGTAATTTCGGCGGTGGGCGCGGTGGCCATGGGGCGGCGGACGTTCTTTTATGCGGTGCGGGCGGAGGAGTTGTAGCGTGCGGCGGGGCGCGGGTGCCAACGGGGCCGGATGGTTCTACGGATGCGCCGGGGGATCAAAGTGATGCCATGCGGTACCGCAAAGTACGTACAGTCCGAGTAGCCCCCCGTACCCCATCTTTGTCAGATGGTCGATAACACCGTAGCCAAGCTCTTACTCGCTCCCTTCTCCCTGCTCTACGGGGCCGGAGTGGGCTTCCGCAACTGGGCCTACCGGCGGGGGATACTGCGGGGGATATCTTTTTCCGTGCCCGTGATCAGCGTCGGCAATTTGTCGGTGGGGGGAGCGGGGAAAACGCCCCACGTAGAGTACCTGATCCGGCTGCTCGACCCCTACCTCAACATCGCTACCCTGAGCCGGGGGTACCGCCGCAAGACCCGCGGCTTCGTCGTGGCCCGGCCCGACAGTACCGTCGAGGAAGTCGGGGACGAGCCCCTGCAGTACGCCCGCAAGTTCCCCGACGTGCTGGTCACCGTGGCCGAGGAGCGGGCCTTCGCCATCCCCGAGATCGTAGGCCGGCGTCCGGATACCGAGTTGGTTCTACTGGACGACGCCTTCCAGCACCGGGCCGTGAAGCCGGGACTGAATATTCTGCTAACCCCCTACGACACCCCCTTCACCCGCGACTACCTGCTGCCCAGCGGCCGACTACGCGAATGGCGCAGCGGCTACGAGCGGGCCGACGTCATCATCGTGAGCAAGTGCCCGGCTGAGCTCGACCGGCCCGCCGCCGACCGGCTCGCCGCCGAGATCGCGCCCCGGGACCACCAGCAAATATTCTTTACGTACTACGATTACGCCACTCCCTACTATTTACTCGACCAGCGCTACCGCCTGCGGATGGAGGAAGGAATCGATCTGCTGCTGATCTCCGCCATCGCCGATACCTCCTACTTGGTACGGCACCTGCGCTCCGCCGCAAAGACCGTCCGTAAGCTGGAATACGCCGACCACCACTACTTCAGCGGCAGCGATATGGCCCGCCTGAAGGAAGAATTCGAAAAACTGAGGGGGAAACACCGGGCCATCCTTACCACCGAAAAGGACGCGACGCGCCTGCTCGCCCACCAGGATTACATCGCCGAACGGCGGATGCCCGTCTTCGTACTCCCGGTGGAAGTGTGCTTTCACTTTGGGGCGGAGGAAGAATTCAACGAACTGGTGCGGGACTATCTGCGCAATTTTGGGGCCTAGGGGGGTGCGGAGGCCGACCGTACATGGTATATCGCACATCGTCAATTGTAAATCCCTTTACCTACTTTGCGGCCTATGTCCAAGCCCTTCTTCTGGGTCCTGCACTTCATGAGCCGCTGGATGCTGCGGATCTACTACCCCTCGATGGAGACCGAAGGAGTGGAGCACGCCAACCACCCCGGGCCGATGCTGCTGTGCGGCAACCACCCGAATACCCTGGCCGACCCCCTCATGGCCGGCATCCACCTGGACTACCAGACCTACTTCCTGGCCAACGCCGGGCTGTGGCTCAATCCCGCCATCGCGTTCGTGATCGACCCCTTCTGCGTACCCGTAGCCCGGCCCAAGGATCGGGAAGCCGGCGCCAGTTCGGGAAGCAAGGAGGAAGTCTTCAACCGCACCTTCGCCGCCCTGGAGGCCGGAAAAACCATGTACATCGCCCCGGAAGCCTACTCCGAGCTGGAACGTAAGCTGCGCAAGATCAAGGCCGGCGCGGCCAGCCTGGCCCTGGAAGGGGAGCACCGTAACGACTGGGCACTCGGCATCACCCTACAGCCGGTGGGCGTGAACTACGAAAGCCCCACGACCTGCTTCAGCCGGGCGTTCGTGCGCTACGGGGAGCCGATCCGCGCCGCCGATTGGCGGGAGGACTACGAGAAAAGCCCCATGCGGGCCGTACGCGGACTGACGGACGAGCTCGCCGGACGCATGCGCGAACTGCTCATCCACACCCACGATAAGACCGAAGAACGCTGCCTGCGCCGCATCGAACGCAGCGTGCAAAACGACCGCCCCCTCCGGGTGTCGGATCACCATTACCGGACCAAGCGCATCCTGGAATGGATACGGAGCCTGGACACCCCCGCCCGGGAAGAACTGTGCCACCGCGCCACGGCCTACGATGACCGGCTGCGGGAGCGGAGCCGCCAGGACGTTACGGTCAGCGCCCACCCCCGCCGCGGGGGGGACGGGGGCACCTGGCTGGGGCTGCCGCTATTCCTGTACGGCCTGGTCAACCACGGCCCCTGGCTGCTGACCATCAAGGGCGTCTGGAACGCGCTCGGGATCGACCGGGGGTACAAGGCGACGGTGCAGACCCTGGGTTCCTGGTTCGTCCTGCCGCTCTGCTACCTCCTGCAGACGTGGCTCTTCGGTATGCTCTCCCCCGGAGGGTTCGCGTGGCTGTACCTGATCAGTCTGCCGGTAAGCGGACTGTTCGCCCTGCGGTACTGGGTCACCTACCGGGCGTACTGGGCGGGCCGGTTCGGCGGTGGCGACGGAACGGACGAACTCCAACGACTGCGCACCGAGCTGATGCGACTACTTCCCGAAAGCTGGTAATATGGAACTCGCCCTACAGATCGGGATTTTCGTAGTTGGCATCGCCGTACTCCTCTGGTCGAGCGACCGTTTCGTGGAGGCAGCCGAGCGTATCGGTCTGTCGCTGGGCATCAGTCCGTTCATCATCGGGGTCACGATCGTGGCCTTCGGCACCTCCCTGCCGGAACTGGCCACCAGTGTAGTAGCGGTCATCGACGGAACGAGCCAGATCGTGATCGGCAACGTGGTGGGCTCCAACATCACCAACATCGCGCTGGTACTGGGACTGACGGCCGTGGTGGTGCGCAGTATCGAACTGGAGTACAATCTCTGGCACATCGACATCCCTTTCCTGTGGGGCAGTGCCTTCCTGCTGTACTTCGCTACCATGGACGGGGGCATCTCCTTCTACGAAGTGGGTATTTTCCTCGCGGGCATCGCAATTTTCCTCGCGTACAGCCTCAAGGGGGAGGAACGGCCCGACAAGGCGGATCGCCCGACGGCGAACTGGAAGGACTACCTGCTCCTGCTTTTCGGTGGGGCACTGGTGAGTTTATCGGCCACCTACGTCATCGAGTCAATCACGAATATCAGCGTCATACTGGATATTGCCCCGAGCATCATCGCGCTTTCGGCGGTGGCGGTAGGGACCAGCCTGCCGGAGGTAGCGGTAAGTTTGGCGGCGGCGCGCAGGGGCAAAGCTTCGATCGCGGTCGGAAATGCCATCGGGAGCAATATCTTCAATACCTTCATTGTCATGGCGATACCCCGGTTTTTCGGCCCCTTGGTCATCCCCGAGGAGATCATCGACGTTTACTTACCGTTGATGCTGGTCATGACCATTCTACTGGGGGTGATGAGCAACAACCGCAAGATCACCCGGTGGGAGGGGTGTATGTTATTACTGTTCTACGCCTGGTACTTCGGCGCGATCTACACCAATAACCTTTCTACACCCCTCTGACAGAAGGCGCCCGGGCGTATTTTATCTTTGCAGTAGTTTCCACGTCCCCGTATGCTCCAGCATTTCCACATTCTTACCCTTACCCACCGGACCGCAAAGCTGAAGGAAATCGGGGAGCTGGTAGCCGCGTTCGAGGCGGATGGTAAACTGCGGCAACGACTGGAGAGCCTGCGGGATCGGCACCTGGTAGACGAGGTGTACTACGCCGCCACCTGCAACCGGATCCTCCTGGTCTTCACCACCCAACAGCGGGTGGACGATGCCTTCAAGCTCTCGCTGCTGGCCCAGCCCGAGCCGGCCCTGGCGCGACTGACCCACCAACGGGGGCTCGATGCCATTCGCCATCTGTACGAAGTGGCCGGATCGATCGACTCCTTAGTCGTAGGCGAACGGCAAATTCTGGGACAGTTGCGGGAAAACGTCGACCGCTGCCGCGAGTGGGGGCTGACGGGCGACGACCTCCGTATCGTACTCAACCAGGCCGTACTGGCCGCTAAGGATATCTACGCGAACACCCGGATCGGGGAAAAATCGGTTTCGGTGGTCAGCCTGGCCATGCAGCAACTGCGCCGCCACGCCCCGAGTCGGAAAGCCCGTATCCTCATGGTAGGGGCCGGCCAGACGAACGTACTGGTTGCGAAATTCCTCCGTAAGCAGGGATACGTCAATGTTACCGTTGCCAATCGCACCCGCGTCCGCGCCGAATCCCTCGCCGCCGGATTTGAGCACGGGAAGGCCATCACCCTGGACGAGTTGGACGGCTACCGGGACGGCTTCGACGTGCTCTTCGTCTGTACCGCCGCCGCCGAGCCGCTGATCACCCGGGAACGGGTACAGTCTTTACTGGCCGGCGAGGTGGCTCAGGGAAAGATCGTCGTCGACCTGGGGGTGCCCGCCGACGTAGCCGAGTCCGCCGTCCGTCACCACGGCTTCACCTACATCGCCATCGAACACCTGCGCAGTCTGGCCGAAGAAAACATGGACTTCCGCCGCCGGGAAGTCGACCTGGCCCACGCCATCGTGTCCCGCCACCTGGAAGAAACCCAGACTACCTACCAGACCCGCCTCATCGAACGGGCCATGCAGGAGGTACCCGACCAGATCAAGGCCGTGCGCCAGAATGCCCTCAATAAGGTCTTCCGTAAGGAACTGCAAGAGGTGGACCCGGAGACCCGCGAGCTCATGGATCGCATGATGCTCTACATGGAGAAGCGGTGTATCGGTATCCCCATGAAGGCGGCCCGGGAGGCCGTGCTGGCCCAGAAGGTTTAGCTTCCCACCAAGCTTCTGCTCTCCTCGAACTGCCGGCGAATGACCTCCTGCACCGCCACGCCCTCGATCTTGGCCTCTAACCAGCTGGGAATGTCCAGGTACGTGAAGGGCCGCGCCTCGAAGGGTTGCTTGGCCACCTCGTCGAGCCGTTCCTTTAGCTGAATGAACTCGTCGCGCAGGTCCGCCTCCCGGATCCGGGGGATACGGCGGAGGAAGCGGAAGATGACCCGCTGGATTTCCTGCAGGTGCTCGACCTTGGAGAGGAAGCGGTAGACGCTCTTGACCTGGTACTCGACGAGCTGAACGTTGCCCATTTCGAAGTGGCAGATCAGGCTGAGGATACGGGCGTAGGCCTGAATGTCGGAGCGGTAGTTCGGGCTGCGCTGGTTGATGATGAGGTTCAGGTAGTCGATGGCCGTATCGTTGTCGCCGCTGCCGAAGTACAAACAGGCGATGCGGTAGTAAAAGATCATGTGGCGGTGGTCGTCCCAGTTGTAGCGGTTGTCTTCGATGACTTCCATAATCTGGGGTACGAGCCCCAGCCCCTCGGTGAAGGTACCCTCCATATAGTGCCGCCGGATCTGGTGGTCGAACTGGTAGAGGTGGTACAGTCCGGCGACGTTAACGTTGTTGGTGAGGTCGAACTGGTGGGGGAACAACTCCAGTTGCTGCAACTCCTCCATGAAGCGGTCGTACTGCCACATGCTGAAGAGGTTGGCCAGGTGGTTGTGCAGCCCCTTCAGGTAGAGGGGGGCATTGGCTTCGATCATCCGCGGTTGCTCCCGGAACAGGTCGACCCACCGCTGGGTATGGCGGTAGCTCAGGGGGTACTCCTGGCGAATGAGATGGAGCCAGCAGTGGCTCTGGCAGTGGTAGACCTTGCCCCAGAAATCAAGGTCTTCAAATTCCGTTTCCGGCAAGTTGTCCTGAAAAAAGCGGCCGACGGCTTCATACTCCTCCTCGTTGCTGACCAGCCCGTCGCGCAGGTAGATGCCGTAGAGGCGCAGCGAGAGGTTGCTGAATCCGTTCGTGTCGGCGATCAGGGTGGTGAGTTCGTCGCACTCCTCGCTGAGTTCTTCGGCCCGGCCCGCGATACTGCGGGTGATGTACTGGCCCTCGATGAGTTTTTCGAACTGAGCGGTTTCCAGGGCGATGGTGTGGCTCTCGATGTCACGGGCGCGCTTTTTGACTTTGTCGAGGGTGTCGAGCGACTGGCGGTACAGCCCCTTGTTGTAGAGGATGCGGGCGTAGTCGAGGTGCTCGCGCAGGGTGATCTCCTCGTCTTTATTGCGGTTGAGCAGGCGCAGACTAGTAAGCAGTTGTTTGTAGAGATGCGCCTTGAGGTTACTCAGCTGCGACTTTTTTATACCTTCGATCCGCCGGAGGATATTGGCCTCGTCGTACGCACCGGTTCGCTCGAGAAGATCGAAGAGTTGCAGGAACAGGATCTCGGTGTCCGCCTGTTGGTTGCGTTTCACGAAGAGGCGGAAGTGTCGTTTTTCGGCCCGGTTCAGTGAGGCGACCAGTTTGAGTAAGTCGTCGGTCTTTTGCTTAGGCATTGGAAAAACTGTTTCGGTAAGCGATTGGTAAGCAGACGGTTGGCAAACAATTCTTGGTTGACCGCGTAGCAAAACGGTACGCCCCCCGGCGGGGAGCCGTACATTTAATCCTGATCGACTGAAAAATCGTAAGTCCTAAAGATAAAAGAAGCCGGGGAACCTACCCCCACACCTATGGAAAACCAGCACGTACACATATTCGATACCACCCTGCGCGACGGCGAGCAGGTACCCGGCTGTAAGCTCGATACCCGGCAGAAAGTCGTCATCGCCCGCCAACTCGAGCGCCTCGGCGTGGACGTCATCGAAGCCGGATTTCCAATCTCCAGCCCCGGCGATTTCAAGTCCGTAGCCGAGATCGGTAGTACGGTCAGGGACGTCACCGTCTGCGGGCTCACCCGCGCCGTGATGAAAGACATCGACGTAGCCGCCGACGCCCTCAAAACGGCCCGCCGCCCCCGCATTCACACCGGCATCGGGGTTAGCGACAGTCACATTCAGTATAAGCTGCGCACCACCCCCGAAAAGATCATCGAGCGGGCGGTAGCCGCGGTCAAGCACGCTAAACTTTACGTAGAGGATGTCGAGTTCTACGCCGAAGATGCCGGGCGGGCGGATAATGAATTTCTGGCCCGCGTCATTCAGGCCGTTGTCGATGCGGGCGCTACGGTGCTCAATATTCCCGATACCACCGGCTATTGCCTGCCCGAGGAGTACGGAGCCAAGATTGCCTACCTACGCGATAATGTAAGGGGCATCCATAAGTGCATCCTCAGCACCCACTGCCACAACGACCTCGGCCTGGCTACCGCCAATTCCATCGCCGGCGCCCAGAACGGGGCCCGCCAGATCGAGTGCACCATCAATGGTATCGGGGAGCGGGCCGGCAACACTTCCCTGGAAGAGGTCGTAATGATCATGCGGCAGCACCCCCACCTCGGGCTCAGCACCCGCGTCAACTCAAAGCTGCTGCTGGAAACCAGCCACATGGTCAGCGAGAGCATGGGCATGCTGGTGCAGCCTAACAAGGCCATCGTCGGCGATAATGCCTTCGCCCACAGTTCCGGCATTCACCAGGACGGGGTGATCAAGCGGCGGGATACCTACGAGATCATCGACCCGGCCGAGGTGGGGGTGGACCGGTCAAAGATTGTGCTCACCGCCCGCTCCGGTCGGGCCGCCCTGGCCTACCGCTTCAAGAATCTGGGCTATAACCTCACCAAGGTGCAGCTCGATGCGCTCTACGAGCAGTTCCTGGACGTAGCCGACCAGAAAAAGGAAGTGGAAGACAGCGACCTGGAGAAGATGGTGAAGGGGGCAGCGGCCTGAGGCGATGGAGTTAGCCCGAGTTTTCGTCATGCTGTGGGTACTGGGTACCGGCGCGGTGGGTACCGCCCAAACTATTCCCACCGACTCTATCCACCTGGGTGACCCCTTCGCGCTCCGGGTAGATAGCATCTACTACCTCTACGGCACCCGGAATACGAATCGCGGCTTCCCCGTCTACCGCTCGACCGACCTCAAGCACTGGGAAACGCTGGGGCTAGCCTACCGGCGCTCGGAGGATAGCTACGGGCAGCGCGCGTTCTGGGCACCCGAAGTTATAGCCTACCACGGACGGTACTATATGACCTACAGCGCCATCGGCCCGGTGGACTCACTCGGCTACCGGTTGTGTCTGGCGGAGTCACCGACCCCGGCCGGTCCGTTTCGGGACGTAGCCACCCCCTGGCTCACCTACCCCGGCTGGAAAACCATTGATGCCCACATCTTCGTTGATAGCGACGGTACGCCCTACCTTTTCTTTAACCGGGTGGGCATCCGGGGGCAGGGCAGACAGATGTACGGAAATATCTACGTCGTACAGCTTAGCAACGACCTGATGAGGGCCGAGACAAAGCCAAAACTCGTCGTGCAGTCCAGTCAAAATTGGGAAGCCGCCGACCCCGCCTACAATAGCAATGCGAACGAGGGCGCTTTTGTCTTCCGGGAGGGGGCTACCTACTACCTGACTTACTCCAGCGGCCACTACAAAAGCCCCCGCTACGGTATCGGAGTGGCCACGGCACCTTCGCCCCAGGGCCCCTGGACGAAGTCGGAGCACAACCCCTTACTCCAGTCCGACCTTAGGCGAGGCCGCAGCGGGCCGGGGCACGCCAGCGTCACCACCTCGCCGGATGGGCAGCAGCGCTACCTGGTGTACCACGTACACGCCGACCCCGAACGCCCCGGACCGGACCGCACGGTACGGGTGGCCCCCCTGAGCGTGAAGGACGGTAGGGTAGTGCTTCCATCCTTGGAGTAGGCCTTGCACCCGCGCGCCGCCGCCCCCTTGCCGTACCTTTGCCCCCCGCAACCGCACCCCGTCATGCCACAAACCCTGTTCGACAAAGTCTGGGACGCCCACGTAGTCACCGAAGTGCCCGGCGGCAACCAGGTACTCTACATCGACAAGCACCTGATCCACGAGGTCACCAGCCCGCAAGCCTTCAACGGACTGCGGCAGCGCGGCATCCCTCTCTTCCGCCGGGAACGTATCGTAGCCACCGCCGACCACAACGTGCCCACCAAGGATCAGGACAAGCCCATCGCCGAACCCCTGAGTCGCAAGCAGGTCAGTATGCTGACCGAAAACTGCGCCGAATTCGGCGTCGACCTCTACGGGCTGGGCCATCCCTACCAGGGTATCGTCCACGTAATCGGGCCGGAACTGGGCATCACCCGACCCGGGATCACGATGGTCTGCGGCGACAGCCACACCAGTACCCACGGGGCCTTCGGGGCGATTGCTTTCGGTATCGGCACCAGCCAGGTCGAGCAGGTAATGGCTACCCAGTGCGTACTCATGGCGAAGCCGAAAGCAATGCGCATCCGCGTGGAGGGGGAACTGCAACGGGGCGTCACGGCGAAAGACATTATCCTGTACATCATCAGCCGGCTGGGTACGGGCGGCGGTACGGGCTACTTCGTGGAGTACGCCGGCTCGGCCATCCGCGCGCTGAGCATGGAGGGGCGGATGACGATCTGCAACATGAGTATCGAGATGGGGGCCCGCGGCGGGCTGATCGCGCCCGACCGGACTACGTTCGACTATATGGAGGGCCGGGAGTTCAGTCCGAAGGGGCAGGACTGGGAGGAAGCCGTCCGCTACTGGAAGACACTGCCCTCCGACAAAGACGCCACATTTGACAGGAAGTACACCTTCCGGGCCGAAGACATTCCCCCCATGATCACTTACGGCACCAATCCCGGTATGGGGATGGGGGTGACGGAAACCATCCCCGAGCACAGCGAACTGCACGGAGACGCCGGTCTGCGGAAGTCGATGAAGTATATGGGCCTGGAACTCGGCCAGCGCATGGAGGGCATGCCGGTGGATTACGTGTTCATCGGGAGCTGTACCAACAGCCGCATCGAGGACCTCCGTTTGGCGGGGGCGCAGGTGCGGGGTAAGCGGGTAGCGGAAGGGGTGACGGGTATTGTCGTTCCCGGATCCCAGCAGGTCGCCCGGCAGGCGGTGGAGGAAGGACTGGACAGGGTGTTCGAGGAGGCCGGCTTCGAGTTCCGGGGGGCGGGCTGCTCGGCCTGTCTGGGCATGAACGAAGACAAGGTGCCGGCCGGGCGCTACTGCGTGAGTACCTCTAACCGCAACTTCGAGGGGCGGCAGGGGCCGGGGGCGCGGACGATTCTGGCTAGCCCGCTTACGGCGGCTGCCGCGGCGGTGGCGGGGCGAATTGTGGATGTTAGATCGTAGGATTTACGATTTACGATTTACGATTTACCATTGTTAATTGCCCGCATTGCCTGCCCGCACCGCCTGCCCGCACCGCCTGCCCGCACCGCTTATCGTACTCATGTGGCAGCTGGGAAAATTTCCCAGGATGCGTCGTGGCATGGACTGCGGGAGAGTCTGAATAGAATTAAACATAAAACAGTTTGTGTTATATATTCGGATGATGTATATTGCCTTCCACTTAGAGAAAGTACACATGACTGCCGAAGAATTGGAGCTCCGCCTCATACATTTTGGGGTGCGTTGTACAATGTTATGTAGGGCATTACCCACCAATAAATACTACGACGCCAAACACGTAGCGAATCAGTTACTGCGCGCCGGTACCCACCCGGGGTTTCACTATCCCGAGGCGCGGTCGGCCGAATCGAAACGGGACTTTCTACACAAGACGAAAGTGTTACTGAAGGAGCTTCGGGAGGCCCGGGCCGAACTGCGGTACATCTATCACATGAGGTATGTATCTCAACGAAGGGTAGAACCCCTCATGCAAGAGGCATCCGAACTGGTAGCCATCTTTATCGCTACTACAAAAACACTCAGCGAGGCAAAAGCCGCAGCGGCGTAATTTCGCCATTCAGTGCCCCCTTCCAATAGGGTAATTCCTCCACAACTTCCTTCCCCGCGGAGGGCTGCGCCGGACTAGCGCCCCGGTTTCACCCCCCGCTCGTTCGGACCACCCCTGTGCGGCCGTTAGGTAAGCCGGTGGGCTGCTCTACCCAGATGCGGGCCGCAGAGCCAACCAAGCAGAGCCGCAAATCATGAATCGTATATCATAAATTGTAAAGTGTAAATCATATGACCCCCTTCCAAACCCTGACCTCCACCGCCGTCCCCCTGCCCATCGAGGACGTTGACACCGACCAGATTATCCCCGCCCGCTTTCTGAAGGCGACCACCCGGGAGGGCTTCGGGGAGAATTTGTTTCGCGACTGGCGCTACGATAAGCTGGAGCACCCCAAAACGGACTTCGTGCTGAACAATCCGGCCTACTCCGGGGAAATTTTGGTGGCGGGGGCCAACTTTGGCTGCGGATCGAGCCGGGAGCACGCCGCCTGGGCCATCCACGATTACGGCTTCCGGGCGGTGGTGTCGAGCTATTTTGCCGACATTTTCCGCGGCAATGCGCTGAATAACGGACTACTCCCCGTCATCGTCAGCCCCGAGGTGCTGGATGAGGTCTTCCGTACCATCGAGCAGGACGCGGGTGCCCGCTTCACGATCAATCTGGAGGCTCAGGCCTTCACGAACGAAGCGACGGGAACCGTGACCTCCTTCGAGATCGACGAGTACAAGAAAACCTGCCTGCTGAACGGCTACGATGACATCGACTTTCTGCTGAGCCAGCGGGAGCGGATCGAGGCATTTGAGCGGGAGCGGGTGGACTTTAGCCTCAGTTAGCTGGCCTACTTGAAGTTGACCGTTCATGTTTACCAACTAAATTTACTGCCATGAATGTACTGGAACTTAAGGGTGAACTTCTCAATTTGGTCTCCCAGTTGCGTGATGAGCAGAGTCTTGTTGAATTGCTCGAACACGCCGGTCAGTTGGTTACTTCCGAACCCACTCCAGATGATGATCACTGGCAAACCCTTTCTGAAGGCGAACGGCAGCGTATTGTGAAAGCTGCTCAGGACTTTCACGAAGGAAAGTCGTCGGGAATCTCCAACGAAGAAGTCCTTGGAACGTACCGTAAATGGCTTTAATCTGTGAGTGGAATGGGGAAGCCAATGAGCAACTCGATAGTGCCTTACACTATTATCTGTCCAACTTCGGAGAGGCTGCGGCGACCGCTTTATACCTAGTTATCGTCGACCGCCTAGAAGTTATTCGTAGGTATCCCGATTCTGGAATTTTTGTAAGCAAGTATAACCAAGTCCGTTACGTTCAAGTGAAAAAATCTCATTACATCTACTACACGTACGATGATGCAACTCTTGTTGTACTAGCTCTCCATAGTACCGAAGAGAGAGACAACCCATATCGCTAGCTTTTATGACCCATTATCAACTGGCCGTCCTCCCGGGCGACGGCATCGGCCCCGAAGTCACCGCCGAAGCCGTCCGCGTCCTCGATCGGGTCGGCGAACTTTTCAATCACACGTTCGCATTCACCTACGCCCCCGTCGGCGCCGTGGCCATCGACGAGACCGGCGAGCCGCTCCCCGACGATACCCTCGCACTCTGCAAAAAGTCGGATGCCCTGCTCTTCGGTGCCATCGGCCACCCCCGCTTCGACAATGACCCGAGTGCGAAAGTCCGCCCCGAGCAGGGATTGCTGAAGTTAAGAAAGGAACTCGGCCTCTACGCCAACCTGCGCCCCGTGGCCGGCTACAGCGAGCTGGCCGACCTGAGCCCCCTACGTCCCGAGCGGATGAAAGGGGTGGATATGCTCATCGTGCGCGAACTGACCGGTGGCATCTACTTCGGTGATAAAGGACGCCGCGATGACGGCAACACCGCCTACGACACCTGCACCTACGCCCGCCACGAAATCGAGCGGATCGTGAAAATGGGATTTGCCGAAGCTCGGGCCCGCCGCGGTAAACTGACCCTGGTCGATAAGGCCAATGTCATGGAAAGCAGTCGCCTCTGGCGGGAAGTGACCCGGGAGCTGGCCGAAGAAAACGGGGACGTCGAGCTCAACTTCATGTTCGTCGACAATGCCGCCATGCAACTCATTCTGAACCCCGCCCAGTTCGACGTAATCGTGACCAGTAATATGTTCGGGGACATTCTCTCCGATGCGTCCAGTGTACTGGCGGGTTCGCTGGGCTTACTTCCTAGCAGCAGCATTGGCTCCACCGTCGGAATGTTCGAACCCATTCACGGCTCCTGGCCGGAGGGGGCGGGGCAGGAGCGGGCCAACCCGGTCGCGGCCATCCTCTCGGCGGCCATGCTACTCGATCACCTCGATCTGCGCCAAGAAGCTACCGCGGTACGGATGGCCGTCAACCGAACCCTGGCGACCGGAGTGGGTACGGAGGATTTGCGGCCCCGGGAAAAACTCGGGACGAAGGCCTTCGGCGAACGTATCACAGGGGCCATCGGGGCGTGATCTAATCACCCGGTGCGTAGTAAAACGGTACCGTTATATCGTAACGAACGGTGTCTTCCGGATGTCGGCGGCCCGGCGGCTTAAATTGCCGGTAGCGAAGCCGGTGTATTCCCTGGGGTAAGCTGTCGAGGGAAAGAAAGCCCATCGCCTGGGCGATCGGATCATCGGAGACCCGCCGTAGGAGCAGGCGATCGTTCGCAAAGCGATCTCCGTTCAGCGAAAGTTCGATCGCTCCAACCAGGCAGTCGACCGTTTCGGAAGTGAGTACCAGTTTGCTGGAGTCGAGAAACTCCCGACCGTCGTAGTACCCCTGCCGGCCCGTATTGAATAATCGGGATAGCAGTACGGACGAATACAGGGGGGGCAGATCCGGGCAACGGTGCTCCGTATATTCGGCGTGGGAAGCACCGAGGGGGATGACAACCCGCAATGGGGAAGTGCGAATCAAATCGGAGGGGATGATTACCGCTCCGTGCCGATCTCCTTCGGAGAGCTGATCCTGGTAGTGGTGGTAGTCCAGCACCTGAGCCGAGTTGTAATCCTTATCGAAGAACTCCTCACCCATGTAGGGATTCGGATGGGCTTCGATGCCTGAAACTACCAGGGAGATAAGTAGGTATGGTACCAACAGGTACACCAGTCGGCGTCCCCCGCGGCGATTCACCAAGTTGTAGTACAGGGGGCGGTACAAACGGGCGAAGGTAATCCAGCCGAAGAAACGATAAACGGGATAGTACGCGGTCGAAAAGCGTCGAAACCGTTTCAGGTAGCCGGCCGTCAGGAAATCAATCAGGTACACAAGTCCCCCGATCAGGTACACTACGACCAGCCCGGCCACTAAGTAACCTACCCAATCCGGTGCGGTATCGCTGCGTGTTGCGTTAAAGACGGCGGTAAGTAAGAGGACGACCGAGAAAAAACTGACCACCGTAGCGATCAGCATGAACGTGAAGGCGAAAATCAGGCTGGCGGCGTCATCCAATTGTTGTACGTAGGCGTCAAAATCACCATTTCGCCGCTGTAAGAAACGCTGGAACTGAGGGGCCAGCCGCCGCCGTACGAAGGTCGTCTTTCCCATTACGGAGCGGCTACCGAGCGCCCCGATCCAGAGACAACGAATCACCACGTGTAAAAAGAAATTGATGAGCGTCAGCAGGTAGGCTACCGAAAGGCAGACCACCGCGCCCCCGGCAATATTGGCCACGATACCGTCGCTGGCTAACACAACCGTAGTCCGGGAGCTCCAGTTCATGAATTCCCCGTAACCCCCCAGCATACCGGCCAGCGCAAACCCGGTGACCAGTAACTCCAGTTGCCAGCTATCACGGGCCAGCACTTCCAGCTTATCCCCTTCCGGGCCTCTTCTGAACATCGCCCCCAATATACAGCGCGCCCGTCCCTGGGTAAGGAACGGGCGCGGCTGATCGGGTTTTGGGTGCCGGAGCTAGTTCGGCATACCGGTTAGTTAGTCACGGTGAAGGTAGAGCGAACTGATGCCGGGGAAGGACAGGGTACGGCGGGGGGCGGCATTGCCGCTCGCGCCGGCCTCGAATTCCAGCAATTGCCCGCCGTTCATGGCACGCTCGGCGACGTAGATGCGATCCGTTGCTTCGTCGTACGCCACGTCGACCGGGTTACCGAGATTGGTATTCGAACCGGAGATCACCGTGTAGTCGCTACTGGTAACCGTGGTGCCGGTGAACGACATGAAATCACGGATGATGTAGAGGGCACCGTCGCTATCGTCGGAAGCGTCGCCGATGTCGGTCAGGATCATGACGTCGTCTTCGGCATCGTAGACCAATCCGTGGGTACGGACCAGCCCTTCCACGTTGATGTAGCGGGTCGGCATCAGGGTGTCGGCTACGGTATTCTGGAGGAAGTTCTCAAAAATGGCTACCGAATCCGACATATCGACCACGGCATACAGGCTGGAGCCAACGAAGCGGATACCCCAGAGCGGGAAGTCGGTGGGAGAATCAGATATCAGTTCGAGTACGTCATCGTCATCTTCGGAAGCATCCAGTACGACCAGTTTGTTGACGTTGCCATTCTCGGTGCGGCCCTGCTGGGCTACCACCGCGATATTATTGCGGAAGGCCAGACCGCGGCCGTTGTCGAAACTGAGGTTACTGCGGGCTTCCAACTGGATTTCGTCGGGCTCGTCGATGTTGTCCAGCACGTCGTCGTACTGGATCAACCGGCTGTCGGAGCGGTTGACCTGAAAGACGGCTTCCTCATCCTCGGCGTAGTAAATACCGTCGGCATCGCTGTAGTCGACGGGAATGGTCTGAATCGGGGGCGTATCGCCGTCTTCCAGATTCATGACGCCCATGACGGCGTTGGTATTGGAGGACATGAAGAGGGTACCGTCATCGTCAAAATCGATACCGAGAATGGTGTCGTCATCGTCATCGCAGGAGCTGAACGTCAGTGCCGCGCACGCGAGGAGTAGCAGGCCGATACGGCCGGGTGATAGGGTAGGCATAAAATACTGGTTTGGTGGGGAATGTTAACTTAATGCACAAAAAGTAGTATCCCTCTAACCCGGTATTCGCGGCCCGTGTTCGGTGGGTTTTGCTTTACGCGACTTATGTATTCCCTAAGACCAACCGCAGGTGGCCGAGGTGGTGGTCGCCGTGCCAGGCGTACTGGGCGGCCAGGGTCGCCAGCGTGTAGGTAACGTGCTTTCCGGGGTGGTAGGCGGTGCGCTGCCACTGGCCCTCGGTGCACTGAGCCAGCAGCACGGCCCAGCGTAAGTGGATCCCCTTCAGGATGTCCAGACTGGCCCCTACGGGTACGGCCTGCACGTCCGCCAGTTCGGCCCACGCTCGTTCGTCGTAGGGGACTAAGGTGGGATGATCCTCCAGTAACGTCACTTTATGCCGGCGGTAGGCGTGTAGGTGGCTATCGGCCAGGTGGTGGATAACTTGTTGCGCCGTCCAGCCACCGGGGCGGTAGGGAGTATCCAGTAGGCTCGCCCGTTTGATGCTTTCAACCACGGGGCGGAGGCGCTTGGGGAGACTACCAATTCGTTTGAGGACGTCGGTACGTTGGTCAACGGATAGCGTAGCGGGCGGGGCAAAGCGTCCGATGGGGTAGCGAAGGGAGTCGTCGGCATGCATTCCGAAAGATAGGGCGGCGGGGCGCGGGTGCCGACCGAACAACCACTTCCGGGATCAGCCAGTTAGGGCGGTATGCACTCACGTACCTATGACTGGCGCCGAACGGTCCTGCTCGCGGCGGCGGTCTACAACATCCTATGGGGCGCCTGGGTCGTCCTCTTCCCGGGCCACGTATTCGCGCTAGTGGGTATGGAGCAACCCCTTTACCCGATGATCTGGCAGAGCGTAGGGATGATCGTCGGGGTGTACGGCATCGGTTACGCCATTGCCGCCACGGACCCCGGTGGGCAGTGGCCGATCGTACTGGTCGGCTTTCTCGGTAAGGTGTTCGGGCCGATTGGCTTCGTATATCACTACTGGTTGGGCAACTTTCCGGCGGCCTTTTGGAGGGTCACGCTGTTCAACGACCTGATTTGGATCGTCCCCTTCTTTTATATCCTACGCACCGCGCACCTGCGCTCCGGCGCCATCAGTTGACTTCCGCCGTACGGATCACCTGCACGACCTCTTCCATTAGGTCCCGCTTCTTGCGACCCGGGGCGTATACGAATCCATCCACGAGGACGAGTTCGTTGCTACTGGTGTCATTGAGCAGGTAGGAGACGAAAGGTCCGGCCAGGTAATCGTTCTCAATTTCCCAGATACCCCGTCCCTCGATGGCGAAGGCTCCGTTCAGTTCGGTCGCTTCGGTGAATAAGGGCAGGTCCTCATCGTTGATCCGCATATAGGTGTCGTCGGTGGTGGAACTGACGTATTCCCGACCTACGCGGTTGCGGATTTCCTTGAGCCCCTCCTTACTGAGTTGTGCCTGATCCCGGTAGGGTACCTTGGTGACCATGATGTTTAGACTGGCTCCCTGCACTTCCTTGCGCAGCCAGACTACATCCTCGGCATCCAGGGGCACCCGGTCGTAGCCCCCCGGCACGTCGAGGTAGGCTCCGGCCACCTCCCGCACCGTATCCCCCAGTTTGCGATTGGTCCCCTCGAACCAGGTGGTGACCCGCATCCGCTCATCCTCTCCCTGCTGGATGCGCTTGACCACGCCGGGGTAGACCGAGCTCATTCCGTTAAGGAGTTCGTTGTGGGTTTCTCCCATGATGTAGACCAGTTGCTGGCCGGTGGCCCACTTGTTGCGGGCTACGGCGGTGCCAAAGCCCTCTTCCCGCACCTGTTGAATCTTGGCGTCGCTCAGATCGTTCATCACCATCTGGGTCGTGGGGCTATCGGTATCGCTCAGGTCGGCCAGCACGACGTAATTGCGCAGCTGCCCCCAGCTGGGCTCGGCGGCTATCCGCTCCGGCTCGATGAAGCGCACGTCGAAGATCGGCTCCGGTTGCGGCAGGATGATGTAGGGTGCCTCGAAAAAGTAAGCGACCGAATCCCCCACCCCGGCTTCCCAGGTGCTGCTGTCGGCGATGACCACCAAACTGTTGATTTTGCCGAAGGCGGAGGGGGTGGGCTGCAGGGTTTTCTGCACGTCGTCGGTACAACTGACGAGCAGCAGCAGAGCGAACACCGAAAAGTAAAGCAGCAAGGAACGAATGGGGGACATGGACGGACGGTTCTATTCTGGGAACAGATGAGCAAAGCAGGTGTTTTGGCGGGCGGCGGTGGGGAATATGTCGGCTACAATCCTAAATCTTCGATGGCGGCCCAGACGAGCCCGGATTCGTACCCCCGGCTGAACATGTAATCCGCTAGTTTTCGCCGCTTTTTGTAGGGGTGCATCCCGGGTTTTTCGCCCGCGCTCCGGCGCTCCAGTTCCCGGCAGAGGGTATTGTAATAGGCCGACTCGTCGATTTCCCGCATGGCCTGTTTGATGCAGTAGGCACTGATGGCGCGTTTCTTGAGCCCGTCGCGGATCTTATAGCGGCCCCACCGCTTCATGCTGAACTTGCCGCGGGCATACGCACGGGCGAAGCGCTCTTCGTCGAGGTACTTTTCCCGGATCAGCTCGGCGATTACCTCTTCGGCCGCATCCCCGTAGTAGCCCAGTTCGTGTAGCTTTTCGCGAGCTTCCTGGTGGCAGCGGTCCTGGTAGGCGCAGTAATGCTGCAGGGCCTCCAGGGCTTGCTCGGCGGTGTAGACGATCTTTTTCTGCCGGGAGAACGCGATAGTTTAAACGATTTGTTGCAAATATAGGGTGGGGAAGGAGAATACCGGTGCCTACTTTATATTTATGGCGGTCACCCCCTGTTTATTCCTACTACTTGCCTTACACGTTATGGATTTTGATTTCCTTTCCACCGACCTTTCGGATGCCCTGTGGTTGTACCTCCCGCGGGTAGCCGGCGCCATCCTGCTGCTCATCATCGGGTTCTGGATCGCCGGTAAACTCGGTGATCTACTGAATCGCCGCCTTGCCGGTCAGGGGAAGGTCGATCCCACCGTGGCCCCCTTCCTGCGGTCCATCCTCGTTACCGGCTTTAAGATTCTGGTCGTCCTGGCCGTCGCGTCCATGCTCGGTATCGAGACCACGAGTTTCCTGGCCATTTTTAGTGCCGTCGCGTTCGCCATCGGTCTGGCCCTTTCGGGCACCCTGGGCCACTTTGCCAGTGGCGTACTGCTTCTGGTATTCCGGCCGTACCGGGTCGGTGACGTGGTCACGATCGGAGGCGGGGAAACCGGGGTCGTGCTGGAAATTCAAATCTTCAACACGGTACTGCGGAATGCCGACAATAACCGGATCATCATTCCTAACGGCCAGGTCACCGGCAACGTGATCAAAAACCTGAGCGGACAGGAAACGATGGGCGTAACCCTAACCTTCGGGATTGGCTACGACGACGACATCGATCGGGCCCGGGAGATTATCCTACGGGTGAGTCGGGAGTGCCCCCACACCATCCTGCCGGAACCCGCCCAGGCGGTCGTCGTATCCGGGCTCGGCGATAGCTCGGTCCATCTCACCACCCGCCCCTACGTAGCCAGCGCCGACTTCTGGGCCACCAAGTTCTACCTGCTGGAGCACATCAAGAAGGCCTTCGATGCCGAGGGGATCAGCATTCCGTACCCCCAGATGGATGTGCATTTGGAGAAGGGGTGAGGGGGTGAAGGGGTGAGGGGGTGAGGGGGTGAAGGAGCGGGGATGCTCTTCGCTGCGCTCATCGTCACAGGGGTGAGGGAAGCAGCCGATAGCGTGCTATGCCCCCCCCACAAGGTGCGAAGCACCGAGCAAAGCCACCATTCCCTCCTTCACCCCTTCACCCCTTCACCCCTTCCCTCCTTTACCCCTTCCCTCCTTTACCCCTTCACCCCTTTACCCCTTCCCTCCTTCACCC
>CAZQNE010000022.1:0-41890 GCA_964594535.1 uncultured Lewinella sp.
GGCTCGTCGTTTTGTTTCCAGTTCCAGGCGATGTTGCCCGCGCCGAGTTCGTTGGCGGTCATCCCGTTGTAGGGCTTGACATTACCCGTAGCGGTGTAGTCGACGTTGGCGACGATGTTGCTATCGACGGTCAGCTTATCGATCAGTTGCCGCCAGAGTCCCCAGAGGGCACCGGTCTGGGGATTGGTGTTGTCGCCGGGGATCTGGGGCCGCCCGTTGGTAACTACGTTGTGGGCCACGACCGTTGCTTCTTCGTTATAGGTGGGCTTGGTGGAATAGCCCATATTCATGCCGATGGCGTTGCCGATGAAGGCGTTTCCAGTGGCCGTACCGCCGGAACGTAGCTGCACCCCGTGGGCCGCGCCGCGGGAGATGATGTTGTTGCGCACGACGATCGGGCCGTCGTTGTCCACGCTCATGTACAGGTTGTGGTTGTACTGATTGGGCTGGGCGGTGGGGAGTACCTCGTTCCAGCCGTTGTGGTCCATGAAGTTCTCCTCGAAGAGAAAATCCGTGGCGTGGGAGATAAACATGCCCTGCGACTTGATCTTGGCGTCCGTGGCCCCCAGCTGGTAGGCGTTGGTCAGGATATTCCGGCGGATATCGAAGTTGGTGTAGGCATCCGCGGCGCCGGTGACATCGGTGTAGGCCTTGTTGAACATCGTGATCAGGTAGCCGAAGTAGGAGATCTTACAGTCCTCGATCAGGACGTTCGACATCACCTGGGCGACGAGCCGGAAGCCGGGCTGAAGGTTATTCTCACCCAGGTCGCGGAAGTCGGGATCGTCGGGGTTAGCGGGGTAGTTGTAGAACTCGATCCCGATGATGGCCGCGTTGTCGATGGCATCGTTCAGGATGATCTGGTTATTCAGCTTGATCAGCGGCCGGTCGCCCTGCCCGTAGTAGGCGACGACCATGCGCTCGAAGGAGTTCTTACCGCTCTTGTCCCTCAGGCCCATAAAGTCCTGGTCGAGCCAGGTGTCCCCCCGTTTCAGGTAGACGTGGTCGGGGCTGCCGTCGCGAACCAGGGAGAAAGCCCGGTCCAGCGTCTGAACGGGGGTGGCCTGCGACAGCCCGTCATTGGCGTCATCCCCCTCCGAGTCGCTACAGTAGATGACCCGGCTATCGGGGCCGGGGGCGAAAACCGACCAGCCGTCCGCGTCAATGGCCAGGTCGTCGGGTACGATGAGTTCCTTGACGACGAAGGTGAGGGTATCGGTAAGTGCTCCGTCGTCTGTCGTTACGACGATAGTAGCCGTTCCGGGGCGCTCGGCTTCCACCCTGCCCTGCTGATCGATGCCGACCAGCGCGGGCGTCGTTGTGGACCAATTGATGCCGGCCTCCGTAGCGTCCAGCGGCAGTATGGTAGCGGAAAACTGGAAGGACTCCCCTTCCATCAGGGTATCCAGGGTTTGATCAATGCTGACGCTCGTGACGGGTACGAGGGGTGGGAAGTTGCCCCAGCGCACGTCGTCCAGGATGGTATTATCGAATCCCACGCCGTTGATTTTCAGGACGGCACCTGCGTCCGCGCCAATACCTTCAATCAGAAAGGTCTCTACTCGCTCGCTCACGGTGGTCCCGTAGCTACCCAGGGTATCGGTACCGACGATGATCTGCACGCCCCCGCTCCGGTCACGGCCGCCGTCGAGGGTGCGGATACTGAATTCCAGGGAGTCGAAGGCCACCGGGATGGTGGTGGTCAGCGAGCTATTGAGCTTCCGCATCTCGATCGACTGGCCGCTGATGCCGTTCAGCACGGTAGCGGAGCGCTCGTAGGTCCACGATTGTCCGTTGTCGCCTACGTAACTGCCCTCGGCCAGCGTACCGACGGGGGCGTCGAGGCGAAGGAAGGACTCCGCGAAGGGGTCGGTTTCCACGGCTGCTTCTACGGTTACGGAGCAGGTGGCGGTGAAGCCGCCATCGACCGTGGTGGCCACGATGGCAACCGTACCCTCGGCGACGGCGGTGATCAATCCCGACTCACTCACTTCGGCAATAGTCTCGTCCGAAGTAGACCAAACGACCGTAGGGTCGGTGGCATCCTCCGGCGTCACCGTAGCGGTGAGCTGTAGACTGGCCCCGATGCCGAGTTCAGCCCTGGTTTGGTTGAGGCTTACGCTCTGCACCTTAATTTCGGTAGTGGTACCGGGCGCGGTCCAGCTTACGTTGTCGAGGAGGGTTTCCAAACTTCCGGTACCCTGAAAGATTACGGTAGCGGGGTCCGCTATATCGATGCCGGCGATCGTATAGTCGACGACCTGTTCGGAGCGGACGGTACGGAAGTTCCCGTAGTCCTGCCCGTTGACCGTGACACTGACCTGCCCGGTGGTGTTGCCCCCGAAATCGACGGTTCGTAGCTGAAAGCTGAGTTCGCTCAGGCCACCGGGAATAGTGGTAGTAAGTTGGCCCCTCCCGTTACGGTCCAGTTCGATACTGTACCCTTCTATTTCTCCGGCCACCCTGCGCGCTGCGGCGTAGCTCCAGGTTTCGCCGTTCTCGCCGGTGAAGCCGCCCGTTGCGAGCGGTCCGTCCACGGGTAGATCGAGCTGGTTGAAGGTTTCGCGGAAAGCGGGAGCGGCGGCGGGTACGGTAACGGTGGTTGCAGCCGTGAAGCCTCCGTCGGCGGTAGTCGCCGTGACGGTAGCCGTGCCCCGGGCGCGGGCGATGACGAGTCCGAATGGATCAACGGTGGCGACCGAGGCATCGCTCGACTGCCAGTTGACGAACGGGTCACTGGCATTAGTGGGGGCTACCGTGGCGGATAGCAACTTGCTCTGACCGACGGGTATGGTCGTAGTCCGCTCGGCAAGGCTTACGCCGGTAACGGGCACCACTACGTTGTACTCTTCGTAGACCACATTGTCGAGTAAGATGGCCTGATTGCCCAGGTTGGCGATCGTGACGGTGGTCGTATTGGTGAACTCCAGCACAGGGATAGAAATCGTCACTACGCCCGACTCGTTCGCGGTCTCGAAGCGGATGGGCGTACCCCCGTCAAAACTGACCTCAATGATCGATTTGAAAAGGTCGTCGACCTCTAGGTGCTCGAAGGTCAGAGAGGCGATGCCGTTGGGTACCTCGAGGGTTACCTTGCCGGTGAGTTTGCGCAACTCAGCGCTCGGTCCCGTAATTCCGTTTTCCACTCGTTTGGTGACGAAATAGTTCCACGGGTTACCATTGGCACTGACGAAATCCCCGTAACCGTAATTAGTGGCAGGCGCACTAAGTTGGTCGAAGGTCTCGGTGACGGTCTGAGCGCCCGCCGTAGCGGTAAGTAGGAGGGCCATCAGCCCTAGATAAGCGGAGCGACAACGTATAAACCGCGGCGTAGACAATATTTTCATGGGTGTACTATTGATCGACTAGGAACAGGGCCAAAGCTAGCTGGGGCGGGGGGGTGCGGAGTTGTCTATTTGTTACGGATCGTGGTGTATTGGGGCGGGACGGGGTTCATCTTCACTCTCCAAACCCGGATGAACGGCAGGCAATCATCAAAAAGCCCGAAAACCCTCCGGTACCGTTAGGAAATGCAACCAACCCTCTCCAATCGACCTCCGAGACCTACGCACATTATGGAATACACGTCAACTGGGACAATACACGGATTCAAAATTATCGTAACATAAACGTTTTTATACGAATACTTGCGTAAGTATTTGTATAAAATTAGGTAGCTACCCTCTTACCCCCCGTACTTGGGAGCCAAATCACTACGCACCACCATGCACACCAACTCCCAACTCGAGCTTGCCTACCGCTACGTCACCGAAACCGACTGCCATCTCTTCCTGACCGGTAAGGCGGGTACGGGCAAGACGACCTTCCTACACCGCGTCCGTAAGGAGGTGAGTAAACGCATGGTGATCGTGGCCCCCACGGGGGTAGCGGCTATTAATGCGCGGGGCGTTACCATCCATAGTCAGTTTCAGTTGCCCTTCGGTGTGCTGACCCCCGATAGGATTCAGCGTGAGTTGAGCGGTCGTCGCCTGAGCCGGAAAAAGGCGGACGTCCTGCGTAACCTCGACCTGCTGATCATTGACGAGATCAGTATGGTACGGGTAGACGTACTGGAGGCCATCGGTGCCGTACTGAGCCGGTACCGCCGGGACGACCGCCCCTTCGGTGGGGTGCAGTTGCTGCTCATCGGCGATCTGCACCAGCTACCCCCGGTGGTACGGGATGAGGATGCGGGCACGCTACAGCGCCACTATACCACCCCCTATTTCTTCGGTAGTCCGCTGCTACAGCGGGCGGGATTACGGACGATTCAGCTTACGCATATTTACCGGCAGGCTGACGATGAATTCATTCGTCTACTCAATCGGGTACGCACCGATGCGCTGGATAAGAAGGATCTGGCCGCTCTCAATTCCCGCTACCGCGATACCGACTTTATCGCGGCCCACGCTCGCCATCATATCACCCTTACTTCCCACAACCAGCAGGCCCGCCGACTCAACGAGCGGCGACTGGCTGAGCTCCGTACCCCCCTCCACACCTATTCCGCCGTGGTGGAGGGGAAGTTTCCGGAATCGATGTACCCCAATGATCCTAAACTATCATTCCGCGTAGGGGCGCGGGTCATGTTCAATAAAAACGATACATCGGAGCACCGCTACTACAACGGTAAAATCGGGCGAATCGTGGCTATTGTCGATGAGGAGATTACGGTCAGTTGCCCGGGTGGTGAGCGGCTGACAGTTGTGCCGGTAGTCTGGGAAAACCGCAGCTACGAAGTCCATTCGTCTACCCGCGGTGTAGCGGAGCGCATTATCGGTACCTACACCCAGCATCCGCTGCGGCTGGCCTGGGCGATCACGATTCACAAAAGCCAGGGACTGACCTTCGAGCGGGCGATCGTAGACGCGGCGCACGCCTTCGCCCACGGGCAGGTCTACGTGGCCCTGAGTCGCTGCAAAACGTTTGATGGTATCATTTTAAAGAGCAGGATTGGCGTGGGGAGCGTTCGTACCGATCGGGAAGTGAGCGACTACTCCGAGCGGGCGGAGGCGGAGGCTCCGACGGAAGCGGACCTGCGGGAAGATCGCCGGCGTTACCACCTCAACTGCCTACGGGAAATCTTCTCCTTTCAATCGATCACCGGCCTCCTGGCGCGCCTCGTTGGGATTGCGGAAGAGCGAGAGGCTTCCATCGTGGGTAGTTTCGGGGACGAGTGTCGTGCGCTGCGGCAGGAGATAGAGCGGTTCATAGCCCTTACTTCCCATCGCTTTCGTGCGTGCCTGGACCGATACGGGACCACTGCGACCTCACCCACCGACAACCCCGACCTGCGCGTCCGGATCGCGGGGGCAGTCACCTACTTTTTGCCCCTACTACGGAATGCGGCGGAACGGGCGGCGGGCCTGCATTTCCATTCGGACAACGAGCGGGTCAAAGACCAGCTTTCCACACTGGTCGACGGGCTGCGGTACGAACTGCGGGCTAAAATTCTGGCGTTCGGAGTATTAAAAACCGGCTTCACCCCCGCCTCCTACCTCCGTAGCAAAGCCCTGGCGTTGGCGCCATCCGAGGACGAAACCGCCCCAAAACCAGTGGTTAGGGATACGGTAGGAGACGAACTCTTGTTCGACCGCCTCGTGAAGTGGCGTAAGGACATCGCGGAAGAAAAGGGGATACCGGCCTACTGCGTACTGCACAACTCGGTACTCATGGCAATCGCCACCGATTTTCCCGAGTGTAAGCGCGATCTAATGGACGTGCGGGGGTTCGGGGCGAAATCGTGGGAGCGGTACGGAGAGGAGATACTGACATTCGTGGCCAACCATACCCGAAGCCCAAAATCGGAGGTACCTCCCCCCCGCGACCGCCGTCCGAGTCGCGATATCACGTATGAATTATTCCGACGGGGCCACCCGGTTTCCGCCATTGCCGCCCAACGGTCACTGACCGAAGGGACGATCTACCGACACCTAGCGGAGTTCGTTCGGTCGGGTAGCCTGTCGGTAGAGAAGATACTGAGTGAAGAAGCCCGGGCGGCCATTCTACCGACCCTCGCCGCTGACGGGGGGCTGACGGATCGCGCGGTTTATGATTTATTGCAGGGAACCTTCGCCTACCACGAGATTCAACTGGCCCGGGCGTCGCTGCCGGTACTAGATCCGGCCGGAACGTCAACGGCGGGTGAAAATTCCGGTGAGTGCGCGGCATAAAAAAGAGGCAACGAGTTGCCTCCCAATAACCCCAAAAAACCAAATGAAAACTAAATCTTGCTGAGGATCGCAAATTATTATGCGGGCTCCTTTTAACGTCAAGGTAGAATAAATGTAATCGTAAGATTTTGAATTTGCAAATTTATTTACGCGTCCGGGGAAAATAATTATCAGCAACTTCCCCTTCCGGTTCGTCGTTTACGGGGTAAGACATGGACCTGCTAACCAGAATTCCGGCAATTATTATAGCCATACGCCTCTACCGACCGTAGCACGCCCTTCATCGATCCGCTAAGCTCCGCCGGTCCGCCGCTCGGAGCTTTTCTATTTTTGCCCCCCCTCAAGCGCAATCTATGTACAAGGAGTTCTCCCACCTAGACCTACCGGCTATCGACCGGAACATCCTCGCCTTCTGGGAGGAGCAGGAAATTTTCCGCCGCAGTATCGAGGAGCGGCCGGCGGAAAACCCCTTTGTCTTCTACGAGGGCCCGCCCAGCGCGAACGGCCTACCGGGAATCCACCACGTAATGGCCCGCACCATCAAGGATATTTTCTGCCGCTACCAGACCCTCCGGGGCAAGCGGGTGGAACGCAAGGGCGGCTGGGATACCCACGGCCTACCCATCGAGCTCAAAGTGGAATCGGAACTAGGCATCACCAAGGAAGATATCGGCACCAAGATCAGCGTCGACGACTACAACCAGGCCTGCCGGGAAACCGTCATGCGCTTCAAGGATCGCTGGGACGAGATCACCCGCAAGATGGGCTACTGGGTCGATCTCGATAATCCCTATATCACCTACGAGCGGGAGTACATGGAGTCGGTCTGGTGGCTCCTCAAGCAGATCTACGACAAGGGGCTGATCTATAAGGGCTACACCATCCAACCCTACAGCCCCGCCGCGGGTACCGGCCTCAGTTCCCACGAACTGAATATGCCAGGAGCGTACCAGGATGTCACGGACACTACGGTGGTGGCAATGTTCAGGGTGATAGGGGGGAGTCGGGTAGGGGGGAGCAAAGCTACCCCCTACCCCCTACCCCCTGACACCTACCTACTCGCCTGGACCACCACCCCCTGGACGCTGCCCTCCAATACGGCACTCACCGTGGGTAAGAACATCGACTACGTACGCGTAAAAACTACCAACCCTTACACGGATGAGCCCATCACGGTAGTACTGGCCGAAGGCCTCGTGGACAAGTGGTTCGGTGGGAACAACCAGCCGGTTGTAGAAGAACAAAGCGCACCCTTTAAAGGGAGCGAACTGGTCGGCCTACGCTACGAGCAGTTGCTCCCCGGCGGCACCCCCGACGACGGCGACGCCTTCCGCGTAATCGCCGGGGATTTCGTGACCACCGAAGCCGGTACGGGTATCGTGCACACCGCCCCCAGCTTCGGCGCGGACGATATGATGGTAGGCAGGGCCAACGGTATCGGCTCCCTCACGCTGGTGGATAAGACGGGTAAGTTCACCGCGGAGGCCGGGCCCTTCGCCGGTCGCTACGTCAAGAACTATAAGGATCAGGAGGATTATGTGGATGTGAACGTCGACATTGCCGTTCACCTCAAAAAGAACGGCCGCGCCTTCAACGTCGCCAAGTACAACCACAGCTACCCCCACTGCTGGCGCACCGATAAGCCGGTCCTCTACTACCCCCTCGACAGCTGGTTCATCAAAGCCAGTGCCGTCAAGGAACGGATGCAGGCGTTGAATGCCACCATCAACTGGCAACCCGCCAGCACCGGGGAGGGCCGCTTCGGCAAGTGGCTGGAAAACCTCCAGGACTGGAACCTCAGCCGCAGCCGCTACTGGGGCATCCCCCTACCCATCTGGCGCAGCGCGGACGGTAGCGAGGAGGTTTGCGTAGGCTCCGTCGCCGAACTGGAAGACCTGGTTTCCGTGGCCAACCGGGAGCTGGGACTGGATCAATCGGTGCCCCAGGATCTCCACCGCCCCTACATCGACGAAGTCGTGCTCTGGAAGAACGGAAAAGAACTGCGCCGCGAACTGGACCTGATCGACGTCTGGTTCGATTCGGGGAGTATGCCGTATGCGCAGTGGGGTTTTCCGAATGCCGTCAAACTTGGACCGGGATCGAATGCGCCTACCCCAGCTACCCGGACCGCCTTGCCCCCTGACCCCCAAAGGGGGGAGGGCGGTCCTGACGAGGACTGGCCCCCAGTCTACCAGACGGCCCATAAAATGAGCTATTCCCAGTTAAAGGAATACGCCACGGCTATGCGGCACGATCGGGCGACACCGGCGGAAAATCGACTGTGGGAAGAGTTAAAAACTAAAAAGCTGAACGGCTACAAATTCCGTCGCCAGCATATCATCGGCCACTTCATCGTAGATTTTGTCTGTCTTAAAAAACGCCTAATCGTAGAGGTGGACGGGAGCGTGCACGATACAAAAGAAGCACGGGTAAACGATCGACTGCGGACCCAAATCCTGGCTACTAAGGGGTGGCGATTAATCCGTTTCACTAACGACCAGGTCCTGAACGACATGACCTCGGTTATCCAACGCATCACACAATCGCTGGCGCAGGTCCCGACCTTTACCCAGGATATGGTCGCAAAGGGGCTACACCAATTACCTCCCTTTGCCCCGGCCGACAACAATCTGGACATAGCATCCACCGGAACGTCCTCCCCCTTTGGGGGCCGGGGGGCCAACGTTCCGGTGGATGCTATGCGGGGGGCCAACCAATTCCCCGCCGACTTCATCGCCGAAGGCGTCGACCAGACCCGCGGCTGGTTCTACACCCTCCACGCTATTGCCACCATGGTTTTCGACTCGGTGGCCTACAAAAACGTAGTCTCCAATGGGCTGGTGCTGGATAAGGAGGGCAAGAAGATGTCCAAACGACTGGGCAACGCCGTCGACCCCTTCCTGACCATCGACACCTACGGGGCCGACGCCACCCGCTGGTACATGATCGGCAACAGCGACCCCTGGGACAACCTTAAGTTCGATCTGGCCGGCATCCAGGAGGTGCAGCGACGCTTCTTCGGCACACTCTACAATACCTACGGCTTCTTCGCGCTGTACGCTAACATCGACGGCTACGATGCCGCGGCGGACCAACCCGTAGCAAAGGAGGAGCTAGCCGAAATCGATCGCTGGGTCCTGAGCCGACTCAATACGCTGACCAAGGAAGTAAACGAACGCTTCGCCGCCTACGACGCCACCCCCGCCTGCCGGGCCATCGATGCCTTCGTAAACGATGAGCTCAGCAACTGGTACGTCCGTCAGAGCAGAAGGCGGTTCTGGCGGGGGGAAATGACCGTGGACAAACGGGCCGCCTACCAAACCCTGCATACCTGCCTCGTACGTATCAGCCAGCTCATGTCGCCCGTAGCCCCTTTCTTCGCCGACTGGCTCTACCGGAATCTGGGCGGGGACGCAGGTGCCCTGTTTGACGGGAAGGACAGCGTGCACCTCACCCACCTGGCACCCGCGCACCGCGCCCTGATTGACGAAGACCTAGAAAAAAGAATGGCTTACGCCCAGCGTATCTCCTCCCTCGTGCTGAGCCTGCGCAAACGGGAAAAACTCCGCGTCCGCCAGCCCCTACAAAAAATCCTCGTGCCCGCCCTCGATGCCGAATTTCGGCGGCGGGTGAGTGCGGTGGCCCACATCATACGGGCGGAAACCAATATCAGGGAAGTAGAATTTCTGACCGACGATGACTTTCTGAAGAAAACCATCAAACCCAACTTCCGCGTACTCGGCAAGCGATTGGGCAAGCGGATGAAGCAGGTGGCCGGGGCGATCGGCCGAATGAGTCAGGAGGAAATTTCGGCTCTCGACAGCGCCGGCAGCTTCGAGCTTCACCTGGACGCTGAAACGGTGACCATCCAGAAGGAAGAAGTCGACATTCTCACCGAAGACATCCCCGGCTGGAAGGTGGCCACCGATGGCGAGCTCACCGTAGCCCTCGATGTCAACGTCACCCCCGAACTGGCCCGGGAGGGTCTGGCCCGGGAGCTCGTCAGCCGCATCCAGAACCTGCGCAAGGACAGCGGACTGGAGGTCACGGATCGCATCGCTCTGACACTGTCCGCCGAACAGGAGGCCGCCGCGGCCGTGGAAACCCACCGCGACTACATCATGGCCGAAACCCTGGCCGAAACCCTGAATCTCAACGGTAGCCAGGAGGGAGAGGTGATGGAACTTCCCGGTGGGCAATCCGTAACCGTAGCCCTTGAACGTGTTAGATAGGGCTACCGGCCCGGTCATCCTCATGGCCAGTGCCCGGAGTGATGGAAACACGGCAGCGGCGGCACGTGCCTTACGCGAGCGGTTGGATGGTAGCTTGATCGATTTACGCAACTATCGAATTGCTCCCTTCGACTACTCCGGGCAGTACCCGGCGGATGATCAGTACCTAACTTTGATGAGGACTATACTGGACCACGATCACCTTATCCTAGCCAGCCCGGTCTACTGGTACAGTATGAGCGGAGGTATGAAGAACTTCCTGGACCGCTTTACCGATCTCCTGACCCACCAAAAGGACACGGGTCGGCAGTTACGTGGAAGGCGGCTCGGGGTGCTCTCCTGTGCAAACGACGAAGAAATCAACGAAACCTTCTACGGGGCCTTCCGCCTCACCGCCGGCTACCTCAGTATGAAGTACGGCCCGGAAATACACAGTTGGGTCGAGGGGGAAGACGTCGCGTTCTCGGAGCGGACAATCTGGGTTTAGCCAGCGGGGTTGATGGGAAGAGGCAGCTATGGGCGGCGTATACCCCTTATAAGTACAACGCGACTGGCAGTCGAGGGAGGAAGCCATAGCTCGTAGCTGCGAGCTCACCACGCATACAGCCCGTCGCATCGGGGCCGGCAAGCCTACGCGACTACAAGTCGCGACCTCCTAGCGCAATTACAAATCGCGTTGTACTAGCTTCCATCCGCCGCCGTCAGCAGCCGCGAATCAATCACGAAGCGCAGCCCCAGCGGGATCTCCGCCGAAAAGCTGGCTCCCCTCCCCTCGGTGACGTCCAGCGTCAGGTGGGTGTGCTTCCAGTACTCGTACTGGAACTTCGACATGTAGAAGGGGCAACCGTGGACCTCCCCCAGTTTCACGTCGTTGTCCTCATCGATATACATCTCCCCTTCCGGGAAGCACATCGGCGAAGATCCGTCGCAGCAGCCCCCACTCTGGTGAAAGATGAGGGGGCCGTGCTGCTCCCGAAGGGTATCGATGACTTCGCGGGCGCGATCGGTGATGTCTACTTGTGGCATAAACAACTGCAATAAGACTAACCAATAAACCTCCCCTCTCCCCCGGAGAGGGACCGGGGGTGAGGGAATCTAAAAGAAGCCCAACTTCTCCTTACTGTAGTTGATCAGCATATTCTTCGTCTGCCGGTAGTGGTCGAGCATCATCTTGTGGTTCTCGCGGCCGATGCCCGACTTCTTATACCCACCGAAGGGGGCGTGGGCCGGGTAATCGTGGTAGCAGTTCACCCACACGCGGCCGGCCTTGATGGCCCGGGGGATGCGGTAGAGCTGGTGGGCGTCCCGCGACCAGAAGCCGGCACCCAGTCCGTAGAGCGTATCGTTGGCGATCTCGATGGCCTCTTCCTCGTCCTTGAAGCTGGTCACGCAGACCACGGGGCCGAAGATCTCCTCCTGGAAGACACGCATTTTGTTGTTGCCCTCCAGTACGGTGGGCTTGATGTAGTAGCCCTCGCCGAGTCCGTCCACGAAGGCCGACTCGCCACCGGTGAGCACCTTACAGCCCTCTTCCTTACCGATCTTGATGTACTTGAGGATCTTCTCGTACTGATCGTTGCTGGCCTGGGCGCCCATCATGGTACCGGGGTCCAGGGGATGGCCCATTTTGATGGCCTCCACCCGCTCGATGAAGCGCTCCATGAATTTGTCGTAGATCGACTCCTGCACCAGCAGGCGGCTCGGACAGGTGCAGACCTCCCCCTGGTTCAGGGCGAACATGGCCGCCCCCTCCAGGCACTTATCGAAGAAGGCGTCGTCTTCGTCCATCACCGATTCCATGAAGATGTTCGGACTCTTGCCGCCCAGTTCCAGGGTGACGGGGATGATGTTCTTACTGGCGTACTGCATGATCAGCTGCCCGGTAGTGGTCTCCCCCGTAAAGGCGATCTTCTGAATATCGGGGTGGCTGGCCAATGGCTTACCGGCCTCGACCCCAAATCCGTTCACAATGTTGAGCACGCCGGCGGGCAGAATATCCTCGATCAGTTCCATAAGGATGAGGATACCGACCGGGGTCTGCTCGGCTGGCTTCAGCACCACGCAGTTACCGGCGGCCAGGGCGGGGGCCAGTTTCCAGGCGGCCATCAGGATGGGGAAGTTCCAGGGGATGATCTGCCCGACCACGCCCAGGGGCTCCCAGACGTTCATGCTGACCGTATCGCTGTTCAGCTCGGCCACCCCACCCTCTTCGGCGCGGATCACCCCGGCAAAGTAGCGGAAGTGGTCGATGGCCAGCGGCATATCGGCGGCGCGGGTCTCGCGCAGGGCTTTTCCATTGTCCCAGGTCTCGGCGCGCGCCAGGGCTTCTAGGTTATCCTCCATGACCTGGGCGATCCTGAGCAGCAGGTTACTGCGCTCGGTGGCCGAGGTGTTATTCCAGTGGGGGGCGGCTGCGTGGGCGGCGGCAACGGCCTTGTCGATGTCCTCCTTCGTCGAACGGGGGACGCGCGTAAAGCTCTTCCCGTCGACCGGAGAGATATTGTCGAAGTAGTTGCCCTGGGCGGGGCTGGTCCATTTCCCCCCGATATAATTTTCGTACTGGTCCTTGAATTTAGGTTTGGCCAGGGTATCGGCGGTGGTGGTTGCGGTGGTGCTCATGATTGCGTGATCGATTAGGTTAGTAGATAGGGGGCGCGGACGCAGGTGCGATGCCTCCCCGTACACCAGAGCAACATACGCTGATTTCCGCAATGTTCCAACGAATCGACGGCCCTATACTCCCCCCGAAAGTCATAATTCGGAATTATGACACCCGTATGAATTATTCCCTCCAGTAGCTACCGTAGGTCGGCCAGTAACTGTAGCGGGTATTCCGCCGATTGGCTTCAAAGTAGTCCGCCAGCCTGCGCGCGCCCTCAGCAAAGTAGTCCAGCAGTACCTCCCGCTCGGCCCGCTGGCAGGCATCCGCGTACGCCTTCACCGCACTGGCGTGAAAGGTCTCCCCGTCGATACGCCGCGCGGCGATGTATTCGGCCATGAGTTCGGCCCGGTAAAAGTGCATCTCCACCACGTCCTTCGGGTGGACGGCAATCAGGCTAAACTCCTTGATGACTTTGCTGCTGAGCGAGCGGCCCCGCTTGCCCCGGCCCCGGCTGGGGAAAAAGGTCTTGCGTAGGGCGTGTTTGTACTTATCGATCAGCGGCTTGGGGTCGTCGGCCAGCTCCATGTCGTAGTAGGCCCGCAGCAGCGGGAAGCGACCGTAGAGCATAGCGAGCTCCTCCCGGAGCTCGTCCTCGTCGAGGTGGTTGAAGTAGGTTTTAGCCGCTCGTTTCAGTGCCATAGGGCAGGTAAAAGTAACGCGACCGAAAAAACCGGAATGACGGTCGCCGAACTGATGGAAGAACTGGTCACCGTCGCCGCGGAAACGGTCACCGAAGTCGTCCGCGAGTTACTCGTCCTGGCCCATACCACCGCCGGCTTACTCGCCGAGGGACTCCGCCACCCCGACCGCTTCCTGGATAAGCTCAATGAGGCCCTGCTAAACGCCAATCAGAGCTTCCGCGACATCCTCGACATCGCCCGGGCGAAGGCCGCCGAAGCCCGCGACCGCATCATCGCCTCCCTGGGCCGTATCGCCGGCGACCTGCGCGACATGCTGAATGCCGCCCTCGAAATCGGTGGCGGACTGGTTGGGGTAGTGGTAGGTTTGCTCCTGGAAAGCCTGAACAGTTACCGCCCCATGACCCAGGACGAGATCGAACTGGCCCGTTCGGTCTACGGCGATAGCCTGGACTACCCCAACATCCGCTTCAGCCACGAAAGCTTTGCCAACCGCGTTCTCTTCGCCCTGGCCGACATGAGGGGGAACGTATCGGCTTTCGTGACGATGTACCTGGTTAATTTCGACCCCCAGGAAACCATCACCGATACCCTCATCATCCACGAACTGGCCCACGTCTGGCAGGCGCGGCATACCGGGCCCTTCTACGTAGCCGAAGCCCTCCACGAGGCCTTCACCAATGACGACCCCTACGACTACGGCTACGACAATAGCCCCACCGGACGGCAATTCGGCACCGGCGGGGAGCCGGAACTGATGCAGGCCCTCCAGAACCGGAGCGTAGCGGATGCCTTCGAGACCTTTGGCCGGGAGGAGCAGGCCCGCATCCTGGAACACTACTACAATCGCCTGGCCGCCCAAAATGGCAGCTCCTCCCCCGCCCTGCAACCCTGGCGGGAGTACGCTGACTTCGTAGCCGCCGCCTGATGGACGTGTGCATCCTCACCTCCCCCGCCCCGGTGTTTCTGGGCCCGGCCCGGCGGCTTACGCGGGGGCTCCGGGCGGCGGGCCGGCGGGTGGTCCTTCAGCGGACCGATACGGGAGGGCGGTACGCGTTTTCCGGCCGGTTAGCCCGGTCGGGGGCAGCCCTGTTCGTCTACATCGGTCACGGCACGGCAGCGGGCTGGTCGGCCTGGGGCATTACCGGGGCCGCCTACATGAATGCCCTGGACTGGCAAAACCCCGTTAATTACCTGATCAATCTCACCTGCGAAGGGGATTGGGCGCGGACGCAGGTGCCGAGGGAATGGGTTCACGAAGTGTGGGCCACTCCGAATAAACTTCCCATCGAATCCATACATGCCGTTGTCGGGGATTTGATTGCACCCGCGCGCCGCCGCCCTGCGTTTACGCTATCCCCCCCCCCGCAAGCTACAAGCATTACGGTACTAGCTAGCTGAGCGTACTGGCTACGGTAGCTGCTCGCGAATGACGGGCGAGTGCTTACCTTTTGCGGTCGAAACTCATTCGTATGTACCGCCCCCTCTCACTGCTTCTTATTCTACTCATCGGGCTTTCCGCTTTCGCTTCGGCTCAGGACACCCCCGCCGATACCACCTGGAGCGAACGGCTGGCCGGACTGGAATTCCGCAACATCGGACCCTTCCGGGGCGGGCGGAGCAATGCCGTAACCGGCGTACCCGGCAGCCCCATGCGCTACTACTTCGGGGGCGTGGGCGGCGGCATTTTCCAAACGGACGACGCCGGTATTACCTGGAGGAACATCTCCGACGGCCAGCTCAATACGGGCTCCATCGGGGTAATTACCGTAGCCCCCTCCGATGGGAACGTGATTTACGTCGGCACCGGCGAACATGCCGTCAGGGGCGTAATGACCTCGGCCGGCGATGGGGTCTACCGCAGTACGGATGCCGGCAAAAGCTGGCATCACCTGGGCCTGAAAGACAGCCGGCATATCGCCGAAATACGCGTTCATCCCCAAAATCCTGACTTAGTGTACGTAGCCGTACAGGGGGCCGTATACGGCGATAGCGAAACCCGCGGCGTGTACCGCAGTACGGATGGCGGGCAAAATTGGGAGCGCGTGCTCTACGTAGACGAAACTACCGGAGCGGCCGACCTGAGCATGGACCCCAGCAACCCCCGCATCCTCTACGCCGGTATGTGGGACCACCGCCGCTACCCCTGGGCGGTACGTAGCGGGGGGCCCGGCAGTGGCCTCTACAAATCGACCGACGGCGGCAGCAACTGGGAGCGGCTGTCGGAGGGGCTCCCCGATACGCTCGGCAAGGTAGCCGTTTCGGTCAGTCCGGCCAACCCCGACCGGGTGTACGCCAACATCGAGGCCCGCGACGAGCAGGGCGGCGTATACCGTAGTGACGACGGCGGAAAGAGCTGGACGCAAACCAGCAGCGACCGGGTGACCATCGCCCGGGCCTGGTACTACACCGAGATTTTCGCCGACCCGGTGAATGCCGACGTCGTCTACGTGCTGAATGCGCCGGTCCTCAAATCTACGGACGGGGGGAAGAATTTTTCCACCATTTCCGTCAACCACGGCGATCAGCATGAGCTCTGGATCAATCCCGATAACCCCGACAACCTAGCCCTGGCCAACGACGGCGGGGCGGCCATCACCTTCAACGGGGGCGAAAGCTGGAGCAGCCAGGACAATCAGCCCACCGCCCAGTTTTACCGCGTGATCGCCGACCGGCAGGTACCCTACCACGTTTACGGGGGGCAGCAGGACAATTCCACGGTGGACATCGTGAGCCGGACCCGCGGCGGGGGCATCGACGAAACGGACTGGCGGCCCACCGCCGGCGGGGAAAGTGCTTTTCTCGCCTTCGACCCCGACAACCCCCGCTACGTGATCGGCGGCAGCTACCAGGGCAACATCTCGGTGGTCGACAACGAAACCGGAACCGAGGTGGACGTAATGGCTAAACCCGTGGCCGGGCTCGCCACCCTGCCCTCCGAAATGGCCTACCGCTTCAACTGGAACGCCCCGATCGTGGCCCAGCCGCAGGACCCCAGCATTTTCTACCACGCGGGGAATAAGGTCCTGAAGTCCATGGACCGCGGACAAAGCTGGACCGAAATCAGCGGCGATCTGACCCGCAACGATACCGAAAAACAGACCGTAGGCGGTTACCCCTTCACGAACGAGGGGGCCGGCGGCGAGAACTACGGCACCATCAGCTACCTGGTGGCCAGCCCCCACCGGGCCGGCGAACTCTGGGTAGGCACCGACGACGGCCGCGTCTGGCTAACCCGCGACGAGGGTGAGGCGTGGAACGAGATCACCCCCACCGGGATGGGAGAAAAGCTGGTCAACGCCATCGAGGTTTCTCCCCACGATCCGGCCACGGCTTACCTGGCGGTAACGAACTATAAGTTTAACGACTTCACCCCCCAAGTGTACCGCACCACCGACTACGGCCGGAACTGGGCCGAGCTCAACGAAGGCTTCGGGGAGGAAGCTTTCGTTCGCGTCGTGCGGGTAGACCCGGAAGTGCCGGACCTACTCTACGCCGGAACGGAACGCGGCCTCTACGTATCCTTCAACGCAGGGGAAGCATGGCAGCAGTTGCAGCTCAACCTACCCAACGCGCCCATCCTGGACCTGACCGTTGCCGATAACGACCTGGTCGTGGCCACCTCCGGCCGTGCCTTCTGGATCCTCGATGACCTCGGTGCCCTGCAGCAGATGCGGGGAGAGCTTCCCGCTACGCCTACCCTCTTCGAGCCGAAACCGACGTACCGCTACACCCTCTCCGGTTCCGACGACCCCGGGGAAGGGCAAAATGCCGCCGCCGGGATCACGTTCGACTACTACCTACCGGAATCAATGGATTCTTCCGAGGTGACACTGACCATTTACGACGGGGCGGGGACGCAGGTGCGCGCATTCACCAACCAACCGGATGAATCCAGCCGCTGGACGGGCGGACCGCCCCCGGCCACTCCCCTACCCACCGCGGCCGGCCTGAACCGCTTTAGCTGGGACCTACGCCGCGCCACCCTTCCCGCCGTGGAGGGCGTTTTCGTGCTGGGCGACTACCGGGGAAGCCTGGTCGGCCCGGGCACCTATACCGCCGAACTCACTACCCCACAGGGTAGCGAACGCGTTACCGCCGAACTCCTTCCCGATCCCAGTATCGACGCTACGGTGGAGGAATACGCCCAACAGCAGAAACTCCTCACCGGTATCGAAGCCGCCGTACGCGATATTCATGTATCCGTCAATCGCATGCGGGCGGTAAAGCAGCAGGTGAAGGGGCTACAGGCCGGGCTCGAGGAAATGTCCGGTACGACCGATCTGCTAAACAAGGGAGAGTCCATCCTCACGCACATTGACGAATGGGAGGAAAACCTGGTTCAGCCCCGTCAGAAAACCTTCCAGGACGTCATCAACTACCCTAACCGCCTGAACGCCGAGCTGATGAACCTGAAAAGCCGGGTCGACGGCCCCGTGCCAGTAGTAACCGAAGGAGCAAAGGAACGACTGAGGGAACTTACCCGGGACTGGCAAACCTACCGGACCGTACTGGATGCGATCATTCAAAACGACGTAGCTCAGTACAATGCCCTTTACCGCGAACTCGACCTTCCCGCCCTCATCGTACCCCCGGCTCCATCCGGTGCGCAGCGCCCCTAGTCCTCCGCCTGGCGCGCAGCGCGCCCCCCCCCAGCCTTAGCGTCACCCCCACCCTTACCCTTACCTTTCCCCCATGGAAGGATTCGCGCTACACCCCGTTGACATAGCGATTATCGTTTTATACATCCTGGCTACGATCGGGATTGGGTTCTACATCTCAAAGAAGGCTAGCAGCAGTATCGAGAACTACTTCCTCGGCGGCAACGAGATCAAGTGGCAGTTCCTGGGACTGAGCAACGCCTCGGGCATGTTCGACATCTCGGGGACCATGTGGATGGTCACCCTGCTGTTCATCTACGGATTGAAATCCGTCTGGATCCCCTGGCTCTGGCCGGTGTTCAACCAGATCTTTATGATGATCTTCTTGTCCATTTGGCTCAGGCGATCGGGGGTGATGACGGGGGCGGAGTGGATCCGCTTTCGTTTTGGTGACGGTACGGGCAGTCAGCTTTCCCACCTGGTGGTCGTCATCTTTGCCGTGCTGGTGGTCATTGCTAACGTCGCCTTCGGCTTTTTGGGGATCGGCAAATTCGCCGCGGCTTTTCTGCCCTTTCAGCTCTCCCCCGATGCCTACTGGAACGAGATGTACTGGGCCATCATCTTCACCGTACTGACGACCGGTTACGTGATTAAGGGGGGGATGTATTCCGTAGTCTTTACCGAGGTGCTGCAGTACGTCATTATGACGATCGCGAGTATAGCAGTGGGTGTCATCGCCATGCAGCAGATCTCACCGGACATGCTAGCGGCCGTAGTGCCCGACGGCTGGGGAGCCATCGGCTTCAGTTGGAACCTGGACCTGAACTGGAACAACCTCATCCCCGAAGTACAGAACAAAATCAGTGAGGACGGCTACGAGATTTTCGGCTTGTTCTTCTCCCTGGTCCTCTTCAAGGGTATCCTGCAGTCGATGGCCGGGCCGGCACCGACCTACGATATGCAGCGGGTCCTTTCTACGGCTACCCCGAAGGACGCGGCCAAGATGAGCGGCTTCGTGAACGTCGTGCTGCTCTTCCCCCGTTATATGCTCATCGCGGGGCTGACCATCCTGGCGCTGGTCTACTTCAGCGATGACCTGATCGGGATGGGGGCGGAGGTGGATTTCGAGCAGATCCTGCCCTTCACGCTGCGCAACTTCGTACCGACCGGTTTGCTCGGATTGCTGATCGCAGGGCTGCTGGCGGCCTTTATGTCCACCTTCGCCGCGGCGGTGAACGCGGCTCCCGCCTATATCGTCAACGACATCTACAAACGCTACATCAATCCCGACGCGCCGGAGAAAACCTACGTCAACATGAGCTACCTGGCCAGTGCCGGAGTGGTGATCGTGGGCTGCGTCTTCGGCCTATTCCTGGACAGTCTGGACAGCATCATTCAGTGGCTGGTCAGCGGACTTTACGGGGGCTATACCGCCGCCAACCTACTCAAGTGGTACTGGTGGCGCTTCAACGCCTACGGCTACTTCTGGGGGATGGTGGCGGGTATTCTGGCGGCGCTCATCCTACCGACCCTGCTTCCCGCCCTGGGCCTGGAACTGAACGCCCTGGAAGCCTTTCCGATCAACCTGGCGCTCAGCCTGCTAGGATGTATCGTGGGTAGCCTGACTACCGATCCCGACCCCCTGCCGGTGCTGAAGCGCTTCTACTTTCGCACCCGCCCCTGGGGCTTCTGGGGGCCGGTAGTGAATGCCTGCCGCACCGAGCGCCCCGGCCTGGTCGAAAACAGATCGGCCGCCCGTGACCTATTCAACGTAGCGGTCGGTATCGTCTGGCAGACGGCCATTACGGCATCCCCCATCTTTATGGTAGTACAGAACTGGACGTGGTTCTTCGTCGCCCTGGGCGTAGTGGCCGTGACCACGCTTATCCTGAAGGTCAACTGGTACGACAAAATGGAGGACTACCCCGCGGACATCACGGCGGAAGACTACCGGCCGGCCTACGTGGAGGAGCATCATGCGTAGTGGACCTCCAGGGTCCTACCGATACTTTATATTAAGCACCTCCAGCTTCCGCAGCTCGCTACCCAGTCGGAAGTCGGCGACCTCCCCTACGTACAGGCCGGTAACCGCCCGAGCGATCGGTGCGGTAAAGCTGATCTTTCTCTGCTTCACGTTAGCCTCGTCGACGCCGACGATTTGAAACTCCTGCCTGTGCCCACCGGGGTGCTGGCGCAGCGTTACCGTAGCTCCGAAGCGCACCTCATCGTGTGGTTGGTCGGCGGGGTCGAGCACCCGGGCGGAGGCGATGCGCTGATGGAGCAGGATGAGCTTACCGTCGATCAGGTGGGCCGAGCGGCGGCGCTCGTCTTCGTTGTCGGTGGGCAGAGCTTCGCGGGCCCGTTGGAGCGCGTCGCGTTCGGCTTCCAGGGCGGCCAGTCCGGCGGGGGTGACGTAGTTCGTCTCGCCCGGTGGTAGCGGCGGGCGGGGCGGGATGATGGGGAGTTCCTCCTGATCGGATTCCTTTACGAAGCCTCGGGACATATCGAATTCGTTTACCTGGTGAATCTTTAAGC
The DNA here is from genome assembly GCA_964594535.1 of uncultured Lewinella sp. Taxonomy (GTDB): domain Bacteria; phylum Bacteroidota; class Bacteroidia; order Chitinophagales; family Saprospiraceae; genus Neolewinella. The sequence continues at coordinate 20,842 of CAZQNE010000022.1, forward strand.
GTGCTAAGCACCTCAGAGTTTGCTCAAACCAAATTTGCCAACCTACTGTCTATTTGGCAAATTCGGACAACATGACCGTTACTATTGATACGTTCGGACGAATATTGATCCCGAAAAAAGTCAGAAAATTACTCCGACTTTCGCCCGGCACCTGCCTGACGCTAGAGGTGAGGAACAACAATACCGCGCTGCACGCCAAAGTTCCTGAGCGCCCCTCACCCGAACTGGTGATTGATGAGTTCGGTATTCCTACCTATGTTTTCGATACGGATGAGACAATGGATCACGACTTCGTCACAGCACTGCGTAAAGACCGACAGGAAAGAGGATTGGATACTCCATCCAGATGAATGCCTACTTCGATACCTCCGCATTGCTCCCAATACTGCTCGACCGCCATGTCAATCATTCACCGGCCCGGGCGTTACTACGGCTATGTCTGGGCAAACAGTCACGGGTATTTACCACTACCCACACGTACGGGGAGATGTACAATCATCTTACCCGCAACGTAGCCCCCTTTGAGCTTACACCCGATCGGGCGCGGCACGTTTTACTCAGTGTTCTACCCGACATCATTGAATTCCGCCCCTCCCCGGGCGTCTACACCCAAGCGATTGACCGGTGCAGCCAACTCGGATTGAGTCAGGCGAATATCTACGATGCCGTCCACTTAGAAGCGGCTATCGCTGGAAGAGCAACCGTACTGTACACCGACAATGTGAAAGATTTTACCGCTTTACTTACTCCGAAAGATACACTCGCTATTCAGGGAATACGCTAATCCGTATCATTGCGCCCCGTGGATATTCCCTACTGGTGGTTCCGTCTGATCTCTTTCCTCCGCTGGTACCTACGCGCCCGCACGCGCTACGACGTCCATTCCCCCCATCTGTGCTCGTTTATTGAGGAGGTGTACCGCGACGACCGGCGGTATCACGCCTTTTCCCGCCTTGCCGCCCTGCGGGAGTTTTGGCGCGGACGCAGGTGCAAGGTTAACCTAAAACCCCTGGGGGCACCCAGTAAAACGGGAAACTCCTCCGAGCGCACTGCCGCCGACCTGGTTGCTTCCAGTGCCATCGGCGACCGGAGTGGCCGGCTGCTCTTTCGCCTGGCTCTCTGGCTCCGACCGGAACGCATCGTCGAATTCGGCACGAATGCCGGCATCAGTACGAGCTACCTCCACCTGGCCGATACCCGTACCCCCCTGGATACCGTAGAGGGCAACCCCGAAGTTGCCGCCCTGGCCCGGGAAAGCTTTGACTTTATTTCATCAGGCCGGCACCTGCGCTCCGCCGCAATGACCTTTTCCCGGTGGCTAGAGCAACAACCCGCGCCGCCCCGGCCGCAGCGCATCCTTTTCTTCCTCGATGGCGATCACCGCTACCAACCTACGCTGGATTACGTCGACCAAATCCTCAGCTGGTGCGACGACGAAAGTATCATCGTGGTAGCCGATATTCACTGGTCGCGCGGTATGGAACGTGCCTGGACCGCGCTTACGGCACGCCCGCGGGTGGGGGCCTCCCTCGATCTCTACCACTTCGGTCTACTGTTCCTGCGGCCGGGGATGCGGGGGCCGCACGCCGCGCTCATTCCGACCCGCTGCAAGCCCTGGCGCCTCGGCTTTTTCTAGGGCAGCGTCCGACGGTTTAAGGCGTCCGACGGTTTAAACCGTCGGACGCCTTAAACCGTCAGCATTTGCTAGCTTTCGGCCTGCCGCTCATGGGTGCTCCGCTGTTATTCCAGATCCTCCACCTCCCGCCGCCCGTGCAGGCGATCCAGTAGCCGCAGGATAATATCGATGCCCGGTGTATTCACCCCTAAATCCTCCCTCAGCCGTAGCGCCCGTTCGATCCGTGGTACCTGATTTTCGGGAATCAACAAGATCTCGTTATCCTGCTGCACCTCGAAGATACCGTGGTCCAGGAACTCCTCGATGATGACGGTCTCGCAGCGGTGGAAGGCACAGAACTGCTGAATGGTGACGTAGGCGACTCCGGGCTTCATGGGAAATTACAATTTACGATGTACCAGGTACAATGTTCAATTTGGCGGCTCTGCTCGTCGCTGCGCTCCTCGTCAGCGCAGGACCTCCGAGCGCTCGGCAGTGACTAGGCACTACGAGCCAGCCGTTCGATAAGCTCACGCTGCTCGGGACCGATGCGTTCGGGCAATTTGGCGACGAGGTCGAGGTAGAGATCGCCGTTGCCGCTCTGCTTGTACCGGGGCAGTCCCTTGCCCTTCAGCCGCACCCGCTTCCCGTTGGGGGTCGCTTCCGGGACGGGCAGGTTGACCGCACCGGTGGGCGTCCGCACCTGAAGTTTGCCCCCCAGTAGCATGGTATACAGATCGACTTCCTGCGCCTTGTACAGATCGGCCCCCTCCCGGCGGTATTCCTCCGGCATAGTGACCCGGAAGGTGACGTAGAGATCGCCGGCCGGACCGCCCCCCGCCCCGGGGCTGCCCTGACCGCGCAGGCGTAGCGTCTGCCCGTCGTCCACTCCGGCCGGAATGGTGACGCGCAGTTGTTTGCCGCCTACCGTGAGTACCTGTTTGTTGTTTTCCAAAATATCCTGCATGCTGACGCGGAGTTCAGCTTCCACGTCGCGGCCCCGGTAAGCCCTGCGCCCTCCATCGAAGCCGGCACCCGCGCCCGCGCCCGCCCCACCGAACATATCGCGGAAAAAATCGGAAAAGTCAGCCCCCTGCCCGCCAGTGGTGTAGGTGTACTGCCCGCCAAAGGGGCCACCGCCACCACCGAAACCACCGCCCGGCTGCTGACGCGCTTGCTCGAAGGCCTCGGCGTGCTCCCAGTCCTTGCCGTACTTATCGTACTTCTTGCGTTTTTCGGGGTCGGAGAGCACGGCGTAGGCCTCGTTGATGGCCTTGAACTTTTGCTCGGCCTCCTTATCGTCGGGGGCCACGTCGGGGTGGTACTTCCGGGCTAGCTTGCGGAACGCCTTTTTGAGTTGCTTGTCGCTGGCGCCCTTGTCTACGCCGAGGGTCTGGTAGTAGTCGATGAACTGTGGCATGGGGTTAATTTTCCACGTCCGCCCGGTGGAGGGAGGGCACCACCAGGGCAATGATGGTTCCGACGGCCGAGCCGACCAGGACGTCGGTAAAGAAATGGCGGCCGGCCTTCATGCGTCCGTAGCTGACCGCCGCCGGCAGCAGGGCCGCGCCTACCCAGACGTACGGCCGGGCCTTACTGTTCGGGTAGAGGTCGTTGTAGAGTTTGGCCGTCGTGATGCTGAAGTAGGCCGTCGTGGCACTATGCCCACTGAAGAAGGAATACCGGCTGCTCTTCTTCAGCTTGGTATCGAGGGGGGCATCGGGGTTGTAATTGTAGGGCCGTGGCCGGCGCACGAGCACTTTGGTCAGGTTGATGAGGCCACTATTGATCATGGCGCCCTGGAACACGATCAGGGCCGCCCGGTCGAAGTTCTGCCGCCCCGGCCGGTCGAGCAGCAGGAAGAACGGACTGGCGAAACTGGCCAGCAGGATTTTGTCGGTGATCTCGTCGGCCCCCAGGGAGAGGTGGCGGGTCGAGAACATATCGATGCCGGGAATTTTGTCGATCTCGAGTACCGACACGTCGTCTTCCGTGAGCGGGCTCACCCGCCGGTCGAGCATGATGCTGGTGGTCGTCAGGGCACCCCCCAGTCCGAGCAGCACCCCGTTGGTCGCACCGCTCGGGTCGTAGGGCCGCACGACCATCCCCTGCCCCGGGAGGAGGGCCGAGACCAGCAGCGAAAGGACGAGGAACAGGGTCGTGAGTAAACGGTAGAGCATAATCCGGTGCTGGGTGTGGCTGACTAACGAGCCACCGCCGCGTTTGTGCTATTCCAACCCTAATTCCGCCCGCCGGGGTTCATCGGCCACGGCATTCTGCTTCCAGTAGGGTTCGCGCCGCTGGGCCTTCAGGGTGGCGGTGGTGGTCAGCAGTTCGCCGCGGCTGGGGTAGGTCTCCGACCAGCGCCGGATGACGTGGGGGGCGGCGGCGGCGAAGGTCACCTCCAGGCGGCGGCGTAGTTCGGGAAAATCGAGGGTGTAGATCCGCTCCTCCCCCTCCGATCTCAGGCTGGCCGTGGCCCGGGCCGCCGCGTAGGGCTGGTGGGTCATGAGCAGGTAGCCGGTGGCGGGCAGCACCCGGTATTCGCCCTCGGGCAGTTCGCCGCCGATCCGGATGCGGTTGAAGATCTCGTCCTCCAGGAAGTCGATCTCCAGCTCGGCCGTCCGGTCTCCCTCCCGCTCGAAATAGCTACGCAGTTCCATGCCGTAGACCTCCCCGCCGGCGTAGTTGAGTTGGGTGAAGGTCTGCCCGCACCAGTCCTGCACGCTCGTCGTCACCTTCAGGGTGCGCGGCTGGGTGGTCGCGTCGGTGGGGGTGAAGACGGAGCTCATCAGGCTGTAATCGTAAATGCCGGTAGTGAAGCGCTTGAACAGGTTGGTCTTCAGGATCGGGGTGCTGTTGGGGTTGGCGTAGGCGTCGTTCTTGACCTGCCTGTCGGTCAGGAAGTCCTCGCTCACCTGTACCAGCACGGCCGTTCCCTCCCGCAGTTCGCCGTAGCGGGCCTGTTGCAGGTCGTAGGTGGTCAGTTCGGCGACCCCTTCGTACCAGTAGGGGGGCAGTTCGCCACCGAAGTAGGCCCGGGCGGGGACTGGATCGGGCGCGGACGCGGGTGCGGGGCCGGCCGGATCCGGACGGGCGTTGCACGAAATAATTAGAAGCAGAGACGGGATCAGAATGTGGCGATGCATAGGGGCAAAATTAGGGAATCCGCGCCCCGGGGGCCGCAACGCCCCGGGTAAAGTGCGGAAAAGGTTCTACATTAGCGACGATAGTTTACTAATGCACTCATTGTACTTGTGGCTCCGTCTTCGGGCGGAGCCCAAGCTTTGTACCTTTGCACGCGGTAAACGACGCCTATGCGGCTGCTCCCCCTATTCGCCCTGTTATTTGTCTTCTTTCCCGCTGAGGGAAGCGGGCAGTCAAAATCCCGGGAAGAACGGGCCGTAGCCGCCTTTGACGACGGGGTGCAGCACATTCTTGACGGAAAGGCCGATCGGGCCATCCGGGACCTCAGTAAGGCCGTGGAGTTGGACACCTCCTTCATTCCCGCTCAGCGTATGCTCGGGGTAGCCCGCGACCTGGCCGGAGACCTGGAAGGAGCCATCGCAACTTACCGAAAGGTCCTCGACCGCGACCCCTTTTTTTCCCGTTTTCTGTACTACCAACTCGGGGAAGCCTACCTGAGGGCCGGCCGGCCGGTACTGGCGCTGGAATACTTCGGCCGCTTCCGGGGGCTGCAGGGGATGGACCCCGGCCGGTTCGGACTGATGGGGGAGCGGGAGCGGGCCACCGAGGCTGACGTAGTCGAACGCAAACTGGAGCGCGATCTGCTATCGGCCCGCATGATGGCCGACAGCCTGAACTACACGAACGCCACGGCGGTGTTCAACCTCGGTGCCCCAATCAACACGGCGCAGAACGACTACTTCCCCTTTTTCACCAACGACCGCCTGGGCCTGCTTTACACCCGGCAGGGGCCCCGGGGGGACGAGGACATCATCCAGGGGGAGCGGAAACAGCCGGGCGGGTCCTTTTCCACCAACCGCTTCGGAAGCTTCAATACCAGCCGGCCGGAGGGAATGCTAACCCTGGAACGGGACGGGGAGACGATCTTCTTTACCCTCTGCCACGAGGAGGAAGAAGCCCGGGGCTGCGACCTGTACTCCGGCGTCCTGATCGGGGGCAGGATCAAGGAGATCGCCCGGCTGCCGGATTACCTGAATTCCACTACCTGGGACAGCCAGGCCGCCATCAGCTGCGACGGGCGCCGGCTGTTCTTCGCCAGCACGCGGCCGGGGGGGATCGGTGGAAGCGACATCTACGTTTCCGAACGGCGGGCGGATGGGAGCTGGTCGGAGCCCCGCAACCTCGGCACCGGCGTCAACACCCCCGAAGACGAAGAGGCCCCCTTCCTGAGTGACGACGGGGAGACCCTGTACTTCAGCAGTATGGGCCATGCCGGCTTCGGGGACCAGGACATCTTCTTCAGCCGCTACGACCGGCAGGCCGACCGCTGGAGCAAGGCCGTCAATATCGGCCCGCCCATCAACGGCGCCAATCGGGAACTGGGCTTCCACCTCACCGCCGACGGTCGCCACGGCTACTTCGCCAGCGACCGGCCGGGGGGGCGGGGCGGGCTGGACATCTACGGCTTCACCCTGGGCCGGGACCTGACCGGAAAGCCCGTAACCTACGTAGCCGGCTACGTCACGGACAGCCTGACCGAAGAACCCATCGTAAAGCAGCAGGTGGTGGTGCCCGGGGAGGGGACCTTCCGGACGAACTACGCCGGACGGTTTTTCATCTGCGCGTCCCCGAACGCGGAACTACCCGTAGCGGTAACCCACCCGGAGTACCTGCCTTACCGGGGCGACTTCCTCGTTCCGGAATGGGACAATACCCGACCCTACCGCATCAATGTTCGCCTGCAAACTACGCACCCGCGTCCGCGCCCTAATGATCCGACGGTGGTACCCGATACCGCTTCCGAACTACGAGCCACGGTCACCTTTGCCCTGGACCGATACGAACTGACGAGCACCGCCCGGGCAAATCTCGACGAGCTAGTAAACGCGGTAGCGGCGGACCGTATCGGAGCCATAAAGGTGAGTGGCTACACCGACGAGACCGGAAGCGCCGACTACAACATGGGCCTGAGCGAACGGCGGGCCGCGGCGGTAGCCGATTACCTGGTGGGGCGGGGCGTGGACCGCAACCTGATCGAGGCCCGGGGCCGCGGGGAACTACGGGGGCGGACCGACCGACAGCGGTTCCGGAAGGTGGAGGTCATCCTGGAAGTCAGGTGAGCGCGAACCTTTCCGAACGCCACGGACTTTTAATCACCTACACTAAGGCCCGTGTGGCCGCGTTTGTTAGCTACCAACCTACACATACCCCGATACTATGCGCCTGCTCCCTATTCTCCTCGTGTTATTCACCGGTTTGGGCCTACACGCCCAGGACGATACCCTGGTGAAGCCCTCCTACTGCGAAGAATCGCCCAGTACCTACGGCTCGGCGAGCTCCCCGGATGGTGCCACGGCCCCTTCCCTGCCGCGCTTCGCTACCACTCCGACCAAGGAGTATAAGGTGCAGGTTGCTATCTTACGCTACACCGACCCGGCCGAATACCCCTTTCACCCCACGCTGGTCGCCCGCTACCGCCCCTGCGAGCAGGTGTGGGTGATCGAGAGTCGGGAAAGCTTTTCCGAACGGTCCGAGGCCGAAGCCCTGCAGCAAACCCTGCAACAGGCTGGCTACGGCGGTAGCTACATCACCGACCTGATCGCTTACAACTAAATTATACGATGTTACGCTGTTCTATTTCCCTGCTGCTGTTGTGTTTGCTGGCCGCCTGTTCCTCCCCTACCTACAGTACGCTCTCGGAGCAGGCCGGTACGCCCTACGGCGCTCCGATACCCGGTGAACGGGTGCTGCCCGCCGAACAGCTACTCGTAGCCTATAGGGAAAGTGAATTGCTGGACACGGTGTCCACCACCCTACGCGGTACGGTAAATGAAGTATGCCAGAAAAAAGGTTGCTGGATGACCATGGACGGGGGGGAGTCGGGGCAGATGATGGTCCGTTTCAAGGACTACGGCTTCTTTGTACCCAAGGACATCGGCGGCCGGGAAGTGGTCGTGCACGGTAAGGCCTACTACCAGCTCACTCCGGTAGAGGAACTGCGGCACTACGCCGAGGATGCGGGTCAGTCGCCCGAGGAGATCGCGACGATCACCGAACCGCGGCGGGAACTGCACTTCCTGGCGGAAGGAGTACGCGTACTCTGAGCGGTATGCCGATTGGCCGGGAGGGGCGGGACGCGGTGCGCGTCCCGCCCCTTTCTCATTTTTGGGAAATAAATGACTGTATTTAGTCACTGGCCGAAATCTCGTACAGCTTTTGGCCGGACATCAATCTATAGTTCGTTGATATTCAAATAGTTACACTTTTGGCATGCCCTTTGATATGTCTTAGGGCGAGTACAATGGGCAGCGCATGCCGCCTTGCATGAATAGTAACTATCGAGAACCATGACTAACCAAGAATTCACACAGGAAATTAACAAGTTGGAGAATTTACTTTTCTCCTTCGCCCTACGCCTGACCCGTAATCACCAGGATGCCCAGGATTTGATGCAGGAAACCTCCATGCGAGCCTACCGCCACCGCGATAAGTTCACCATGGGCACCAACTTCAAAAGCTGGGTTTCCACGATTATGCGCAACACCTACATCAACCGTTACCGCAAGGAAAAAAGCCGGAAGCACGTGAACCAACCCATTGAAACCTTCACCTTCGCCCTGGAGAGCACCAGTGCCATCCCCAACCAGGGGGAGCACGATATGCGCCTCAAGGAGCTCAACCGCATGATGAGCACCATCGGGGAGATTTACAGCGTGCCCTTCCTGATGTTCTACCGGGGCTACGAGTACAAGGAAATCGCCGCCCACCTGAACATCCCCATCGGCACCGTCAAGAGCCGCATCTTTCTGGCCCGCCAGAAGATGAAGGGCATGATCGGCAGCCGCGTCTGAATCGCCTTAGCCCACCACGATCTAACCTACCCGATTTATTCGAAGTATTGCAGCATTCGCGACCCGGCCCATCACTGACCAAATTGTGGCCGCGTCCCCTTCTAGTGAGTATTTAACACGTGGACACTAACCACCCACGAAGATGTTGACCTTTAATCGAGAGCCGGCCCCGCGCCGGCTCTCTTTTTTTATGCATTCTATCTTCACCCGATGGACGAGCACTTTTTGCAGCGCCTCTACCGCGAGCACTACCGCGTACGGCGGCTTCCTTCCCCGGGGCTCATCGAGGACTGGCTGGATGGCCTGCTCCATTTTCTCTTCCCCGAGATGAGCGACCGTCGGTTCGACGATACCGATCATTTGCGCCGGCACTACGCGAACAACGACCTGAAGCTCTATACGATCCTCGACGCCCTGAGCGACCAGATTTCCCAACCGGTCGACGCCGTGCGTAGCGCCTTCGAAGGCAAACTCCCCGACCTCTACACCTCCCTGCTCGAAGACGCCGAGGCTATCCTGGCCGGAGACCCCGCCGCCGTCAGCCGGGTAGAGGTCATCGCGACCTACCCGGGTTTTTATACCCTGGCCGTGCACCGTATCGCCCACTGCATTCACGAACTCGGGGTTCCCCTGCTCGGCCGGATGCTGAGCGAGATCGCCCACGGCAGTACCGGGATCGAGATTCACCCGGGGGCCACCATCGGCCGGCGGTTCTGTATCGACCACGGTACCGGCATCGTCATCGGCGAGACCGTGCACATCGGCAACGACGTAAAAATGTACCAGGGGGTGACCCTGGGTGCCCTGAGCGTAAAGAAGGAAATGGCCCGCACCAAGCGCCACCCGACGATCGAAGACGGGGTGGTGATCTACGCCGGGGCCACCATACTGGGCGGAGATACCGTCATCGGAGCCAACAGCATTATCGGCGGCAACACCTGGATCGTAAAAAGCGTACCGGCCGGAAGCCGCATTTACTACGATTGGCGGGTTCCGGACGCTCCGCCATAAATAGCCGTACCTTAGCCCGATACGTAAGTGCGTGGGCCAGAGTGAAGTGGGCTTACGCGAAGATCTAAGTCCCCATGGAACCTACCCCGCCCACCGACCCCGCCGCGGAGGATGTCGTTTACTTTGACGAACTCGACCTCGTCGACGAACTACTGGACGCCCTCGACGATATGGGCTTCGAGCAGTGCACACCCATTCAGGCGAGGGCCATCCCCCCCAGCCTGGAGGGCCGCGACGTGCTCGCCGTCGCCCAGACCGGCACCGGCAAAACCGCCGCCTTCCTCCTCCCCATCCTCGATAAGCTGACCCGGGAACCAACCAAAAAGGTCGACACCATCATCCTGGAGCCTACCCGCGAGCTGGCCATGCAGGTCGACCGCCAACTGGAGGGGTTCAGCTTCTACACCCCGGCTTCTTCCATCGCCATTTACGGTGGTCGGGACGGCCACAGTATGGAACGGGAAAAGAACGCCCTCAAAACGGGGGCCCCCCTCGTGGTTGCCACCCCCGGCCGCCTGATCGCCCACCTCGACCTCGGATACGCCGACCTGAGCGGCGTGCGCCACCTCGTGCTGGATGAGGCCGACCGGATGCTCGATATGGGCTTCGTTAATGACATGATTAAGATCATTGACATGCTCGACAAGGATAAGCTCCAGATCCTCTTCTATTCGGCGACCATGCCGACCAAGATCCGCAAGTTCAGCCGGGAGATTCTTAAGAACCCCGTCGAGATCAGCATCGCCATCTCCAAACCGGCCGAGAAGATCGACCAGAAGGCCTTCGACGTGGCCGACTGGGCCAAGATCAGCCTGATCGAGCACATCCTGAAAGACAAAAAAGACCTCGAGCGTATCCTCATTTTCTGTGGCCGCAAGAAGACGGTCCGCGACCTCACCCGGCGCCTGCAGCGCAAGGGGCATAAGGCCGAGAGCGTCAGTTCCGACCTGGAACAGAGCGAGCGGGAGGAACGGCTGCGGGAGTTCCGCTCCGGTAAGATCCCCATCGTCATCGCGACGGACGTGCTCAGCCGCGGCATCCACATCAACGGTATTGACCTAGTGATCAACTTCGACGTGCCGGGGGATGCGGAAGATTACGTCCACCGCATCGGCCGTACCGCCCGGGCCAGCGCCGAGGGCGAAGCCATCACCCTGATCAGTAAGGAAGACCGCCAGCGCTTTCGTCGCATCGAGGAACTGGTGGAAACCAAGGTCCGCCGCGTACCCCTCCCCGATGAGCTCGGGGATGCCGAACCGGGGCGGGGCGGCGGTGGCGACCGCCGTAAGAATAGCCGTAAAGGTAGCGGGGGCGGCCGGGGAAGGGGCCGGGGTCGCGGGCGCGGTAAGAAGCCGGGTGGCGGTGGCGATAACCGCCAGCAGGGGGGCGGCGGCTCGAAAAATTTCGGCCGCCGGAAGCCTAAGCGGGACTAAGCCACCGGCCGGCACTTGTGAGCACTAGCGCCGCTACCCGCCCCGGCGGACGGCCGAAACTGCGCAACGGCCGGCCGACGGGGCTAAGCTTTACATCGCTTTCTGGTAGCCTTCCATCGCCATCGGCGCGCCGATGCTTATCCCCCCGCCGACGTCGTAGCTCATGCCGTTGATGTAGCCGGTTTCGTCGCTGGCCAGGTAGCGGACCATACTCGCGATCTCGGAGGGGTGGCCAACCCGCTTACTGGGGATGTACTGCCGGTCCATGTCCGTTGCCTTTTCGGGGTGCTCGTCGTTCATCGGGGTGGCGATCTCACCGGGGCGTACGCCGTTGATCGTCACATTGGTTCCCGCCAGGGCGAAGGCGGCGCACTTGATGAAGCCACCGAGGGCGTGCTTCGTCATGGTGTAGGTCGTGTCCATCGGGCTGGCGATGTGCTCGTGCACGCTGGTGTTGACGATGATGCGGCCCGGGGTTTTGCGCGGGTTGGTGATCTCGCCACTGAGCACCTTACGGGCCATATTGGCGATATCATCGAAGGTGGAGCTATTACCGTCCGGGTTCATGCCCAGCATGTAGCGGGTGGCCCGCTGGATAGCCAGTACGGCCCCGAAGCAGTTGACGCGAAACAGGTCGTCGATCTCCGACAGTTCCAGGTTCGGGAAGCGCTTCATGGTCATCTTTCCGGCGTTGCTGAAGAAGATGTCCACCCCACCCAGGTCTTTGACCATGGCGTCCACGGCGGGGATACAGTTTTCGGGCATCGCCAGGTCCAGGTGGTGGACGTAGGCTTTACGGCCCAGTTTGCGCACGGCCTCGGCGGTCACTTCGGCATCCTCCCGGTGGTGGGCGTAGGTGAAGGCGATGTCGCAACCGTCTTTCGCCAGGGCCAGGGCGGTGTAGCGGCCGATGCCGGTGTCCCCCCCGGTGATGATGGCCCGGCGGACGCGATTGGGGTCAGCCTGGCGCGCATCGGGCGGGGTCATCGATTTCAGTAGCTCGTCGGCGTTGGTAAGTTCGCTTTTCATGGGTCGTTCGTTTGGGGGTGTAAGCGAACCCACGGCAAAATTGTTCTGGATTATCGCCAACCCGGCACCTGCGTTCGCGCCCTGCCGGTCGTAGAACTGGGGCGCGGACGCGGGTGCGAACATTTCCGGTAACCGTTAGTCTTGCTCCACAAGCTCGCGGGCTTCGGTAATCCGATCGCGGAGAACGTTCTTTTTAGCATCCAGTACCGTTTCCAGTTCTTCGAGCGTCGGCTCCTCCCCACAGTCGGCCGGTAGTTGTTCCAGAGCGAAGTCGGCTTTCCGGAGGGACATTGCCAGGTAATTCCGGTAAAAGTGCTGGGAACGGGCGAGCTCCTCCACCTCCCTTAGCCGGGCCCGAATCGTAGCCCGCCGCTGCCGCACGAAGTCGGGATCGAACTGCTGGCGAAAGTAGCTTACGTGGGCGCGGTCCAGCTTGCCGGGTTCCAGATTGACTAATTCGAAGACTTCCCGGCGCAGACGCCCGGCTTCTCCGTGCAGTTCCTCCCCCGCCCGCCGGGCGAAAGCGACCTCCGTGGCAATATAATCGAGCGTGCGGTCGGCGCGGTTGGCGAAGCGCAGGATGCAGCCCAGTCGCCGGACCTCAAGCACCTCCTCCGGTTCCCCCTTCATGCCGAGGGCGGCCGTGAGCGTGTAGATGGCGGCCATACCGGGATCGTCGAGCAGACCGGCATCCGGTAATTTCAGAATATTCTTTTGTTCCTCCCGAAAAAAGGCGAGTTGCTCGGAAAATCCATCGTAGCTAGCGGGATCGGCGAGCGCCCGCGCGTCATCGACGAAGGAGGTCCAGTCGGCGGCGGACTGCAACCGCTCACTCTCCCCGTACAGGCGGCTGACGGTGCTCATGGCCGCGAAATAATCGGCCTGCAGGGTGGTCAGGTCGAGGGCGTTACGTACCGAATCTAGGGAACGCAGCCGGCCCGTCACCTCCCGGGATTGGCGGAGGTCACCCTCGAGGAGCCGCATCCGGGCACTGAGTTTTTCCAGCTTACTCCCGAAGCCCTCCAGGTCGATCATATCGATCGATTCCATGGCGGCCTGCTGCTGGAGGGCGAACTCCCGGTCCCGATCGACGGCCCGGGCGGTTTCGGCGGACTCCGTCTCGTAGGCCGTGGTCAGCTCCTCCTGTTCACGGCGCAGTTCGGTTTCCAGCGGATCTTCGGTGCTGGTCTGGGCGATTACGGCAGTGGTGGAAAGGAAGAAGGCACAGCATAGTGAGCGTGTAATGTGAGGGAACATAGCGGTCGGTATTGCTCCCGTTAATACTTGCTACCGGCCGAAAGTAACCCCTATCCTCCCATTGCCGCATTGATTACCGCCGCGGCCCGGTAGCCGGCCGCCCCCAGCCGTTTTTCGACTACGGGGAGGAAGTCGTGCTGGTAATCCCAGCTCAGGTCGGGCAGCCCGCTCTCCCGGTCGGTGCGGTCGTAGAGGGTATTGTAGATCATTTCGCGGTAGGTGACCGATTCGCGCATCCACTCCTCGGGGGCGTCATCGGCCCATTCGGCGCGGTGGCCGCGGGTGTGCATGGTCACGTAGGCGGCGAATTCGGTGAAGCTGAGCCGCTCCTGCTCGATGATCCGGGTATCCCAGACAGAGTGCAAGTTGTAGCGGTCGCCGAAGTATAGCACGGTAATCCTATTGCCGCCCAGGTCGCGGTTTTTGCCTACGTGCAATGGCATATGTACGTCGGCGATGAAGTGGATCAGGAAGGCCAGGGCGGTGGCGTCGAGGGAGCCGGCCAGGGGTTCGACTTCGTAGCGGTCCATGAGGTCGGTCATGCGGCCGCGGGCGGTCTCGTCCCCCTTCAGGATGTCGGTCATGAAATTGATGGCTTCGCTGACGTCGTCAATCGTTTCGGTGAGCCCGGTGAGGCGATTCACCTCGGCCACCGACTGCCCGGGCTGCACCGTCATATAGTGCCAGGGGTGGGTAAAATCCCAGCCGGATTCCGCGCGGATGTAATCGGGCCAGGTGCTGACCTGGCTGAGGTAATTATTTCCCAGGGCGGCGTCCACCCGCTGGCGGGCCGTTTCGCTGAGGTTTTCGTAGCAGATGTGGGCCACGATCCGGTGGCCGTTCGCGCCCCAGGCGGGCAGGAGTTGGGGCAGGGCCAGGAGGAGGAAGAGGGGGAGGTAGCGCATGGGGGCGAAGGTAAGCAACCTGCCCCTTCCGCCGGGGCTCAACTGAGGGTAGTGAAGTTGAGTTCGTCGGCCGGGGTAGGTGGCTTTATTACCGAACAGTGCATTCCAATATGTGGAAAACTAATTTCGATCCATAGTTGCTGAATTATACATGTGACACTATCTTTCTCCACACAAAGGAACAACACACATGAAACATATTCTGCTAGCCAGCCTAGCGCTACTCCTATCTTTGTCATTACCGGCCAATATCTTACGGGTAAATAATACCCCTGGTAGCTCGGCAGAATACAGCAATTTAGCCGACGCACATGATGCCGCCTCCGCTGGAGATACGATTCACGTAGAGGGATCAGCCATTTCGTACGGAACGTTTACGGTGACCAAACCGTCATTAACCATATTAGGCCCTGGGTATTTCACCACCGAGAACGAATGTTCAATGGCAAGCCTTCCGGCTACGCTGCAATGGATTTCTTTACAGATTACCGTAAGCAACAATTACGATTCCGGTTCTGCAATGACTAAAGTGCGCGGGCTAACCATAGGCCAAGTGTACGTATACTCTAACGATAATATCATTGCTCAAAACTATATATCAGATTTTATTCGGTTTTATCCTGGAGTAACGAGATTAGCGGTTAGCGAAAATTTTATCGATAGTAATCGAGACTTCGCAATAATCTACACTTTCTCAAATGTTTATTCAGACGCGATTATCACAAATAACATCATAAGCACTGGCCTAGCACTTCCTCAAAACTCGGGGGGCAACGTTTCCCACAATTTAATCCAGGGAGATGGTTTCCTCTTGGAGTCGTTTGACGGTAATATTCAGAGTAATATTTATGCTTCGGATGACGTAGCCCAGTTTTCCGTAAGCACTACCGGCACTGGAACGGTTACCCATAACACCGCCTCCAGCGGGCAATTTGGAACCGAAAACGGCAACAACCAAGCCTCCCCCAGCGACCTCTTCATTGGTGACGACGAGGGTACCACCGATGGCCAGTATCAACTTCGGGAAGACGCCACCGCAGCTCTCGAAAATGCCCACGACGGCACCGACCGCGGCCCCTTCGGCGGTCCCTCCCCCTACGTGTTATCGGGTACTCCGGATATCCCCGTAGTCCTGTACCTCGAGGTGCCCGCTACCACCGGACCCTCCCGCCCCCTCAACGTCACCATCCGCGCTAAGTCGGGCAACTAAGCAAGTGATGAGGAAACTACTACTCTGCATCGCGGGGCTGCTCCCGCTGTGCCTATTCGCTCAATCCCCGGTGGTGGCGGGAGAATGGTTCATCGGCGAGGACCCGAAGTTTGGAAATGCGACCCCGTTCTCGTATGAAGGAGAGGAGATAACTATTTCGATCCCCGAATCCGCCCTGCCTACCCCCGGCCTCCATTCCTTCCACGTCCGCGTGATCGACGAAGCCGGTGCCTGGTCCCATACCTACGATCGGATGTTCGCCGTGGTGTACCGGGATACCGTACACGAATTGGCTACCCTAGAATGGTTCTGGGATGAAGACCCTGGGTTTGGAGCAGCCAATGCGGTCGCTGCGTCCGGCGATACGGCTACCATCGCCTTTCCCGTCACCGTAGACGGACTGGGCCCCGGCTTCCATTCCCTCTACGTCCGCCTACTGGCCGACGACGGGATCTGGGGGCAGACCTACCAGCGCGCTACCCTTGTGCGGTCGGACCCCGATTTTCTGATCGATAACCTGGTTTATAGGTACACCCGGCCGGGTGAAGCTCCCATATCCTTCACTTACTCCCTGGATTCGCCGGCGCACTACGTCGACGTGAGCTTCCAACCAGATACCACCGGCCTAGTAGACGGCCAGGAATACGATTTCTGCATCAGCGCCGTCCGCACGGACGGAAAAGAAAGTTGCTCCACCTGCCGCAACTTCACCTTTCGCGACCTTACGAATAGCCTCGGTACGCCCACTACCCTCCCCCTCACCATATTTCCTAATCCCAACCGGGGCACCTTCACCATCGATTTACCAGATGCCCTTCCCACTCGCGGCATTTTCCAACTATTCGATCCTCTGGGAAAATCGGTACACCGCCAGCTCCTTCCCCCGGGCACCCACGGACGGGTAAACGTGGCCGTGCAAACCTTACCCGCGGGCACGTATTTCGGAGTAGTCGAGATCGACGGGCGGGTTCGCGTGCAGCGGGTCGTAGTCAATCCCTAACCCCCGCCCCGCAGGCCTCCAGCACTGGCTCCAGCGCCCACCCCGTGAAGGAAGCGTAGTTAAAGTCCGTATACACCCGCCGCGAACCGGGAGGATTGCGCAAGGCCCGTAGCTTTTCGTATACTTCCGGTACCAGCGGACACGCCCCCTCCCCTATCAACTGCAAGCTCCGCGCCGCCTGCAGGGCCACCCAGTTGCGCTCGTCGGCCAGCCAGCGGCGGTATACCGGGTAGGCCGGGGTACAATCTCCCGTCAGACACACCACTTCGGCCGCCTGAAGCTGTACGGCGGGGGAAGGATCGTTCAGCAGGGGAAGTACGGCGGTCCGCTCTTCCGCGGTAAGCGTCCGTTGTTGCCGCAGGGCCACCAGCCCCCAGAAGCGGATGGCGCTATCGTCGGCGGAAAGTAAGTCCAGCTGCGGTGCCTCCCCTACCCGCCGGGCCGCGGCCAGTACCTCCGCCGGACGAAAGCTCCCCGTATCCCGCCCCACCCCGTACGGAGTGCGCCCCACCGCCCGCAGCAGCATGTCGGATTCGTACAGCAAGCCCAGGTCACGGGTCGCTACCATCCAGTCGTAAAGCCGGTCGCGCAGTCGCGTCTTCACCGTGTCGTAGGCGGGTGACTCGGCCAGGTTATTCAGTTCGTAGGGGTCGTCGGTCAGGTCGTACAATTCCTCTACGGGCTTCGGGCTCCACATTTTCTCCCCCTCGGCGTGCAGCGTCCCCGCCTGGTGGTGAGCACGCAGTAAGCGGTAGGCTTCTTTCTGATCCCCGGAGATAACCCCCGGCTGGATGTAGGGCAGGTGGGGCATGAAGTGGCGGATGTAGATGTAGCGATCGTCCAGCACGGCCCGCGACATCTCGTACATATCGTCCGCCCGACTGCGGGCCCCGAACACGTAGTCCCGCGGGGCGGCGGGCTCCTCTCCCAGGAAGGCGCTGCCCTGCATATGCTCCGGTACCGCTACCCCGGCCAGTCGCAGTACGCTCGGCGCGAAATCCACGAAGCTCACCAGCCGGTCGGTCTCGCTACCCGGTGCCCGGGGTGCCAGGTGACGGTAGCGCTCCGGGACGTGCACCACCAGCGGTACGTGCAGCCCGGTCTTGTACAGCCAGCGTTTATAACGCGGCATACCGAAGCCGTGGTCGGCGAAGACGAAAACGAAGGTGTTGTCCAGTAAGCCGTCTTCCGCCAGTGCGTCGAGCACCTTACCGACCTCCCGGTCGAAGTGGGTGATCAGGTCGTAGTAGCGCGCCCACAGCGCCCGCGTTTCCGGCGTATCGGGGTAGTAGGGCGGCACGGGCGCCTCCTTCGGGTCGTGGACCAGGGAGTCGGGCAGTTCCGCCGCCACCTCCCGGTACCGTTCGATCGAGTTGCCGCGCCCCTCGTGGGTCTGCCCCAGGGTGAACATACTGAAAAACGGACGCCCCTCCGGCGCCTGCCGCCAGGGGGCCAGGTCCTGCTTCCAGTAGTCCCACACCCCCTCCGGCGAGAAATTGAAGTCCGTCTTCCCGTAGTTGGTCGTAAAGTAGCCAGCCCCCTCCCGCAGGTATTCCGGAACGGTTTCGATGAAGTCCGGTTTATCGACCTCCATGCGCAAGTGCTCCGTCCCCAGTGTGGTAGCGTACACTCCGGTGATGAGGCAGGAGCGGGCGGGCGCGCAGATCGGGGCCGTGGCGTAGGCGTTGCGGTACACCAGGCTGCCCTCCGCCAGCCGGTCGATATTCGGGGTGGTCGCGTAGGCATCCCCGTAGCAACCGAAGGCCGGACCGATATCCTCCGCGTTGATCCAGATAATATTAGGGGGTGGGGCATCCTGGGCGCTCCCGGCGGCACTCAGCACCCATACCGCAAGCACTATTCGCACGATCATATCCCGAAAGATAATGGGTAGACAGCGGGCGGCGGCGCGCGGGTGCGGTCAAATAACGGAATATTTATTGCGACCCGCTCCGCTGAAAACTACTCCCCCCGGCATCGTAAAGATTACTGTCGATATGCAGCGTGTCCCCATTTACCCGGATTACCCCCTGCAGGTAGACGGATGCTGCCGTAAGGCCCTCTAGTCCGCAATCGATCAGTACCGCCGGCTCGGACCTATCGTAAATCGATTCCCCCCGGTACAATCGGTACCTTCCCCCATAAATTTGGCGCTCCCCCTGATCCAGCGACACCCGCCCGTCTCCGGTCAGTGCAAGTACGGTAGGTTCGTCTCCAACCCCGGGTAGTGTTTGCCCCGCCCATCCACCGCCGCTACCGATCCACCTCCATTCCCCTTCGTACGGATCGGAATCGATCCCCCCTTCCACCTCCTTATCGCAGGAACACAGCACCACAAGTAGGACTAAACAAGAAAACCGCATTCCATAAAGAGTTTGGGAAGGTCCAAGATACAAAATATGCCGCGGCGCGCGGGTGCAAACTCCCCCGGAAAATCCTAAACCAATTCTTCTCCGGCGAGCTTACTACTGCATACCGTAGGCCGGTTAACCCACCCGCAGTGCCTACCTTTGCCCCCCCAAAATAGCCCCCGCCGCCATGCAAGCCCTCACCCCCCGCCACGACCAATTTCGTCACCGCCACATCGGCCCCTCCGCCGAAGAAACCAGCGAGATGCTAGCGGCCATCGGGGCCGCGTCCCTGGACGAACTCATCGACCAGACGGTACCCGAAAACATCCGCCTACGGGAGCCGCTGAAGGTCGACCCGGCCATCAGTGAGTACTACTACCTGCAGCACCTCAGAAAGGTAGCCAGCCACAACCAGGTGTACCGCAACTTCATCGGTATGGGTTATTACGGCACCATCACCCCCAGCGTCATTTCCCGGAACCTGTTCTGTAACCCCGGCTGGTACACCCAGTACACCCCCTACCAGGCCGAGATCGCCCAGGGAAGACTGGAGTCGCTGCTCAACTTCCAGACGATGGTCAGCGACCTGACGGCCATGCCGGTAGCCAACGCCAGTCTGCTCGACGAGGGTACCGCCGCCGCCGAGGCCATGACGATGTTCTACGGCCACCGCAACAAGCGGGTGAAGCAGGACCCGGCCAATGTTTTCCTCGTTTCCGATCAGGTGTTCCCCCAGACGCTGGCCGTACTCCGCACCCGCGCCGAGCCACTCGATATCGAAATAAAAGTCAGCACTACGGATGCATTCGAGCTGGACGTCGACCGGGTTTTCGGTATGCTGCTACAGTACCCCGGGGCCGATGGGCGCATCGAAGATTACCGCGAACTCGTCCGGCGGGCGGGCGAACGAAAGATCACCGTCACCGTAGCCGCCGACCTGCTGGCCCTGACGCTGCTGACGCCTCCCGGCGAATGGGGCGCCGATGCCGTAGTGGGCAGTACCCAACGCTTCGGCGTACCGATGGGATACGGGGGGCCGCACGCCGCCTACTTCGCCGTGCAGGAAACTTACAAGCGGCTCATCCCCGGTCGCATCATCGGGGTCAGTCAGGACCGCCACGGCAACACCGCCCTGCGCATGGCCCTGCAGACCCGCGAGCAGCACATCCGCCGCGAAAAGGCCACCTCCAACATCTGCACCGCCCAGGCCCTGCTCGCCAATATGGCCGCCATGTACGCCTGCTACCACGGGGCGGAGGGCCTGAAGGCCATTGCCCTGCGTACCCACCACTTTACCGTCATCCTGGCGGATGCCTTGCGCGGGGCAGGGTTCACCCTTCCCGCCGATCACTTTTTCGATACCCTGCACATTGAAGCTTCTCCGGAAAAGATCGCCCACATCCGCCGGCGGGCCGAACGGGAGGGCTACAACTTCTTCTACCCCGAAGCGGGCGGCATCCGCATCAGTTTTGACGAGACCGTAGCCACCACTGACCTCCAGGCCGTCTGCCGCATCTTCGAAGCCGACCTCGACTACCGGGGGGCGGAACTGACCGACGAAGGGGGCGTCTCCGGAATTACCGACCGCACCGCACCCGCGCTCCGCCGCAACAGCGAGTACCTGACGCATCCCAACTTCCGCAACTACCGCACGGAAACGGAACTGATGCGCTACCTGAAGCGACTGGAGAACAAGGACCTGAGCCTGATGCACAGTATGATCCCGCTGGGGTCGTGTACGATGAAGCTGAATGCGGCCACGGAGCTTATACCCGTTAGCTGGACTGAATTTGCCGATCTGCATCCCTTCGCGCCGATCGCTCAGGCCCAGGGCTATAAGCAGTTGTTCGGCGAATTGGAGCGGGATCTGGCGGAAATCACCGGCTTCACCGCCTGTAGCCTGCAACCCAATAGCGGCGCCAGTGGGGAATATGCCGGTCTGCTCGTCATCCGCGCCTACCACCAGCACCGGGGGGAAGGGCACCGCGACGTCGCCATCATCCCCGAAAGCGCCCACGGCACGAACCCCGCCAGCGCCGTCATGGCCGGTATGCAAGTGGTGGTCGTGAAGAGCGACGCAATGGGCAATGTCGACATCGACGACCTGCGCGAAAAAGCCGAACAGCACAGCGACAAGCTGGCCGCCCTGATGATCACCTACCCCAGTACCTACGGGGTATTCGAAACCGGCGTAGTCGAAATGTGCGAGCTCGTGCACCAACACGGCGGTATGGTCTACA
>CAZQNE010000022.1:41990-69294 GCA_964594535.1 uncultured Lewinella sp.
ACCGGCGTAGTCGAAATGTGCGAGCTCGTGCACCAACACGGCGGTATGGTCTACATGGACGGCGCGAACATGAACGCGCAGGTCGGACTGACCAGCCCCGGCCTGATCGGTGCCGACGTCTGTCACCTCAATCTGCACAAGACCTTTGCCATTCCCCACGGCGGCGGCGGCCCGGGCATGGGGCCCATCTGCTGCAACGAAGCCCTGGCGCCCTTCCTGCCGAGTCACCCCCTACAGGATACCGGCGGACAGAAAGGGACCGGTGCCGTAGCCTCCGCCCCCTGGGGCAGTGCCAGTATTTTGCTGATCAGTTACGCCTACATCAAGATGCTGGGCGCCAGGGGAATGACGCAGGCTAGCGAGTACGCCATCCTCAATGCCAACTACATCAAATCGCGCATCGAAGAGCACTATGACGTCCTCTTCGTCGGGGAGAACGGCCGCTCCGCCCACGAACTGATCCTGGACCTACGCCCCTTCAAATCGGTGATGAGCGCCGGCGATCTGGCCAAGCGGCTGATCGACTACGGATTTCACGCCCCCACCCTGTCCTGGCCGGTAGCCGGCACCGTCATGGTGGAACCCACCGAAAGCGAAAGCAAGGACGAGCTCGACCGCTTCTGCGATGCCCTGCTCGCCATCCGGGAAGAGGCCGATGCGGTTGCCCGCGGGGACGTCGACGAAAACGATAACGTCCTCCAGAACGCCCCCCACACGGTTGCCGAAGTGACTGCCGACGAGTGGCATCACCCCTACTCACGAAGCCAGGCCGCCTATCCTTTGCCCTACTTACGCGAAGGCTTCAAATTCTGGCCGAGCGTGGCCCGGGTTGACGATGGTTACGGGGACCGGAACTTCGTCTGTACCTGCCCGCCGGTGGAGGAGTATGTTTAGAGTCATGGGTCATGGGTCGACCCACGACCCACGACTCCTGACCGATGACTATAACCCGCGTCTAACCAACCTACCCCCCCACTCCAGCACCCGCCGATCGTCCCCCGCCGTGGCCAGCGTATTCCCGTCCAGCCAGCAGAGGGTATTTACGCTGTTCACGTGCCCGCGGTCCCGTACGACTTCGCAGACTTTGAGCAGGTCGAGCGAGTGCGCGTCCCAGAGTTTGACGGTTTTGTCGCGGCTCGCCGAAGCCAGCAGGTGACCTTCGGGGTGCAGGGCCAGCGCGTTGACGGTCATCAGATGGGCCGGGAGGCGAATGTTCGCTTGCAATCCGGATTCCGTGACCGACCAACTGCTAAGGTGAGCGTCGCGTCCTCCGGCGAAAAGAACCCGACCGTCCCTGGAAAATACCGTGGTGAAGACAGAGGGTGAATGGGCGAACTGTCGGTCGATCAACCGGCCATCGCGGCTCAGCAGGTAGATATAGCCGTCACTGGCCCCTACCGCCAGCCGGTCGTGCACCGGATCGTAGGCAATACAGCGCAGGGAGTTCGCGCTAAGCGGAAAGCTTTCCCGGGAGCGTGCTTCCGGAACGGACCAGCGCACCAGCACGCCATCGCCGCCCGCGGTATACAACTCTTCCTCCCCGACGCGGCAGACCGCGAAGGTGCCCCGACGGTGGGTAGCCCAATGACGATTGCGGTCGGGACGGTCGGGGTAGAGCCAGTGCACGCCACCGTCGAGGGTTCCCGCCACCAGGCCGGAATCCGTCACGGCAAAGGAGAGAAACTTCCCTCCCTCCACGGTGGCTACTACCCTTCCCAGATCGACGTCTTCCCGGTGCCAGTGCACGAGGTAGCCATCGGCGGCGGCGGAGTACAATCCGTCCGCGGCGGGCCGTAGGGCGTAGATGGCGGCGGCATGCCCGGTACGTACCGAGGTGCGGTGAATCATCAATTCGGCGAACACCCTGCCCCTCAGCAGGTTGTATTACTAATACAGGAAGTCAACCCCAATGAAATACATTTTTCTCCTGATCCTCAGCTGGTGTATCGGCTTTGCGCTTCCGGTGCTTACGCCGCTCGGCCAGTTGGCCGCGTCGTCGCTGCTGGTGCTGGGAGGCATTGTGGCCGTACTTTACTACATCGATACCCGTATCAACGCGGTACGCATCTGATCCAGCCGATTGCCCTTGCTCTTTCACGAACCGCTACTTGCCCCGGGTGAATGGGGACTGTGGCGTATCGCCGAACCCGAGCAAGAATTATCCCGCCACCT
Organism: uncultured Lewinella sp.; assembly: GCA_964594535.1. GTDB lineage: Bacteria > Bacteroidota > Bacteroidia > Chitinophagales > Saprospiraceae > Neolewinella. Next base: position 44,163 of record CAZQNE010000022.1, read on the forward strand.
TAGCCTGTACCCCGAAGAAGTCGCCGAACTGAACGCAATCCGGGGGGAGGCCCGCCGCCGCGAATACCTTGCCGCCCGCCTGCTGCTGCACCATATGAGCGGCCGTCGCAAACGGGGGGAACTCATCAAAGACCACTGCGGAAAGCCTCACCTACAGGACTCTCTCTTCTTCGTCAGCATTAGCCATACCCGCGGACTGTCGGCCGCTATTGCCCAGCCCCGCCCCTGCGGCATCGACGTTCAACGCATCGTACCCCACATCCGAAAGTTAGCCCGCAAGTTCGTCAGCGTGGAGGAAAGCCTGCATCTCGTGGCGGGGCAGGAGCTGGTACAACTCCACCTCATCTGGGCGGCCAAGGAAGCCATGTACAAAGCCTACGGACTGCGGGAACTCGACTTCCGTCATCACCTTCGGGTAGATCTGTCTGCTTACCACCCGGCCGCCACGGAAGCCACCGCCACCCTCCGGAAGGAAGGGGTGGCTATGCACTTTCATCTGGAATTCCGCACCTATCCGGAGTACGTACTCGTTGCGGCCGTCGAGCGTTAACCGTACCAGCTGGCGTAGGTCAGGTAGGCGGCCGCGATCCGCCCGATGGTGTCCTCCCGCTGCGCGGGGTCCAGTTCCTTGATACGGCGGGCCGGCACTCCGGCGTAAATACCGTTGGCCCCGCAGTGCATGCCGGCGGGCACGACCGCCCCGGCCCCGATGATAACGTTACTGTCCACCACTACTCCGTCCATCACGATGGCCCCCATCCCGATCAGCACGCTATCGCGTAGCGTACATCCGTGCACCACGGCCCGGTGTCCGATGCTGACGTCATTGCCGATGTGGGTGGCCGCGCGTTGGTAGGTACCGTGAATGCACGCCCCGTCCTGGATATTTACCCGGTCGCCGGTACGGATCGCATTGACGTCGCCCCGCACCACGGCGGTGAACCAGACGCTACAGTGGTCACCGAGCAAAACATCACCGACCAGCGTAGCGTTTTCGGCCAGGAAGCAGTCCCTGCCCCAGGTGGGCGTGAACCCCCGGACGGATTTGATCAGGGCCACGGCTCAGATCAGGTCGTCCTCCTCTTCTTCCTCGCGCTTGCGGCGGCGGCGGCGCTTCTTCGGCTTCGGTTTGGCCTTGGGCGGGGGTGGCTTTTTGATCTTGGAGATGATCTTATTGGGCCCCTCCTTGCGTTCGCTGGCGCGGCGGGCCAGGTCCTGGGCGGTGACGTCCATCGCCCCGCTGGCCTGTAACTTCATACCCTCCAGGCTCTTGGTGGTGGTCGGTACGGCCTCCAGGCGCTTGCGGTCGATGAGTTTGCCGGTCACCGAGCAGACCCCATAGACCTTATTTTTGATGCGCAGCATAGCATTCTGCAGGTCCTGCACCTGGTCCCGTTTGCGCAGGACCTGCTCGTTGAGTAGTTCCAACTGGCTGACGGAGCTGCTGTCTTCGGTATAGTCGGCCCCGAATCCTTCGGTAATGTTCTCACTGAACTCGGCCACCTGGTCGCGCAGCATCTGCAACTCCTGCTTGGCCTGCCGGTAGTTGTCCTTGATGATCTGTTTGAACTCCTCCAGTTCTTTGTCGCTGTATCGTTCCATTCGTTAGGCTGGGTATAAAGTAGGGGTAAGGGCGGGGGCGCGGGTGCGGTGTAAGTGCCGGCATAATACGTAACCACACCGATCAATGTTATAATTTTTTTCCGCTATTGCAAATTTGAGCGTGGAAACGCCGGCTTTTCGGGACAACCTGAATCCCTCCTACCGGTTAATTTATTTGAGCTACAACCCCGACTCACCGTACTTTTGCCCCCCAAAACCCGCCCCGTATGGCCATAATGATTACCGACGATTGCATCAACTGCGGAGCCTGCGAGCCCGAGTGCCCCAACAATGCCATTTACGAAGGGGGCGTAGAGTGGACGATCTCCGACGGTACTACGATCAGCGAGCCCTATACCATCGAAACGGGAGAAGTCGTCGGACCGGATGAGGACCGCGAACCGGTCAGCGACGAATTTTACTACATCGTACCGGATAAGTGCACCGAGTGCGTCGGCTTTCACGAAGAACCCCAGTGCGCGGCCGTCTGCCCGGTCGACTGCTGCGTGCCCGACCCCGAGCGGGAGGAAAGCGAGGAGGTACTAGCCGCCCGCCAGGCCGTACTCCACGCCTAGTGGGTCGTTCCTTATTCCTGGTCTGCCTATTCCTGGCTGCTACCGCGGGCCTGCGGAGTCAGGGTGCCCCCCTGCCGGTAAATGAGGAGGGCTACGACCTCGTACGGCGGCTGTACTTACGCTATGGCTTCACCGGGTTCACGCCGCCGGCCGCCGACCTGGAGCTACGGCCGGCCGGCCGGGGCGACCTCGTTCGCCTCGTGAAAACCTACCGAAACCGCTACGGCTCCGGCTTCAGCCGGGTGGACGACTACCGCGTCAGTCGCTTCCTGGCCGACAACAACGAGTGGCTCAGCCTACCTCCCCTGGGGGAAGACACCGATGCCGACCGCGCGCCCTTCTGGATCGGGGAAGACTTCCCCCTGGCCAGTGAGCGACTGGTGGATTATCCGACCTCCCGCAATCCACTGTTCGGCACATTCTATACTACCCCCTCTTTCCTACTGGAGTATAACCGTGACGACTTTTACCTCCGCCTCAATCCCCTCTTCGAGGGCAAGTACGGCAGACTGGCGGGCGACAGCCAGGATTACCTGCTCAACCGTAGGGGCCTGCGCTTACGGGCGGGGCTGGACGACCGGCTTTTCCTGCACTTCGAGATGATGTTGAGCCAGTTCGGGCCACCGAATTACGTCCGGAACTATTTTCGTGAAGTCGGAAGCCTACCCGGCGCGGGACTGGTGAAGGACGACCTGACGTTCGACTTCGCGGGCATCGAGCGGGGGCTGGACTATTTGAACGGCGCGGGCTACCTCAGCGTGGACATCACCCGCCACGTGGGGGCCCGCCTGGGCTACGGCCAGCACTTCATCGGCTCGGGAGAACGGTCGGTGTTACTGAGCGACTTCAGCAATAACTACCCCTACCTGGAGCTAAACTGGCGCATCTGGAAGTTCCACTACCGCAACATCTTCGCCGAACTGACGGCCGGGCCCCAGGACGTGACCAATACCGGCCTGACCCTGCCGAAGAAATACATGGCCGCCCACTACCTGTCGATCCTGATCGGCCGGAGACTCAACCTGGGGCTCTTCGAAGCGGTGATCTTCAGTCGTGACGAAGGCTTCGAACTGGCCTACCTGAATCCCATCGTCTTGTACCGCACCGTAGAGGGTAGCGTGGGTAGCCCGGATAATGTGCTGATCGGGCTGACGGCGGCCTACCAACTTCCCTTCCGGACCGAAGTGTACGGGCAGTTCATGCTTGACGAGTTCGTCTTTAACGAACTCTTCGTGGAACAACGCGGGTGGTGGGCCAATAAGTGGGCCTACCAAGCCGGCATCCGCCACGTGGACGCCCTCGGCATCGGGCAACTCGATCTGGTCGCCGAACGCAACAGTGCCCGGCCCTTTATGTATAGCCACGGCGGTCCGAGCAGCTATACCCACTTCGCCCTGCCGCTCGCCCACCCTCTGGGCGCCAATTTCACCGAAAACCTGGCCGGCTTCGATTACCGCCCCCTGCCCCGCCTGCACCTCAGCGGCCGCCTGTTCCTGATCGAGCAGGGGGAGGGTCGGATCGACTCCGTCGCAGTAGGCGAAAATCCCGAACAAAGCAGTAGCGAACGGGAGAACAATTTCGGTAACTCCATCGGACAGGGCGTCAATTACACCACTACCCTCTACCAATTCACCGCCGGTTACGAGTTGCGCCCCAATCTCTGGATCGAGGGCACTTACCTGGGGCGGGCCAAGGATAGCGAACTCGACGACCGCGACCAACAAACCACCCTGGTCCGCGCCGGCATCCACTGGAACATTGCCCCCCGCCGCGACTGGTACTAAGCCAACGGCCGGTCCGACCGGGATGGCTTCCGCGATCTCGACCGGCTGGCCGACGCCGATGGTTCCTTTACCCTAATGAGGGTACCGGCGAGCACTACGGCGTAAAACGAACCGTCGAGCGCAGCTTTCGGGATAATTGGTACGTGCCGGCGACGGGTTCCGTCTTCGAATCCCGCTACACGGGCGGCGCGGGGTACAGCGACCCACCGTAGCAGGAGAAGGCGACAACATTGTAGCCCGCACCCGCGTAAAGGATTGTCGCGACTGGCTAGCCCTCCTACCCCCTACCCCCTACATCCTCCCTCCATGCCCCACCCCACCCCCACCTTCGTCCTGGAAGAAGAAAACCTCCGTCGCAACCTGGAACTCATCTCCGACGTAGCCACCGCCGCCGGCGTTGAAATTATCCTGGCCCTCAAGGCCTTTGCGTACTGGCCCGCTTTTCCACTGATCGCCGAGTACCTACCCGGCGCCACGGCCAGCAGCCTGAACGAAGCCAAACTGATACGGCGCCACTTCGGTCGTAAGCCCCACGTCTACGCACCTGCGTACCCGCCCGACGCATTTGCCGAAATGGCCGACCTGGCTAGCTACCTCACCTTTAATACCCTGACCGAGCTCGAGCGCTACCGCCCCGTCTGGGAAGGGAAGGGAACCAGCGTCGGCCTACGCGTGAACCCGGAGTACAGTCCCGTAGAAACCGAACTGTACAATCCCGCCAACCCCCACGGCCGCCTCGGCGAGACCCTGCCCAACCTACCGGCCCGGCCGCCGCGGGGACTAAGGGGGCTCCACATCCACACCCTCTGCGAAAGCGATGCGGCGGCCACCGCCACCCTGATCGAACGGACCCGCGCCCAGTTCGGGCATTACCTCGACCAACTGGAGTGGCTCAACCTCGGTGGGGGCCACCTGATGACTCGCGCGGGGTACGACACCGATCTGCTGATCGGCAGCATGCGCAACCTCCGGAAGCGCTACCCCAACTTACGGATCACCCTGGAACCGGGTAGCGCCCACGTCTGGCGGGCCGGCTACCTACGCTGCTCCGTGCTCGACATCGTCAACAACTACGGTACCCAGACCCTGATGCTCGACGTGAGCTTCACCTGCCACATGCCCGATACGCTGGAGATGCCCTACCGCCCGGTGGTACGCGGTGCCAGTGCCGAGGAGGCCGACGGCTACCCCTACGCTTACCGACTCGGTGGCATGAGCTGCCTGGCCGGCGACTATCTGGATACTTACTACTTCCGCCAGCCGGCCCGCGTGGGCGATACGCTGATTTTCGAAGATATGGCGCACTACACCACCGTGAAGTCGACCATGTTCAACGGGGTACCCCACCCGGATATCATGATGATAGACGCGGACGGGGAGGTGGTGAAGCGCCGTACATTCACCTACGCGGACTACGAGGGAAGGATGGGGTAACGAGCCTGGTATACGCATCCCGTCCGACGTCCGAAGCTCGCGCAACGGCCGGCGGACGGGATTAGCGACTAGCCGAGTTAATAAAGTATACCCCCGCCAGCAACACCCCGCCCGCCAGCACGGACTGCCCCGTAACCACTTCGCCATTCAGCGCGGCGCCGAGAAAAACAGCTACCACCGGGTTGACGTAGGTATTGGTCGCCACCTTGTCGGCACTGACCTGACCGAGCAGGAAATTAAAGGCCGAAAAGGCCAGAATGGACCCCGCCAGCACGAGAAAAATCCAGGCGTAGACCGTCCGCCGCGTGAGTTGATCGAAGGACCAACCGGCCCATTCATCCAGTGCGATACTGAACACCGACAGGACCACCCCGGCCACGATCATCTGCATGGCCGTAGCCCGCACGCGGTTTGGCCCCAGGTCCAGCCGCTGGCGCAGGAGCATGCCCGCGCCCCAGCAGAGCATACCGCTGGCGATGGCAACCAACCCCCGCCAGGCGCCGTCCCCCCCGATGGCCACCGGCTGGCTGATCAACAGCCCTATTCCGCAGATGCTTACCGCCGCCCCGAAAAAAGCCCGTAGCGGGGGCCGGTCGGCTAGCGCCAGCCACATCATTAGCATCACGACCAGGGGTTCGAAGGCGATGATCAGGGAGGTCGTGCTGGTGGGGATGTACTGCTGCGCCCAGACGACCGCGCCGGTGCCGACACTCAGTAGCAGCACCCCGATGATCGCGGAATTGACCAGATGGCGCGTTCGGGGAATGCTCCGGTCACCCCGTAGCAGCGTGTAGCCGTACATCAGTAGCCCGGCGGCCAGAAAGCGGCTGCCGCCCATACCGAATACCGGTAGCGAACCGATGGCCCAGTAGTTAGCTAGGTAGGTAGCGCCCCACACGAAGTAGGTCACGCCGAAGGCCAGGAGAATGAGGAGGCGGTCTCGTCCCATGGGGAAAGGTGTACTTTTGCGACAAACCGGATGTGGAAATGACCGACTTCGCAAGAATACTACCTGGGGTAGCTTTAGTTTGGCTGATGGGCTGTTTTTTAGGCTGTGAGGCTCCGGCCACCCCCGCATCCAGCGCGCCGCCGCCCCCCGGTATCGCTACGAGCGGACTCCGCATCGTGTTCGTGAAGGTGGACAGCCTACAGACCGGGTACACCGAAGTCGCCGATGAACTCACCCGCCTGGAGGAGAACTTCATGAAGGCCCAGGAAAATCACGCCGGCCGCGTGCAGGCCCTGGAACAAGAGGTGCGCGGACTGCAGAACCAAATGCAGCAGGGCCTGCTCGCCCCTAACAAAGTACAGGCCGAGCAGCAACGCATCGCCCGCAAGGAACAGGAGATCATGCAGCAGCGGGACCTGGCGATCAACAGCATCCAGACCGAGCAACTGCAGATTCAGCAACGCTTCGGCGAACGCGTGAAGGCCGTACTGGAAGAGTTGCAGGAGGAGAACGGCTACGACTTCATTTTGAATCAGGGCCAGAATTCGGCCGTACTCATTACCAACGACGCCTACGACATCACCGACCTCGTGCTCGCCCGACTCAACGCCGCCGCCCCGGCCGATACCCTGCAGTAAGACCATGCCCCTGCTCTTTAAGATCGGCTTTCTTTCCGTCGACATCTGGGACGTTTTCGACGTGCTCATCGTCGGCTACCTGATCTACTGGCTCTACCGGTTGCTGAAGGGGAGCATCGCGCTGAATATTTTCGTGGGCATCGTGGCGCTGTTCTTCAGCTACCAGGCTTTCACGGCGCTGGGGATGGATTTGCTGAGCAATATCCTCAACCAGTTCATCCAGGTTGGCTTCATCAGCCTCATCATCATCTTTCAGCCGGAAGTTCGTCGTTTTCTCCTGTTGCTCGGCAGCGGGACGATCAAGCAGCGCGACAGCTTCTGGAACCGCCTGCTGGGCCGGGAAGAATTCGACCGGGAGAAAGCGCCCCAGACGGCCGTCGTGCGGCGTGCCTTCCTGCGGATGGCCCGCCAGCGGACCGGAGCCCTGCTAGTCTGCACCCAGGAGGCCGACCCCAGCACGGTAATCACCGGCGGGACGGAGATGAACGCGGACATTAGTTACGGGCTGCTGGTCAGTATCTTCCATAAGGAAAGCCCGCTACACGACGGGGCGGTACTCATCTCGAACCGCCGGATCATCAAGGCCAGCGCCATCCTGCCCGTCTCGGAAAATAGCGACCTCCCCCCCGGCGTCGGCCTGCGCCACCGGGCGGCGGTGGGGGTGACGGAAAAGATCGACGTGGCCTGCTTCATCGTCTCCGAGGAGACCGGGCGGATCAGTTTTGCCTACGGCGGCGCGCTGGAGCGCGGCATCAGCGAAGAACGGCTGACGGAGTTGCTGGACATGTACCTCTAAACCACCGACTGTTTGTCTTTGCCAATGAGCAGGTAAGCAATCGCGCCCAAATAGGGAATGAACAGAATGACGGCTCCCCAGATGAGCTTCTTCTCGATCGGGTAGGGCTTTTTGATCAGGTCGATCACGGCGATCACCAGCAAGATCAGCAGAATGATGCTACCGATGGCCCAGATGCCGATGCCACCGGCCACGGCTTCGCCGGCGGAAACCTCGTCTCCACAGGCGGTGAGCGTAAGGGCGAGGGCAGAGAGAGGGAGGAGGCGGTTCATAGCAGTTGCGTTTGTCATTGAACCAAAAAACTACGGGGGAATGTTCGCCCGCCAATTTGGCAGGCGACATCGGATGTCTAAGACATCCGATGTCGCCCCCACCCCCTACCTTCGCCCAGCTTACAACCGCACCCGAATATGACCCCCCAGCAGTACACCGATCGGCACCGTGACCGCTTCCTCGAAGAGCTCAAAGCGCTCATCCGTATCCCCAGTATCAGTACGGCCAGCGAGCACGATAAGGATACCCACCACTGCGCCGTGCAGGTGCAGGAATACCTGGTACGCGCCGGGCTGGACCGCGCCGAGCTCTACCCCACCGACGGCCACCCCATCGTCTACGGCGAGAAAATAATCGACCCCGCCCTGCCCACCGTCCTCATCTACGGCCACTACGACGTGCAGCCCGCCGACCCGCTCGACGAGTGGGAAACGCCCCCCTTCGAACCCACCATTAAAACCACCGACCGCCACCCCCAGGGGGCCATCTTCGCCCGGGGCGCTACCGATGATAAGGGGCAGATGTTCATCCACGTCAAGGCGGTGGAGGCCATGATTCAGACCGACAGCCTGCCCTGTAACGTGAAGTTCATGATCGAGGGGGAGGAGGAGATCGGCAGCCCTAACCTCATCCCCTTCATCGAGCAGTACAGGGAGATGCTGGTCTCCGATGTTATCCTGGTATCGGACACCAGCTTGCTTTCCAAGGACGCCCCCAGCGTCACGGTGGGCTTGCGCGGACTCACCTACCTCGACGTGAAGGTCCGCTCGGCCCGCGCCGATATGCACTCCGGGCTCTTCGGTGGGGCGGTGGCCAACCCCATCAACGTGCTCTGCGAAATGATCGCCAGCCTGAAGGACGAGAACAAGCACATCACCATCCCCGGCTTCTACGACGACGTAAAGTTTCCCAGCGAACGCGACCGCCAGCTCATGCGCGAGGCCCCCTTCGACGCGCAGGAGTACATGGACTCCCCCGGCGTCTACGGGCTGGAGGGGGAAACCGGCTACACCACCTACGAACGTACCGGCATCCTGCCTACCCTGGACGTGAACGGCATTTGGGGGGGCTTCACCGGGGAGGGCTCTAAGACCGTCATCCCCGCCGTAGCCAATGCCAAGATCAGTATGCGCTTGGTCTCCGAGCAGAACTACGAAGAGATCACGGAGCTGTTCACCAAGCACTTTAAGTCCATTGCTCCCGACTCAGTCAAAGTCGAAGTACACCCCCACCACGGCGGCAACCCCTACGTCACCCCCACCGATACCCCCGAATACCGGGCGGCGGAAAAAGCTATCGAGCAGACCTTCGGCAAGACGCCGGTGCCCATGTACGAGGGCGGCTCCATCCCCATCGTGCGCCAGTTCAGGGACGTACTCGGAGTGGAAACCATCCTGATGGGCTTCGGCTTCGACACCGATGGGCTACACAGCCCTAATGAGCATTTCGGACTCTGGAATTTCTATAAGGGGATCGAGACGGTACCGACGTTCTTTGCGGCCTACGCTGAGGAGAAGGGGTAAAGGAGCTAAGGGGTAACGCGTGGCGGATTACGATTCACCCTCCGCCCCGGACACCGAATTGAACTACGACTTGGTTAAGGGATAACGCGTGGCGGATTACGATTCACAGCTTCGGTAGCCGCCGTAGGCCAATGAAATCAGGAATTGAAAATTCTAAACCCTTTACCCGCTAACCCCCTCCTGCTTTTGCTGGCGCTTGCGCCAAACGCCGGAGAACAGCCAAATCGACCCGAGGGCATTGAGTACGAGCCCGATCACGAGCCAGTCGCTCACCCGTCGCTCGGTGCCGCTGATGTGGTCGACGGCACCGGCGCAGATGGCAATCAAACCGGCCGCCAGTAGTGCGATCTGTGCCCAGGCTTTGGCGCCCAGGCGTTTATTGGGTGGTTTAGACATAGGACGGTGTTTAGGTAAGCTACCCCCGCACGCCCCCTTCTTCAATATACTGCTTTCGGATAAGTTCGTCAACCGTTGCCTGGCGCACGTTCAGGATAGCCCCGGAGAAGAAGAGGGTTTTGCCGGCCAGGGCGTGGTTCGCATCCAGGGTAACCTTTTCCTCGTCCCAGTCGAGCACCTTGGCGTTAACGGCCTTGCCGTCGCTATCGGTCAGGGTCAGGTACTGCCCCCGTTCGAGGAGGCCGGGCTCGATCTGTTCCCGCTCGTTCCGGAAGATATGGGTGGGGGCTTCGAGAATGTGGTCGTCACTCCGGCGTCCGTAGGCTTGCTCGGGTTGCAACAGGAAGCTGAAGCCCATTCCGCTCTTCAGGCCGTAGATGCGCCGTTCCCAGGCGGGAAGCATGCGGCCGGTGCCGAACATGAATTTGAAGGGGTAGTTCGCGTCCATCCGTTCCAGGAGGGTGCCGGAGGGGCCGCCGTCGCGCACTTCGTAGGTCAGGGTTACTATGGCGTGGTCGTCTATGGTCATGGCGGGGTGTGGGGTGTGGAATGTAAGGGTTCGCGGTAGCGGAAGGTTCAGGGCGGCGGGGCGCGGGTGCGGGCACCACTCGTCAGACGAGCCCTGGCCGGTAGCCATCAGTTGAGTCTGGCGCGGAGCGCCGCTCATCTGCCGGCCACCGGCCGGGGGGACTCGGCTGACGAGCCCCGGGCATCTCAGAGGCTTTCGGTGAGGATGCCGATCATCGTCTTTACGCCGGCGCGGTAGTTGCCCATTCGCAAATTTTCGTTCGGGCTGTGCTGGTTGTTGTCCATGTTTACGGTAGGGACGGTGACGGCGGGAATGCCCAGGGTGGTCACGAAGGGCGAGATGGGAATGGAGCCGCCGGTCATGCGGATCGAAACGGGCTCCTCCCCGTGCACGTAGGTAAGCGCGCGCCGGAGCCACTGGCCTACCTCAGAGTCGAAGTCCGTACGGAAGGATTGGTAAAACACAGCGGACGTAAGGGTAGCGATACGGGGGTGGGCCAGCCGTTCCTCTTCCGTGGGCTCGCGACCTAGGACCAGGTAGCCCTGTCCTGCGATGTGCTCCCGTAGCAGGCGGATCAGGCGGTCGGGGTCGGACTCGAGCACCAGCCGCAGGTCGAGTTCCGCCCGCGCCCAGGCCGGGATGATGGTGCGGGCCTCTTCGTCAATCCACCCGCTCCGCATACCCCGGATATTGAGGGAGGGGTACTGGATGGATTCCTGGTAGCTTCCTCCTACGCTATCCACCCGACCGATCTGGAGGCGTTCGCGGATGGCCGTCTCATCGTCGGGCACGGCGGCGAGCAGTTGCCGGGTTTCTTCGTCCAGTTCGATGCCGTCGTAGTAGCCGGGGATCAGGACCCGCCCGTCAGCGTCCTTCATCGAGGCGAGCAACTGGGCCAGGGCGAGCGCCGGGTTGGGGGCGTAGTTTCCGTAGTGGCCGCTGTGCTGGGGGGCTAGCGGGCCGTAGGTCGTCAGCGTCACGTCGGCGATTCCCCGGGCCCCGAACTTGAGCGTCGGGCGGTTGCTGGGGTGGAGGGGGCCGTCGAAAATGACGAGCATGTCGGCAGCCAGCGCGTCCGAATAGCGTTCCACCGCTGCGGGTAGGTTGGGGGAACCGACCTCCTCCTCGAAGTCCATGATCACTTTCAAATTGTAGTTTGGGGCCAATCCCCGGTCGGCGGTAGCATCCAGGGCGGCGAGGAACATACCTACCGGCCCCTTGGCATCGGAAGCGGAGCGGGCGAATATTCGGTCGTCGTCAGCCAGGCGCGCGGGGGTGTATTGGGTGACCGTCCGCCACTCCCGGTCTTCCGTACTCCAGCGTTTAATGACCGGTTCGAATGGATCGGGCTGCTGCCAGCGGCTGGTGTCGGTGGGTTGTCCGTCGAGCTGGAGGTAGACTAGTACGGTGCGCTCCGCCCCTTCCGCCTCCCGGGTGGCGAGTAGCAGGGGTACCGTCGGGGTCGCCAACCGTCGGAGGGTGAACTCCCGACGGGCAAAAGCGGCCTCACTCCAGGCGATGTTGCGCTCGATGTCATCCGGGTAGTGGGCGTCATTGGGCAGGCTCAGTAACTCAATGAGTTCCGGAAAGGTCGCATCGGCGTAGGACGCACCGAGCCCGTCGATCTGATCGGGAGTGGGACGCTGGGCGCTCAGGGAAAGAGTGAATACGGCGAATAGAAAGGTCCAGTGTTGGCTCATAGCGGCAAGATAATTTCGCGAATGTCGGTCATTGCTTAGTTTACACGGCAAATTGCCTCCGTACTATGATTTCCCGGCTGCTCACCACCCTACTCCTCCTCTCTACCCTTACCCTGACCGCCCAGACCCGCCTGCTCAGCGACCCGGCCATCAGTCAGGACCACCTGGTTTTCTCCTACGCCGGCGACCTCTGGGTAGCGGACCGCGGTGGTGACGATCTCCGTCGCTTGACCATCGGCGACGGCATGGAATCGAATCCGACCTTCAGTCCGGACGGGCGGACCATTGCCTTCACCGGCAGCTACGACGGCAACCGCGACGTCTATACCGTACCCGTGGCCGGCGGCATCCCCGAGCGGCTGACCTGGCACCCGGACGCCGATGCGGTACAAAGCTTCACCCCCGACGGGGAGGAGGTGCTCTTCACCAGTCGGCGTAATGTCTTCACGAACCGCTTCGCCCAGCTCTTTACCATCGGGACGGGGGGAGGGCGGGCCACACCCCTCAACCTGCCCACCGCCTACCAGGCCGACTACTCCGCCGACGGCCGCTACCTGGCCTACACCCCCCTGGGGGACCGCAGCAGCATGTGGAAAAACTACCGGGGCGGTACGGTCTCGCGCATCTGGATCTTCGACACCCGCGATAGTTCCGTCGTACAGATCCCGAAACCGGAAAGTGGAAGCAACGACAATTTTCCCCACTGGCTCGACGGGCGGGTGTACTTCCGCAGCGACCGGGCGGGGGAGTACAATCTGTTCGTCTACGATCCGGAGGAGGAACGGGTGGAACAGCTGACTGACTTTGCCGACTTTCCGGTCATGAGCCTGAGTGCCGGTCCGGACGCGATCGTCTTCGAGCAGGCCGGTTACCTCCACACCTTCGATCCCGTAAGCGGAGACCACGACCGGATCGACATCACCGTAAACGCCGACATCCTGGACGTACGCCCCCGCTACGTGAGTGGCCCGGAACACATCCGCTCGGCCGGAGTCTCGCCCACCGGAAAACGGCTGATGTTCGACTACCGGGGGGATATCCTGACCGTGCCGGTGGAGAACGGGGACGTGGAAAATCTGACCGCCACCCCCGGCGTCCACGAAACCTACCCGGCCTGGTCGCCGGACGGAAAGACGGTAGCCTACTTCGGCGATGCATCCGGGGAATATGCCCTGCACCTGCGCTCCGCCGCAATAGATGAAGTCCGTCAGATTCCGCTCACAGGGACCGGTTTCTATGCCTACCCCCACTGGTCACCCGACGGCGAATACCTGGCCTTCGTGGACAATGGCCGTAACCTCTATGTACTGGATGTGTCCAGCGGCAAAATCACCCAAGTCGCCCAGGATGAGCTTTACGCCCCGGGGGCCTACCGCGATCTCTTCAGTGACTGGTCGCACGACGGCCGGTGGTTGGCCTACACTAAGGTGACGAAAACCAACTTCGAACGGGCCTACCTCTACGAACTGGCCACGGGGGAACACCACCCGGTAAACGACCCTCTGGTCAACGTAACGGAGGCGGTATTCGACCCTTCCGGGAAGTACCTCTACCTGACGGCCTCTACCGACGCTGGCCCGGTGGTGAACTGGTTCCAGCAATCAAGCCTGGATATGGAATCTTCCGACGGCCTGTACCTGGTGACGCTGCGGGAGGACGTAAGGAGTCCGTTTTACCATCGGAATGATCGGGAGGAGGGGGAGAAAAAGGCGGAGGATGAGGCTAAGGCGGAGGCTCCGCTACGTATCGATTTTGCTGGCCTGGAGACCCGGGTCCTTCGCATCCCCGTACCGAACGGCAACTACTATAATCTGAGGGCCCCGGCGGAGGGGAAGTTGCTGTACATCAATAATGAGGGAGGGGAAGGGACGCTGATGAGCTTCAGTCTGGAGGAACGGGAGGCGAGCGAACACATTCCGGCCGATGCCTTCGAGGTGACCGCCGACGGGGAAAAAGTATTCGTCAATAGCTCCGGGCGCCGGGGGGTTACGCCGCTGAGCGAACCCAGCCTGGAGGACCTCAAGAGCCCCGAGGAGTACGAACTGACCGTCAGGATCGACCCCACCGCCGAGTGGCGCAACGTATTCAACGAGATGTGGCGGGTGAATCGCGACTACTTCTACGACCCCAATATGCACGGGGTCGACTGGGATGCCATGTACGACAAGTACGAGCCCTTCCTGGAAGCGGTGAAGACGAGCGCCGACCTCTACCGGGTGATGGAGTGGATGGGCAGTGAGTTGGGCGTGGGCCACCACCGCTTCGGAAGTAGGCCCGACCCGCTGCGGGAGGCCGAGCGCGTACCGGGCGGACTGCTGGGCGCGGACTACGAGACCGCCAACGGCCGCTACCGCATCGCGAAGATCTACGGCGGCCTGAACTGGAACGAAGAACTGACCTCCCCCCTCACCGAACCCGGGGTGAACGTAAACGAGGGCGACTACCTGCTGGCCGTGAATGGGGAAGAACTGCGGGCCGGAGACAATCTGTACCGCCTCTTCGAGCGAACGGCGGGCCGCCAGGTCACGATCACGGTGGGTCCGAACGCGGATGGTAGCGCCGCCCGCCGGGAAAGGGTCACCCCCATCGAAGACGAGTACGCCCTGCGCAACCGCGACTGGGTAGAGGGCAACCTGGAGCGGGTGAACGAAGCTACCGCCGGCCGGGTAGCTTACGTCTACGTACCCAACACCACCGGGGCCGGGTTTGAATACTTCAAACGCTACTTTTTCCCCCAGGTAGACAAGGAGGCCATCATCGTCGACGAGCGCTTCAACGGGGGCGGGCAGATCGCCGACTACTACATCGAACTGCTTACCCGCCCCTACCAGAACAGCTGGACCTACCGCTACGGGGCCGACCAGCACGCGCCGGTAGCCGCCATCCACGGGCCGAAGGTGCTGCTGATCGACGAGACGGCCGGCTCCGGCGGTGACCTCTTCCCCTACCTCTGGCGGTTGAACGACCTCGGACCGATGATCGGCAAGCGGACCTGGGGAGGACTGGTCGGCGTACTCGGCTTTCCTCAGTTTCTGGACGGGGGTTCGGTGACGGCCCCCAACGTCGCCTTCTGGAACGAAGATGGCTACCGGGTCGAAAATGAGGGCGTGGCCCCCGACATCGAAGTCGAACAGGAACCGAAACTGGTCATGCGGGGCCGCGACCCCCAACTGGAGCGGGCCATCGAGGAGGTACTGCGGCAACTGGAGGAAAACCCGGTGGGTACACCCGAGCGGCCGGAGTTTGAAACCAGAGGGTCGGCCAGGTTCTGAGCCGGCGCTTTCGGGTCAGCCGGGCGGGCGGACTATCGTATCTTGGACGTCCAGCATTAACCACCCCGGCCGTACACTCAATACGTCACCGGAATGTTTACTAAGTCCGCTCATCCTACTTTCGCCGCCCTGCAGACCGTCGGGGGGATACTCCTGGCTAGTCTACTTACCTACTGTGCGCTCCGGGCTCCGGAGATCATCCGGGGGGAACACGTTATGGACTGGCCGCTCATTCGGTTGCTCTCCCTGGTGGGTTTGCTGACGTTGGTGGTCAGTGCGGTGGAAAATCGGGTGGTGGCGTAGTGCGGGTAATTGCGCGTAGGTTGGTGGTGCTTAGCGAACTTCTCTTACGTTACCTCCACGTAACGCTATGCCCCCTCCGCTGAATTCCGCTGGCTGCACTGGATTGACGGGTACACACCGGATAATCCACTTCCAACCCCCATATTTAGGCTCTCCCCCCACCCTCCCTCCGCGCAACTCCGCGCCCCCTCCGCTGAACTCTGCGGGATATTCTGAATTGACGGGTACAGGCCTATATTTCCCTCATGAAACACCTCCTCCTTTCCCTCACCGTATTTGCCTGCACCTGCGTCCCCGCCCTGTGCCAATCCAGCCTGACCTCCCCGGATGGCACCTTACGGTTGAGCTATACCGAGGGCACGCCCCTGAACGTAGTCCTCTACGCCGGCGATCGCGAACTGGCCCGTATCGACGATATCCACCTGCGCTACGGTGAGGCCCGCTACCCGACGGTCAACGCAAAAACCAGCCGCCCCACTACCGTGCAGCGGGAGATCCGGCCGGTGGTCGCGACCAAACGGGATCGCATCACCGAGCATTACCGGGAGGTGACCCTGAACTACCCCGACGATACCGGGGTCGAACTGCGACTCTATAACGATGGCCTGGCGTACCGCCTGACGGAACTGCCGGACGGCCGGCTCACCCACGAAAACTTCGCGCTGCGGATGGACCCGGAGACCGAGCTGTTTTTTCCGAAGGAAGAACGCTTCTACAGCCACAACGAGCGCATCTACGCCAGGGGAAAACCGGAAGACTTCGTGGACTCGCTGGCCAGTCTGCCGCTACTCGCCGTACTCCCCTCCGGCTACCACGTTTTCGTTTCGGAAAGCAACCTGGCGGACTTTCCCGGACTGTGGGTCTACGGCACGCCGAACGGCATTCGCGGCACCCACCCCGGCCTACCGACCGGGCTGAGCGATACGAACGACCGTACCGAAACCTTCGACCGACAGGCCTACAGCGCGGTCACGGAAACGGGGCAGGCTACCCCCTGGCGTATCCTCGGAGTGAGTGAGGACGCCGCCGGGCTGCTCGACAACCAACTCACCTATCTGCTGGCCGAACCGAGCCGGGGCGACTTCAGCTGGGTGCGGCCCGGGCAGGTGGCCTGGGACTGGTACAACGCCAACAATATCTACGGCGTGGACTTCGAGGCCGGCCTGAACACCGAAACCTACAAGCACTACATCGACTTCGCCGCCGAATACGGCATCCCGTACATCATTCTCGACGAGGGGTGGTCGCCTACGGAAGACGTGCTGACCCCGGTCGCCGACATCGATATCGAAGAACTGGTCGCCTACGGAGACGAACGCGACGTGGACCTCATTCTCTGGACCCTCTGGAAACCCTTCTACGAAAATCTGGACGCCGCCACGGCGAAGTACGAAGACTGGGGCATCGCCGGCGTCAAGGTCGATTTCATGCAGCGCGACGACCAGGAAATGGTGCGGATGTACCGGGAGATGGCCGAAGCCGCGGCCGAACACAAGATGCTGCTTGACTTCCACGGCAGTTACAAACCAGCGGGGCTGCACCGCACCTTCCCCAACGTCATTACCCGGGAGGGACTGAAGGGGCTGGAGTGGTACAAATTCGGGAACCCGGAAAGTGGCGTCGGTCCGGAGCACGACGTCACCCTGCCGTTCATCCGCATGGTGGCCGGGCCGATGGACTTCACCCCCGGGGCCATGCGCAACGCCATGCCCGAAAACCACCACTACGTCTTCGACCGGCCGGTGAGCCTGGGCACCCGCGCCCACCAGCTGGCCATGTACGTCGTCTACGAAAGCCCCCTGCAGATGCTGGCCGATGCGCCGACCCACTACCGGCGGGAGCCGGAGGTGACGGAGTTCATCACTAGCGTTCCGACCGTCTGGGTCGAAACCGTCCCCCTGGCCGGGGTGGTGGGCGACTACGTGGCCGTAGCGCGGCGGGCCGCCGGTGGCGACTGGTACCTGGGCGCGCTGAACGACCTGACGCCCCGCGAACTTACCCTGAGCCTCGATTTCCTGCCGGCCGGCGACTACGAACTGGAGGTCTTCCGCGACGGGCCCAACCACGAACGCTACGCCGAGGACTACACCCGCGAAAAACTAGCCGTAGCGGCGGGGCAGGAACTGACCGTACCGCTGGGGCGGGGCGGGGGCTGGGTGGGGCGGTTCCGGAGGAGGCGGTGAACGAACGGTAGTGACCGGGCCGGCGTACTTTTGCCGCATGACCACCTCCCGCTTCTTTTTTCTCCTCGGTCTGGTGACCCTGGTGGCCGTACTCGGGGTCGTGGGCTGTCACCTGTTACTGCCCCTGGACTACGCCCTGCCCTTTTCGGTGGCTACCGGGGTGCTGTTCGTCCTGATCTGCACGGCGTTGTTTTTCTTAGGGCGGCGGAGCGCGGGTGCCGAGAATAAGATGCTGTTCAGCAATGTATTCTTAGGAGCCACCCTGGTCAAGATGCTGCTCTGCGGCGTGCTCGTCGTGGGCTACGCCATCCTGGGGGAGCCGGAGAGCAAGCTGTTTATCGTTCCCTTTTTCTGGCTCTACGCGGTGTACACGGCCTTCGAGGTGTACTTTCTGATGCGGCTGTCGGCTACCGTAGCGTGATGAAGTAGGGCGCGGCGTATCTTCCGGGGCTGAAGTCGAGCCACGCCCATGAAACCGTCCCCTTCCATTTTCCCCCTGGTATCGTTACTCATTCTATTCTGTTCCTGTGACGGGGAGCCGGCCACTCCGGAAGTTCCGGCCGTGGACTACGCTACCCTCACCGAAGACGAAAAGCGGCTCCCGGAAAACGCCCCCGCCTCCTTTGCCCTTCATGCGGGTATGGACCTCCAGACCTTCGCCAGTGAACCCATGATGATCAACCCCACCAACCTCGACGTCGACGAGCGCGGGCGGGTCTGGATCTGCGAGGCGCAAAACTACCGCCGCTTCAACCACGATCATCCGGAACGGGAAGCGGGCGATCGCATCTTGATTCTCGAGGATACCGATGGCGACGGGCGGGCCGATACCTCCAAAATGTTCTACCAGGGCACCGAGGTAAACGCGGCCCTCGGTATCGCTAAACTGGGGGAGAAGGTGTACGTGGCCGCCAGCCCGAACCTACTGGTCTTCACCGACGCGGACGGCGATGACGTTCCCGAGCGCATGGATACGCTATTTACCGGCATCGAGGGGGTCGACCACGATCACGGAGTGCACGCCGTAGTATTCGGCCCGGACGGAAAACTCTACTTCAACTTCGGTAACGAGGGCAAGCAACTGCGACTTAAGAATGGCGAACCGGCCCGCGACATCCACGGACGGACGGTGGAGGAGGGCAAATCGTTCCGCCAGGGGATGGTCTTCCGCTGCAACCCCGACGGCTCCGAACTCGAGATCATGGGGCACAACTTCCGCAATAACTTCGAGGTCGCACCGGACGCCTTCGGGCGGTTGTGGCAGAGCGATAATGACGACGACGGTAACGAGGGTACGCGCATCAACTTCGTCATGGATTACGGCAACTACGGCTTCCGTGACGAGATGACCGGTGCCGCCTGGCAACAGCCCCGCGTGGGCATGCACGAGGAAGTCCCCAAACGCCACTGGCACCTCAACGACCCCGGCGTAGTGCCCAACGTGCTACAGACCGGCAGCGGCTCCCCTACCGGCATCCTGGTCTACGAAGGCGAGCAGCTACCGGTGGTATTCCACGGGCAAATGATCCACTGCGAACCGGGCCACAACGTGGTCCGCTCCTACCCCGTGCGACCCGACGGTGCGGGCTACTCGGCCGGGATCGTCAATCTGATGAAGAGCCAGGATCGTTGGTTTCGCCCGAGTGACGTCTGCGCCGCTCCCGATGGCTCCCTCATGGTGAGCGACTGGTACGACAGTGGGGTCGGCGGTCACCTGATGGGCGATATCGAGCGGGGGCGGGTGTACCGCCTGTACGGAAGTGATGAGGAGGAATATTCGATCAGCCCGCCCGACTGGGGCTCGTTCCCTTCCGCCCTCGCCCACCTGGGCAGCGTGAATCAGGCCACCCGCTATCTGGCCTACCAACACCTCAAAGCTCTGCCGGACGCAGCGGCTCGATTGTCCGCGGTGGTTGGCGATGCTTCCCGTCCACTCCGCACCCGCGCCCGCGCCGCCTGGTTACTCGCTGACGTACAGGACGGTATGGAGTCGCTCCTTCCCCTCCTCTACCGTGACACGACTGCCGAACTACGGGAACTGGCCCTGCGGATGGCCCGGCAGTATCCCGGTGAGGACAATGAACTACTACTCTCCCTGATCGAACGAGCCGCGGAAAGCTCCGAGCCCGCTCTCCTGCGGGAAGCCGCGCTGGGGCTCCGGCACCTCGTGGGGGAACGTGCCGATCGGCTCTACGCGGAGTTAGCGAATAAGTACGACGGCAACGACCGTTGGTACCTGGAAGCCCTCGGTATCGCCGCCGACCTGCACGCGACCGACCGCTACGCCGCCTGGCTGGCTACGGGGCCTGACCTGGATACCCCCGCCGCCCGCGACCTGATCTGGCGCAGCCGTGCCCCGGGGGCCGTGGAAGAGTACGAACGAATCTTGGCTGCTTCCGAAGACCCGCGGGAGATGGCCCGCTTTTTCCGGGCGCTGCACTTTCACGACGACCGGGTGGTGACCCCCGTCATCGAACGGGCCGTCTACACCGAGGAGCACCCCCGCCGCGACGAACTGATCCGCTACGCCCTGGCCAGCGTAGACCCGGACGATCTGCGCAACAGCACCCGCCTGCGCCGCCGGGTCGCCGCTATCGTACCCAGTATTCGCGGTAGCGACGTGTGGTTCATGGTGGCCCGGAACGCCCGGTTGAAAAATGAAGCCCCCATTCTGATCGATACGGCCCTGGTCACCGCCGACGATGAATACCGGACCCAGGCCGTGAAACTGGCCTACGAGCTCGCCGGGCCGGACTACTACCTGGGCCGCTACGAACGCGCCGACGCTACCGAGCGGGCCCGCCTGATGGATATGGCCCGCCACCTGCACACCGGGGAGATCACCAACTGGCTCAAACGGATGCGTACCGACACGACCCAGTCGCCGGCCACCCGCCAACTGGCGATCCGCAGCCTCGGCAATAGTTGGCACGGTATGGACTACCTACTGGACGAAGTGAAGGCCGGCGACCTGGAACGCGAAGAGGCGGCATACACCGCCCGCGTACTGAGCCAGGCCTGGCGCGGCGACATTCGCGAGGGGGCCATTGCGTGGCTGGCCAGCCAGCGGAGCGGGGAATCGGTCGACCTGGAGGCCATCGCCCGGATGGAGGGCGATCCGGGCCGGGGGCAGGCCGTCTTTACCACTTACTGTGCCGCCTGCCACCAGGTGAACGGCAAGGGCGTCCGCTTCGGACCGAACCTGGACCGGATCGGGGAAAAGCTCGGGGCCGACGGGCTAGTGGCCGCCATCGCTTATCCCAGTCAGGGCATCGGTTTTGGCTACGAAGGGTATGCCTTCAGGCTGCGGGACGGAAAGCAACTCATCGGCTACATCGAGAGCCAGACCGAAAACGAACTTACCGTGCGGATGATGGGTGGGGTGAGCCAGACCGTGAAAAAAAGCGAGATCACCGCGCGGGAGCCGCTGGAGGAAAGCCTGATGACGGCCGGCCTGCATACCATCATGGGCGAGGAGGAAATGGTCGACCTGGTCACCTACCTGAAGGGGCTGCAATTGAGCAAATAAAGTACTGTTAAGTTAGGTGTGCGATAGCTGGGTGCGGAGAGCAGCACCTTAGTTTTGGCATCCCTACTAAAGCCCCCGGTTATGCCCCACCGCTACCTTTTCGTTTTCGTTCCGTTACTGTTCTGCTTTCCCCGGTCTTCGTCGGCAGCCGTCGTCGTGCCCTCGGTCGATACCGTCCCTACCCCGTTTCGGGCTACGGAGATGACCCCGGAAGCCTTCTACGACATGGACCTCAGGGATATGGAGCAGCGGGTCGGTCGCCCCCTCACGCGCCTGGAACGCCGGCTGTTCTACAAAGCGAAACGGAAGGCGGGTCGCGAACTGCCCAACTACGCCCAGGGGGAATACCGGGAGGGGAACGGCTTTGCCATCGCCGGATTCGTGCTGGGCGTGGTTTCCATCCTTACGCTCGGGATCATTGGTTGGCTTACCGGTCCGCTGGCGCTCATCTTCAGTATCCTCGGTTTGGAAAAGAGCAACCGCCGGGGGGCCCGGCATAAGGGGCTGGCCATTGCCGGTATCGTGATGGGGGGCCTGATTACGCTAATCTGGGTTATTGTGCTGGGAATCATTGTACTGGCTTTCGGTCTTTAGGTGGGGTTCCGACCGTCAGAAAAATGTACCTTGCCGGCGTTTTCCTCACCTGTTTACCCTAGTTACATGCGTTTACGCCTTCTTATGGGGCTACTCGGGCTAATGCTCGCAACCCAGACCCTCACCGCCGCCGTCGTATTGCCCGAAGCGGCCTCTCCGTACCCCACCCTCACCGCCGAAGAGTTCATTACCCTGGATCGCCGGGAAGTCGAGGACCGCCTCGGACGCAAACTAAAGTGGCGGGAGCGCCTGGCGTTCCGTTCTACCCAGCGGCAGGTCAAGTACCGACTGGAAAACCCGGACCAAGACGACTACGGGCAATCAAACGGTTATGCTATCGCGGGATTCGTCTGTGCCGTAGTAGGGATCTTCATTTTCGGCATCATCCTGGGCACCCTGGGCATCGTCTTCAGCGCCATCGGACTCAGCCGCAGCAACAACCGGGGGTACCGCGGGCGCGGGCTCGCCATCGCCGGTCTGGTCTGTGGCATCGTAGCCGTAGTGGGTGCCCTCGTGGTGATTAGTACTCTTTAGTTTCCCCGGGGTATCGCAAGCCGATTTGGGTCCTCACCTCCGTAAGCGTGCGGTGAAGCAACAGGCTGTCGCTTAGCGACCATTCCGCGGACTCCGTACGCCCCGCCCGCACGTCGGCCATGACCGACTGGGCCTCAAATCCGTAGCCGTTGCCCTGAAACTGGGCGTAGTGATTCTCGGGGGGCGTATCCTTACCGCGCAAGATGCTGAAGCCCCGGGCCTCGTGGAAGCGGGGGTGGATGTGCAATCCGCCCTTCGTGCCCAGTACGAGCGCATCGCAACGGGTCATTCCGAGCAGCGTACAGTAGCAGTGGGCCAGTTTGCCACCGGCGTACTCCAGACTTACCTGAGTGTCCACGTCGGCCCCGCGTTCGGTCAGTCGGGCGGTGGCCCGAATGCGTTGCGGTGCCCCGAAGATATACTGCGCCAGCCAGATGGGATAAATCCCGATATCGAGGAGGGCCCCGCCGCCAAGTTGCGGATTATAAAGGCGATCGCGGGTAAAATCCTCCTGTTCCACCGCCCGGAAGCCAAAGTCAGCACGCAGACCCTCTACTTCCCCGATGGTGCCGGCGTCAATTTGCTCCTTCGCCTGCTGTAGAGCGGGCAGGAAACGGGACCAGAGCGCTTCCATCAGGTAGGTACCCGTGCGGCGGGCGGTGGCAACCATATCTTCCACTTCCACGAGGCTGAGTCCCAGCGGTTTCTCGCAGAGTACCGGAATACCCCGCTGCAGGCACAGGGTGGTCAGTTCGGCATGGCTGGTGTGGGGGGTAGCGATGTAAACGGCGTCCACCCGGGGCCCGTCGAAGGTGGCGGCGTAACTGTCTGCGGCGTGTTCGGCCCCGAAGTCGGCGGCAAAGGCCGCGGCCCGTTCCCGGGAGCGTGAGCCTACCGCGACCAGTTTAGCATCCTCGATGCGGGAGAGGTCTTCGGCGAATTTACGGGCGATCTTGCCCAGTCCCAGAATGGCCCAGTGAAAAGTAGCGATGGCGGTCTATTTTTGGGTACGGTTTCGGTAATAGCGGTCAAGCATCCGGTAGCGTTCTTCTACCTGGCTTTGGATCATTTCGCTTTCGGTATCCAGGTGCATTACGGCGGTTTGCCCCCCTTGTTCTAGCGGGTTCCATTCCGGCAGCCCCCCCCCGTTGGGATCCCCGGTTTTTACGAAGTTCACCAGGTAAGCCGACATAGTGCCGGCGGTGGTGCGGTCGTCGTTCTCCCAGGCGTAGGCATCGGATTTAGCGAGGGTGTTCATGAAGTATTCGATGTCGCTGGCGTGGCCGGCCCCCATCGGTTCCCGGTCGCGGGTTTGTCCCTGCAGCGGGGGCCGGACCCGATTGAAGCGGTAGCGGTACACGGGTTCGTCGCTCGTGGTAGCGTGCAGATCGGCCCATTTCCAGGTGCTGAACACGATCCAGCTATCGGAATAGAGGTCGACCATGGCCTGGTTCGGGTTCGTCTCCACCCCGTAGGCAAGGGCTAAACTATCCCCCATGTCGCCAAATTCTGCACGTATTTGTTCGACCAGTTTGTCGGCGCTTTCCGGCGGATTGAGCCAGCCCATTTCGGCACTCGTCCAACCGACCATCAGGGGAACAGCGGCCTGCTCCCCAGCGGCCAGGATTTCGGCGGGGGTGGCGGGAAGCACGAAATCATCGAGTACCAGCCCCCCCGGAAAGCGGTAGCTGGGATTGGTTATCGCCGCCTCGTATAGCTCACGGGTGGACGCCCCGCGCAGCCCGGCGATCCCCTCGTAATCCGTCTGGTTCTGCAAGATCAGCCCGTTGGTTTCGGCCAGTTGCTGGGTGATGGGCGCGAAGGTCGGATCGATAGCCGCCCCGCTCTGCCCCACCGCCCCGGCGATCAGACCACGGGAAAGTGGGGAGGTCATCAGAACGCTCACGTCGATACTACCGGCGCTTTCTCCCGCGATGGTGATCCGCTCCGGGTCGCCGCCGAAGGCGGCGATATTATCCCGTACCCACTCTAGCGCGGCTACCTGATCCAGGATACCGTAGTTGCCGCTATGCCCTCCCTGCTCTTCGGTGAGCTCCGGGTGGGAAAGAAAGCCAAATACGCCTAATCGGTAGTTAGGGGTGACGACTACGATACCATCCTCGGCCAGCTTTTCCCCGTCGTAGCGCAGTTCGTCCCCACTACCGGTGGTGTTGCCGCCGCCGTGAAAATAGACCAGCACGGGGAGCTTGTCCTGGTCCTTCCGCGCCGGCGTCCAGACGTTCAGGTAGAGGCAGTCTTCGCTCGCCATCGGTGAGCGGAACCGCATATCGTCGTACACGTAGGGTTGAATGGGGCGGGGGCCGAACTCCGTTGCCTGCCGAACGCCTTCCCAGCTGTCCGGGGCCTGGGGCGGTCGCCAGCGCAAATCCCCTACCGGCGGGGCGGCGAAGGGGATACCGAAGTAGGTCTGCACACCGGTTTGGGTACTGTAACGGCCTTCGAGCGTACCCTGGGCTACGGTGGTGTGGACGGGGAAGCCCATGTTGGTTTGGGCGCG
>CAZQNE010000023.1:0-68297 GCA_964594535.1 uncultured Lewinella sp.
CTGGTAATCCGGTAGGTTGGCGACCTCGGTACGGGCGACACTCTGCGTCACGCTGACTTCGAAGCCATCCTGGGCATCCTGCCCGCCCCGACCGTTCTTGGTCGTTACCAGAATAACGCCGTTGGCGCCCTGCTCACCGTAGAGTACGGTAGCGGAAAGACCCTTCAGTACGTTAATCTCGGCGATGTTGTTGGGGTCCAGGTCCAGGAAGCGGCTCGAAGCCGTGGCACCACCAGTGACGAAGTTGCGGTCCGTGTTAGTGCTGGAGTTAAAGGGAACCCCGTCAACGACGAAAAGCGGCTGGTTGGAGCCGGTGATGGAACTGTAGCCCCGAATGATAATGTTAGTACCGGAACCGGCAACACCCGACGTCTGGGTAATGTCCACCCCGGCGGCCTTACCACGTAGAATACGCCCAACGTCAGCCTCGACCCGGTTTTCTACCTGGCCGGAACCGATGGTCGCAACCGAATATCCCAGGGCTTTTTTCTCCTTGCGGATGCCCAGGGCGGTGACGACCACCTCATTCAGTTGGCTGGCTGACTCGGCGAGCTCGATGTTGACTACACTAGACGCACCGTCGATGGTGTATTCTAGCGTAGCGAAGCCGGTGTAGCTCACCACTAACAGCTCGGCGGCGGTGGGCACCTCGAGCGCAAAATTACCGTCGATGTCGGTGACGGTACCGGAGGTGGTACCCTGAACGAGGACGGACGCGCCGATGAGTGGCTCGCCCTCCGTATCGGTGACCGTTCCGGTGATTGTCCGCTGCGCCAGTAGGATGCTGCCGGCGAAGCAGAAAAACGCAATCACTAGTGAAAGTCTCTTCATGCTAGTATGATTTAGTTGATTACAAGTCTCAGAAAATAGAAAGCAGAGGATGCACGGGGCATCCGGATCTTCAGGGTCCAGGTCGTCTAAATACGGTTGTGGGTGGCAGGAGGGAAACGGAATATCGCACGAAACTTCAAGCGTCCTGCACTGATCTAACGAACAAAGCGGTCGAAACGTGAAGGCAAAGTTAAAAGATTTTGCTTTTTAACCAACTCTATGGGAAATTAAACTGTCCGTTTCGATCGGATCGGAAGCTTATTTGGTCCCTTTCTCAGGGTCATTCGTCGGTAATCGGGCGGGGGGCCGCAGGTGCGGTGTCGACCTATGCGCTGAGGCGTTGGAGGTACAACTGAATGGTGTTGGACAGGCCGTAATAGAGGGCGTCGCTGATGAGGGCGTGACCGATACTAACCTCTTGTAAATCCGGCAGTTGCTCGCTGAAGAAGGACAGATTCTCCAGGTTCAGATCGTGGCCGGCATTGATACCCAGACCCAGGCCGGCGGCGTACCGGCTGGCTTCGGCGAAGGGGGCCACGGCGGCGGCGCGATCCTGGGAGTAGCCCGAAGCGTAGGGACCCGTATAAAATTCAATGCGGTCGGTGCCAATATTTTTGGCTCCGTCCAGCATTCGGGGATCGGCATCGACGAAAAGAGAGGTCCGGATGCCCCGGTCCCGGAGCCGACCGATGATACGGGCCAGCTCTTCGGCACGGGCTACGGTATCCCAGCCGTGGTCGCTGGTGAGCTGACCGGGTTCGTCGGGCACCAGGGTGACCTGGTCGGGCCGGACGGCGAGTACCACCTCCATGAATCGGCCCGAGGGGTAGCCTTCCACGTTCAGTTCGGTAGTCACGACTTCCCTCAGTGCCGCCACGTCGTCGTAACGTGCGTGCCGTTGATCGGGCCGCGGGTGGATGGTGATACCCTGGGCCCCGAAACGCTCGCAGTCGGTAGCCACCCGGATCAAATCGGGATAGTTTGCCCCACGGCTATTGCGGATGAGGGCGACCTTGTTGAGGTTAACGGAGAGGCGGGCGGGCATACTATTCTTCTTCGCTGTTGTATAACCGGGCGAGCCGGTCGGCCTGCTCGTCGTTTCCGGTAAGGGCTATCGACAGGGCGCCGAAGTCCACCTCCTCATTCAGGTTATCGGCGATCCGGGCTAGCATCAGCTCGAAGTAGCGGTCTTCGATGTCAGCTAGTTCCTTCACCTCCTCGTGAAAGCCGATGGTGTCGTCGACCGAGGGCCGGAACAGGAAGCATTTAAACAGCACCTGACGGACTTTCTTCACCTCCGTCATGGACAGATTGGGGAAATCTTCCCGTAGCAGGGTCAGACATTCCTGGTCGATTTCGGCGAAGGAACCGAAGGAGGTACCGTCGGCCAGGAAACTGGCGTATACATCGATCCCCTCCCACATGATGACCGGATCGGGCATCCGGATCCCCTGCTGACCGGCTACCCGGAGGTAATAGCCGGCGAGTTGTTCGCGGTCCGGTAACCGCTGCCGACTCGTTTGGGGCTCGTCCGGTGCCGATAGCAACCGGTACTCGGGTTCTTGCTCCCCCGGTCGGTGACGACGCTCGATCAGATCGGTTTGATCGCGCAGGAAGTGGCTGAAGGCGTCGTACCCCAACAAGCCCTCGTCGAAGTTCGGAGACCGGCGAATGATGGCTGGTTTGATTCGTACCTGTTGCACCCACTGGGTACCGTAGTACTGGCTGAGTTCTTCCAGGCTTTCCACTAACAAATCCCGTGCGCGATCCATACTCAGGCCTCCGGGCACCGACTGCCCGGTGTACAATTGGCGGCACTGTAGATCTTCGTAGAAATGAAAGTGGTCGCAGGCATCCTTCCAGAAACTGTCGGTCGTCGACCGTACGCCGATGCCGATGAGTTCGCGCCCCTTGGATTTGACTACCTTACGCAGTTGCCGGTATTCGCTTCCCCCACCGATGATGACGATAGCTTCGGCACTATCCGTACGGTTCAGATAGGTGATTACATCCGCCGTGAGCGTGCGATCCACCCCAACGTGCCCGAATTTATTCGGAAAAAGCTGAGTGAGATCGAGGGGTGCCTCGGCAAGCACGCGACCGTAACTATCCAGCATCCGCCAGTCGGCGTAGGCACGGTTAAATACCACCCGCCCCAGGCGGTCGCCGAAGGCAAGCACACAGGCAACATCCACGGCTTCCGGCTGCGGTTGGTTGACGGGTAGCGGTGTTGGGCCGCCACCGGTGAGGCTACGCAGTAGTGTTTCGTGAAGTTGCGTAAAGTCCCAAAAGAGGGCTAAGCTAACGGGCATGTCAGAAGTGAATTAACCCATCGCATACTCCCCTTAATCCAACTTCCGCGGCACGGATGGTCGGTCAGGGTAGCGCGTGTGGGGTTCGGAAACTACGGTAAGGGATTGGCCGTCAAAACGAGCGGTCAGTTCCGGGGGCATAAAGCCTACCGGAGACGGACAAAAATACGTAATTCCAGGATGTTCAAAGTGTCAAAGTAAAATATATCCCCGCTAAGGTACGTCGGGCTGCACAAGCGACCAACCAAATCGGGCGGTAAATTCGGCTACCCTCCGATGCTTAGGCCACACTACGTTCGCGCATCGCTTCTTCGTACATCTTCTGAAGCTTCTTCCGCGCGAAAAAGATGCGGGACTTAATGGTTCCCAATGGGCTACCTAACTGTTCGGCGATCTCGTCGTACTTGTATCCCTGGTACGCCATCAGGAAGGGTACCCGGAAGTCGTCCGGAAGGCGATCCACGAGCTCCTGTAGCTCATTGAAGGTGACCTCACTCTCCCCGTCGTTCAGCACGGTCTTGTTGCCGCTGTTGATGTAATAGTTATTCGGGGTCTGGTCGATGATGAGGTTGCGGCGGACCTTCTTACGGTAATTGTTAATGAAGATATTACGCATAATAGTCACCGCCCAGGCCTTGAAGTTCGTTCCGGGATTGTACTTCTCGGCGTTGGTCATGATGCGCAGTGCGGTATCCTGGTAGAGATCTTCGGCGTCGTTCATGTTCCCCGTCAGTTTCAGGCTAAATGCACGGAGGCTATTGGTAATCGTGGAGAGAAGATCCTGGATATCTTTTTGTTGCTGCTTGGTAGCTGTCATGGTCGTACTATTGGGGCCTGTAAAAATATTTTACAAAACTATTCCTCCCGGGCTAAGGATGCAAGTTTTCGGAGGCTAGTTGTAGCCGTAGTGTACAATTTCCGTACCAACGGCGCTACTTGAACGACGAGTGCGTAAAAAAATTTGACAGCGATCAACCATCACCGTCACCGAAGTGTAAAGTAGTCATATCCGCCTCACCCACGCATGAAATCCAAAGCAGCTTCCCCGTCCCCGTCGCCCGCGGTTAGCCCGCTTCCTAATTTCATCCCTTCCAACCTCCGCTTGCTGCGCCGCCGGGCCGGTTGGTCGCAGAGCGAACTCGCCGAACAGGTGGGCCTGAACCGGGGCAATATCGCCAGCTACGAAAGCGGTTGCGCCGAACCCAGTATCTGTAAGCTATTACGGCTCAGCCAGCTCTTTCAGATCACCACCCGCGATTTTACCCGTCGCGACCTGAGCGACCCCGCCGAATTGGCCATGGCCCGCAGCGCCCACCATCTGGAGCAGGACGATCGCCGCGAACGCCTGACCGCTTTCCACCGGCGGCACGAAGAGTTGCAACGCCTGATCGAGTCGTCGCATCAGCTCTTTGATTACAAACGTAGCCGGACGGAACAGCCCTGTAAGGAGGCCGAACTCTTTGCCGCCTACTACCTGCAGCTCCACGAACTGAGCAAACAGTTGCTGCGGGAGCACGATGATCTGCTCGGGGAATTGGGCTGTAGCTGCGACTAGCGCGTCATCTTGTCAGTCTCCGCCACTATGGCATATACCGAGCGGCGGGCCTACCTCGAACTTCACCTCGCCGTTTTTCTCTGGGGGTTTACCGCCATTCTCGGCGACCTGATTCAGCTTTCGGCCCTCACCCTGGTGTGGTGGCGGGTGTTTCTGACGGCCATCAGCCTGGTGTTCTTCGTCCGTCTGGGTGCGATCCTTCGGGAGGTGGGCCCCCGCCACTTGCTCCTACTGGCCGGGATAGGCGCCATCGTCGGTCTCCACTGGGTGACCTTTTACGGCGCCATCAAACTGGCCAACGCCAGTATCGCCCTGGTCTGCATGGCGACGACCTCCCTGTTCTCCAGCCTGTTCGAACCCCTGATCGTTAGGCGCCCCTTCGTGTGGTATGAGTTACTGCTGGGCTTATTCATCCTGCCCGGGATTTACCTCATTGTAGATGGGGTGGATGCGGGCATGAATACCGGTATCGTCGTAGGGCTTGCTTCCGCCGCCCTGGTCAGTGTGTTTACCTCACTGAATAAGCGGTACATCGGAAGCAGCGACCCGCTACGCATCACCTTTATCGAGTTGGGCGCCGCATCGCTGTTCCTGGGCCCCTTCATTCCTATCTTCGGGGGAGAGCGGTTCTGGCCGGCCCCGCTCGACTGGGCGTATCTACTGGTGTTAGCCCTGCTGTGTACGACGCTGACGTTCTTTCTTTCCCTGCGTGCGCTGCGGCAACTCTCCGCCTTCGCGTCCAATCTGACGGTAAATCTGGAACCGGTGTACGGGATTTTTCTGGCCTATTTCCTGCTGGATGACGCCCGGGAACTGAGCCCAACATTTTACTGGGGTACGTTGCTGATCCTGGTGGCGGTATTCGGGTATAGTGGATTGCGCCGCGTCATCCGGCGTTCCCGTTCCCCCCGCACCAGCGCTCCGCCGCCCTAAGTCCGCATCCTACCCAACCACTCCGCCTTTTATCCGTTGCCCTCTTTCAACGCCCCGCCTATGCCCCGCCCCCTGATCCTGGTAACGAACGACGATGGTATCACCGCCGGAGGAATTGCCGCCCTGGTCTCCGAAGCCCGCCGTTTCGGTGACGTACTGGTGGTGGCCCCCGATAGCCCCCAGTCGGCCCAGGGCCACGCCATTACGATCAGCGTACCGGTGTTCGTACGGGAGAATGACACCTTCGGGCCCGACATCGAAGCCTACGACTGTAGCGGCACTCCGGTAGACTGCGTGAAACTGGCCAAGAGCGTCCTGCTGAACGGTCGTACCCCCGACCTTTGCCTGTCGGGCATCAATCACGGTAGCAATGCCGCCATCAACATCCTGTACAGCGGTACACTATCGGCGGCGATGGAGGCCAGCCTGGAAGGAATCCCGAGTATCGGCTTCAGTTTTTTGAACTACCGGGCCGATGCGGATTTCACCCC
Source organism: uncultured Lewinella sp. (assembly GCA_964594535.1). Classification (GTDB taxonomy): domain Bacteria; phylum Bacteroidota; class Bacteroidia; order Chitinophagales; family Saprospiraceae; genus Neolewinella. Next base: position 6,123 of record CAZQNE010000023.1, read on the forward strand.
CTGCCTGCCCTACGTCCGCCACCTGATCGATTTCGTGCTGACCAATGGCATGGCCGAGGGTAGCCTCTTCAACGTTAACATTCCCGATCTGCCGGCGGGGGAGATCCGCGGGCTCCGGGTGTGCCGGCAGGCGGAAGCCCGCTGGGTAGAAGAATACGTCAGAGCGGAAGACCCCCGGGGGCGACCCTACTACTGGCTCACGGGCCGCTTCGTAAACGAAGACGAGCGCACGGACACCGATGCCTACGCCCTGGAGCACGGCTACGTATCGCTGGTGCCGAGCCTCCACGACCTGACCAACACTCGGGCGCTGACCAGTCTCCAATCCATCGAAAGTAACCTACAACCGGAAGGGGTACCCTATATCTCCGAGGAAGTAGAACCCGTTCCCGACCAACATCTGGAGCAATTTTAGTAGTCCAGCAGTTCGCGGCCGTAGTAAAAAAACCAGGCGGCGGCCAGCACCATCACCCCGATCATCAGCCCCTTCATGCTGCGGGTGCGGTAGGTGCGGCGGAAGACGTTCATCGGCAGTACGTTCAGGCAGATGGCCAGCAGGGCCAGGGTGCGCGGGCGGAAGGTGACGCCCCCGTTCGCCGGCAGGGAGAAGTACGCCTCCAACTGTACGAACAGAAAGTAAGCCAGGGCGGTAACCACGAAGGATACGGCCAGGCCGATCCAGAGGTGATCGTTGCGGGGGACCATAGGGCGGGTTTTACCCCGTGAACGGTCGATGCACCGGCGGCGTTCATCGACTTGTGGCCCGGCTGCTTAACTTAGGCAGGCCCCAACCGTTACCTGACCATGCGCAAGAAGTTAACCGACTACGCGAAGAAGACGATTAAAGATTCCCTCATGAATCCGCAGAACACGACCGATAAGGACGCCCACGCCACCACCGTTATCCGCAACCACGTCGTGTGGAGCATGGGGGCCAGCTACATCGTACCGCTCCCCATTGCGGACGTATTCGCCGTTTCGGCCCTGCAGCTCGACATGATCCGCCAGCTCTGCCGGGTGTACGGCATCGATTTCGCCGAGACCCAGGGTAAGGCACTCGTGACCAGCCTGACGACCAGTGCCATGACCAAGGCCGGAGCCCGCAGCCTGATCAAATTGGTGCCCGGCCTCGGTACGGTGGTCGGCGGCGTCGCTACGGCTATTCTGAACGGGGCGAGCACCTATGCCCTCGGCGAAGTTTTCAAAAAGCACTTCGGCAACGGGGGTACCTTCCTCGACTTCGACACCGAACGCCTACGGAAGGTGTACAACGAAAAGTTCGAAAAGGGAAAGGATGTAGCCCGCCGCTGGAAGCAGGAAGAAGCCGAGCAGGACATCGTGCCCCCCGACGTACCCACCGCTGCCGAACCCGCCGTAGGTGCTCCCACGGCCCCGCCGCCGCCCCCTGCCCGCAACCCGGTCAGTGAAGCCGAGGATAACATGCGCAAGATCCGGGAGCTGGCCGAAATGAAGGCCCAGAACATCATCACCGAGGAGGAATTTCAGGCGATGAAGAAGCGGATCATCGGCTGAGCAGACGCAGGCTACCGAAGGTCACGCTGGCCGTTATCGTCCCGCTGCGTTCGCTGTTCGGGCCGATCTGGATGCGGCGCCATTCGCTGCTGCGCTCCAATTCGCGCATCACGCGGTTTTCGGGCAGCATCAGTTCGCCGTTCTGGGCGCTGAGTTCGTAGGCCAGGCCCTCCCCACCCACGGGCTCGTAGATGAGGACGTCGCTTTTGTCGGCGCTGATCCGCAGGTCGCGCATATTGACGTTGGGGCTTAGTTTAATGTCACCGTACTGGGCATTGATGGTAAAGGTTCCACCCACGTCGAGCAGGTTGATGTCAGAGCGGCGGGCGTTGATGACCACGTTGCCGTCGATCTTTTCCCCGGTGATGTCACCGAAGCGGGTCCGGATGTCGAGCAGTCCCTGTACGTTGTCGATGTTAATGGCCGAAAACTCCCCGTTGATCCGGAGGCGGTTATTCAGGTTGGAAATGGTCGCGGCGCCGAAGTGGCTTTTCAGGTAGACGGGGCACTCTTCGGGCAGGGTGATGTAGTAGGCTACGGTCAGTTCACTTTCCGGGCGGGCGTCTTTGTTTCGGAGCCGGTTTTTCAGGAAGATCTTCTGGCCGGCCACCTCGGTTACGAATTCTAGGTTTTCCAGTTCCCGGCGGGCGGTTTCCAATCGGGGGTGGCGGGCGGTCAGCACGACGCGAACGTTGATCTTCGGCCTGGCCCAGGTCTCTACGAAAATCTCCGCTTTTTCCCCCTCCACGGCCAGTTCGCTTCCGCTACGGTAGGCGTAGGTATCCTCGATGGTTTTGGTGACCACTTCCCGCACGGCATTCTGGGCGCGTACGCAGGTGCCGGGGAGGAATAGGAGGAGGAGTAGGAGGTATTGCATGGGGGATGGGGGGGGTTAGGCGGAGGCTAAGGCTAAGGCGGAGGCCGTCCTTAGCCTAAGGGCAACGCCCGTCCTAAGCCTGCATTCACAATTCGATCAGTATCCGTCTATACACCTCATCGCGTTCCCGTTCGATCTCGGCGAGTTGGCGGACTACGGCGGGGTCCTGCCCGTAGGCGACGAGTATCTCCTTGATTTCTTCCCGGGCATCGGTGAGTTCGTCGAGTTCGTAGCCCAGGTGATTGAGCTGGGGCTCGTCCCGTTCGCTCACTTGCCGGCGGGCGCGTCGGAAGCTTTCCTCGTCATCGTCCCAATCCGCTACGGGGGCGGTCGGCTGGGCTTCCTGGTGGTAGGCGTAGCTGACGGACGGACCGGCATCGTACCGGCCGTACCCAACCGCGGCGGCCACCAGTAGCAGGATGGCGGCGGCGTAGCTCCACCAGTGGCGCGGTGGGCGCAGTTTTCGTACGGGTGTCGGGCGGTCCAATCCCTGGCTTATTCCATTCCATACCCCCGCCGGGGGGGCATAGGTAGGCAGACGATCGGATAGGTTGGGATCGGAACCCCCGAGCGCGCCTTCGATGGCGTTCCACTGGTCGGCGGTCGGGTCGTACTCGGGGAGTCGCGCGATCGCTTCCCGCAGGCGGTGGTAGTTGCGGTCCATCAGACGTAGGCTTTTAGGTATTCACGGAGCTTCTTCTTGGCGTAGAAGAGTTGGCTCTTGCTGGTCCCCGCCGTAATGCCGAGCATATCGGCCACCTCCTGGTGCTTGTAGCCCTCTACCTCGATGAGCACGAATACGGCGCGGTACCCGTCGGGCAGTCGCTGGATGGCACGTTCCAGGTATTCGGTGTCCAGGGCGGTGGTGCCCCAGTCGACCTCCCCGTCGGCGTGGTGCAGGGGTAATTCTTCGTGGCGGGGTTGCCGGCGCAGGCGGTTCAGGGCGGTACGGACGATGACCACCTTCATCCAGGCCCCGATCGTGCTATCCCCCCGGAAGGTGTGTAATTTCTGATACACCTTCAGGAAACCCTCCTGCAGCGCGTCGTTAGCCAGATCGAAATCGCCGCAAATGCGGTAGCAAGCCGTGTACATGGCGCGGCTGTAGCGGTCGTACAATTCTTTTTGCGCCCGCCGATCCTCGCGACGGCAGGCGGCGATGAGTTCGGCTTCCGTCATCCGGGCGGGGGGTGTGGGATTGGGGTGACGCTGTGTCAGCATACCAAAGGGAGGGGGCGGCTTCGGTTGGGGTTGTACCCCGGTTGGATTTTTTCCCCGGCTAGAAGCGGTAGGCCACCGTTCCGATCCACCGCCTGGGTGCCTGGTCCACGTCCACTTCGGCGCCGCGCAGGGTGAAGGTCTCGCCGTAGTTAGCGAAATTACCGCCGTAGCGCACGTCCAGGGTCAGTTGCCCGATATCGAGGCTGACCCCGGCGTTGTAGCCCAGGTTCAGCGTTTCGAACGTACGGTCGATGCCCTCCTCATCCGTGAGGTCACTGCTGCTCGAGACGTAGAAATGCCCCACCGGCCCGGCGTGTAGCCGGAGGATTTTAAAGAGCTGGTAGGTCAGCAGTACGGGTACGTTCAGGTCGTTGTAGCGCTCTTCGAACACGCTGGTGAGGCCATTGTCGGTTCCGCCGTCCGATCCGTCCACCCGGAAGGTGGTCTTGGCGCTATTGAGCGTGGCTTCGGTCTGTAGCCCCCAACTTCCCTTCAGGGGGAAGCGCAGCAGGGCACCGAACTGAACGCCGTAGTCCGCCCCCTCCAGGTCCAGCAGGAGGCTTTGGCGCCCCTCCCGGTCGAAACTGTAGGATTTGTCCTGGAGGGATTCGGTGGTCAGGCCGCCCTTAAGACCGAATTCGACCTGGGCGGAGAGGCCGGCCGTCAGGATCAGGAAGGTGCAGAATAAGGGGATACGGATTTTCATAGCGTCACGGGTTGGTTAGCAAGATAGCGATCAAAACGGCCCGTGCATTGCTTACGGACCGTTAAGGTTCACCATTCTATATCCTAAAATCGGACTTTGTAACTCCTTACCCCATTTCTTTATCCCGGAACCATACCCCCAGGCCCGACCCGTAGTCTTTGGCAATGACCCGTTCCCACCCGCTTCCCGACGGGGCCGGCACCTGCGTCCCCGCCCGTTTGGCGATCCGCACGGCCAGTTCCTGTGCACCCAACGTTCGTTCGAAGGCCAGGCTGTCATCCCCGATGGCGATCGGCCGGTAATCCGCCCCGGCAAAAAATTCCCCCTTCTCCCGCCGCAACAGGAGCAATTCCCGCAGCAATCGGGCTTTACGCGCCGGGTCGTACTCGTTTTCGGGTTCCCGTTGTAGCCACGCCGCGCGCTTACCGTAGTCGACCGGGCGGCGGTTGTCGGGGTCCACGAAGCTCAGGTCCCAGCTCTCAGTCCCCTGGTACACGTCGGGGATGCCGGGCACGGTGCACTTCAGGACGAGCTGGGCGAAACTGTTGTGGCGGGTCTGCGGCCAGATGGTGCGCAGCAGGTGTTCCAGGGCGGAGCGCAGTTCGGCGCTCGCGAGAATCTGGTCGGCCAGCCGGTTCAGGCTCCGCTCGTACTCCACGTTCGGCTCGGCCCAGTTGCTCATCTCCTTGCCCTCCCGCAGGGCCTTTTCGAGGTACGCGTGGAGGCGATCGCTCAGTTTGGCCGCTTCGGCCGGCTTATGCAGAGGATATCCGGCCACCAGGCTCTGCAGCACCAGGTACAGACCCGCCGGGCGCACGTCGCGCAGGTCGAGGGCATCCGACACTTGCTGAACGAAGGTTTGCCACTCCCGGGGGAAAAAGCTCAGGGCCTGCAGGAAGGCCCGCCCGTCCTCCCCCCGCTTAGTGTCGTGGGTGGCCGTGGCGTTCATGCTGGTCGGTTTGCGTGCGAGGACGAAGCGGTGAAAATCGCGGGGCGAAAGCCGCTCGGTGGGGTCGGCCGAGCTACCGACCTCGTTCAGGTGGGCCTGCCGCCAGAACTGGTAGAAGGTGGTATCCTCCACGCCTTTGGCCATCAGGGGGCCGCTCAGTTGCATGGACCGTTGCAGGGCCTCCAGCATTCCCCCGCTGAAATTGCGTTCCGCCAACCAGGCCACCCAGCGCAGTACCGCCCGCCCCCGCTGGGGGACGTGATGCATAACCGTAGCGACCGCCTCCAGGCAGTGACTCAGTTCGGCGGGGCTCAGCCGCCCCCCCGTGGGGTAGATGCGGTAAACCGGGAAGGCCGCCAGCCAGTGGGCGAGGGTCTCCGGAAAGCCTTTCTTCAGGCGGGCGGGCAGGAGCGGAAGCCAGCGGCGGACCAGGTTGTCCAGCTCCCCCGGGAAGTGCTCTTTGACCAGCATGAGCTTGTTGCGGAACACCAGCTCGTGGTAATCGGGGAGTGGTGCATCGGTCAGTCGCTCGTAGAGATCGCTAAAGCTGACGCTGCTTTCCTCGTTGGTCAGCAGGCGGTTCACCGCGGCCAGAAAATCGTAGCCCGTCGTACCCTGTACCGGCCAGTCGTCGGGGAGTTGCTCGCCGGGTTCCAAAATTTTCTCTACGTACAGCCCGGCTTCGCCCACCGATTTACGCAGTCGCTTCAGGTAGGCGGTGGGGTCGAGCAGGCCGTCCACGTGGTCCAGTCGCAGATGATCGATCCGGCCGGCCTCAACGTCGGCGAAGGTACGGGCGTGGAGGTCGGCGTACACCCGCTCGTCTTCGGTCCGCATCCCGATGAGCTCGTTAACGGTGAAAAAGCGGCGGTAGGTGATGAAGTCGGTGGTGGCCTGCCAGTGTACGGGTTGTACGTAGGGATTTTCCTCTACTTCGGTACTGCGGTCGGCGTCTTGGGCTTCCCAGTGGTTCTGGTAGACCCGCAGTCCGCCCCGGTAGTACTCCAGTTGCCCGGCTTCGGCTACAGCTTCCGGCCGGTCGCCCAGCACGGGCAGGATGGTGCGGCCGGGCAGGCGGGGGTGCTTCCAGTCGATGTCGAAGTGGCCGGCGTAGCGCCCCTCGGGCCCCGCCCCGACCACGGTTTTGTACCAAACATTGTGGGGGCTCAGGGCGGTGTGGTTGGGCACGATGTCCTGCATATATTCCATTCCCCTTTTCCGGAGTTCGGCGTGCAGTCGTTCCCAATCATCCTCGCTGGTCACTTCGGGGTTGAGGCGGCCGGGGTCGGTGACATCGTAACCGTGGGTGCTGCCGGGGTTAGCCATTAGGATGGGGCTGCCGTAGATCGTATCGATCCCCAGTTCCCGAAGATAATCCAGAATATCGATCAGATCGGTCACCCGGAAGCCGGCGTGAAATTGAATGCGGTAGGTAGCGGTCATGGGCGGGTATTAGGCGCGGACAACGGCAAACCCGTCGGCGGGCAGCCGGAGTGTACCGTCCGTCAGTTCGGTAGGTTGGTTGGTGAGCAGGAGTTCGTCGGAGGGGGCGCTCAGTTCCGTGACATCGGTTCCGAAGTTAGCGTAGCAGCGGTAGTCGTTACCTTCGACCCACCAGATGAGCACGCTTCCCCGTTGCTCCACCCGGATGTCGCTGAAGCTTTTGGCGGCGGCGCGCAGGTGCAGAGCGGAACGGTAAAATTCTGCGACCGGCCCCTCGGTGTCCCAACTTAACTTAGCGGAACGGAAGGTATCTTCTGACTGAGGATCGGGCACCCGCTTCCCCTCCTCCTGAAAGGCGGCGAACTCGGCGGCCCGCCCCCTGCGCACGGCCTCGATAAGCTCCTTATCCCCGTGGTGGACGAAGTAGGGAAAGGGGTTGCGCTCCCCGTATTCTTCCCCCATGAAGATCAGGGGCGTAAAGGGGGAAAAGAGGTAGACGCCGGCCCCGAGCAGGTAGCGTTCGGTCGACAGGCTTTCGATCAGCCGGTCGCCGGTCATGCGATTACCCACCTGGTCGTGATTCTGCAGGAATACCACGAACTGGTAGGGATACAGGGGGGCTCCCCCTCCCCCCCCACCCGGCAGGTAGTCGTCGGTGCCGAAGTTTCGCTGGCGGTGGGCACTGTACTGGCCGCGGTAGACGTAGCCGTAGCGGAGGGCGGCGGCGAGCTCGTCCACCCCCCCGAAGTCCTCGTAGTATCCCCGGCTTTCCCCGGTCAGCAGGGTGTGGAGGGCGTGGTGGAACTCATCCACCCACTGGCCGTCCATTCCGTAGCCCCCCTGCTCCCGGGGGCGGACGTAGCGGGGGGCATTCAGATCGCACTCGGCCAGCAGGATGATTTCCCGACCCTGTTCCCGCTCGATGGCCTCGGCCACCTTTGCCACCGCCTCCAGGAAGTGCTCGGCGCTGTAGTCCTTGATGGCGTGCACGGCATCCAGCCGCAGGCCGTCGGCACCGTAATCGCTCAGCCACATCTTTACGTTCTCGAGCCAGTAGTTGCGCACGCCGTCGGCCCGGCGATCGTCAAAGTTGATGGCCGATCCCCAGGGTGTTTTGTGCTGGTCGGTGAACACCGGGAAGAACTGGGGCAGGTAGTTGCCCTCCGGCCCCAGGTGGTTGTAGATCACGTCGATGAGCACGGCGATGCCCCGGTCGTGGGCCGCGCTGATGAAGGCGCGCAGGTCCTCCGGCCGCCCGTAGGCCCGCTGCAGAGCGAAGGGGTGGACGCCGTCGTACCCCCAGTTCCGCTCGCCGGGCGTCTGGTTGAGGGGCATCACCTCGATGGTGTTCACGCCAAGATCGCGGAGGTAACCCAGCTTCTCGGCGGCTGCCATTAGCGTACCTTCCGGGGTGAAGGTGCCGATGTGCAACTCGTAAATTACGACCCCGCCCAGCCCCTTACCCGCCGCACGGGTATCGGCCGCGCGGGGTAGGTCGATCACTTCACTCGGGCCGTGCACTCCGTCGGGTTGGTAGCGGCTGGCGGGGTCGGGGTAGCGTTTTTCCTGGTTACCGTTCAGGTAGTAGCCGTAGCGGGTGCCGGCGGGGGCAGGGAGTGCTTCGGACATCCAGTAGCCGAACTCGTCCCGCTCCATTGCGTACCGCGATTCCCCCTCATCGCGGATGATGGTTAGCGTAACCTGATTCGGCACGGGGGCCCATACCCGAAAGCGGCGTAGGCCGTCACTCCCCGCGGGCAGCGGCCCGAGGGGGAGGTAGGGAAAAGTAGTTTCCATAGTTTAGCGATTCTGCAGCCGGTAAGCCGCCTGGAGGGCTTTTTTACTCAGGGGGGTGAGCAGACGGTCCTGGGTGCGGTCCCGGGCTGGTTTTTGGTTGATCCGGCTGCCTACGGGGTAGGCGTAGATCTTGTTGGTCAGGGTACTGTAGTCTGCGTTCAGCAGATTGAGCAGAAGTAGTTCCTGAATCATCTCCCCCGCGGCCGGGGCGGCCATGCACCCACCGAGCACTTTCGCCGAACCGATGGCGGGTTTGGAGAGGTAGAGGATCAGGATGGAGTCGCGGTAGTCCGCCGCTACGGCCCGGTCGTCGTGGCGGAAAGACTGCTCGACGACTTCGTATTCCGTGCCCTGCTCTTCCAGTTGCCCGGCGGTCAGGCCGAAAGTGGCTACCTCGGGGTCGGTAAAGGTGACCCAACTGAAGTGCTGCAGTTTGTGCTTCCGGTCGATCGGGCTGAGGAAGTTGTTCCACAGGTCGGTGTTGTGCTTTTCGGCGCCGTGGCTGAATTGCTCGTGGCCGTAGGCATCGCCGATGACGTAGATCGACTTATTGCTACTCCGGTAGTAATCGTCCACGACGATCTTCCCCTGCTGCACGTGGACACCGGCGAGCTCCAGTCCCAGCCCCTCCGTGCGAATGGTTCGTCCGATCGCCACGATCAGGTGGGTGAAAGTCAGCTCCTCCCCCACTCCTTCGGGGGTTTGGAGTACGGCGGTGCTGGCGTTGGTGAAGTGATCCACCTCCGTCTGGTGGCGGATCGTGACGCCTTCGTCCCGGAGCTGCTTTTCCAGCACCCTAGCCGCCGGGGCGGGATCCTTTTTCAGCAGGCGGTCCCCCCGGTTCAGGAGGGTCACCTCACTGCCTAATCGCCGGAAGGCCTGGGCCATCTCACAGGCATTGGGCCCGCCGCCGACGATTACCAACTGTTGCGGCAGTTCGTTCAGCTGGCTGAAGGTCGATTCATTATCGTACTGCTTCACCAGCTCGGCGCCGGGAACCTGGAGGTGGCTTGGGTTGGAGCCGGTAGCCAGCACGATTCGGGGAGCGGTCAGTTTGCGGTCGTTCACGGTGACTTCGCGGGGGCCGGTAAGCATGGCCTCCCCGATGATGCAATCCAGTCCGTATTCTTCCATCAGGTAGGTCGGGCTTTCGTGGCTGCGGATGATGTCCTGCCGCTCCTGCACATAGCGCATCACCTCGGTAAAGTCAGCCTTCCCCTCCCCCTCGATGCTCAGACCGAAACGACGGGCTTTGCGGGCTGCGGCAAACTGGCTGGCTACGTGAAGCAGTGCTTTGCTGGGTACGCAACCGTAGTTGAGGCACTCGCCGCCATAATCGCGTACCGTTTTATCGATCAGCGCTACCTGAAGTCCGATCGCGCCGCCGAACCCGGCCGCCCCAAGGCCAGCCGATCCGGCGCCGATCACAATGAGGTCGTGGGTGTAGTCTGCCATGCTCACACAAGTAGGGCAGGCCGGCAATTGTTTGCTTCAGTCGGTTTCGGCTAGGATCTGCTTCAATTCCTGCAGCTTCATCATGCACTCGATGGGCGTCATGGAGTTGATGGTTACGCCCTCGAGCACTTCCCGCAGGCGTCCGGCGGTCGGGTCGCTGGTTTCGAAAATGCTCAACTGCAGGGCTTCGGCACTCACCGTGCCCGGGGCGATCTGGCGAGCCGCGGGGCCAGGGGAGTTCCCGCCTTCTGACTCATCGACCCCGTCGGCAATGTGCTGCCGCTCCAATTGCTCCAAAATACGGGCCGCCCGGGCTACGATCGATGCGGGCATACCGGCCAGCTGGGCTACGTGAATACCGAAACTGTGCTGGCTACCGCCGGGAATGAGCTTACGGAGGAAGATAATTTTGTTGCCGTGCTCCTTGATGGCGATGGAGTAATTCCGGATGCGCGGTAGGCTACCGGCCAGTTCGTTCAGTTCGTGGTAGTGGGTGGCAAAGAGTGTTTTCGGACAGGCCCGTCCGTTATTGTGCAAGTATTCCGCAATGGCCCAGGCAATCGAGATGCCGTCGAAGGTGCTGGTCCCCCGGCCGATCTCATCGAGCAGAATGAGGGAGCGGTCGGTGATGTTGTTCATGATCGAGGCCGTCTCGTTCATCTCCACCATGAAGGTGGATTCCCCACTACTGATGTTATCGCTGGCCCCGACCCGGGTGAAGACGCGGTCCACCAGTCCGAGTTTCGCCGATTCCGCCGGGACGAAGGCGCCCATCTGGGCGAGCAGACAGATCAGGGCCGTCTGTCGCAGCAGAGCGGACTTGCCGGCCATATTGGGCCCGGTGATCATCATGATCTGCTGGTCGTCGGGGTCCAGCTGGACGTCATTCGGAATGTACTGCTCGCCCACTTCGAGTTGCCGCTCGATGACGGGGTGGCGCCCGCCCCGGATGTCGATGGCTTTGCCCGCGTTCAGCTCGGGCTCCACGTATCGGTGACGGCGGGCAACCTTGGCAAAGCCGAGCAGACAGTCGACCCGCGCCAGAATACGGGCGTTGCGCTGTACCGGCGCGATATAGCCCTGCAACCAGATGACGAGATCCTCGTACAGGGCTTCTTCCCGTTGCAAAATCTTGTCTTCCGCGGTCAAGATTTTATCCTCCAGCTCCTTCAGCTCCTGGGTGATGTAGCGCTCGGCGTTGGTGAGCGTTTGCTTGCGGGTCCATTCGGGGGGGACGACCTGTTTGTACTTATTGGTCACCTCCAGGTAGTACCCAAATACGTTGTTGAACCCAATCTTTAGGCTGGCGATGCCCGTTCGCTCCGTCTCCCGCTGCTGAATGGCGGCCAGTCGGCTTTTACTGTTACGGGTAATATCCCGTAATTCGTCCAGCTCGCTGTCGAAGCCGTCGGCAATGACGCCCCCCTTGCTGAGGTTGACGGCCGGGTCTTCCCGGATTACGCCGTCGATGTGGTCGCAGACGTCGGGCAGCGGGTCCAGGTGTTCGGCCAGTCGGTGCAAAACGGGGCTGTCGGCGTCCAGTAGCAGTTGGCGGATGGGCCCCATGGCACACAGCGCCTGGCTGAGCGCGCGAATTTCCCGGGGGTTCACCTTACCCAGCGGCACCTTGGAGATCAGGCGTTCGATGTCACCAATTTGCTGCAGGGCCTGATCCAGGTCCTGCAACAGCGCCGGAGTACTGAAAAACGTGCGCACTGCTTCGTGGCGCTCCCGGATCCGCTGAAGATCCTTGAGGGGCAGCACGATCCACTGCCGTAGCAGGCGGCCGCCCATGGGGGTTACGGTGCGGTCCAGCACCCGCGACAGGGCCACGCCATGGTCGTGGGGGCTATGGATCAGTTCCAGATTACGAATGGTGAAGCGGTCCAACCAGACGTAGCGGTCGTGGGCCAGTCGCCCGATGCGGGTAATGTGGCGCAGGTTCTTGTTCTCCGTGGTTGCCAGGTAGTGGAGAACGGCCCCGGCGGCCAGACGGGCCACGGAAAGCTCCTCCACTCCGAAGCCCTTCAGGCTGACGGAATTGAACTGGTTCAGTAGTTTCTCCGTGGTGTAATCCTCCGTAAAGACCCACTCGTCCAGGGTCGAGAGGTAAAACCGATCCCCGAAGGCCCGGTCGAACTGCTGCCTGCGATCTTTGGAAATGATCACCTCCTTCGGGTCGAAGCTCTGGAGCAGCTTATCGATGTAGTCCTCCCGCCCCTCGGCCACCAGGAACTCACCGGTGCTCAGGTCGAGAAGGCTCAGCCCGCAGGGGTCCTTCCGCCCCCGCCCGAAGACCACGCAGGCCAGGAAGTTGTTGGTCTTATGCTCCAGTAGCTGATCGGCTACGGCCAGCCCGGGGGTTACGATTTCGGTCACCCCCCGCTTCACGATTTTCTTCGTTTTGGAGGGCTTTTCTAACTGTTCGCAGATCGCCACCCGGTAGCCGGCCCGTACCAGGCGGGGCAGGTAGGTATCGACACTGTGGTAGGGAAAGCCAGCCAGCTCGATGTCGCTGCCCCCGTTGTTGCGACTCGTGAGGGTGATGCCGAGTACCTGGGCGGACTTCACGGCATCTTCCCCGAAGGTTTCGTAGAAATCGCCCACCCGAAACAACAGCAGGGCCTCCGGGTGCTTAGCCTTTACCCGATTGTACTGCGCCATCAGGGGCGTCACTTTTTTGGACTTGCTGCGGGCCACGAAGGGAATGTTGGTGAAGGAGGGCGAAGGTAAGTACTCGGTGGCGGGCCGCGGGATCAGCCGGTCAGGGCGTAGGCGCGGGCGGCCTCATTCAGGGTCAGTCGGGGGGCATCACCGTCCCGGGCCTCCTTCAGGATAGCGCAGCCGACGGAGCAGGACGTACAGCGAGTGGGGGTGCAGTAGGTAGTTTTAAGTTCCAGCAGGGCCTGGCTCTCCCCGGCGTTGCGGGCTTCCCAGCCGAGTTTGCGCCAGTGATTGATGACGGAGTTTTGCTCGGCGGGCAACTGATCAAGGAGGGCTACGGCCCGTTCGCAGTAGCGTTCGTCCTGCCGCAACTTCCCGTAGCCGAACAGGGCCGGCGCCACGGCATTGATCAGAATGGTACGCACCATCTGATCCCCCATGCGGCGGGGCCGGCGCTCCACCTCCGCGCCGAATCGGTAGTGGGTCTGCCAGTAGTTACTCAGCCCGACCACGAACATCGACCGGAGTTCCCGCGTATCCGCCGCCGCCAGCGCCTTACCGAAGAGTTGGCCGCTCCGGTGGTACAGGCAGGCCAGCTGGGCGATGCGCACGGTGGGGAAGTTATTCGGACGCATCCGCAAAAACTTCCAGGCCGTTACGGGGAGGGGGAGCAGACCGTGCTTGACGCGCAGCAGCTGGTATTCCCGGCGCAGGCGGGTTACGTAGCCGTCCTCCCCGGCCTCGGGCCCGGGAAGGAGGCCGGACTGCCCGAACAGCAGCGCCTCGAGTTGCAGCAGGCTATGCTTGTGCTTCAGGATCACCCGCAGGGGCAGGGAGGTCGCCAGCAATTCCATCGCCGCCCCGTTTACCCGCCCCCCCATAGCGCGGGCCAGGCTACGGTAAAAAGCGGATTCGTGGTCGCGGCCGGACCGTTCCCAGCTTTCGGTGTAGGCGGTCGCCCTGCGGTGAAGGCGCTCGGCCAGCACCCGCTGTAGCCACAGCGCACGTACCGGATCGCTGACCCGATCGACTTGGGTTTCGCAGGGCACCCAGTATTCATTGTGCAGCAGCCGCCAGTAGCTGTTGCGGATGCCCGCCGGGATACGGTCGCGCAGCTCCAGACAGGGGATCCGGCTTCCGTCGTTCCGGTAGATGACCTCGTCCTCTTCGAGTACGACGTGCAGGATCACACTGCCGTAGGCCGGATCGTCGGAGTGACCGTGGACGGACCATTCGCTACTGCGCAGGTGCATTTCGACCTGCCCGGCCCACTGTAGCTCCCCGATGCGGATACGGGCGTCGGTAAAGTCGGGCCCGCCGTCGGTATTGAGGGTGCCGAATTGCTGAATGGTGAGGGGCTCGCCCTGGGTGGTGCGCAGGCCCCGCAGATCGAATCGGGCCAGCCGCCACAGGTAGTGGAGGAAATCTTCTCGCATGTTCTCTAAGTGTGAATGAAACGGAATGCGAGACCAATAAACTACTTTTTGTTTGTTTTTACAAATTTTATACGAATTGTTTCGCGATACGTTCCAGCCGGCTGAAGCGATACGCCAGTTCGTCCTTCCCCTGCGGCCGGTGGGCCTCACTCCAGACCTCCCGCCACTGCCCGGGGGGAAGCTCGGGAAAAAAGGCATCCCCGTCGGGAATATCGGCATCCACGATCGTGCGGTATACGGTCGTGACCAGATGGAGCGAAGAAGCGTAAAGCTCACCCCCACCGATGATGAAGGACTCGGCGGACTCCGTCACCGCCGGATGCCCCAGCGCCTCCCGCAGGCTATGCACCACCACGGTACCCGTAGCCCGGAAAAAAGGGTCGCGGGTCAGTACGATGTTCGTTCGCCCGGGCAGGGGGCGCCCGATGCTGCGGAAGGTCTTGCGACCCATGATGACGGGGTGGCCCAGGGTGGTGCGCTTAAAGTACCGGAGATCGGCGGGGAGGTACCAGGGGATCTGCCCGTCCCTGCCGATGGTACCGCGACGGTCGGTGGCTACGATGGCGGATAGTTGCACGAAGGGAAACTGCTTAACGTTCGGAATTTTGCCCGCACCTGCGTCCGCGCAAAAAAAGAAAGCGCAAAGGTACGTTACCTATATTTGCAACAAATTATGGTAAAAACCGGAACCGTCTTCGCCGATGTCATCCTGCCGCTCAGCCTGGCCCAGACCTATACCTACCACGTCCCCGAGGAGTACGTAGGCCAACTGCGGGAGGGGCAACGGGTGGAAGTACAGTTCGCCCGCAATAAGCACTACGCCGGCATCATTCGCCGGATACACGGCACGGACCCCGGATTCAGGACCAAGCCGATCCTGAGCGTCATCGACGTGGAGCCCCTGCTGACCGCCCGGCAACTGGAACTCTGGGGCTGGATGGCCGACTACTACTGCTGCACCCCGGGAGAGGTGATGGCCGCCGGCCTGCCGAGCCACCTCAAAATGGCCAGCGAGACCATCATCACCCTCGGGCCGCTGTTTAGCGACGAGGTAACCGAGCTGAGTGGCGACGAGTACCTGGTGGTAGAAGCCCTGACCCTGCAACCCGAACTGACGCTGCGGGACATCCGCGACATCCTGCAGCGCAAGACCGTCTACCCCGTCATCCGGGGCCTGCTGGACCGCCACATCGTGCTGCCCCGGGAGGAGATGGAAGACCGCTACAGACCGCTCAGGGTCAGGTGCGTGGACTGGCACCCGAACTGCAAGACCGAGGCCGAGCGGGCGGGGGCCTTCGAGAAAGTGTCCCGCTCGGAAAAACAAACCGCCGTCCTACTCGAATTCATCCAGTACCGCCGCGAGCAACCCTACGTGCGCCGCACCGACCTGAGCAAGCGCACCGGGGCTAGCGACGCCCAGATCCGCGCCCTGGTAAAGAAGGAGATTTTCCAGTTCTACGACCGGGAGATCAGCCGGCTTGCTACCGCCGAGGTCACGGCCGAGCCCGGTCCGCTCAGCGATCAGCAGGCCCGCGCCGTGTCCGAGATCGAAGCCCTTCACGGGGAGGGCAAGACCGTACTCCTGCACGGCGTCACCAGCAGCGGTAAGACCCGGGTGTACATCGAACTGATGCGGCGGGCCATTCGGGCGGGGACGCAGGTGCTGTATTTGTTACCGGAGATCGCGCTGACCGGCCAGATCGTGAAACGGCTGCAGCAGGTGCTCGGCGACACGATCATGGTCTACCACAGCCGCCTGAATAATATGGAACGGGTGGAGATCTGGCAGGCCGTACGGAGCGGAGCAACCTCGGTGGTCGGGCCGCGCTCCGCCCTCTTCCTGCCCTTTACTCACCTCGGGCTCGTGGTAGTGGACGAAGAGCACGACAGCTCCTACAAGCAGCAGGACCCCGCCCCCCGCTACCACGGCCGCGACGTTGCCCTCTATCTGGCCCGACAGCACGGGGCGAAGGCGATCCTGGGAAGCGCCACTCCGAGTCTGGAGAGCTGGCAGCACACCCTGAGCGGAAAGTACGGGCGGGTGACGATGGCCGAGCGCTTCGGGGGGAGCGTACTGCCCGAGATACGGGTGGCCGACGCCCGGGAAACGAACGAAAAGGGAGCGCGGCACCCGTTCTTCACCCCGACCCTGCTGGAGGAAATTCGCAAGACGGTGGAGCGCAAGGAGCAGGTCATCCTGTTTCAGAACCGCCGGGGGTTCGCGCCGGTCTATTTCTGCCCGACCTGCGAGTTCACCGTCCAGTGCGTGAACTGCGACGTCAGCCTCACCTACCACAAACACCAGCACCGGCTGCGCTGCCACTGCTGCGGATACGTCACCGCCCCCCCGGAGCAGTGCCCGGCCTGTGGGGAACCCCAGATGAAACTGAGCGGGACGGGAACGGAAAAGATCGAGGACGAACTGAAAATCTTCCTCCCCGAGCTGCGCATCGCCCGCATGGACCTGGACACCACCCGCGGCAAGAATGCCCTGGGTAAGCTCATCGACCAATTCGAGACCGGGGACCTGGACCTGCTCGTCGGCACCCAGATGGTAACCAAGGGGCTGGACTTCGGGCGGGTCGGGCTGGTCGGGGTGATCAGTGCCGACCAACTCTTGCGCTTCCCGGATTTCCGGGCCGACGAGCGGGCCTTCCAGCTGATGACGCAGGTGGCCGGCCGGGCCGGGCGGCGGGGGCGGCGCGGAAAGGTCTTGATCCAGGCCCACGAGGGCAACCATCCCGTGCTTCGGGACGTGCTTTCCGGCGACTACGGAAACTTCATCGCGCGGGAGGGCGGGAACCGGGCCAGCCACGGCTTCCCGCCCTTCCGGCGCATGATTCGCGTCCAGCTGCGCCATACCCGCCGGCATACTGCCGAGGAGGGGGCCAAACTGATGGGAACGTGGTTGCAGCACAGCCTCGGCGATCTGGTGGAGGGGCCCTTCGAGCCGGCCGTAGCCCGCCTGCGCACCTACTACCTGCAGGATATGGTGATCCGTACCCCACCCCGGGCCGGGGAGGTTCAGCGGGTGAAGCAGGTCATTCGCCACGCGACCACCAAGCTTGCCCAGACCAAAGGGCTCAGCGGGGTACGGGTGGTGATCGACGTCGACCCGTATTGATAGCTGTACGCAAGATATGCCTCCGATGAGTCCTGCGCTCCGCTCCGGGATGTAGCGGAGGAAATTTCACTATTAGTTGCGGCTACTGACCCGCCCCGCCGAACTGGTGTCGGTGATCACGTCACTGGGGTTACCGCGGTAACTGATGGAGCCCGCCGAGCTGGCATCGGCCCGTAATTTTTGGGTGGTATGCAGGTTGATGCGCGCCGCGCTGCTCACGTCGGCCACCCCCTCCTGGCTCTCCAGATCTTCGGCCTCGATAACGCTGGAGCTACTGGCGTCGGCCCGGACCTTGTCGGCGCTGCCCCTGACCTCGATGCGACCGGAACTGCTGGCGTCGAGCGCGACCTCATCGCCGGTGAATTCTACCTTAATCGTAGCCGAGCTGCTGACGTCGAGCGCCAGGTCGTCGCCCCGGAAGGGGGTCATTCCGGTGACCCGGGAGCTGCTCGACGCATCGACCCCCTTCAGTCGGGGCAGGGAGACGTATACCATGATATCCTTCGTCGATTTGAAGTTGGCATCCTCGGTGTACTTGATGTGCAGGGTGTTGCCCCTCACTTCGGTGACGATAAATTCCTGCAGGTTGCTTTCGGCCTCGACGCGGACGTCGAAGTCGTTGCTTTGGCGCAGTTCTACCTTGAAGGAGCAGCAGGTCTTGACCTTCGTGAAGTCATCCACCTCACGGCGCTGTTCGATAAGGTCGCCGTTGCCCCTGACGCGGTCGCGGCCGCCGAACCAGCTACTGCGGTTAACTTCCACCTGGGCGGGCAGGGAAATCGTGAGGAAACAAAGGAGGAATAAAGGAAGAAAGCGCATGGTAGAGTGTGTTGAACGGGTGATTACGGTAGCAAGGACGACGCTTCCCTACCGGGGTTGCACGCCGGCATCATCTTTTTAGGGGAGGCGGCGTTCTTCGGGGCATGTCCCGATTGTTTATTCTTCTGGCCGTCATGCTGTTGCTCGACGGCGTAGCCTTTCTGGCCCTACGTAGCTGGTTGAGCACCTACCGGGCCCGCGTGCGCAGGATGGGCTACCTAAGCTACGCGCTATTTTCGATTGCCGCCCTCGGCTTTACCCTGGCGAACGTATTCGAGCTGAATGCCGGTTGGTCGGATGGGCTCAAAACCTACGGCCGGGCCTTCGTCTTCATCCTGTATTTGAGCAAACTGCCGGTCGTAGCGGTACTGATCATCGACGGGCTCCGCCGGGTAGTGAATTGGACCGTCAACCGCATCAGCCCCGTGACCGAGCGCGACACCTCCCGCTCCCGCTTCCTGAGCAAGGCGGCGCTGGTGGCCGGCGGCGTCCCCCTGGTGACCCTGACGTACGGGATGATCCGCAATGCCTACCGCTACCGCCGCTTTGCCGTGGACGTGCCCGTGGAGAATCTACCGGATGCACTGCAAGGCTTCCGCATCGTACAGATTAGCGATATGCACTCCGGCAGCTGGACCCGCTCCGAGCCCCTGAAGGAGGCCGTCAGGCTGATCAACGAGGAGGCGGGCGACATCGTCTGCTTCACCGGCGACATCGTCAACAGCCGGGCGGAAGAAATGCTGCCCTACATCGACATTTTCCGGGAAGTGAGGGGCAAGCACGGCGTCTTCAGCACCATGGGCAACCACGATTACGGCGACTACGTAGACTGGGAAAGCGACGCCGCCAAGGCAGCTAATCTCGAGCAACTACGCGGTATCCACCGGCAACTCGGCTGGGATCTGTTGCTCGACGAGCACCGCATCCTTGATATCGACGGCCACCGCCTGGCCATCATCGGCATCGAAAACTGGTCGGCCGTCATGCGCTTTCCCAAGTACGGCCACCTCGACCTGGCCTACGCGGGTACCGAAAACTGCGACTGCCGGGTGCTACTCAGCCACGACCCCACCAGCTGGGATGCCCTGGTGCGCAAGGACTACCCCGACATCGACCTCACGCTGAGCGGGCATACCCACGGTTTTCAGTTCGGGGTGGAAATCCCCGGCTTCAAGTGGTCGCCGGCCCAGTACATCTACGAGCAGTGGGCGGGGCTCTACCGGGCGGGGCGGCAGTCGCTCTACGTCAACCGGGGGCTCGGCTTCCTGGGCTATCCGGGTCGGGTGGGTATCCTGCCGGAGGTCACGGTGCTGACCCTGCGCGGGGCCTAAGCGACCTCGTACCCCCGGCCGGCTTCCAGTATGGTGTACCACGACTGGCGGTCCAGATCGATATCCAGGCATTCGGTCGCCCGGCGGAGTCGTTCCGTCTTCGTCGTACCCAGTACCGGGATAGGCCGGCTGGGATGTTTGCGGCACCAGGCGAGCAAAATGACGTCTTCCGTGGTGCCGTAGTTCTTCGCGACCTGACTTGCTACTTCCCGCAAACGCAGCACCTGCGTCCCCGCCCCTTCGAAGTAGTCCCTGCCCCCCAGCGGGCTCCAGACCATCGGCCGGATATCGACGCGCTGGCACTGGCGGTAGGTACCGTCGAACAGGGGCCCGGGGTGTCGGGGGTGGCACTCGACCTGGTTAGTGACCAGTGGGGTATGGGCGTTCAGCCAACCGAATTGCTCGGGAGTAAAATTGCTGACCCCGAAGTGGCGGACCTTACCCGATTGCCGGAGCTGATCGAAGGCGGCGGCTACCTGCTCGGCTTCCATGAGGGGGTCGGGGCGGTGGATGAGCAGCAGGTCGATGTACTCGGTCCGTAGATTGCGCAGGCTGCGTTCGGCCGAGGCGATGATGTGATCCCGGCTACTGTCGTAGTGCTTGACGCGGTTCCCGGGGCGGTGGTGGGTTACCAGCTGGATGCCACATTTCGTGACAAGTTGCAGGTGGGCGCGGTCGCGGGTGCCGAGTTGGTGGAGGGCTTTACCGAAGGCCGCTTCGGTCGTATAATTCCCGTAAATGTCAGCGTGGTCGAAGGTGGTGATCCCTTCCTCCAGGCAGCTTTCGATGAGCCCGGCGATAGTGGACGTATCGTAGTCGGCGCCCCATTCGCCCCAGGTCATGGTACCGGCGGCCAGGGGACTCAGGTTCAGTGCTTGTTGCATGCCGTAAGTTTACATCAATTCAACGGACATGCGCTACCTCCACCTCATTCCCGCCCTTCTGTTTGCCCTGTTCGCCTACTGGCAGCTAAACGACCCCGATGGGCCCCTGTGGGTCGTTATGTACGGGGCGGTGGCGGTGGTAGCCGGCTGGCATGCGTTCGGGCGACCTCCCCGGATCGTGACCTATCTCGTCCTGGGGGCGGCTTTGCTGTGGATGCTGACCCTGATCCCCGACTGGATCGCCTGGATACGGAGTGGGATGCCGAATATCGCCGGCCAGATGAAAGCCGAGACGCCCTACATCGAGCTGACGCGGGAATTCTTCGGTCTGCTACTTTGCGTGGTAGCGGTAGGTCTTTACCTGCGTGCCGACCGACGGGCGGCCCGTGCCTGAACGGCTAGTCCGCTCAGCACGATGGGGATCATGCCTACCGCTACCGTCGGAAGACTGACGTACAGCAGTACCCGGGGGCTCAGCAGCGTCCAGCCACGGGTGGCATTGTACACCAAAAAACAGGCCGTAGAGGCCAGGAAGAGGAGCACGGCCTGGTCGAGGGTCCAACGGGCGAGCGTCCAGCGCGGACCGCGGCGCCCGATACCGATCCGGTCCGTAGTGAAGTGGTAGGTCACCGCCGTTACGAAGATGGCTGCGGCGTACGCCAGTGCCAGCCGGAAGGAAAAAACGAAGAGCAGGGCAACGAGCACGAACAGGGCCGTACGCCCGTGCCCCAGCACCACCGACCGACCGAAGGGGCGGGGCGGGAAGGGACGAGCGAAGGGGTTGCCACGAATCATCGATCTTCGGAGCTTAACAGGCCGTAGACCTCCATTCCGCGGGCGTACAGGCTCTCGGTCTCTTCGGGGGGCAGGAGCAGCCCGCGCTTGTAGAGAATAAAGTAATAGCCGATTCCCTCCAGCGACCAGCCCTTATTGAGGGTAAAGTAGTGCAGCACCTCCTCGCGGAAGTTGCGGCGGATGAAATCCTCGTCCTCCCCCGTCAACCGGTACTGCTTGCTGAACTTGGGGTAGCGGACGAAGTCAATGTCCCGAAATCCAAACAACTCCCCCAACTTATGAAGCAGCGATTCCGGTTGCATGCGCAGGGCGGGCAGCACCAACCGTTGGCTGCGCAGCAGGAAAACACTCTGGTGCACGCTCTTTTTGAGGGCCGGGTCGAAAAAAGCGTAGTCGAATACGCAAGCATCGTATTCGTGCAGGCCGTGCTGCCGCCGCAGAATATTGGAGATCGTGCGTTTCCACCCCCGGGTGGTGAGGCGAAAGTCAGCCAACTGGGTCTCCAGCCCGATCGTATTGGTGGGGCAAAAATCATAGGCACGGCGGGCGGCCAGGTTCGCCAGTCCCTTCTCTCGGTACGACATGGGGGTAAAATAAGCCGCCCCGACTGGTCGACGGACCGGTCGGGGCGGGAAGGCGGAGTACTGCCTAAAAGTTAGTTGCCGTTGTTGAACAGTCCGGCCTCCCCGGCGGGGACGGCTTCGGGCTCGGCGGGTTGCTTGAGCACCTCCCCCATGATGGTGAGTACGACGGGCTCGTCGGTGACGTTGGTGGTCAGGGTGACGCGCTTACGGAACTTACCGAGACGGTCGGTAGCGTAGCGGACTTTCACTTCGCCCTCTTCGCCGGGTGCCACGGGGGTCTTGCTGTAAGACGGTACGGTACAGCCGCAGGATCCTACGGCGTTGGTAATGATGAGCGGCTCCTCACCGGTATTCGTAAAGACAAACGTGCGGTAGGGGTCGGCGTGCTGCTGGATGGTCCCGTAGTCCATCGTGGTGGTCTCGAAGGTCATCGGGCCGGTGGCTTCCTCGGCTTCGGGCTGTTCCACGACCTGGGCCGAAACGGCAAACGACAGGGCGGAGAAGAGCAGGAGGAGGGAAAGAATGCGCTGCATATGCGGTAGTTTTTTCTTCGGGTGCTAAATTAGGACTTCTGTAGGTGGTAAACGCCACCGCCGGCCAAAAGATGATACGGCCTCGGGCGGAAGGTGTTAATGCGGTGTAAAATCTTTTCGGCGCGGGGGTTGGAAAATCGATCGGGGTGTTCCTATCTTTGCAGCCGCTAACCAAGCCACGGGGGATTAGCTCAGCTGGCTAGAGCGCTTGCATGGCATGCAAGAGGTCACCGGTTCGACTCCGGTATCCTCCACCCCTTGGCCTCCTTCGGTACTTACCGTCGGAGGCTTTTTTCATTCGGGGCGGCTGCCACGACCATTCGGCCATCTTCGTTGACCGGGTAGCCGAAAAACCGGCTGTTGCTGATCAGCCCCCCATCTACGATCAGGCGGTCGCCCAGGTCGGTCAGTTCGATCCGGTTGTTCCAACCGCAGCGTTCGCTCAGGGGGGCCACGGGGAATACCGTGTCGTACTGTTCGGGCGAGCTTCCCCGGTACAGGCGAAGGGTATGGTACACGTAGCCATTGTCCGGGTCGGCCAGGTTGGCCACGCTCAGGGAGATCGCACCGCCGGGGCTTTCCACGGATTGTTCGTCAAGGAGGTATTCCGGCTGCCCCCGGGGCACCACCGCCAAGCGGTAATAGTAGGTTTGCCCCTGCTGCAACCGCCCACCGGCCCGGTCTCCGCTCTTCTTTCCCTTCACCCGGAGGGATGCGGAGGGGGCAGTCGCCAACGGCCGGGTCGGGCTTCCGTCGAGGACCATGTTCGGAAAATAGCGCTCGTAATCCTCCACGACCACGTTTTCCACCCTTCCTTTCCCCCTCAGATAAGCGGTGGTATGCTTCTTATCGAGCGTCAGGGTGTGATAGGCATCACTCAGCACCCCGTTCCTTACGGTGTTGCTGCCGTCGTCTCCGGTGTTGAGTAGGTAATACGAGCTGCTGTTCAGGCGGTACAGTACAAAGCCGTCCAGCACGTTATTTCCACTGACGATCGTGTCTTCCCCCCTGCCTTTAGTCTGGCCGGAGGAAATGGATACCCCGCCCCCGTATACCGTTAGGTCACTGATCAGGCTATTCTTGCCCCGGAAGCCGAAATCGCCTCCCTTCACCCCCCTCACCCGCGCCCCGACGCCCCCCCCTTTCCATCCGTCACCCATTGTTCCGGAGAAGATGACATCCTCGACGTCCAGACCGAATATGCGGTGCCAGTTGTTCGCAATAAATCCGGCAGCCCGGTGGTTGGCGGTCCGCAATCTCCGGATAGTAAGCCCGCGCACGGTGTCCCGCTTCGAATAGGGTTCTACGTCAAGTCCGGACCGACCGGTGTTGTGCAGCGTCAACCCGCGAATCCGGGTGTTCACCCCCCCGTTTACGCTGGCCCCCTGGCGGCTGCCCCCGTTGACGTACACTTGCTCGATCAGGGTGTTCTCGGGTTTTCCATTCACCTGGACGCCATCGCCCATCACGGTATAAATCCCGAGCCGCCGGAGCACCACCCCCCGGTTCCGGTGTCCCACCATGACGCCGGAACTGAATTCGTTCTTGTACACGTGCTTTACCGAATTGAAGGGTAGCAGCGTGACGTCAACCCCCTGGCTGCGGGCGACTATTCTGGACAAGGGGTCGCCGGGCCGGATGAATAAGGCCAGGGTATCTCCGGGGGTAAGTCGCACTGGTCCGTCGAGGAGCAGGCTATCGTTGCTCTCCTGACGCAGTTGCAGCCTGCCCGCTCCGTTCCCCACGACATCGATGCGGTAGACCGGTCCGCGCTGCGGCTCGTAGTGCGGACTGAGCCAACGGTCGATAGGAACCGTTTTTCCGGCTGGCACCTCCACCCGGTAGTCGCCGCGGCGAATCCCGTAGATGTGGATGTCCTCCAGGGTGACGTTACGGCAATCGCGCAGGCGGAAAAAATCCTGGCGGTTACCCCGATTGTCAAAGCGATTCCGATCGGCGTAGATGATGCCGTTGCGAATGGTGATGTCCGCCAGATCGGCAAGTAACAACTGCCCACGGAGCAGGTACGCACGCCCCTCCAGGTCGAGGACTTCCCCGGGTTGGAGGCGGTATATGCGGTCAATGAGCCATTCGTCGGCCGGTTGGTGTACCACGGGTCGCTCCGGCCGCTCACTTACCAGTTTCAGATCGTGCAGGAACATCCGTACGCGGGTGGTACGGGCGTAAGTGTTCCCCCCGTTGGTCTTCATGACACCGGCCTCGACCAATTCCCCCCGGGGCAGGGGTAGCAGCAGATTCGTTTTCGTCCGGGTGCCTAGCGGCAACAGCCTCCTGAAGGTGGTATCGCCGGCCGAGCCAATGGCGTAAGCCATCAGGTACCGGTAGTTGGCGTTGCCCACCCCCTTACCGAGTTCGTACGTCATGGAGAGGTACCGGGCATCGCGCCGGTCGAGGTCCGGTAGCGGAAACTTGACCTCCACCGTTCGGTCCGGCACCACCGAGGAGGTATGCAGGGTGTAAGTTCGGGACGAGGGGGCGGGTTGCTGGCCGTGCACCTCGGCGACCCGGGTGCCCCCACAGGCCATCAGGTAAACACAGATCAGAACGGGCAGGTAACGCATACTCGGGTTTGGGGCGCGGACGCAGGTGCAACTACCCTCCAGAACCCGTACACCGGCCGGGGGTTAATGAACGATCACGAATATGTGGCATCCTGAACGACCAGTAAGGACAAAAGGGGCGCTTACCAGTGGTAGCATAAGCCTAATGGTCTGTCAACGTTTAAAATTGGGGTTAGGTACTGGTAGATTTTGTCGGCTAGCAAGGCGCCCGAACCGGAGTTTAGCCGCCACGAAGCGTGGCACAGGGGCCCCACGGTGAAGTAATGAGGATTCGGGCAACGTAGCTAGCCGGCAAAGGATGCCGTAGATAACCCTAAGATTTAGAGCTTGTTTGGACTTTACCTCTCGACCTTATTTGCGCCCTTTTGGCCTTCACTTTCGTCACAAAAATCCTCATATAGTGGTGCTACACTCCGGTTTTTGCGCCTCAGTCAAGACCAAACTGACTGCAAAGCGGTCAGTTCGGCAAAGTCCAAATAAGCTCTTAAGCTTGACAGACCACTAGCCCCGGGCCGCCCAAGCTCAGGCGCCACCCTTTTCGGCCGAGGACTTATGCCACTACGGAATCAATATACCCGGAGCAGCCCCCAGCGCGTAACCCGCCGCGATATTCGTCAGAAAATGCTTCCCGGCCCGGTAGCGGGCGTAAGCGGTGGCCTGGGGCACTACGGCCGCCCCGGCCCAAAAGTAGGGGCGCGACGGACTGTCGGGGTTCAGATCGTGGAGCACCGTCGCCGCGAAAAAACTCGGTGCGCCCGTATTCGCGGTATGCCCGGAAACAAAGGACAGCCGTGTCGTGCTTCGGTTTAGCCCCCGGATGGTACTCGTCATTGAAGGTAAGCGGGCGGGCCCGTCGTTGAGCAGTATTGTCTCGGCGAGCATGGTGGCCACCACCATGCCCCGCCGGCGGCACCGGTGGTTGCTCATGGCTCATGGTTACCGCCGGTAAACCGACGGCAGCCCGGAATAAGTGGTTGGAGGTAGCAAAAGCAGCCGCGCTTTCGTGGTAGGTAGCGCGTTGGTCCAGCGACCGAAGTTCGACTGTGGGCGGCATAACATCGGATGTTGAAGCGGGAAAGTCAGGAAAACCGTAATTTTACCAACCACCCGGTCGGTAAAATGCCAAGAATAAAGACAACCAAAGAGGAGATCCTCCGTAAATCCTGGCGCCTGTTCCACCGCCACGGCTACCACGATACCTCGCTCCAGCTGATTGCCACGGCCACCGGGATCGGCAAGGCCGGCCTACTGCACCACTTCGGCAGTAAGGAGAAGCTGATGGGTGCCGTGATCGATTTTGCCCGGGCCTACTACCGCAAGCGCGTGCTGGCCGAACTCACGACCGACCGCGCCCTCCCCCTGCGCCTGCGCGCTTTCCTCGACCGCCACGTCGAACTCTGCCAGATCGACCGACGGGGCTGCTTCTTCGCCAACACCATCCTGGAAACGGGGGCCGACAACCGCTTCGCCGACCGCCTCGGTACCTTCCACACCGACTGGATCGCGGCGGTCGAGACGGCCCTGCGCTCCGACTTCCCCGCCCCGGAAGCCGCCGAACGGGCCTACCGCCTCTTCGCCGACTACGAGGGCAGCGTGGTGATCTACAAGATCCACGGCGACCCCGTGCACCTGACCCGCTTCGTCGACCGCTCCATCGCCGGTCTTCACCACCCGATTCAGCTTCCCGCATGACCGTTAAACGTTTCACCTACCGCACTATCGCCACCGGACTGAACGCGCTCGCGCTGGTCCGCCCCCACCTATCCGGTCGCCTGGCCTTCCGGTTGTTCGCTACCCCGCCGCCGCCGCGGATTCGGGAGAAGGAACAGCGATTTCTCGACCGGGCCGACCGCATCGATCAGCGTATTCTCGACTGGACCGTCCCGGTATACGCCTGGGGCCCCACCGACGGCCCGGTAGTGTTCTGCGCCTACGGTTGGGGCTACAACGCCGGGCGCTGGCGGCACTACGTCCCCACCCTGATCGGGGCCGGCTACCGGGTGATTGCCTTCGACCCGCCCGGGCACGGCCACGCTACGGGTCCGCGGGTGCTCGATTACCCGACCATGGCCCACATCGAGACCGAGTTGATGCGGTCCCTGGGCGGGGTGGAACTGATCCTGGCCCATAGTTTCGGGGGTAGCTGCCTGGTCGAGGCCCTGAGTCGACTCACTCCCGGGCAGCGTCCGCGCCGCATCTGCCTGCTGGCCATTGTGTCCGAGGTACGGTGGCTGTTCGCGGGCTTCGCCGAGTTCATGGGGCTCACCGACCGGATGTACGCGGAGATGCAGGCCTACATCGAGCGTCGGACGGGTCGGACCCTGGACGAGTTCGACGTCACCATCCCCGCTAGCCGGCTCACCGACATTCCGACCCTGCTGGTCCACGACCCCGAAGACGGGACGACGGCCTACCGCAATGCCCGGCGCAACCACAGTCACTGGACGGGCTCCCTGCTTTACTCCCCCCGGGGAGCGGGCCACCATTTGGGTACGCCGGAGGTCACCGACGCCATTCTGCGCTTCCTGATCGAGGGGGCGGGCCCCGCGGGTGCGGAGTTGAACGAGGGGCAATTGCAGCCACTCCCGGCCATCGTGGAACCGCGGGATATGGAAGTGAACGGGGTCACGGATTTCTACGGATAGCAGCAATTGCCGTTGCGCCCTGCGATTACGGGAAGTCGGCTAATTTCAACCTCATCCGGCGCTCCGCGTTCCCCGTATTTAGCATCCAAAATTAGCACCCATGCCACTACGACTCGGCGAAACCGCCCCCAATTTCGACGCCCAGACCACCGAGGGTGACATCAACTTCTACGACTGGGCCGGCGACCAGTGGGTCGTGCTCTACAGCCACCCCAGCGACTACACCCCCGTCTGCACCACCGAACTCGGCCGTACCGCCGCCCTGAAGGAGGACTTCGAGCAGCGCAACGCCAAGGTGATCGCCCTGAGCGTCGATGACCTGGAGAGCCACCGGGGCTGGGTAAAGGACATCGAGGACACCCAGCACGTCACGATGAACTTCCCCATCATCGCCGATGCCGACCGCAAGATCGCCGAGGCCTACGATATGATCCACCCCGCGGCCGACGAGAAATTCACGGTCCGCTCCGTCTTCGTGATCGACCCCAACCGGAAGATCCGTCTGACCCTGACCTACCCCCCCGCCACGGGTCGGAATTTTCAGGAGATCCTCCGCGTCCTCGATAGCCTCCAGCTTACCGACAACTACAGCGTCGCCACCCCCGTAGACTGGAAGGACGGAGAAGACGTCGTCGTTAGCCCCAGCATCGCCACGGAAGACATCCCCGACAAGTTCCCGAAGGGCCACAAGGAAATCCGCCCTTACCTGCGGACTACCCCCCAGCCTAATCGGTAGAAGGAGTCTTGGGTCACGGGTCGTGGGTTACGAGTCCCGACCCATGACCTATGACCTATGACCAAACCTAACCCCTACCCCCCCTTCTATGCTCCACCACCTCCTCCTCCCCCTCCTCCTCTGCACCTGCGTCCCCGCCCTCTACGCCCAGGATACCGGTAAGCAGGAAACAACCGATAGCACCGAAACGGAGAAGGACCCCTACGCCGAATTACTCGAAGAAGCCGAGGTACAGGAGGGGCTGTTCGGTGTCATCCAGAAGGACGGAAAAACCTACTTCGAGCTGCCGCTGGACCTACTGGAGGAAGAGATCCTGGTCGTCAGCCGCATCAGCGGGCACGTCAAGGGACTCAACTTCGGGGGAGCCGGAATGAAGAGCCGTCCCCAGCAGGTAATCCGCTGGCAGCAGCACGGCGACAAAATCCTGCTGCGCAGCGTAAGCTACAACAGCGTCGCCAGCGAGGACCTGCCGGTGTACGAATCGGTGAAAAACAACAACTTCGAGCCCATCGTAGCCGCCTTTGACGTGAAGGCCTACGGGCCGGACAGCAACTCCGTGGTGGCCGACGTGACCGCCTTTTTCACCAACGACGAGCCGATGATCGGCGCCCTCTCCGACACCCAGCGCAAGAACTTCAAGATCAAGGGGCTGGACAAGAACCGCAGCCTGATCATGTCCGTCAAGGCCTTTCCGAGCAACGTCGAGGTACGCCACGTGCTCACCTACAAGGGGGACGAACTGCCCGACAACCGCGTCACCGGCACGCTGAGCGTGGAGATGAACCAGAGCTTCATCGAACTACCCGACGAGCCCATGGAGCCCCGGAAGTACGACCCCCGGGTGGGCTACTTCAGCATCCAGCAGACCAACTACGGCCTCGACGCCCAGCGGGCCGAAAAGCAGCGCTTCATCACCCGCTGGCGGCTGGAGCCAGTAGATATGGAGGCCTGGGAACGCGGCGAACTCGTGGAGGTGAAAAAGCCCATCGTTTACTACATCGACCCCGCCACCCCCGAAGAGTGGGCCCCCTACATCGCCCAGGGCGTGAACGACTGGCAGCAGGCCTTCGAAGCCATCGGACTGAAGAACGCCATCATGGCTAAAGAAGCACCCACGAAGGAGGAAGACCCCGACTGGAGCCCGGAGGACGTCCGCTACAGCGTGATCCGCTACGTGACCACCGAGATACAGAACGCGATGGGCCCCCACGTGCACGACCCCCGCACGGGCGAGATCCTCGAGAGCGACATCATCTGGTACCACAACGTGATGAACCTGCTGCGCAACTGGTACCTGATCCAGACGGCGGCGGTGAACCCCGAGGCCCGTAGCCCGAAATTCGACGAGGAGGTAATGGGGAAGCTGATTCGCTTCGTGAGTGCCCACGAGGTCGGCCATACCCTCGGCCTGCCCCACAATATGGGCTCCAGCCCGGCCTACACCGTCGAGCAGCTACGTACCCCCGGTTTCGTGCAGGAGTTCGGCGTGGCGCCGAGTATCATGGACTACGCCCGCTTCAACTACGTCGCCCAGCCGGAGGACGAGGGCGTCGGCCTCGACCCCAAGATCGGCCCCTACGACTACTACGCCATCCGCTACGGCTACCTGCCCATCCCGGACGATGAGGACGAAGACCAGGTGCTCAACGAAATGATCAAGGAAAAGGCCGACGACCCCGTCTACCGCTACGGCCGACAGACCCGCGGCGGCCACGACGCCAGCGCCCAGACCGAGGACATCGGTGACGACGCCGTGCTAGCTTCCACCCTCGGCATCAGGAACCTGAAGCGGATCGTACCCCAACTCAAGGACTGGACCGCCGAAGAAGGCAAATACTTCGAAGACCTCGAAGAACTGTACGACAACGTCATCGGCCAGCTCCGTCGCTACACCGGCCACGTCGCTAGCAACGTCGGCTCGGTCTACGAGTGGCAGCGCAGCAGCGATGAGAACAAGGTGGTCTACGAGGTGGTCCCCGCCGCCAAGCAACGCGCCGCGGTCGAGTTCATCAACCAGCAGATATTCACCACCCCCGACTGGCTCATCAACGAGGACATCCTGCAGCGCATCAGCGCCAGCGGGGTGGCCGAAAAGATCGGTCGCCTGCAGTCTACCGCTATCGCCTACCTGATGGACGACGACCGACTGAACCGCCTGAGCGAACAGCGGGCGCGGAACGCGGGTGCCTACGGCGTAATGGACCTGATGCAGGATACCCGCCGCGGCGTCTTCACCCCCGCCAATACGAACAGCACCTACGGCCGGGCGCTCCAAGCTAGCTACGTGGACGGGCTGACCAAGCAGCTCGATAACGACAAGCTGAGCGCCGATGCCCGGGCCGCGATCCGCGCCAACCTGAACGCGATCGCCCGCATGCTGAACGACGAAAGTGGCGGCGGTGCGCTGGTGAATGGTCACCGCGGAGTACTGGCCCAGGAAATTCGGGTAGCGCTGTCGGGCATCGAAGCCGTCACGACGAAGTAAGTCCTTATCGTGACACGCAACCGCCCCCGCTCGCTGGTGTTACCTGATCGAATTTAGTCCCTGACCGATGGCCCTCACCGGCAACGCCCCACCCCTCCCCCCGACCGAGATCGAAGACGCTACCCGCCGGGCCGAGGCGCTCATCCCCACTCCCTACGGAGACTTCCGCATGATCGCCTACGCTGGCGAGAAGGACGATTACACCCCCCACCTGGCACTGGTGCACCCCGATATGGATCCAAGTACCGACGTGATCGTGCGCTTGCACTCCGAGTGTATCACCGGCGATTTGTTCGGTAGCAAGCGCTGCGACTGCGGGGAACAACTCGACCGCTCCCTGCGCCTGGCCCAGGCCGGTAAGGGGGCCGTGATCTACCTGCGGCAGGAGGGCCGCGGCATCGGCATCATCAACAAGCTCAAGGCCTACCGGCTGCAGGACGAGGGGCTGGATACCATCGAAGCCAACGTACACCTCGGCCTGGAGGTAGATGCCCGCCACTACGGGGTCGCCCAGGGTATTCTTGAAGATTTGGGCATCCGTCGGGTCCAGCTCCTGACGAACAATCCCCTCAAAATGGACGCCTTCGCGGAGGGCCCCATCGAGGTCGTGCGCCGGCTGCCCCTCATCGTCAATCCAGTGAAGGAAAACGAGGCCTACCTGCGGACGAAGCTGACGGGGATGGGGCACTGGTTGCGGTAGGGTGAACATTGCGCGGAGCGCAGGTGCTATGTCGGTAAAATTCGACTTACTCCTATGCCCCTCAATCAACTCACCAAATCCCTCCACCGTGAATGGGACGATCTCGTCGACCGCCTCCGCTGGGGCCACGATAAACCCGTCGACGTAGCGAACTACATCGGCTTCGGCCGGCCCGACTACCTCTACCTCACCGGGCGGGTACTCCGTGACCGGGGCATCAGCCGCAACGAGCGCGACCGGCTCTGGCACAACATCGTCAATAACGTCAAGCGCTTCAACAGCCGGGAAATCGACGGGGCGGAAGTGGAAATCATCTGGGGGGAACACAGCTTTCACCGCACCACCGACAGCGAGGGCTACTTCCACGTCGAGCATCACTGCAACCCGGAAGACGCCCCCCACCTCGACGATATGCTCTGGCAGGAAGCCACCGTCAAAGTCATCAGCACCCCCCTCAACGGAACGGTGAACCACATCTCGCACAGCGACGTGGTCGTGCCCCAGGAAGCGGAGTACGGCATCATCAGCGACATTGACGACACGGTACTGAAAACCGATGTCACCAGCCGCTTCAAACTCAGGACGATGATGCACACCCTGCTGAA
Source organism: uncultured Lewinella sp. (assembly GCA_964594535.1). Classification (GTDB taxonomy): domain Bacteria; phylum Bacteroidota; class Bacteroidia; order Chitinophagales; family Saprospiraceae; genus Neolewinella. The sequence goes on from CAZQNE010000023.1 coordinate 38,027, forward strand.
GAACGCCGCCAATCGCCGCAGCTTCGAGGGGACCAGCGACTTCTACAACGCCCTCCTCAGCGGCCCGGATGCGAAGGGGTATAATCCCTTTTTCTACGTCTCCAACAGCCCCTGGAACCTCTACGACCTGCTGCTGGATTTCCTCCACATCAACCATCTGCCCCGCGGGCCGATCCTGCTCCGCGATTTCGGTCTGCCGGCCGAAGACACCGTACAATCCTTCAAAACCCACAAGGCGGATATGGTCGACAAAATTCTGTCCACCTACCCCGACCTCCCCTTCATCCTGCTCGGCGACAGCGGGGAGCACGATACCGACATCTACCTGGAAGCCGCGCGCAACAACCCCGGCCGCATCAAATGCATCTTCATCCGCGACGTCCGCCACGAAGAACGCGCCCAACGCATCGAGGACCTGATCGAAGACATTAGCGACATCGACGTACAGCTGGTGGGTTCCTACGAAGATGCGGCGGACTATGCCCGGGGCAAGGGGTGGATTGTTTAGTACCTCACCACCCCCAGAGCGGCCTCCACCACATCCATTACCTGCGGCTTACTCGCGTAGTTCCCGTCATCGGCGTAGGCCGGGCGGTGCACGGAGGCGGTTACCGTGCGCACCGGAGCATCCAGCAGTTCGAAAGCGCCCTGCCCCTCGATAATTTCCCGTTCCAGGTAGGCGGAGGTACCGCCGGGTACGTCCTCGTCCACGATAAGCAGGCGGTTGGTACGGCCCAAAGCTTTTTTGATCCGGTGTTCCAAATCGAAGGGCAGCAGCGTCTGTACGTCGATCACCTCGGCCTCTATCCCCCGTTCGGCGAGCAACCCGGCCGCTTCCAGGCAGACCCGCACACAGGCCCCGTAGGTCACTACCGTCAGGTCACTCCCCTCCCGCAGTCGTTCCGGTACGCCCAGGGGTACCCGGAAGTCGAGCAGGTTCGTTGGTTCTTTCTCGCGTAGCCGGTAGCCGTTGAGCACTTCGATGACCAGGGCCGGGTCGTCACCGTCCAGCAGGGTGTTGTACATCCCCGCGGCCCGTACCATATCGCGGGGTACGCAGATGTGCATGCCCCGTAAGCTACCGATCAGCGGCGCCAGGTAGGAACCACTGTGCCAGATGCCCTCCAGTCGGTGGCCCCGCGTCCGGATAATCACCGGAGCGGCCTGCATCCCGTCCGTCCGCCAGCGCAGGGTGGCCACGTCGTCGGTCAGCATCGGCAGGGCGTAGAAAATGTAGTCCAGATACTGTATTTCAGCGATGGGCCGCAACCCCCGCATGGCCATACCCATCGCCTGCCCCACGATGGTCCACTCCCGAATGCCCGTATCGAAGACCCGGTGCCGCCCGAAGCGGTCCTGCAGTCCGGCAAAACCCTGGTTGACATCGCCGATCTCGCCGACGTCCTCCCCGAAGGCAAATAGCTCCGGGCGTTGCTCGAATTTAGCGGCGAAGTAGTGCTGTAGGATTTCGTAGCCGGGGATGGGGGCGTCCTTCTCCCCGTATTCGGCCGCGACCGTACCCAGCCGGAGCGGCGAACGGGGGGTGTTGCTAAGTAGTTGGCTGCTTACTTGCTCGGACAACCTTCGTCGGGCGTCCTTCAGCCAGTTCGCCAGTTCGTGTGGTAGTTCCCCCGCAACCTGAAAGGCATGGCGGCGGACCAGATCGATGCACTCCGACAGGGTCGGCTGGGCAAGTTGGTTGAGTTGCCGCGCTACCGCGGCATCGGCGGGTAGTAAGGAGAGCAACGCTTTCCGGGCCGCCTTCCGGGGGGCATTGAGCCGTTCCCAGGCCACCTTACGGGCGTTAGCGATTTCTTGTTTGGCTTTCGCGTCAATGGCGTCGAGTTCGTCCGCCTCCGCTACGTTAGTGGCGATCAGGTAGTGGCGGAACTGGGCGATACAGTCCCAGGTCTTTTCCCACTTCAGTCGCTCTTCGGCTTTGTAGCGCTCGTGGCTCCCGCTGGTGCTGTGGCCGTTGGGCTGGGTGAGTTCACTGACGTGGACCAGGGCGGCGCGATGCTCCTCTCTGACCCGACGGGCCACCCGGGGGTAGAGGTCCAGTAGGGCCGGGTAGTCCCACCCCTTCACGGTGTATACGTCGATACCGTTGCTCCCCCCCTCCCGTTGCAATCCCGCGATGGCTTCACTGATGCTGCCCTTGGTGGTCTGCAGGTGCACCGGGACGCTGATCCCGTAGCCGTCATCCACCACGGTACAGAGCATCGGTACGCCCAGCACGCCGGCCGCGTTCATCGCTTCCCAGAATACCCCTTCCGAAGTGGAGGCATCCCCGATCTCCGTCCAGGCGATTTCGTTGCCGCCGCGGGAGTGCAGTTGCTCGGGCAGGTCCCCCCCCTCCCGGTAGATTTTGGAGGCGAAGGCCAGTCCGAGCCCCCGCGCCATTTGACCGGCCGTCGGGGAGGTCGCACTGCTCAGGTTGAAGGTCTTGGTAGTGTCTGTCCACTCCCCCGCCCCGTCGATCGTCCGGCTGGCGTAGTGCCCCCCCATTTGCCGCCCTCCGCTGAAGGGATCGTGCTCGGGGTCGGAGTACAATTGGGCCAGTAGTTGCTCGGGGGTAGCCAGTTCGAGGGCCAGTAGTAAGGTGTGGCCCCGGTAATAGTCGGCCCGCCAGTCTCCGTTACGCACGGCCCGGGCCATGGCTACCTGGTACAGTTCTTTCCCATCGTCACTCACGCCGAATTTCGCGCGCCCGCTCAGGACGTCCTTGCGAATCATGTTACTCAGTTCCCGGCTCAGCCTACAGACGTAATAATCTCTCAGGGCGCGTTCGTGATCGGCTAACGGTAGTTTCCGTAGGTCGGAGGTGGTAAGTTCGGGATCTTGTAACGACAAATCGGGTCGGTTTAGGACGGCGGTGGTCAGGCGCCGGTTCGGTAGGGCAATGCAAAGTAAACGGGGTGGCCGAACGTCGGTTTTCCCGCACGGCCAAGGTACGCATATTAGCGTTTTTACTTCAAATGAAGGGGAGGGCGGCGGAGCGCGGGTGCCATGTCCCGCCAGTTCAACAGGTGGGCCCCGCTCCGATCCAACCGGACGAAACTTTCGGTGTACATCCACTCGCCGAGATTGAGATACCGGCTCCTTCCGTTCGACAGCGGATAGTCGATCGTCAGGTGGCGGTGGCCGAAGATGCAGTAGTCCAATGTGGGGTCCTCCACCAGTTTTCGTTCGCTGTAGGCTACCAGCCACTCCCGTTCCGGACCCAGAAACTCGTCCTCGGGGGCCTGGCTATCGCGGCTCTTAGTACTGAAGTAAAGCGCCAGCCCCATCGCCAGATTGGGATGTAAACGACTGTACAGCCACCTGGCCCATCCGGAATTGATGACCTTCTTCAACCGTTTGTAGCCGGCATCCCCGGGCCCCAGGCCGTCTCCGTGGCCGACGAGCAAACGGTGGCCGTGCAGGCAGCGAACGACGGGATGCCGGTGCAGGCTCACCCCGATTTCCTGCTGTAGGTAGTCCTGCATCCACATATCGTGGTTTCCCGTAAAGACGTGTACGGGGATTCCTCCGTCGACAATCTCGGCTAGTTTCCCGAGGAAGCGGACGTAACCCCGGGGCACCACCCGCCGCCACTCGAACCAGAACTCGAACAGGTCACCGACCAGGTAAATCGCATCCGCCCCCTCGGCGGTACAGTGGTCGAGCCAGGCTACCACCCGCCGCTCCCGATCCCGGCTGCTCTGTCGGGCGTCGACCCCGAGGTGGAAGTCGGAAGCGAAGAAGGTGGGCATACGGTTGCGGTGAAAAGGGGAAAGATAGCGACCTACGCCGGAACGTCGAGCAGGGGCAGGTAGGTCGGCGGTAAGCCATCACCCAGTGACTGGCTCACCCGGAAGGCCGCGCTGATCTCGGCGATACTCTCCGCGAGGGGCACGTAGGCGAGCTTCGTCTCCCGCACGTAGTGGGAACCGTCGTACCGGTAGTTGGCCTGCAAGTTCCGGTGGCTTTCCCGGGTGATGAGGGGGGCCACCCCCGTGAGTCGGGCCAGGCCGGTACTCAGCGGCCAGAACAGGGCCGACTGCCAGGCGGGCATACCGTAGGTGGGAGGGCGTACGTCGAGCGATCGCGCGATATCGGTCAGTAATGTCTGCCAACTTAAGTTAGCCGCGCACAGCAAAAAACGGTCGCGATCGATGTCCCGATCGAGGGCCACCAGCACGGACCGGGCTACGTCACGCACGTCCACGAAGCCCGCGCTGCCCCGGGGAAACACGCGGCGCTCCGCGGCGACCCGCCGCCAGATCGCCGGTGTATTCTGCCCCGACCAGTCGCCCGCCCCCAGTACGATCGCCGGGTAGAGGGCCGCTACCGAAAGCCCCTCGGCCTGCCCCCGCCAGACCTCCCGTTCGGCGGCGAACTTGGAACGGGCGTAGGCGGTGGTGAGCTTTTCCAGGGGCCAGCGATCTTCCAGGGTGACGACCCGGCCTCCGTCCACCCGGTTCAGGGCCGCCACCGAACTGAGGTAGACTAACCGCCGCGTTCCCGCTTCCAGCATCATATTGACCAGGTTCGCCGTGCCCCCGGCGTTCACGGTCATCATTCGGTCGGCCGCTCCGGATTGGTAAGACACCACGGCCGCGGCATGGATCACCCGGTCGGTGCCCGCCAGGGCATCGAGCAGGCTTTCCGGGTCGGTCAGGTCGCCCCGCACGAGGGTGCAGTGCTCGCTTAGCCGTTCGAGTTGATCCGTGTTGGAACCGGCCCGCACCAGGGCGCGATAGCGAATACCCGCCGCGGCCAGCATCCGGGCCACGTAGGAACCGATGAAGCCCGTGGCACCGGTAAGCAGAAGATCGGGAGGTGGCAATCAGTACGGTTGGGGAGCGTAGAGTGCCCCGTTAACGGTATCGTGGCGGGCCCCGGTTGCCGACGCCAGGCTATTCACCCCGCCGGCCACGCGGAGGAGAGCGCAGAGGGCGATGAGCGCCGCTTCCTTAAAATCGGCCACCGTGTCGTCAGCCCGCTCGAACTCGATTCCTTCCCGCTCCCCCCGGGTCATTAATCGCTCCAACAGGAAATGGTTGTGGCTTCCCCCTCCGGTTACCAAAACTGCACCCGCGCCCCGCCGCCCCTCTCCGCGTAATCTCCCCAGGTCCACGACGATCCGCTTCGCCAGCCAGTCGGAAAACGTATGCAAACGATCCGCTACGGCGGCCGGAAAATCGGCCACTACCGGCCAGAGCGTCTCCCGTACCCAGTCGTTGCCGAGGGATTTAGGGTATTCCCGGTGGTGGTACCTGATCTCGTCCAGTTGAGCAGTCAGTTCCGACCGTACACTTCCCGAGCGGGCCAGTTCCCCCCCGGCGTCGTAGTCGTGCCCGGCTTGCCGCGCCAGTCGGTCCAGCACCTGGCAGCAGCCGCTGACGTCTCCGGCTACGAAACTACCGTCGTTGCGCCGGAGGCTGATGTTGGCGATCCCGCCCAGGTTCACGAAGCCGGTATGGTCCGGAAAAAGGTGGAGGTCCGCCACCGGAGCCAGTGGAGCCCCCTGCCCGCCCGCCGCCAGATCGGCCGTCCGCAGGTCGGTAACGGTGGGCAGGCCGGTCCGCGCCGCGATGCGGGCCCCGTCACCGAGCTGCAGTGAATACCCCCGTTCGGGATCGTGGTGGGTAGTGTGGCCGTGGTACCCGGTGAGGGACACGGACACATCGGGGTGCTTGCCGAGGAATTTCGTCGCCGCCTCTCCGACGTAGTCACCCAGTTCGGCGTGGAGTTGCAAAAATTCGGGCACCGACAGATTGACCGACTCGGTCAGTCTCTCGCGCCAGTTCAACGGATAGGCCAGGGTTTCAGCCGCAAGAATCCGCCAATTCGTGACCCGCCGCCCGTCCGGGGAGAGGGAAAAGGTACTGAGGGCCAGGTCCAGCCCGTCCAGGGAGCTTCCCGACATGATGCCCAGGACGATATGGCGGGAAGGGACCACGGCGGTGGGGGTTAGAGGTCTTCGTTAAAGGTCATGGTGTACTTAGCCATTGCCTCGATCTCTTCTTCGGACAATATCTCCCCGAAGGCGGTCATGACGCCGTTTTCACTGCCGTTCGTAATAATATTAATGCGGTAGGCCAGGTCGCTGGTCACTTCCTGCAGGTTGGCCGCTCCGTTCACGCCCTGATTGCCGTACAACCCGTGGCAGGCGATACACCGGATTTTCCAGATTTTCTTGACGTCGATCTCCTTGGCCGCCGCGACGGCGGGGGTGGTACCGGGGGCTTCGGAGGGCGTTTCCTCACCACCGCCACAGGCTAGCACGATCAGGGCAAGGAGCAGGAGGGGGAAGAGTCGTTTCGTCATCGGTCGTAGAAATTTGCGGGCGGTAAGGTAAGGCGGGCGCGGAAAATAAGCCCCCCCACTGCCGTCTACTGATGTACGACAGGAAAGAAGCGGAAAAGTTTTTCGGATGGCCTTCGGCGGGTCGGTCGAAATTGCGTATCTTTGCGGGCCGTAAGCGAAACAGCGCGAGAAAGTACTATAGCATGGACATCATCAAAGTCAGCGGCCAGCCCCGCGAACAGCTCGGCAAGAAGGCCGCCAAGTCGATCCGCCGGGAAGGCCTCGTCCCCGCCGTCCTCTACGGTCAGGGAGACCCTGTCCACTTCACCGTCAGGGCCCTGGACCTGCGCGACCTCATCTATACCCCCAAATTCAAGCTGGCCGAAGTCAGCGTCGGCGACGCTACCCACCGCGCCATCGTGAAGGACTACCAGTTCCACCCCGTCACGGACGAACTGCGGCACGTCGACTTTCTGGCCCTGCAGGACGGTCACCCTATCCGGGTGGAGGTGCCCATCACCTTTACCGGTTCCAGCCCCGGCGTCCGTAGCGGCGGCAAATTGCAGCAGTCCGTCCGCCGCATCAAGATCAAAACCACCCCCGAGCACCTGGTGGATAACCTGACCCTGGACGTGAGCGAACTCGAACTCGGGCAGAGCATCCGCGTCCGGGATATCGACCCCATCGAAGGGGTGGAAATTCAGAACCCCGGCGGGCAGCCGGTCGCCACCGTGGAGGTACCCCGCGCGCTGCGCTCCGCCGCCACGGCAGAAAAGAAAGCCGCCGAGCAGGATGCCAAGGCCGCCGCGAAGGCGCCGGCCGCGGAGTAAGCTACTGCTTGCACGATCAGGAAAGGCAGTCGGCCCGGGGGCCGACTGCCTTTCTCATGTCCGGCATCTTACCACAATTTGTTTGTCACCAAATACGGTAGTATATTTGGCTGGGTAAGCAAGCAGATGAAAAAGCAGAAGGTAAACCGGAAGTACAACTTCCCCGACGCCGACCTCTACCAGATGGCCATGGATAGCATTCGGCTGGCCAAACGGGACCTCGCCCGCTTCCGCGAGGAATACAACTACGACGGGCACCGCCTGAAGGGCTTTCACGATCGCTGCCAACGCTTCGTCGAAATGCCCCACGACGACGAGCTGCTCGGCGACCAGATGGTGGTGACCGACAAGAAGTACGAAGCCGCCGAGAAGCTGCGCCACGCCATCCGCTCGGTCATGACCCGCGTCCGTATGGCCTTCAGCAACCGCACGGGACGCTACCGCAAGTTCGGCACGGCCAAAATGGGGGATATGACCGACGCCCAGCTGCTCTTCTGCGGCCGCCGGGTCATCCGCGTCGCCCGCGCGCAGTGGGACTTCCTGGCCGACACCGGCCTCAACGAAAGCCACCTGGAGCGCCTCGCCAAAGCCTGCAAGCAGTTCGAACTGGCCATGAACGTGCAGCAGGACAAGATCGCCGACCGGGACATCCACGTAGAAAGCCGCATCGACCTGGGCAATCTGATCTACGACGAACTCATCAGGGTCTGCGACATCGGCAAGGACCTTTGGGCCGAAACCGATCGGGCGAAGTACGACGCCTATTGCATCTACGAGAGCAATATGGAGCAAAAGCGAATTGCTCGGAGTGGGGAGTAAGGTCGCGGGTCGGCGTACCTTGCTAGTGCCCCATGACCGCCCCCTTCCTAGTACTGGCCCTGCTATTCGCCTACCTGACCGTACGGCGGGGTAGCCTGACGATCGCGGGGTCGGCGCTTGCCGTAGCGCTCGGGGCACTCGTAGTGCTCCGGCTGGGAGCGATCTGGCTGCTTCCCCTGCTGGTGTTCTTTCTGGGTAGCGTAGCGATTGAGCGGATGTTCCCGGGCCAGGCGGCGGCGGCGGACGAGAAGGATAAGCGGGCGCGGGATGCCGTCCAGGTGCTGTGTAACGGGGGGGTGTACGGCTTGCTTGCGCTGGTCGGGGCCCCCGGGGGGCTGTTGCTGATCGCGATGGCGGTAGCCACTTCCGACACCTGGGCGAGTGCGGTGGGGAAGTACCTCCGGCAGCCCACCTACGATATGCTACGGATGCGGCGGGTGCCGGTAGGACTGAGCGGAGGGGTCAGCATAGCGGGAACGCTGGGCGGGGGCGCGGGTGCACTGTTGATCGCGGGCTTGGGCGTTGGAATGGGCGAAGTGTACCGGTGGGATCAGTTTTTGCTGATCGGACTGTACGGTTGGTGGGGAATGCTCCTGGACAGCGTATTGGGTTCGGCATTCCAGGCGCGGTACGTCGATCCGGAAGGGAAGCTGAGCGATCGCGCCGGACCCGGCCACCAGCTGGTAGCGGGGTACGGATGGATGACGAATGACATAGTCAATTTACTGGCGATCGGGCTTACGGTGGCCTTCGCGGCTACTATCCTGTAATCGTCCGGCGATCCAGGTGCACGTATCCGCTAACTACGTGACCGTGCTGCCCCGCGGTGTGGCCCGACCGGCCGGTGCCGCCGCCGACCACTACAACCCGCCCCCTGAGTAGTAGGTCCATTCGGGTGGGTTATTTCCGTTGCTGGATTCAGGCCGTAAAATGCGGTAGCGGTTTCCCCCATCACCCAGTCCCGGGCCGCCGGCGCGTGGGCATCCAGGTAATTTTCTACCGGTTGCACCCAGCTACCGTAGGCGGGAGCCAGCAGACACACGGGCCAGTCGCTACCGAACGGGATACGACTGGCCGGAAAGGCACTGAGAAGGGCGCCCGGATAGGGCTGCAAATCCTGCGGCTTCCACGTTTCCCGATTCGCCCCGGTGACCATCCCGGAGGGCTTGCAGTAGCAGTTTCGGTAGGTACCGAGTGCCCGCATATTGCAGTGCCCGGGCTTCCCGCCAGACCCCGGTGATGTACGGTTGGGCCAGATGGTCGGTGACGAAGCGGCCCGCGGGGAAATAGCGAACCAGTTCGCCGGCCTGGCCGAGCTGGTGGGGGTGGATCAGCACGTCGTAGGTGTACCCCGCTCGAATAGCCGGTGCAGACCGGCCAGGAATTTCAGGCGCAACATATACAGTGGGTCGGCCCCATCCTGTACCATCATCCGGATTCTCCGGAGCTTGGGACCATCGGCATACCGGTCCAGCGTACGGTCTAGTTCCGGGGAGTGTAGGTCCACCCAGCCTACCACCCCCCGGATGAAGTCGTGGCGGTCGGTCAATTCCAGTAGCCGGCCCGTTCCGGCTAAATTGGGCGCGGCCTGCACCGCTACCGTCCCCCCAGCTCGCGGGTAAAATCCGGAGCACCGGCCGGATCCCCCGGGGCCATCATGGGCTGCCCCGGCGCTTCGGTAATAAACGGCACCGATGACTTGGGCAGCGGTATGTTCAATACCCCGGGCGGCAGCAGCTTCTTCGGAACCGGTTAGCGAGCGGACGGCCGCTAAGAGTTCGTCCCGGTTGTAGCAGGTTAGCTGCGATTCTTCCAGCTGGCTTAACTCCCGGAAGCGGTCGGGACCGAGGTGGTCCTTCGCTTCCCCGAGCAGGCCGACGAGCTGGGATTAGGACTTCGTATCGTGGCTTCCCCCGACTAAGCGGTGTACACCGGGCAATGGTCGGCGATTGAAAGGGTGAGTGCGTGTAGTGTAGGTTAAAACAACCAAATCCGCCGTTAATAACGGGCATTTTATGAGACTATACGGCGGAATCATCATTCGCCGACGGTAAATTGCTCGCACCTGCGTCCGCGCCCCGATCGTATACCTTTGTGGTAAACTGATATACGATGACGTCCGCAAAAGCGCTATTGGTGATCCTTGACGGGTGGGGGTTGGGTGCCCGCCCCGAAGCCGATGCCCTGGCCCAGGCTCCTACCCCGAATTTTGACCGCATTAACGCGGACTGCCCCCACGCTACCCTGGTGACCTACGGCGAACAAGTCGGCCTACCGGAAGGACAGATGGGCAATAGTGAGGTAGGCCACCTCAATATCGGAGCCGGCCGGGTGGTGTACCAGAGCTTCGCCCGCATCAACAAGGCGATCCGGGACGGTGAGCTACAGCACATGGCTCAGTTGCAGGACGCCCTCCGCTACGCCCGGGAGCAAAACAAGGCCGTGCACTTGATGGGATTGGTCAGCGACGGCGGCGTACACAGCCACATCGATCATCTGCTGCGGCTGACCGACATCGCTACGGAAGCCGGCAACGAGAGGGTGTTCGTGCATGCCTTTACGGATGGCCGCGACGTAGCCCCTACCTCCGGTAGGGGGTTCATCGAACAACTACAGGACCATATTGCCGGGCAGCCCACCCGACTGGCTTCGGTCGCCGGTCGCTTTTACGCCATGGACCGCGATACGCGCTGGGAACGGATCGCCGAGGCTTACCACGCCATGGTGCACGGCCGGGGAAACCGTACGCCCCACGCCCTGGACGCCATTCAGCAGGCCTACGATGCGGGTACGACGGATGAATTCCTCAAACCGGTCGTAGTGACCGACCGGGGCAATGAACCCGTGGCTACCATCCGGGAGGGGGATGTCGTCATTTGCTTCAACTTCCGCACCGACCGCCCCCGCCAGATCACCCGCGCCCTGACGCAGGAAGACTTCCCGGAGCAGGGCATGTACAAAATCCCGAATCTCCGCTACATCTGCCTGACGCAGTACGATGAGAAGTACACCGACGTGGAGGTGCTCTTCACCCCGGAGGACCTCACCAAAACGATCGGACAGGTCATCAGCGAGGCCGGTAAAACACAGGTCCGCATAGCGGAGACCGAAAAGTACGCCCACGTCACCTTCTTTTTCAGCGGGGGGCAGGAGGACGCATTTCCGGGCGAACGGCGCATCCTGATCGACAGCCCCCGCGATGTGGAGACCTACGACGAAAAGCCGGAGATGAGCGTCTACGAGGTCACCGAGGCCATCGTGGGGGACATTCGGGATAACGCCCCCGATTTTATCTGCCTGAACTACGCGAACACCGATATGGTCGGTCACACGGGGGTATTCTCGGCGGCGGTGCGGGCGGCGGCGGCGGTGGACGAATGCCTGGGCAAGCTACTGGACGCGGCCGGAGCGGCGGGCTACCATACGCTAGTCATTGCCGACCACGGGAACTCCGACGTCATGATCAACGAGGACGGTAGCGTCAATACGGCCCATACGACGAACCCCGTTCCGGTCATCTACGTAGGCCCGGAGAAGCTTACCCTACGCACCGACGGAAAGCTGGGAGACGTAGCCCCTACCCTGCTGGAACTGATGGGCATCGCCCCGCCCGCCCGGATGACCGGTACCTCCCTGATCGCCGCGGCGACTTAACCAATTGGAACAATGGCTGTTTTGAGGGGGTAATCCGATCCGAATTCGTATGAAGTATTTCCTATCCGTTCTGTTTTTCGCCCTTACGCTCAGCTCGTGTGACAGCCAGCGTGGCACGGTCACTTCCCCGCCCTCCGGGGATCAAATCACGGACGAATCCCAGCTAGCCGGGGGCGTGAGTATCGCAACCCTCGACAGTCGCTACCCCGACGCGAAGAAAGCCTACTTCGCCGGCGGTTGCTTCTGGTGCACGGAGGCTGCCTTCGACCGCATCCGGGGCGTAGTGGACGTGTACAGCGGGTACGCCGGCGGCGAACTCGAAAATCCGACCTACGAAGACAGCAATACGAAAACCAGTGGCCACGCCGAGGCGGTCGTCGTGTACTACGATCCGGACGTCATCACCTACGATAAGCTGCTGGATGTGTTCTTCGTCGCCCACGACCCCACCCAGCTGAACCGCCAGGGCCCGGATATCGGACCGCAGTACCGCTCCGCCATCTTTCCGATCAACCCCGAACAGGAGCAACTGGCGGAAGCCAAAATCGAGGCCCTCGACGCCAGCGGCAAGTACAGCAAGCCCATCGCTACCACCATTGAAGATCCCATCCGGTTCTGGGTCGCCGAGGCCTACCACCAGGACTATTACGAAGACCCCACGAACCCGAACCAGGGATACGTGCAGAACGTCAGCCGCCCGAAGGTGGAAAAGGTGATGCGGGAGTTTGCGGATATTCTGAAGGAAGAGTACCGGTAGGCGGGCTAAGCCATTCTATTCCGCGCAAAGCGCTTTTTCATGCACGACATAGAACCACACTTCCAGTGGCGAGACCGCTACCGTGCCGAGCACGATTCGGATTCCCCCTTTTTCGGACGGCAGTACAGTGAGTTCGGGTATTCGAATAGGGTGTACAACTACCTGCTGCACCCGCAGTGGGACGAGTTCGGGTCGGAAACCCTGTACCTGAAGATCCTCTTCGTGGACTACGACGACCGCTACGCCATTATCGAGCTCATCGGCGAGTGGAACGATGCCCTGCACAACGACAGCATGCACCTGAAGCGGGAGGTGATCGATGCCCTGATCGCGGAAGGCATCCGGGAGTTCATCCTGATTATGGAGGGGGTACTGAACTTCCATTCCGACGCCGACGACTACTACGAGGAGTGGTACCAGGAGGTAGTGGACGGCGGTGGCTGGATCGCCCTGCTAAACGTACACGAGCACGTCGGCGACGAACTACGCGACGCCGGGCTCGACCGCTACCTGCACTTCGGTGACCTGCTCAGTGGGATTACCTGGCGACCGCAGAAGCCCCAGCGGGTCCACGAGGCGATCGAAGGCTTACTACAGACCGATACGCGGCGGGTGTACTAAGCGCGCTCCCCCTTGTGCTTTCTGAGGACCATCCGGCCCCGGCGCCGGGTATCCTTGAAGGTGGCATCGGTGACTTCCTGCCAGAATCCGCGCAGTTCGCTGTTCCAGATGTCGGGCTTATACAGAATTTGGTACTGGCGGTTGAATTCGGGGATGATCGCGTTATCGCCGTCGCCGATGAAGCGGACCTCGGTCAGCGAGATACTGCGATCCCCGTACAGATAGCCGCTGAGGTGCATCTGAAGGATTTCTCCATCCGGTAGGGTGACGTAGCTCCGCCCTTCGATCTTGGGTCCATCCACCGTGATGTAGAGTTGCATCGGCAGGGCCTCGTTGGAATAGATGCCACCGACGGTCATGGTGCCTTCCCAGAGCCCGTTCAGGCTGGCCTGCGCCGGCAGGCTAAGGGATACGGTGCAGAGCAGGAAGATTACAAGAGTTTTCATTCGGTCGCGGGTGTACCCGAAGGTAACGTACACCGGGCCGTTCCGTTGGCGGCAACCCCATATCTTGTCGGCGTGCCACCGCCACCGGATTTTTCGCAGCTACTGAGCGCCCTCACACTGGGGACCGCCCGCCGCGAGCTCCCCGCTTCCGTTCGGGAGTGGATTGAGGACAAAACCGTCACGGATGCTAGCGCCGAAGACGGGGAACACCTGCTGGCCGCCCTGGCGCTGGTGGAGCGAACCCACCGCCTGCGCGACCGCCGGTACGCTACGTCCCAACTATCCGAACCCAGTGCTCCCGAAACCCGCCCGCCCGTTGATCCCGCTTTTGCCCGTAGTCTTCAGCTCATTTTCGGGGGCGGATACGAATCGTTGCTGGAGGAGGCCGTGGAGCTCATCCACCAGCGCGGGACCTACCTGCCCGCCCCCCTCCTACCCGCACTGCACCTGCGCGCCGCCGCCCTCGCCCCCCTGGACTACCCCCGGGCCCTCCGGTACCTGGATGCGGGAGGGGAACGCGGGAAGTGGCTGGCCCGGCAGCACCCCGAATGGCACCGGCTGCTGGCCGATTACGACTTCGCTACCGCATTCCACCAGGAAACCCAAGCCGGCAAAAAAGCCATCCTGCTGACCCACTGGCGCCACCACCACCCCGCCGCCGCCCGCCGAACGCTGGAAGCCGAATGGGAAAGGCACCAACCGCGTAGCCAGGAAATTCTGCTGCACGGCCTGGAACCCGGACTGAGCCCCGACGACCACACCTTTCTGCGTGCCGCGCTTGGCCCGAAGCGCAGGGGAGTGCGTCGGGTGCTGACGCGCCTGCTCCTGTTAGCCGGTGAAGAACATACCCTGGCGGACTGGACGGAACTGGCCCGCCAAACCCTGACCGAAGCGGGTACCCTCGGGGAAACCGCGGGCGGGCGGAATAGTAAGGCCGTCTTGCAGCGGTACGGCAGCACCGCCCCCGGCCAACGGCTACCCAACCGACTGCTGGAACTGCTGCCGCCGCCCACTTGGCCGGAACTGACCGGTCTGCCCCCCGAACAATTCTGGTGTCACCTACGCCCCCTGGAGCTACGGGACGCCGGTCGGGCTATTCTGGCCTACCGGGATGTGGAAGCGGCCGCAGGCTATCTGGGATTTGTAATCCGGACCGAAGCGCGGGAGCTACCGGCGGAACTGACGGAGCGCCTGGTCAATCTGCTACCGGAAGACCGTTTCACCGGCACGTTCGACCGGGCGCTGGAAGCTCAGGAAGACCTGCTGCGCCTGCATGGCACGGCCCGGCGCCTGGCCCTACAGTGGAGGGGGGGCTGGTCGGAACGGCTGACCAGGGCGCTTATGATCCGGCTGATCCGTGACCTGGAGGAACGCCACCTGGACTACGGCACCCAACGTCGACTGGCCGAAGAGTGGGAGGCGGCAATCCCCCGGGTGCACCCGGCTGCTTTCCCCTGGCTGCGGCAGCGTCTCGGGGCGGTCACCGAACGCTACGACCACTTCGGCAAACTAGCGACCAAACTGCTGCAGACTACCGCCTTCCGGAAGTCGATGAGGGGGTAAAATTCTTACCTTTGCGGGCCCATGTCACGGTCACACGAATTACGTAACCTGCAGTCGAAGGAAGAGCTAAGCGCCCGGCTGGACGCCGAGACGGAACCCCGCACGACGCTGTCCTTCTACCGCTACGCCCGTATCGAAGACCCGCAGGCCTTCCGCGACGAATGCTATGCACGCTGGTCCGCCATCGGCGTCCTGGGTCGCATTTACATCGCGACGGAGGGCATCAACGGGCAGCTCAGCGTACCGGCCAGCCGCCTGGAGGAATTCCGGTCGGCCCTGTACGGCGTACCCTTCCTGGACGGGACCCGGCTGAATATCGCCATCGAGGCCCACGCCAAATCCTTCCTGAAGCTCATCATCAGGGTGCGCCCGAAGATCGTGGCCGACGGGCTGAACGACGGTACCTTCGACGTCACCAAACGGGGCCGCCACCTCAGCGCGCGGCAGGTGAATGAATTGCTGGAACGGGAGGACACGATCGTGGTCGATATGCGCAACCACTACGAGAGCGAAGTCGGTTACTTCGAGGGGGCCATCCGCCCGGCGGAGACCAACTTCCGGGACCTGTTGCCAAAGGTGGAGGAGCTACTGGCCGATAAGAAAGACCGGGAGATCGTGATGTATTGCACCGGCGGTATCCGCTGCGAAAAAGCCAGTGCCTACTACCTCCACCGGGGCTTCGAGCGGGTAAGCATGGTCGACGGCGGCATCATCGAATACGCCCGCCAGTGCGAGCGGGAGGGGCTGGAAAAGAAGTACATTGGCAAGAACTTCGTCTTCGACGAGCGGCTGGGCGAACGGATCACCGACGACGTGGTCAGCCACTGCCACCAGTGCGGCACCCCCAGCGACCGCCAGCTGGACTGTGCGAATACGGCTTGCCATATCCTCTTCGTGCAATGCACGAACTGCGCCGCGACCTTCGAGAACTGTTGCTCGGCGGAGTGCCGCGACTTCAACCACCTGCCCCGGGAGGAGCAGAAGCGACTGGCCCCCACGCGGACCTTCAACGGGCAGCGGTTCGGGAAGGCGCTGCGGGGACCGTTAGTCCGGGATTAATCCGGCCAGCAGGTAATCGTACACCCCGGTGGCCGCCAGGTGCTCCGACAGGGGGCGGGAACCGATCAGGAGGGGCTTATTTGCATCCGGTAGATCGGTACGACCGTGGCTGCCCCGGACCAGCTCGGCCCGTAGCGGGGTGACGTTCATCAACGTACGTAGCCCGAGTTCCTTACCGGCCACCTTCAGGGCGATGCGGGGGAGCACCAGCCGTTTATCGGGGTCCAGGAACATCTCTACCGGGTCGTAGCCGGGTTTGCGGTGGATGTCGACGGTCCGGGCGTAGTCGGGGGCCCGGGCGTCGTCGAGCCAGTAGTAGTAGGTAAACCAGCTACGGGCATCGGCGATCGCGACGAGCTCACCGGCCCGGGGGTGGTCCAGGCCACGGGCGCGCTTGCCCTCCGCGTCCAGTACCCGCTCCACGCCGGTCGTGCGTTCCAGGATCTCCCTGACCCGGGGAAGGAGCGCGCGGTCGTTGACGTACACGTGTGCGATCTGGTGATCGGCTAAGGCGACGACCCGGCAACTCCCCACGTCGAGCAGTTCGGTGCCCCGCTCCTCGCGAATACTGAGCCAGCCTTCCCACCGGAACAAGCGGTTGAGATGGACGGGGCGGTCTACGTCAGTGATGCCGTATTCGCTGAGTACCGTCACCTCTACCCCCTGGCTCTCGTAGTATTCGATCAGGTCGGCGGCTACCGTATCGATCTCACCCAAGTCCCTACGCACGCTCGGATGGTTTTCCCCGTACCGCTGCAGGTTATAGTCCAGGTGGGGCAGGTAGACCAGATTCAAGTCGGGACGCTCC
Source organism: uncultured Lewinella sp. (assembly GCA_964594535.1). Classification (GTDB taxonomy): domain Bacteria; phylum Bacteroidota; class Bacteroidia; order Chitinophagales; family Saprospiraceae; genus Neolewinella. The sequence continues at coordinate 54,878 of CAZQNE010000023.1, forward strand.
CATTCGAAGACGAGTCGTGCGGCATCGGCGATCCAGCGGCTACTGCGGATGTCAGTGCGGGGCCCCCAAAAGTAGAACAGGGGAAAGGTGCCCAGCTCTTTTTGCAGGCGCGGCCGCAGGTGCATCGGATAGGTGTAGCAGTCGGGGTACTTCCGCCCGTCGGCCAGGTACTGCGGTCGGGGTGTCACGGTGATGTCCATCGAGGAATACATGGCGTACCACCAGAAGAGATTGGCCACTTTAAAGCCGGGGCGGGTTTCCCGGACCGCCTCCCATAGCTTCGGGGACTGCACCAGGTGATTGGACTGCCGCCAGAGTTTAAGCTCCATTTCGTCGCGGAACAACCATCCGTTCGCGACAATACCGTGGTGGGTGGGCAACTTCCCGGTCAGGTAGGTCGACTGGGCCGTAGTTGTGACGGCCGGTAAAACGGGTTCCACGGTCGCCCGGTGGCGGGCCGCCGCCCAGGCGTGCAGGCGGGGGGTACGCTCGGCGGTCAGCAGACTGGCGCTCAGGCCGACGATGTCCAGAACGGCGTGTTTACTCACGGGTCAGGAAGGTTGGTTCGTGACGGGATTGTAGTTGTCCTCTCACCCACTCCAGTTCACGATGGATGCTTTCCACCAATCCGAGTCGTTGGTGGTCGGGGAGGACGTCCCAGGTGTAGGTTTCCACTTCCAGGTGGTGGGTGAAGGGGGACTGCCGCCAGAGCTTCAGCGTCTCCTCGATGGCATCGTTGGTGGACCGCAGCACACCGTAGCTATCCGTGTAGATGGGCACGTGGAAGTGGGTGCGCAGTTCGTCGTACTTCATCCCGTTGAGGGCGGCGAGCGCGGGTGCGAGGTCCGGATACGAGGTCATCTCATGCCCGGCGCGGAGCAAGTTGGTCTGGTGGAGGTATACCGGTTCGGCGTATGGCCCGAGGGCGGCTGCTACCTCCGTCCGCCCGTGCTCGTATAAATGAGCCTTGAGGGCCGCGCTGATCTGGAGCTTGCCGACCCGGAGGCCCTGGCGGTTCAATTCGTCCAGCACGGCTTTGGGCTCTTCAAACTGTACGGCGAAGTGGCAGATGTCGTAGCACAGTTGTAGGTGGCGGCGCACGAGGCGTTCCCCCACCTTACCCCGGAGCAAGTATTCGTTGTAATACCGGACGAAGCCCGCCGTGTCCTCCAGTACGCCGTCCGGTTCCGGCTCGATATCGAGGTGGAGTAGCTTGCCGGTTCGCTGGTAGATGCCGTCGAGGTATTCCGCGAGTTGCAGGAGGTAGTGGGCGCTGATTTCTTTGGTCCGCCGCAGGGCCTCCGCGCTGCGGTGCCAGGGTTGGTAGGACAGGGGTGAGGTGGACACGCCCCCGTCCAGGCCCTCGGGCAGCAGTTCGGCCAGGATATCGAAGAGATGCTTGGTGTACAGCAGGCGGTCACTGGTCGTCCAGTCGGGGGCGTGTACCCGGTCTTTGACGACCCGGCCGTGGAAGCCGCCGTAGGGAAAGCCGTTGATCGTGAAGACGTAGCAGTCGTGCTCGGTCAGCCAGCGACGAAAGCTATCCAGCACCGCCGGTTTACGGAGCTCGTTCGCCGCCCGCGCCGATAGCCGGAGCCCGATACCGAATGGCCCGCCCCCACCCTGCTCCTTCACCGCCAGGAGGTGACGGAGGCTGCGCTGTACCGCTTCCCAGTTTTCACCGGGGTGAATGTTGGTGCAGTAGGTCAGATGGTGGGGTGAAGAAGGAAGCATAAAATCGGGTAAAGCCCAAGGTAGGGTAGAAATGTGTCCGACTACTTACGTCACCCGGAACCGCCCCCCCAACCACATACTGAGGGGTAGCAGGGCAAGCACCCCCACCCCCGCCCACCAACCCACGAAGCCGGCCGCCACGCAAGCGTTGAGGGGAATCAGAGACAGTACCCCCGCCCTAACGGCCTTCCCGATCCTCTCCGGTCGGTTATCCCGGATGGCACGCAGCTTCGCCCGCAGATTCATCCCGAACCATACGGCCAGGAAGGGCAGCGAATCCCAGAATTCGGTAACGGCCAGCGCGGAAAGGCCAAGCTGCACCAGCAGTACCGCTACGTCAAGGCCGAGCGCCAGCTTCAAGTTTCCGCGGTTGTTGCCGTGTACCTCTCCCCTGCTGGTCAGGGTGATGGCGGCAATGAACAGTACCGGGATGAAGGCCAGCGGCCAGTACAGGGAGAGGGCCACCCCACTCAGGCTTACGCCCAGTAGCAAATTTCCGCCCCGGCACATGCCCATGAGCAGCGGACCGAAGACGGCATGGTGTTTCGCCCTGGCATCGTAGACCAGGGCCAGCACGGCGATTCCGAACGCCAGGGCACCCGCGGCCCCGCCCACCAGAGACGCCAGGAAAATTCCGCCCATCAGCAGGAGGCCGCCCAGTAAAACCGCCTCCGTGAGGCGTACCCGCCCGCTCGGGATCGCCCGCTCGGGTCGTTCCAGCCGGTCCAGGTCGGCATCGAATACGTCGTTGAAGACTACCCCGCCTCCGTACAGTCCGATCGTGGCCACACTGAGCGTCACCACTCCCCCGGCACCCGCGTCCCCGCCCACCGCGAATGCGATACAGGCACCGGCCAGTACGTCGGCTACCGCGGTCACCAGATTGGCCGGCCGCATCAGTTCCAGGAAGCTAGTTAGCCGGGTCATACGCTTAATTTAGGGCGCCCACGCATCGGATGGGCCTTCCGCTTCGCTACGGGAGGCGTCCGCTGAGTCCCGCGCTATCAGTAAATGACGTCCGTATCCACCTTCTCCCCGTGAATGGTGTTGCCCGTGCGCCGGCCCGCCCGCAGCACGCTGTTGCCTTCGAAGAGTTGGTCGCGGTCGACCTCCGGGGCATTCTGCCAGTGGCTTTCGTCCATCTGCCCGCTCTGCGAGTAGGCATCGAAGGCGTTCTGGTACGTCACCTTCCGCACGTCGGCCTCCGGGATGCCTCGCTTGAGCATCAGGGCGGCCGTTTTGGGCACCGAAAGCGGGTCGGAGATGCCCCAGTCGGCGGAGCTGTCCACGATGATGCGTTCGGGGCCGTAATGCTTCAGTAGTTCCACCATGCGCTCGTTGCCCATCTTTGTGCCGGGGTAGATGGTGAAGGCCGTCCAGTAGCCGCGCTCCAGTACCTCCTGCGCCGTTTCTTCGTTGCAGTGGTCGATGACGACCTTGGTGGGGTCGCAGCCGTGTTCTTCGAGTACGTCCATGCTCCGGTAAGTGCCGTTCTTTTTATCGCGGTGGGGGGTGTGGATCAGGATGGGCAGGTCGAGTTCCTTAGCGAGTTCGATCTGCTGGCGGAAGTAGCGGTCTTCGGCCTCCGTCTGGTCGTCGTAGCCGATCTCACCGATGGCGACCACCCCCTCCTTGGTAGCGAAGCGGGGAAGGAGCTCCATGACGGCCTCGGCCAGGGGCTCGTTGTTGGCTTCCTTCGAATTCAGGCCGATCGTACAGTAGTGGCGAATGCCGAACTGCGAGCTCCGGAACCGTTCCCAACCCACCAGGGTGCTGAAGTAGTCCTTGAAGCTGCCCGCTTCCGTCCGGGGCTGCCCGAGCCAGAAGGCCGGTTCGATGAGGGCTACGATGCCGGCGGCCCGCATCCGCTCGTAGTCGTCGGTGGTGCGGGAAACCATATGGATGTGGGGGTCGATGAATTGCAAGGTAAAGGGGTGAAGGGGTGAAGGGGGCGGGGACGCAGGTGCGGGGTAATCCGGTTAATTCGAATGTTGCGAAGACGCATGCTCCAGATCACGGCCGATCTCCTCCCAGGAATAATGTTGGATTAAGGTACCCTTTTGGTCCCGAACGACTGCCCTGGCCCGGGGATGGTCGCTTTCCGCCAGCACTTTGTAGGCTGCGTGGCTTTCGGTGTCGGTGCCCCGCTCCAGGGCGATCTCCGCCGCCGATACGGCCCGGTCGTCCACGAAGCCGGCTACGAAGCGCCAGAGTTCGGGACTTACGGGCCGGTGAGCGGCCCGCCGCTCGTCGGCAAAATCCAGGAACATACGGGCCAGCCGTTCGTTTTTGCGGTCTTCGATGCGGTGGATGCGGTACATGGGGCGCTGCATGAACATGGCCTTGAGTGCCATCTGGTTCCACGCATCCCGGGGCAGGTATTTTGCGGGGTAGGGATTGTCCAGGGCGATGGCGTCGAATACGCCGGTCATATTGGTGCGTAGTCCTTCCCGGGTACGGGCGACGAAGTCCGCCGCATTGTCCAGAAAGTAAAGCCCCCGGTAGATGGCGATTTGTTCCCGGTAATCGGCCGTTCCTATCAGTTCGTCTAGTAGGCGGACGTTGCGGTCCGCGGGAAGGGCGGTCATGAGCAGGATGCGGCCTAACTCGTCGCCACACCAGTTAATGGCGCTGAAGTTCGGGTAGATTTGTTCGAGGGCCGCCAGATCATCCGTTTCCAAGGCGAGCGCTTCTTTAGTCAGGAAGCGGTGGCAGCTTCCGAAGGCCAGGAAAAAGGTACGGGAAGAAGGAGCGGCGGCTACGCTTTCCCATTTGGACTGTAGCCATCGGTACTCCTCCGCGGATAACCGCCGGCCGAGTACCTCATTCAGTAAGTTATTCACAGTGTACTACGTAAAATAGGGAAGACAAGGGGTAAGAAGGTGCTTTAAAGGTACAACACGAAATCCGTTCCACCGACCCGGCACCTGCGTCCGCGCCCGAAATTTAATTTTCCTTTATGGCCATTCCCCCCGTCTTCAGCCGTGCCTTCAGGGCGAATACCTCATCCCGGTACTGGGCGGCGCTCATGAAGTCGAGCTCCTTGGCCGCCTTTTTCATCTTGCGTTCGGCTTCCCTGATGGCCAGCTCGATCTGATCCTTGCTCATGGTTTGTAGCACGGGGTCGGCGGCCGCGCTGGGTTGGGTCTGCTCCACGTAGGCGCGGCGGTTGTTCTTGCCCCGGATGTCGAGGATGGTGCTGCGATTGATGATTTCCTCCCGCGTTTTGGCCATCGTCTGGGGGGTGATGCCGTGCTCCTCGTTGTAGGCCATCTGAATATTGCGGCGGCGGTTGGTCTCGTCGATGGTGCGCCGCATGGAGTCGGTGACGACGTCCGCGTACATGATGACCAGTCCGTTCGAGTTACGGGCGGCGCGCCCGGCGGTCTGGGTGAGGCTGCGTTCGTTGCGGAGAAAGCCCTCTTTATCCGCGTCCAGAATCGCGACGAGGGATACCTCCGGCAGGTCTAGGCCCTCCCGCAGTAGGTTCACGCCGACCAGTACGTCGAATTCCCCCAGCCTCAGATCCCGTAAAATTTCCACCCGCTCCATCGTATCTACCTCGGAATGGATGTAGCGCACCTTGATGCTCATGTTGGCGAAGTAGTTGGTCAGTTCTTCGCTCATTCGTTTGGTGAGGGTGGTCACCAGTACCCGTTCGTTTACGCGGCGGCGCTCGTCGATCTCCTCGATCAGGTCATCGATCTGATTGAGGCTGGGCCGCACCTCGATGGGGGGATCCAGTAGCCCGGTCGGGCGGATGAGCTGTTCCACGATCTCCCCGCCGGTTTGTTCCAACTCGAAATCACCGGGGGTGGCCGATACGTAGACCACCTGGTTGATGAGACTTTCGAACTCGGTGAAGTTCAGCGGCCGGTTATCCATCGCCGAGGGAAGCCGGAACCCGAAGTTGACCAGGGATAATTTCCGCGCCCGGTCGCCTCCGAACATACCCCGCACCTGGGGCACCGTCACGTGACTCTCGTCGATGATCATCAGGTAGTCATCCGGGAAGTAATCCAGTAAGCAGAAGGGGCGGGTACCCGGGCGGCGGCCGTCGAAGAAGCGGCTGTAGTTTTCCACCCCGTTGCAGTAGCCCAGTTCCTTCATCATTTCCAGGTCGAAGCTGGTCCGTTCGTGGATACGCTTGGCTTCCAGTAGCCTGCCCTCCCGCTCGAAGTAGCGCTCCTGTTCGTACAATTCGTCTTCTATCTGCCGGATGATGCCCCCCAATCGCTCCTTCGGTGCCACGTAGAGGTTGGCAGGAAAGATGGCGGCATTGCGCATTTTCTCAATCCGCTTACCCGAGTCGATCTCGATGCGCTCGATGGCCTCGATCTCGTCACCGAAGAACACGATGCGGTAGCCGAAGTCAACGTAGGGCAGATTGATGTCTACGGTATCCCCCCGGACGCGGAAGGTGGCCCGGCGGAAGTCGGTCTCGGTGCGGCTGTAGAGGCTATCGACTAAATCATACAGAAAGCCGTTGCGGCTCTTGGTCTGGCCGACCTCCAGGCGGATGATGCCGGACTTATAATCTTCCGGGTTACCCATACCGTAGATGACCGATACGGAGGCTACGATGATGATATCCCGGCGGCCGCTGAGCAAGTTGGAGGTGGCGCGGAGGCGCAGTTTATCGACTTCCTCGTTGATGGCCAGGTCCTTCTCGATGAAGGTATCGGACACGGAGATGTAGGCCTCGGGCTGGTAGTAGTCGTAGTAGCTGACGAAGTACTCCACGGCATTGTCCGGAAAGAACTCCTTGAATTCCCCGTAGAGCTGGGCGGTCAGCGTTTTGTTGTGGGTCAGTACCAGGGTAGGGCGGTTCACCCGGGCGATGGTATTGGCCATGGTGAAGGTCTTGCCCGAGCCGGTCACCCCGAGGAGTACCTGCCCCCGTTCGCCCTCCCGCACGCCCCGGACCAGCGTTTCGATGGCCTGGGGCTGATCGCCGGTGGGGTCGAATTTGGAGGTGAGCTTGAAGGCCATGCAGGGTGGGTGTGGGTCAGGGGTACAACCGCGTGAGCCGCCGGGCGGTTCTAATTCACCCGGCGGCATCCAACGGTCGCGCGCAGCACGGCTAGCCCTTCCGATCGAGCACCGCTACGGAGCGCATGCCCATCCGTACGAAGCGGGTGCCGCAGCGGGCACTGTAGCCGGTCGCCCGGGCGAGAAAGGAGTAGGAACCCTGCAACTTGGTCTCCCGGAACTGGCCGGTGGTCAGTCCAGTGCTCGCCGGTCGCTGCACCTTCCGCGGGTCGAAGATCCGGCCGCGCAGACCGATATTCGCTACGGAACGGGCGGCCGCCACACTGACGGTGGTGGCGCTACTCGCGGCGGCGTACTGCCGGTCGGAGATCAGCCAGTTGGAGGCGGGTTTCCGCAGCCCGTAGGTCGGCTTACTGGAGTAGGTTCCCATCCGCAGTTTACCGCTCCGGGGGGCGAAGGGGTCGTCCCCTCCCTTAGCGACCAGTTGGTTCCGCAACAGGACCAGGCGTGCCAGTGCCAGTTGCCGGCGGTCGGGGTCGGCCTCGGCCCGCAGGAAGTCCGGAAGTTTGATTCGGGACAACTGATCGGCATACTTTTCCAGCAGCTGATCCGTGGAATAGCGGGGCGACCGGACGGTGGTATCCACCTTGATCCCCTTCACCAACTCCTTTCCATCCCGAACGCCGATACGCAGATTGATTGCCCCGCCGGGCCGGGCCCGGAAGGGGGCATCGAACTGCAGGTCCAGATCGCTGCGGACGAAGCCGCCCACGGTGTAGGGGGTGTGGCGTTCGCGGGCGGTAGCCACCTCTACGGTCCACATTCCGGGTTGCGGATCCTGGATGCGCAGTCCGACGTACCCCGTCCCGACGGTGCGGGTCACTTCGGTAGCGGCCCGGGGCAGCCAGCGTCCGTTGGGAGAGCGCAGGCGGACCGCGATCTCGTTGGGTTTACGGGGCTCATGGCTGACGTAAATCAGCGACTCATCGTGCCAGGCGACCGTGAACTGCACGGAATCGGCGCAGGCATCCACCAGGCTGCTAACCGTCGATCGGGAGGCCATGGAACTCTCGTTGACGATGATGCCCTCCCCGGTCACCTGACCGCGGACGTAGTTGTAGATCTCGAACAAGTCGTCAATGGTGGGCATGAAGTAGTAGCGCCCGTCGGTATCCTGGGCCAGTTGACTGAGCAGGCTTTCGTCGGAGGACGGCCCCATCGCGCAGCTGTAGATCGGGAGGTCGGCCGGCAGGGCGGCGGCGGCATCCTCGGCACTCGGCTTGAGCGGATTGCCGGCGTCGCATCCCTTATTGTCGTAGCCGTCGGAGAGGAGGACCATCGCGCGGCGGGAGGTCGTCGAGGATAGCATCGCGCCCGCCGTCTGGATGCCGGCCCCCATGAAGGTACACCCACCGAAACCGATGCCGTTGACGGAATCGGCGGCGGCGGTCCGTACGGTCAGGTCCGTGATCGCGGCCGGGCTACCCGTTCCCGGGAATTCCTCAGCGGCGCCCGATCCGAAGCTGACCACCCCTACGGCGTCATCGAGGGATAGGTTATTGATGAACTGGCGGGAAGACTGGCGGGTGACGTCCACGTAGCCGTAGGACTGCATGGAGCCCGAGCGATCCAGTACCGCTACGACGCTGACCGGGTCCGCTTCCGGTACGACTCCGTTATCGATCACGAGGCCGAAGTCCTGCCAGGGGGTCGCGATATCCGGGCGGGCGGAAGCCGCGATGTTACCGGCTACGACGGTCACTTCGTACGTGCCGCTGGGGTTCTGGATGAACACGCACTCCAGGTTGTTCAGCGCGTCGGCCGCTCCGCCGGGGGTGCTGAATCCGTTGTTGAAGACGTTGCCCCGGTAGAGGGTGGCGGTACCTTCTTCGAGCACCTCCAGGTCGAGATCATTGACTAGGGCCGGGCTTGCGCCGACGGCACCGGCGGCGTCCGTCCAGGCCAGGGCGATACGCAGCGGCATGCTCGGGTCGGAAGCCGCCACCCGGATGCGGTACTCCTGCCCGGTGGCGGTGAAGGCGTGCCGCTGGTCCTGGAATATCTTCGGCCCGCGATCGCTGACGGGGGTTTGCAGCAGGCTGTTTTCCAGCGATACCCGACCCCAACCGGTGTCGTTATTCGGTTCGTTGGCGATGGTACCGCCGTTGCGGTCCGGGCCACCGACCATGGTTTCGGTACTCACCGCCAGGAAGGCCTTGAGCAGGGCCGGGCTCGGAGTGGCTCCGTTACGGGTCTGCCGCCACCAGTCGATGAGCAGGGCGCACATACCGGCCACGACGGGGGCGGCCATGGAGGTTCCGCTCATTTGGGTATGGGTACTGTGGGCGGTTCCTCCGGTATCTACGTAGGTCGGGCGGCTACTGCTACCGCTGCGCGCACTCACGATATTGGTACCGGGAGCTACAAAATGGGGCATGAGTCGCCCGTCGGCGGATGGGCCCCGGGAGGATGAGGCCCGCAGTCCACGAATGTCATCGATATCCCCCTCCCCGGGCCGGAAGTTCAGGGAGTTACCGATCACCAGTGCGTTTTTCATCGCTTTGGTACACGAGGTGCCGCCGGGGCCGCTGTTCCCCGCCGAAAATACTACCACCAGAGGGTCGACATCAGTGGTACCGGAGTCGGCATCCCGCACCCCCAGGTCGAAGGTCCGGTCGCCGGCTCCGTAGGTAGAGCCGTCCAGAGCGTAGGAATTGTTCATCACCTCGGCGCCCTGCTGGGAAGCGGTTTGGATGCGTTGCTGCCGGCTGCCGTTGGCCAGCAAACTACCAACCCGGGCGGCCGGTGCGGTACCCTGCCCCAGGACAAAGCCCCCGGGATCGGTATTTCCGGTCGCGCCGTTACCGGCTACGATGCCGGCGACGTGGGTGCCGTGACCATCCGTGTCGGTACCTCCCAGGGCACTACCGGATCCGGTCACCGCGAAGGCCAACCGGCCGTTGAGGTCGGCGTGCACCGTGGCCGCGGTGTTGGTGTCGATACCCGTATCGCAGACGGCGACCGTCACTCCGTTTCCGTTGATTCCCAGGCCGGTCAGGTTGGCCGCATAACCGTTGTTCACGCCGGTGTTTGGGGCGGCCGTGCCGTCCAGGTCTTCGTAGGCAATCTGGGACGAACGTTCGTCCTCGAATACCGGAGCACGGACGATGTCAATCCACCGAACGTCTTCCCGGACGGCCAATTTAGCCAGTAGTTCGGTTGAGGGAACCTCTGCGACAATGCTGCGGTAGCTGTCGGTCGTGGGTGGGTCCACCGCGGTTATCTCGCTGCCCTGCTTACGAAGCATTTCGGTAATCCCACTGATATCGCCATCAGCCAGTACACCAATGTTCACGGCCTCGATCGCTCCCAAACCATTCTGCGCGTCCGTTTCCGATGGATCATTTTCGGTCAGCAGTAACGGGTTGACTTTGTAGGCCGGTTTCAGCTCGCCGGTCCAGCCGACAAAGGGGAGGTTGCGTAGCTGGCCGACGGCATCTCCTTCCCCACGGACGAAGTAGGCGAAGGGGCCCATCGGCTCGACGAGGCGAATGCCCCGTTCACTAACGATGGTGAGCCAGGACTCCTGCACCGGCCCGACGAACTGAACGATGTGGTTCAGTGAGTTTTCGTCTTCGGTTTCAACATCCTTTAGGGCTTCGGAGAGGGCCTCGGGGGCCTCCGGCAGCGCTTCGGTCTGCGTGTCGATACGGTAAGAGAAAATGTTGATGACGTAGGGATCGGGTAGCGCCTTGACCCGCCAGTCGCCCGACGGGAGTTCGTCGAGCTTATCGAGATCGGCCTCCACGAGCACGCCCCGGTCGAGGGGAGTAAGCACGCGGATGCCCCCGCTTTCGGGTAGCGACAGGGAGTCCTGAGGATTACGGGCGGTAACGACGTACCGGTTCGGTGAGGTGGTTTGCATGACATAGTGTTTGCGATTGCCCATCCGGCACTCCCGGTAAGGATGTCGGTATGGGCAACAGGGTGAATGGAAATAATGCTAGAACCGTGGCTACTCCCGGCGGAAGCCAACAAGTAGCCCTTTCCTATTCATGTTTACACTTGTACATGCGTTACATAAATATTGCAATTAATTTTTCATCCCCCGAAATACATTGGATACTTATGCTACTAGTCCGGCGGCAGCAGGTCCGGCCGCCGCTGCCGGGTCCGTTCCTCGGCTTGCTCCTGGCGCCACTGTTCAATAGCCGGCGTGTTCCCGCTGCGGAGAATAGCTGGTACTTCCCGCCCCCGCCACTCCGCCGGTCGGGTGTACACCGGAGGGGCCAGCAGATTGTCCTGGAAGGTATCGGTCAGGGCACTGGTTTCGTCCCCGATTACCCCGGGCAGCAGTCGACCGATGCTATCTACGACTACCGCGGCCGCCAGTTCCCCACCCGATAGTACGTAGTCACCGATACTCAGTTCGAGGGTGATGTATTCGTCGCGGATCCGTTGATCGATGCCTTTATAGTGACCGCAGATCAGGAGCAGCTCTTTTAGTAGCGACAACCGGTTGGCCCGCCGTTGGGCGTAGCGTTCGCCATCGGGGGTGAGGTAGATGATTTCGTCGTAGTCGTGCCGCTCCCGCAGGTCATCGATCAGTGCGGCCAGGGGCTCGCAGCGCATCACCATCCCGGCCCCGCCGCCGAATTGGTAGTCGTCTACCGAATGATGCTTCCCCAGTCCGTAGGGGCGGAGGTCATGTACCTCGACGGTCATCAGGCCTTTGTCCTGTGCCCGCTGCATGATGGAGTGGCTGAGTGGGCTAGCCAGAAGGTCGGGGACGGTGGAAATAATGTCGATGTGCATAGGGTGCAAAGGTAGCGGCGCCGGCGGCCGAAAGCTAGCAAATGCTGACGGTTTAAGGCGTCCGACGGTTTAAACCGTCGGACGCCTTAAAAATGCACGGGGTCGGATTAGCGGGCGGACTGGCCGGCCCCGATATCGCCATTTCGGGGAGGCCCGCCCAGCGGATACCGGGGCGGCCACTCAACGTACGGGCCGGGTCTTAGTCGCAGCGAAAGACCCTCCGGCTACCCCGCAAACCACCAGGGCGCATTTACCGCCGGCTGCACCAATCGCTCCCCCAGCCCCGCCTCCTGCATCAGCCGGGTGGCCCAGAGGATGGGCTCCGAGGCCGGCTCGTTACTCAGGTCGTACGTGCCGTGGTGCATGGGCCACCAATACGCGGCACCCAGATGGCGGTACCCCCGAAAAGCTTCGGCCGGATTGGCGTGGTTGCTCCGCATCATGTAGTCGGGGCGGTAGGCTCCGATCCCCAGCATGGCTAGGTCAATCTGGGGGAACAGCCGTCCGATCTCCGCCCAGTAGGGGGTTTCGGCACTGTCGCCACCGAAGTAGATTGTCTTTTTTCCGGTTCCGATTGCACCCGCGCCCGCGCCCACCTCCACCTCCACCATGAAGCTGCCCCACAGCACCCGGTTGAAATCCGTCAGCCCCCGCCGGCACCAGTGGCGGGCCGGCAGAAAGTGTACGCGTATGCCGGTATCCGCCAGGTCAAATTCCTGGTACCAGGCGGCCTCCTCAATGGGTGTATCCCCTATCCATTCCTCGATGACGCTGGACATCCGCAGGGGGGCCAGTATTTTGCGGATGGCGTTGTTCCCACAGATCGCCCGGAGGCAGGGGCCGTCCACGTGATCCCGGTGATCGTGGCTTAGCAGCAGGTAGTCGATACCCCGTAGTTCGTCGTAGTGGAAGGGGGGGAACACCCGCCGGGGCACCAGCGGCATATCGTTGAGCTGGGGGTCGGTCAGGAAGCGCAGGCCATTGAGCTGCATCAGGTAGCTAGCGTGGCCCAGCCAGACGATCCAGTTGGCGGACCGATCCTTTAGATAATTCAGGTCGGGACTGACCGGGGGGCGCCACTGATCGGCCCGCTTCTGCGCGCGCTGGGGGTTCGGCGTGATCAGCATGCGCGCGATCGGGCCCCAGGCCGGCCGAAAGGGATTGGCCAGGTACTGGAATTCGTTATCGCGGATCGGATTGCCCCGCCAATCTAGCTTTGCGGCATGCACGGGCAAATCCGGGTTCAGCAGGTATTCCATCAGGGGCGGATTGGGGTTTCCAGCACCCCGTACAGGCTTTCCACCCCCCGGAAGTAGTTCTTCAACAGGATGTTTTCATTCGGACTGTGCTGGTTGTTATCTGGGTTCACCAGCGGCAACACCACGGCTGGCACGTCGAGGGTGGTGACGAAGGGGGCGATCGGCACCGACCCCCCCATGGTCCGGATCAGCACCGGCGGCTTGGCGAACGTCTGCGTCAGGGCCCGCTGTAGCCAGCTTCCGGTGGGTCCGTTCAGGTCGGTACGAAAGGCCCCGTAGCTCGTCCGCCCGCTGAAGCTCGCCAGCCGGGGGTAGGTCGCCCGCTCCTCGTCGGTGGGTTCCCGGCCGTCGGGGATGAGGTGGTACCCCATATTCCGGATATGATCTTCAACCAGACCCAGTAGGCGGTCGCCGTCACTTTCCTTCACCAGGCGCAGGTCCATATTCGCCACGGCCGTAGAGGGGATGATCGTGCGGGCCGCGCTACCCACCCAGCCGCTCGACATCCCGCGGATGTTCAGGCTGGGATACTGGAGGGCCTCCTGCAAATTACCCCCCACGGCATCGGCCTCGCTGAAGCCGATTTTCTCCTGAATCTTCCGTTCGTCATCGGGTACGCC
>CAZQNE010000024.1:0-3055 GCA_964594535.1 uncultured Lewinella sp.
CGGGTAAACGACCACTCGTACCGATCCAACTCCGAAATGCCCGCCGCCAGCAGGTCGATACAGGCGGCAATGTCGCTGGTGTCGGCCATCTCGGTGACCTGGTGCATATTGCGCAGCGGAATGGAGATAGCCCCGGCAATGCTTCCCTTCTTGCCGTAGCGCTGTACGGCGGCCGTGTCGGTACCGCCGGCGGGCAGGAGTTCGAGTTGGTAGGGGATGTCGTGGCGACCAGCCACTTCCTTCAGGTAGGCCACCATGCGGTAGTCGGAAATCACCGAACCGTCCAAGACCTTAATGGCCGCCCCCTTGCCGAGGCGGGTGACCCGGTCCTGGGGCGTATGCCCCGGCACGTCGTAGGCGATGGTGACGTCGAGGCCGAAGCCGAAGTCGGGGTCGATGTGGCCCGCGCTGCCCATGGCCCCCCGTAGCCCGACCTCTTCCTGAACCGTAAAGGTGGCGTAGAGATCGTAGGGCAGGTCTTGCTCCTTTAGCCGGCGCAGGGTTTCGATGAGGATGAAGACGCTGACGCGGTTATCGAGGGATTTGCCCGACACGCAGTTGCCGATGGCGATCAGTTCGCGCTCGCGGGTGATGGGGTCGCCGATCCCGATCAACTCCTCCACCTTATCCTTTGGTAGCCCCAGGTCGATGAAGTAGTCGGAGATCGGCACCACCTTCGTGCGTTCCTCCTGTTTCATGATGTGGATGGGTTTGCAGCCCATGACCCCGACCAGGTCTTCCCGGCCGTGCACGATAACCCGCTGGGCCGTCAGCGTCTTCGGGTCGAAGCCCCCCAGCGGCAGGAAGCGAATGAAGCCGTGCTCGTCGATGTGGTTGACGATGAAGCCGATCTCGTCCATGTGGGCGGCCACCATCACCCGCTTGCGGTCACGGCCGCGGAGGATGGCCACGACGTTGCCCATATTGTCAATGTTCACCTCGTCGGCCAGCGGACGCACTTCGTTCAGCACCAGCTCGCGGATGCGCCGTTCGAAGCCGGAAACGCCGGGGGCTTTGCAGATTTTTTGGAGGAGGGAAAGGTTATGCATAGGGATTCAGGCGGATACCGCCGCAAAAGTAAGCCATTGTAGGGACAGCAATTACGCAGGCAATAGTTGCGGCGGAGCGCAGGTGCAAAGGATTTCCTAAAACCTCAACCATCCCACCCAGCCCCGCGTACCCAACAGCACACCCACCCAAGCATATCTTACACGATGGACAGCAGCAAAATCCTCTGGGCCGACGACGAGATCGACCTCTTCAAACCCCAACTCCTCTTCCTCCGCAAGAAGGGCTACGAAGTCGTCACGGTAACGAACGGCCACGATGCCCTGGAGGAGGTCGAGCAGGACGGTACCATTGACATCGTGTTCCTGGACGAAAGCATGCCCGGACTGACCGGCCTGGATACCCTCAGCCGCATTAAAGACATCCGCCCTAATATCCCGGTCGTGATGATCACCAAGAACGAGGCCGAGGACGTGATGGAGCAGGCCATCGGCAGCCAGATCGCCGACTACCTCATCAAGCCGGTCAACCCCAGCCAGATCCTGCTGACGCTGAAAAAGATCGTCGACGAAAAGCGGCTCGTCCGCGAAAAGACCACCAGCGACTACCAGCAGGACTTCCGCCAGCTGCTCATGCAGATCAACTCCGGCCTGGATAAGGAGGAGTGGGTCGATATGTACAAAAAGATCATCAACTGGGAGCTCAAACTCGACGAGAGCAACTCCGAGCAGATGGGCGAAATTCTCTCCGTACAGAAGCGGGAGGCGAACGCCGAATTCAGCAAGTTCATCGAGCGCAACTACCTCGACTGGGTGGAGGGAAAGAGTGCCCCCATCATGTCGCACAACCTGATGCGCGAGAAGGTCTTCCCCCATATCGGTAAGGAGCGACCCACCGTCCTGGTGCTGCTCGACAATATGCGCTACGACCAGTGGAAGGTCATCGAGCCCTACATCAGCGAGCTGTACCGCATCGAGGAGGAGGACTATTTCTACAGCATCCTACCCACCGCCACCCAGTACAGCCGCAACGCCATCTTCGCCGGCATGTGGCCCAGCGAGATCGAGCGGCACTACAAGCAGTGGTGGAAGAACGACAGCGACGAGGGCGGCAAGAACAATCACGAGGCCGACCTGCTCGGCAAACAGATCGATCGCCTCATGCGCCGCGGCGATGTCCGTTGGGACTACACCAAGGTCACCCGCACCAACTTCGCCCGCCAGATGCAGGACCGGGCGCTGGACTTCCTCAACAACGACTTTTCGGTGATCGTCTACAACTTCATCGACATGCTCAGCCACGCCCGTACCGAGATGGAGGTCCTCAAGGAACTGGCCGGCGACGAGAAGGCCTACCGCAGCCTGACCCGCTCCTGGTTCGAGAACTCCCCCCTCTGGGCCACCCTGCGCCGCCTGGCCGAGCGCGACATCACCCTCATCATCACCACCGACCACGGCACCATCCGCGTCAATACGCCCAGCCGGGTCGTCGGCGACCGCGATACCAGCACCAACCTGCGCTACAAACTCGGCCGCAACCTGCAGTACGAGCAGCGGGACGTGCTGGAAGTACGCGAACCCAAAGTGGCCAAACTGCCCCGCCCCAACCTGAGCAGCAGCTTCATCTTCGCCAAGGAGGACAAGTTCTTCCTCTACCCCAACAACTACAACCACTACAACAACTACTACCGCGATACCTTCCAGCACGGCGGCATCAGCCTGGAGGAGATCATCTGCCCGGTAGTGCGGCTACGGACGCGGTAGCCCCGTCCGCCGGAGCTTACGGAGCGTTAGCGGAGTTTGGTACGTCGGCTGGGGCGGGTAGAAACTAGCTAACTAAATTAAATATGTCCGACCCAGCCGGCGGACGGCCCAAGGTCGCTTCGGCTCCCAAAGGCCGGCCGACGGCTTAGCGTCAGTCCCGTCCGCCGGGCCTTACGCAGCGGTAGCGGAGTTTGGTTCGTCGGCCGGGGCGGGTAGAAACTAGCTAACCAAATTAAATATGTCCGACCCAGCCGGCGGACGGCCCAAGGTCGCTTCGGCTCCCA
>CAZQNE010000024.1:3155-58601 GCA_964594535.1 uncultured Lewinella sp.
AAATTAAATATGTCCGACCCAGCCGGCGGACGGCCCAAGGTCGCTTCGGCTCCCAAAGGCCGGCCGACGGCTTAGCGTCAGTCTCGTCCGCCGGGCCTTACGCAGCGTGAGCGAAGTTTTGGCTCGTCGGCCGGGGCGGGTCACAGGACATCAATAAGATCGGGATGGCCGACCGCGACACCAAGGGCGACCTCTACGAGTATATGTTGTCCAAAATCGCGAGCGCCGGCCGCAACGGGCAGTTCCGCACCCCCCGCCACATCATCCGCATGATGGTAGAAATGACGTGGCCCGGACGGGAAGACACCATCTGCGACCCCTCCTGTGGCACGGCCAGGTTCCTGGTCAGCGCCGGGGAGTACCTCCACGAGGAGCAGCCCGACTGGTTTCACGACCGCGGCTTCCGGGAACACTACAACCGGCGGATGTTCACCGGGGTGGAGAACGACCCCAGTATGCTGCGCATCGCCGCCATGAACCTGCAGCTGCACGGCATCGACGCCCCCCGGCTCTACAACCGCGACAGCCTCAGCAACGCCAACGCCGACCTGCGGGAGGACTTCTCCCTGATCCTGGCCACCCCCCCCTTCAAGGGCAGCCTCGACTACGACGCCGTCGAGCCCGGACCGCTGCAAACCGCCAAGACCAAGAAAACCGAGCTCCTCTTCCTGTCGCTCATGCTGCGGATGCTGACCACCGGGGGCCGCGCCGCCGTGATCGTGCCCGACGGGGTACTGTTCGGCAGCTCGAAGGCGCACCGGACCATTCGCCGGGAGATCATCGAGCGCCACCGGCTGAAGGCCGTCGTCTCCATGCCGGGGGGCGTCTTCAAGCCCTACGCGGGGGTGACCACGGCCATCCTGTTCTTCACTAAGACGGGCACCGGGGGCACCGACCGCGTCTGGTTCTACGACATGCGGGCCGGCGGCTTCAGTCTGGACGACAAGCGGGCCCCGGTGGAGGAAAACGACATCCCCGACATCATCGCCCGCTACCACGACCGGGAAAACGAAACCGACCGCCAGCGGACCGACCGGAGCTTCTTCGTGCCCCGCGCCGAGATCGAGGAGCAGGGCTACGACCTGAGCATCAACCGCTACAAGGAAATCGTCTACGAAGAAGTGGCGTACGACCCGCCGGCGGTGATCATCGAGCGCATCCGGGCGCTGGAGCAGGAGCGGTTCGAGGGATTGGAGGAACTGGAAAGGATGTTAGGATGAGGGAGGTGAAATTGGGTAAATGCTGTACAATTATTAGCGGGGCTACGCCAAAGACTAAAAATCCTGTCTTTTGGGGAGGGCAGATTAATTGGTTTACACCAAAAGATCTGAGCAATAATACAGGCAAGACTATCAGCGAATCGTCGAAAAAGATTACTGAAGAGGGTCTATCATCCTGTAGTGCAAAACTATTGCCCGTAGCTTCGTTATGATTTACATCGCGAGCACCAATTGGTCATCTTGCGATATTGAATGAAAAAGCATGTACAAATCAAGGCTTCAAATCTCTTGTGCCGAAAAAAGAGGTTGACGTAAATTATCTATATTATGCGAATCAAGGGCTAAATTAGCTTCATGTCGTCCAATTTGCGGTAGACGGCTGCGGTAATCCGCCCGAAGATATGTACAATCAACCCTTTCGTCGATCTAACCTTCGACGCACGCTGAATGTCGGTACGTTCGATGAGCCAGTTGAAAAAGCTTTCAATCGGTTGTCGAATGGACGATACCGCTTTACTGTAAAGATCGTCGGTTGCCTTGTGCCGTTGTTTGTCCCACTCGGGCTGACCCCGGTAGTATTTTATCGGGATTAGCAGCTGCCCACCAGATTCGGTAAATCTGTGTTCTAATTCGCTGTCCCTGAAGGCTTTGTCCGCAAAGATGTATTTGTCACTATTTGAACGAAGAATATCTTGTTGGGCCGTTAAGTCGTGTGTTGAGGCTGAACTTACCGTGAGATATTCGGGTGCCGGCAGAACACCTTGGTGAGCGATCGATAGGGCGTGAAGTTTAACGCCCCAGTAATGCATCTTTTTAGTCGAATTGTATCCCTTGTCCGTAACCTCCGGGGCCACGATTCCGTAGCGACGACCCGAGCAGGTAATAATGGGCATCGAGTCCGTCAGCACAAACGCCTCCTCCTGACAATTTACCGCTATGGGCTACCACTTAGACACCAAGCCGCTCAGCAGCGGGGCGAAGAGAGGGTTAAGTCGGTTGAGTCGCTGGTTGAATGCCTGGTAGCTGGGTAGCTTCGGGAAGCTGTCTGCGTAGTGGCGCCAAATCGTGGTATAGATGTCTTTGACTCGCAGGCGCTGTTCATAAGCGATGCCAAAAAGATAAGCGGTAAGTATCTCTTGATTAGTGAACTGTGGCTCCAGGCCGTTTTTAGTGTGGCGGTGTGCCAGGTTTTTCAGCCCAGCGTCGTATACTTCGCAGACGTAGAAGTACAGCTGGATTAGCTTGAGAAGTTGCATTCATAAAGCTAAGACACTTGCTTCTACGTGCTTTTAGCCCTTGATTCGCATTGGTAATGTGTGAATACAATCCCATAGTATTCTGTTCCGCATCCTGCTTTTCCCAATCCCCCCGCACCCGCGCTCCGCCGCCCCCCGCCGGAGGCTGCCTATATTTGAGCATTACCCACCCCAGCCCGTGAGCAACTTCACCTTCCTCCGCGACGAATGGCCGGAGCTGTACCGAAAAACCCGCCGCGCCACAACCCGCGCCTACCCCGAGCCGGTCAGTAGCCTGAGTTATGCCCGCCTGACGCTGCCGTTCACGAACTGTACAAACTGGAGCTGCTGGAGCTGCCCTACAACACCGGGCTCAACAGCTTGCTCACCGAGCCGGAATTCGCACGCCTGCCGCCCCGCTCCCTGATCGACGGCCTCCACATCGTGCGCAAGTACGGCAATCAGGCCGCCCACTACGGCCGCCGGGTGCGGAGCCGCAACGCCCTCGTGGCCCTGAAGTACCTCTTCCCCTTCCTGAAGTGGCTGGCCGGAAAGTACAGCGCCGCCGAACCCGCACTGCCCGTCCACTTCGACGGGCACCAGCTGCCGCGCGAGGGCCCCACCCGCTTCCTGCGGGAGGGCATCCGCTACGCCGACCTGAGCGAGCGGGAACGGGAGCGCTAAGAGGAAGAATTCAGGGACAATACCACCGGGCTCTTCCCCGAGGAGATCGCCGCCAACACCATGAATAAGTGGCTATTCAACAAGGACACCGCCTTCAAGGTGATCGACGAGCTGATGGCCCACGGGCTCCGGATCGAGGGGGGCGACAAGCTGGGGCGTACCATCGCCTTCGCGGTCAATAAGCGGCACGCCGAGTTCATCACCGCCTGCTTCCGCGAGCGCTACCCGGAGCTACCCCCCGGGTTTTATCGCTACGGTGCACAACGGAGTGAGCCGCGCCCGGAGTATCATCAAGACCTTCTGCGACCACTACGAAGAGCGGGAGCCCCAGGTGGCCGTCTCGGTAGATATGATGGATACCGGCGTGGACGCCCCGCGGGTGCACGAGCGGGGGATCGAGTCGGGCGCCCAAAAGTCAATGACCCGGCAGATCTTCGATCCCCCCTTCACCGATCAGCACGACCGGGGGCTGCTGGGGGTGTTCGACGAAGCGGCCGGTCAGCGGATCGTGCGTAATCTGCGGGGCGTGAACAGGAACGTGGGCTAGGTACGGGATGAGGGCGGCGGCGCGCGGGTGCGGTCATTCGTCCCGAAGCCCAAACCGATTCCACTCCCTATCTTCAGCAGCTATGACCGTCCTTCCCCCTTCGATCCTATCCGCCGGGCTAGTACTGATCTACGGCCTGTCGAGCTGCACCCCGCCCGCCGACCCGCCCCCCAACATCATCGTCATCCTGGCCGACGACCTGGGCTACGGCGACGTCTCCGTCTACCATCCCGGCAACCGCATCCGGACGCCCCATCTCGACGAGCTGGCCGCCGAGGGGATGCGCTTCACCGATGCCCACTCCACCTCCGCCGTCTGTACGCCGACCCGCTATAGCCTGCTGACGGGGCGGTACAACTGGCGCAGCCCCCTGAAGGAGGGGGTACTGACGGGAAAGTCGCCGGCGCTGATCCCCACCTCCCGCACTACGCTGGCCTCCCTGCTCGCGGCGGAGGGCTACCGTACCGCCTTTATCGGCAAGTGGCACCTGGGCTGGGACTGGTCCACCCACTCGGCCATCGATAGCAGCGGCGCGGGCTGGAACCCCGGCGACTTCTACAATCTGGACTTCAGCGGGCCGGTCACCCACACCCCCAACGACCTGGGCTTCGACTACGCTTACGGCCTGGGCGGCTCGCTCGACATGGCTCCCTACGTCTACGTGGAAAACGGCCGGGTGACCGCCCTGCCCGATACCATTACCGTAGATACCGGTGAGTACAGTTGGTGGCGGGAGGGGCCGACGGCCCCCGATTTCGTGCACGAGGAGGTAACGCCAAACTTCTTCGAGCGGGCCATCGACTTCGTGCGCCGGGAAAGCGCCACGCCGGAACCCTTCTTCCTCTACCTGCCGCTGCCCTCCCCCCACACCCCGATCCTGCCCACCGCAGAGTGGCGGGGTAAAAGCGGGCTGAACCCCTACGGCGATTTCGTGCTGATGATCGACGACTACGTGGGCCGGTTGATGAGGACCCTCGATGAACAGGGGGGCGCCGACAACACCCTGATCGTCTTCACCAGCGATAACGGCTGCGCTCCGGCGGCCGGCTTCGACGAAATGGTGGCGATGGGCCACCGGCCGAGTTCGGTCTACCGCGGCCATAAGGCGGATATTTTCGAGGGGGGGCACCGGGTGCCCTTCATCGTCCGCTGGCCGGGCCGGGTGGCGGCGGGCAGTGTCAGTGACCAGACCGTTTGCCAGACCGACCTGCTGCGTACCTTCGCCGCGATCACCGACCACGAATTGGCGGATAACGAAGGGGAGGACAGCTACAATCTGCTTCCCCTCCTGACCGGTGAGCGGCAGTCGGGTCCGCTGCGGGAAGCTACCGTCCACCATTCCGCGAACGGAAGCTTCGCGATCCGGCGGGGGGAGTGGAAGCTGATCATGTGCCCCGGCTCCGGCGGCTGGAGCTACCCCCGGCCCCGGCTCGCCGCAACGATGGATAGCCTACCTCCGGTGCAACTGTACCGGCTTTCCACCGACCCGGGGGAGACCGAGAACCAGGCCCTCGCCGAGCCCGCCCGGGTGGAAGCGATGAAGGAACTGCTCACCCGCTACATTCACGAGGGGAGGAGCACGCCGGGCACCGTTCAGGCCAATGATGCCGCGGACGCGGAATGGGAACAGATTGCCTTTACCCGCGACCGCTAGCCCTACCCGGGGGTAGTTGCGGGACCGCCAGCAAACAAATACGGGGGGGAAGCCGATTTTGCTGGTATGCGGACCGTGTTTTTTCTACTTCTTTCTTCCCTTGGTGTTCTTCAGGCGCAGGATAGCACCCACCTGCGCGTAGGCGTCGTCGAAAACGAACCCTACGCCATGCGCGACGACCGGGGCAACTGGACGGGGCTGGCCGTCGAACTCTGGCAGCGGGTTGCCCAGCGCAAAATGCTTACCTACGATTTGGTGCCGATCGAGCCCCGGGACAGTCTCCTGCCCCTGGTGGGCGCGGAGATCGACGTTCTGCTCGAAGCCCCCGTGACCCCCAACGGAACCAACACGGTAGACTACCTCTACCCCTACCACCAGACCACCCTGGCCGTCGCCTCTTCCAAACGTAATGACCTGTGGCAGGTAGCGAAGAACATCTTCAGCATGCAGTTCCTGAAGATCATTCTCTACCTCTCCGTCCTGCTGATGATCGTTGGTACCCTGGTGTATTTCCTGGAGCGCAACAGCAACGGCGATCAGTTCGGGGGCGAGCGCAGCCTGGCCGAAGGGATCGGCTCGGGCTTCTGGTGGGCCGGGGTGACGCTGACCACCATCGGCTACGGCGACAAGGCCCCCACCACCCTGGGCGGCCGCATCGTCGCCATGCTCTGGATGCTGACGGCCCTGGCCATCACGGCTAGTCTGACGGCCGCCGTGGTCAGTGCCCTCAACCAGGGGAATACGGTCAGTTTTCCCGATGACCTCCGGCGGGAAAAGGTCGGCGCTACGGAACGAACCAAGGCCCATGCCTACCTCGAAGACGAGGGGCTCGACGTACGCTCCTTTGCGAGTGCAAAGTCCGGCCTACAAAGTCTGGTGAAGGGCGACATCACCTACTTCGTGGACAACACCACGGCCATCCGCTATGCGCTGAATAACAACAAATCACTGGCGGCTAACCTGCAGTCTACCGACGCCCGCCCCCAGGCCTACGCCATTGCGGTGCAGCGGGGGAGCGCCCTACGCGACAGTCTCGTCGAAGCTAACATTGCCGTGATTCTTTCGGCTAGTTGGCAGGAGACGCTGCTGCAGTACGGGGCGGCGGAGTGAGCTTTCCGCCCCGCCGCAAACGCCCCTACGCCCGGGCTGGCAACAACCGCCGCATCACCCCCTCGATCGTCAGCCCCTGCACCAAAATAGAAAAGACCACCACCACGTAAGTCACTACCAGAAAGAGTTCCCGGTTCATCTCTTCCGTCAGCGTGAGGGCCAGGGCAATGGAGATACCCCCCCGCAGTCCGCCCCAGGTGAGCATGGTGTGGGTGCGGGGCACGAAGTCCAGCCGCCGCTCGAAGATCTTCACCGGGGCCCAGAGGGCGAGGTGGCGACCGAGTAGCACGATGGGGATGGCCAGCACGCCGGCCAGCAGGTAGCTCCCCGCGTAGGTCAGGATCAGCAGCTCCATCCCGATGAGCACGAAGAGGATGGCGTTGAGCAGGATGTCGATCAGCTCCCAGAATTTATCCACGTACAGTTCGGTTTCCTCCGACATGGCCGCCCCCCGCAGCCGGTCGTGGCCGATGAACAGGCCCGCCGCCACCATCGCCAGCGGGGCCGACAGGTGAAACTGCTGGGCCACGACCGTGCCCCCCATCACCGCCGCCAGGGTCAGGATGATCTCCGTACTAAAGTCGTCGATGCCCTTCATCAGCTTGTAGGTCAGCAGCCCGATACCGACGCCCAGCAGCAGGCCGCCGAACACTTCCTGCCCGAATAAAATGGCGATGTCCACCGGCTCCACGGCGGTGCCCGTGGCGGCCGCGATCTCGTAGAGCGTCAGGAAGATCACTACGCCCACCCCGTCGTTGAAGAGCGACTCGCCGACGATCTTCGTCTCCAGTTTTTTCGGCGCGCCGGCCTGCTTCAGGATGCCCAGTACGGCGATGGGGTCGGTGGGCGAGATGATGGCCCCGAAGAGCAGGCAGTAGAGGTAGTCCGTCGGCAGGCCCAGCAGTTGCAGCAGGAAGTACACCCCCGTGCCGATCAGGACGGTACTGGTGAGCACCCCCAGGGTAGCGAAGGAGATGATAGCCCCGGCCTGGGCTCGGATGTCCTTGAAGTTGGTGTGGAGCGCCCCGGCGAAGAGCAGGAAGCTGAGCATGTAGTCCATCAGTACTTCCTCGAAGTCGATCTCCCGGATCAGCCGCGCCTCGGCCCGCAGCAGGGTATCGTCGAAGTAGCTCAGCCCCAGCACGGCCAGGGTGTACACCAGGGTGATGAGCATGAGGCCGATGGTGGTCGGTAGCTTCAGGAAGCGGGCGTTGAGGTAACCGAACACGGCCGCCAGAAAGACGAGGCCGGAGACGATGGTGTAAGTATCCATAGGGCAGTTTGCGGGCCGAAAGGTAGGGCGGCGGAGCGCAGGTGCGGGGAATACCCCGAACCCGTAGGTAAATCTACGTGTCCTGGACCGACGAACTGGGAAAACCGGCGGAGAAGCCCTTGATTCGCTGTAGCTAAACCCCCGTTACGGGCCGCGTTTCCTTCGCCAGCTGATGGTGAACGGAAGAGACACTTGCCTTTACTGTTTTTTGACACTTGAACAACACCCCTTTTTATTCGCCGAAACCGTGCTTCGTCACGGTTTCGGCCTTTGAAGCCTTACCTTAATCATCGATCAAGTAGTCCAGAGTATGAAGCAAGAACACATTTCACTGCGGCAGGCCGCCGAACACTGGCAGCGCTGCCCCCACGAAGAACTACCCCGGGCATTCTACGCCTACAATACCGACCTACAGCAAAGTGAGCGGGTGGTTAGCTACCGGCTGGACGATCCCCACGCGGTGGCCGCCCTCACCGGCCGGGCCGAAAAAGCCGGCGAATTCAAATTCGCCATCCACCTCGGGTTGAGCCGAAAGCGGGCCCGTCGGGCCATACCGAATACCCCCGCCTTTCAGCTCTTCATCCAGGTGCTTACCGGTCAGGGCGACGACCCCGAATCGTGCTACCCCCTCCGCTGGGTACCCGATAGTCAGTTCGGCAAACGCAACGCGCTCAGGGTGGAAAGCGGGCCGAATGCCATCCCCGGCGCCAGTGCCTACCTCTTCACCCAGGCCTGGCGGGAACTGCCCTACGACCAACTGGCCGAGCCCTTCACGGGAAGCATCCGGGAACTGGGCCGGCGGGTAAAAACCTACACCCACCCGACGACCGTGAGCCGGAGCATCCACGCCGACCTGCTCGGCCGGGGCAACGGTCACCTAACCGTCCATCTGGGTACGGGGCTGGCCGTATGGGACCATCCCTTCGGCTTCCGCCCGGTAGTGGAAATCGGCGGTAGTGTTGGAGAAAAACAACAGCTGCGTAGCTCCCGACTGGAAGACGACGGCGCTATGGGGGAGGAAAGCTACTACGACTTTGGTTCGCCCAATCCACCCGGAGATCATTAGGCGTGATGGATTATCTGTACAATCCGGAATTTTGGAGAATTGAGTGGAATTTATCCCTCCTACAGGCGCAATCCTACCTCCTGCCCCTGTTGGCTGGTTTGCTGACCTGGCATGTGCACCGCCCCGAGCACCGGCGTATTCTGGCCTTCGTCGTCTATTCCCTGGTGATGGACCATCTGGCCCGCGACGCGGATACGGAATTTCTGTTCCATGAATCCACGAACAGTCCGTGGTATCACCTCCTGGTTCCGGGGCTGTTCTTCCTGATGACGCGATTTTTCGCGGACTTTTTCCGCGATATCGGTCGGCCCTGGCTAGCCTGGACGCTTCCCCTGGTTTTCACCGTGCTCGTGATACTGAATGCCATCTGGGGGGATGGCTTTTACCGTTTCCCGGCGGGGGTGGTCGCGCTGTATTCCCTTACCGGGATCGTGCTGGCGATCGGGTATTTCGCTCACCTACTCCAGAATCTGAATGAGCTATTCCTGGAACGCCAGCCGATGTTCTGGATCGCCGCGGGCCTGCTGCTGTACTTTGCCGGGAATTTCCTGCTCTGGCTGGGCTTGAACGAGCTGGTCGCTAATGTGGAGTTGTTCCGGCGCGTGTACTGGATCAATCGGGTCGCGGTCATCATCCTCAATCTCGCCTTCGTCATCGCCATCGTGCTGAACCCCGCTAAGCGCACAATTCCCGACCTCGTCGAATACCGGTCATGATCCTGCTCGACTCCATCAGCGATAACGGGCTCACTCTGTTTCTGAGCGGCGTCTTCGGGATGCTACTCCTCGGTGCCGGGCTGGTCGTGTTCTTCGTGGTCTACCAGCGGCGGATCTTCGCCCAGATCCGGGAGCGGGAACGGGCCGAGAAAGCCCACCAGAAGGCCCTCCTGAACGCGGCCGTGGAAGTGCAGGAAAAGGAACGACGGCGCATCGCGGGGGACATTCACGACGAGATCGGCAGCCTGCTCACGGCCACCCGCCTCTACCTCCGGCAGCTCGACCCCACCGCCGGGGAGCAGCGGCTCCGGGCCATTAAGGAACAATCCCTGACCATCGTCGACGAAATGATCGGCAGCACCCGCCGCATTTCCCACGACCTGCTGCCGCCGGCCCTGGCTAAGTTCGGTTTTCAGGCCGCCGCCGAAGACCTCTGCGAACGGATCGACCGGGGCGGGGAACTGAGCGTAGGCTTCGAGTGCCAGACCGGCCGCCGGATGGACGCTAAGGCGGAACTGGCCCTCTACCGCGTGCTCCAGGAACTGCTCAACAATACCCTGAAACACGGAGGGGCCAGTACGGTGGAAGTCGCCTTCGGCCGCAAGGAGGGGAGCTATCACTTTGCGTATCGCGACGACGGCAGGGGCTTCGACCCCGTGGGGATGGAATCCTCCGGTCTGGGGTTGCGGAACATCGAAACCCGGATCGCCCTGATCGGCGGCCGGCTGGAGTGGGACACGGCCCCCGGGCGCGGATTGGTCCTAACCGTAATCCTACCCAATTAACATACCACCGAACCGTAGCCCTTTTATCCCCATGGAGTCCGCCCCCCCGATTCGCATTGCCCTAGTTGACGACCAAAAACTGTTCCGGGGCGGCCTGAAGATGATCCTCTCCGATGCCCCCGACATCGAGGTGGTGTTCGAGGCCGGTAACGGGGAGCAGTTCTTCAAACGGCTGGCCTACGAACCGGTCGACGTTGTGATCCTGGACGTAGAGATGCCCGTATTGGACGGGGTGGACACCCTCACTAAACTCCGGCAAACCGATGCCGACACCCGCGTCGTGATGCTGACCATGCACGACAGCGAACGCCTCATCAACCACCTGATGCAGCTCGGGGCGAACGGCTTCCTGCTCAAGGACGAGGATCCGGAGGTCGTGCGTACCGCCGTGCGCCGGGTGGCCGAAGACGGGATTTACTTTCGGGACTACGTCTCCAGAGCGCTACTCAGACAGGGCCGCAAGCCCAAGAAGGCGGATGGCTACCTCGGGCCGGACCTCACCGACCGGGAACTGGAAGTGCTCACCCTCATCTGCCAGGAGCTGACCAGCAAGGAGATCGGCGAACGGCTCTTCATCAGCGCCCGCACGGTGGAGGGGCACCGGCGAAGCTTACAGGAAAAGACCGGTGCCCGCAACATCGTGGGGCTGGTGCTGTACGCGGTACGGAACGGGCTGGTCTAGGGGGGATGCGTATTTTGCCGTTACCGTGCTCCGCCCCCACCACACCCCCGACCGCCTGGAAGCCGGCTGCGACGAAGCCGGCCGCGGCTGCCTGGCCGGCCCGGTATTCGCCGCCGCGGTGATCCTTCCCCCAGGCTATTGCAATGGGGAGCTGAATGATTCCAAAAAACTGGGCACCCGCGACCGCGCCCGTTTGAGAAAACAGATCGAAGCCGATGCCCTAGCCTGGGCCGTAGCCAGCTACTCGGTAGCCGAGATCGACCGCCACAACATCTTCCAGAGCAGCTACCGGGCCATGCACCGGGCCCTCGACCGCCTGCATACCCGCCCCGACTTCCTGCTCGTCGACGGCAAGTTCTTCATCGACTACCCCGGGATCGACCACCTTTGCGTCATCAAGGGGGACGGCAAGTACCAGAGCATTGCCGCGGCGGGCATCCTGGCCAAGACCCACCGCGACGAGCACATGCGACAACTGAGCCGGCAGTACCCCCAGTTTGGCTGGCAGGCCAATCGGGGCTACCCGACCAAGGCCCACCGGGCGGCCATCGAGCGGTACGGGGTCACCGAACACCATCGCAAGAGTTTCCGCTTACTAGCCGGGGGCAAGCAGTATCGCCTGTTTACTTGAGCTACCTTTGTTGGCTAGCGGAAGCGCCTGTCCCTGCGGGCAAATTCTAAATTGTACCTGGTACATCATAAATTGTAAATCCCCTTGGACATCGTAGCAATCGTCGGCCGCCCCAACGTCGGCAAATCCACCCTCTTCAACCGCCTCATCGGCGAACGGCAGAGCATCGTCGATGACCAGAGTGGGGTGACCCGCGACCGGCAGTACGGGCAGAGCAACTGGAACGGCAAGGAATTCGCGGTAGTGGATACCGGGGGCTTCGTGCGCAACAGCGACGATGTCTTCGAGGCGGCCATCCGCGAGCAGGTGATCATTGCCATCGAAGAGGCTACGGTGATCATCTTCATGGTCGACGTCACCACCGGGATCACCGACCTGGACGAGGAAGTCACCCAACTCCTCCGCCGGACGGACAAGCCCGTACTGCTGGCCGTCAATAAGGTCGACAACAACCGCCGCCAGCTGGAGGCCAACGAGTTCTGGGGGCTGGGTTTCGAGCAGACCTACTTCCTGTCGTCCATCACCGGTAGCGGAACGGGGGAGCTGCTGGATGCCGCCGCCGAGTACATCACCAACCACGAGGAGGAGGAAAGCGACCTGATGCAACTGGCCATCGTCGGGCAGCCGAACGCGGGCAAGTCCAGCTTCATTAACGCCCTGCTGGGGGAGGAGCGCAACATCGTGACCGACATCGCCGGCACTACCCGCGATACGATCAACAGCCACTACAATAAGTACGGGAAGGAATTCATCCTCATCGACACGGCCGGCATTCGCAAGAAGGCCAAGGTGCACGAGAACCTGGAGTACTACTCGGTCATGCGGGCCATCCGCGCCATCGAGAAGGCCGACGTCTGCATCCTGATGATCAGCGCCGAAGACGGGGTGGAGGCCCAGGACCTGGCCATCTTCCGGCTGGCCCAGAAGAACCAGAAGGGGATCGTGATCGCAATCAATAAGTGGGACCTGGTCGAAAATAAGGAGACGAATACCGCCCGCGACCTGGAGCAGGAAGTACGCCGCCGCTTCGCCCCCTTCAACGACCTGCCGGTGGTCTTCATGAGCGTGACCGAGAAGCAGCGCATCATGAAGGTCATCGAGGCCGCCGAAGCCGTCTACGCCAACCGAACGCGCCGCATCCCGACCTCCAAACTCAACGAGGTGATGCTGCCGGCCATCGAGCGCTACGGTCCGCCGAGCTCGCGCGGGCGGGTGATCAGCATCAAGTTCGTCAGTCAATTGCCGCTGGCGTATCCGGCCTTCGCGTTCTTCTGCAACCACCCCCAGCACATCAAGGAAAGCTACAAGAACTACCTGGAGAACAAGCTGCGGGAGCATTTCGACTTCACGGGGGTGCCGATTACGATCTTTTTCCGGCAGAAGTAGTTTCCATGCACCTCACCGTTCACCCCTACGATCTCCCCCTCCGCGACCCCTTCCGCATCGCCCACGAGGTCCGCAGCGTGCAACCCACCCTGATCGTGGAGCTGGCTTCCGAAGGACTGAGCGGACTCGGTGAGGCGCCCCTGACGCGGTACTACGGGCTCGACCGGGCCGAGTGTATTGGTTCCCTGGAAAAGATCGCACCTGCGTTCGCGCCCTATACCCTGAAGGACCTGGGGGAAGTAGGAATCGAAGGTATCAAAGCACGGCTGCCCGCCGACCTTCACCCCTTTCTCAGGTGCGCGTTCGACGTGGCCCTGCACGATCTCTGGGCCAAACGCGAGGGGAAGCGGCTGGGCCTGCTGTGGGACCGGCACGGCGACCGCCAAACCCCCACCTGCTACACCATCGGGCTGGCCCCCGTGGAGGAAATGATCCGGAAGCTACGCGCCAGGCCCTGGCCGGTGTACAAGATCAAACTGGGGCGGGGGGACGACGACCTGGATCTTGTCCGACGACTACGGGAGCACACCGAGGCCCCCTTCTACGTCGACGCGAACACGGGGTGGACGGCGCGGCAGACCATCGATCTGTCCGGCCCCCTGGGGGAGTTGGGAGTAGCGTTTATCGAGCAACCCCTACCGCCGGAGGATCGTGCCGGACAGGCCGAGGTTCACCGCCACTCCGCCCTGCCGGTAGTGGCCGACGAAAGTTGCCAGACGGAGGATGACGTGGATCGCTGCGCCGAATTGTTCAGCGGCATCAACATCAAGGTCGTCAAGTGCGGGGGGTTGCTACCGGCCCGGAGAATGATTGCGCGGGCGCGGGTGCGGGGTTTGCGGGTGATGGCCGGCTGTATGACCGAGAGCAGCGTGGGGATCAGCGCGATCGCCCAGTTGCTACCCGAACTGGACTACGCCGACCTGGACGGGGCCATGCTGCTGGCCGACGATCCGGCGACCGGGGTGACGTTCGACCCGCGGACGGGGTACGCCGTTTATCCCGATTGTGCGGGTACGGGAGCTGCCTTAACAAACTTATAAGGGGAAGCTTGCTTTCTAGTAGGTAACCCACCGTATCACATACATGCATTCCACTACCTTCCGACTGGCGTTGCCGGTCCTTGCTCTGCTACTCACCTTCCTGATTTCAACCTGCGCGACCAACCCCGTCACCGGCAAACGGGAGATCAGTTTCATCTCCGAGGAGAGCGAAATCGAGATGGGCAAAAGCTACGACCCCCAGGTGGTGGCCGAGTTTGGCCTCTACGACGATAAAGAACTCCAGAGCTACATACGGGAAAAAGGCAACGCCATGGCGGCGATCTCCGAACGGCCGAACCTACCCTGGACCTTCCGGCTGGTGGATAGCGAGGTGGTCAATGCCTTCGCCGTACCGGGGGGCTTCGTGTACTTCACCCGGGGTATCATGGCGCACTTCAACAACGAGGCCCAATTCGCCGGCGTACTGGGCCACGAGATCGGCCACGTGACGGCCCGCCACACCGTGGCCCAGCAGAGCAAGCAGCAACTGCTGGGGGGGGCGGCGATGGTCGGCATGATCCTGAGTCCGGAGCTAGCCAGCCAGGGGCAGAGCCTGATGCAGGGGATGCAGTTGCTCTTCCTGAAATTCGGGCGGGACGACGAGTCGCAGTCCGACCGCCTGGGCGTACAGTACTCCACCGAGATCGGCTACGACGCCAAGGAAATGGCCGGCTTCTTCAGTACCCTCGACCGGTTGAGCGGGGGGTCGGAGAACCGGGCACCGAGCTTCCTGAGTACCCACCCCGACCCCGTTAACCGGGAAGAGAACGTCAGGGAACTGGCCGCGGCCGCCCAGGCCTCCGATGCCCGCACGGAGTACGAAGTGGACCGGGAGGGGTACCTCCGCCGCATCGACGGGCTACTGTACGGCGAAGATCCCAACCAGGGGTACGTGGAGGGCAGCGCCTTCTACCACCCCCAGCTCCGGTTTCAGTTCGGTATTCCCCGGGGGTGGCAGCTGGTCAACTCACCGAGCATGGTGCAGATGTTCGCCCCCGACCAGCGGGCCATCATGCAGATGCGCCTGGCCGAGGGTAGCGACCCGGCCGCGGCGGCCCAGCAGTTCATCAGCCAGAACAACGTGCAGGTGAGCAGCCAGAGCGCGCAGGCCGTCAACGGCCTTCCGGCGACGACCATCATTGGTACCATTACCCAGCAGGATCAGCAGAGCGGGCAAACCCAGAGTCTGTCGACCATCGCGAGTTTTATCAGCTACGGGGGCAACATTTACATGATGGCCGGCCTGACCGCCCGCAACGACTTCAATAAGTACAGCCGCGCGATGGAGGGGAGCATCCAGAGCTTCGGGGAGCTGACGGACCAGAGTAAACTCAACCGCCAGCCCGAACGCATCGATATCGTGACGACCGACCGCGCCAAAAGCCTGCAGCAAGCCCTGCTCGATGCGGGTATCCCCCAGGCCCGCCTGGAGGAGTTCGCGGTACTCAACGGCATGATGCTCAACGACCAACTGCCGGCGGGCTACCTGTACAAGGCGATTTCGGGGGGCTCCACCGGTCGGTAACGGTCAGTTCGCTACCTGGGAAGCTGAGGCCGTGCGCCGCTCCGTAGTCTGCGACGGCCGGATGGCGCGGTAGGCGGCGGAGTGGGCTTTCACCCGGGTGTTCATCCGGCTCAGTTTGTTGTTCTCCATGCTGGGGTAAGTCCGGTTGGAAAGAAAGACGTACACCAGGTCCTCGACGGGGTCGGCCCAGACGGAGGTACCCGTAAAGCCCAGGTGGCCGAAGGTTTCCGGGGAGGCATCCTCCGCCATATTCATGCTTCGGTTTTCATTCATCTGCCGCATATCGAAGCCGAGCCCCCGCCGCTTGTCTCCGGGATAGCGGGTGGTGAAGGTGCGTACCGTTTCCGGGCTGAGGTAGCGCCGCCCCCCGTAGGTGCCCTCCTGCAGCAACATCTGGAATAGCGCCGCCAGATCGTGGGCGGAGCCGAACAGCCCGGCGTGGCCGCTGACGCCCCCCATCATACCGGCCCCCATATCGTGGACGTACCCCTGCACGGCGGCCATGCGGAAGTAGTTATCCTCTTCGGTCGGCGGGATGCGCTCCCGGGCGATGGTGCGCAGGGGGTTGAAGCGCAGCGTCTCCAGTCCCATCGGCCGGTAGAAGTGGCGGGCGGCGTACTCATCCACGGTAAGCCCGCTGACCCGGTCGACCAGCTTGGCCATCAGGTAAAAGCCCAGGTCGCTATAGCGGTAGCGGCCCACGTTGGGCAGGGGGCTGTCGTAGATGCGCTGCCAGACGGAGTCGACGTACGCCTTGTTCATAAACAGCTTATCCGTGACCGGAATGATGAAGTCCCCCGTCTGTACCGTCCGGTAGTACTGACTACTGGGGCGGGGGTGCTTGCCCGGCCCGAGGGTGTAGCGGTAGAACGGAATCCAGCTGTGAAGACCGGCGCGGTGGGCCAGCACGTCACGAACGATGAGCGGTGCCTTATTGGTGCCGGCCAGTTCGGGCAGGTAGTGGCCGAGGGGTTTGTGCAACTGCACCTTGCCCTCGTCCACCAGTTTCATAATGCACAGGGTAGTGGCGGCAACTTTGGTGATCGAGGCCAGGTCGTAGACGTCGTTGGTCTTGACGGGCCGCTCACGCGCGTAAGTGTGGTGGCCGTAGGCTTTCTCGAAGACGATGCTGCCGTTGCGGGCGACCAGCACGACCATGCCGGGGGTGGCCCGGGAACGGATGGCGTCCCGGGCCAGCACGTCGACCCGCGCGGCCAGTTGTTCGCCGTCGATACCGACGCTCTTCGGCTCGGAATACCCCATCCGGAAATTCGCCGTCGTTTCCACCCCGGCGTTGTAACCGGCGCGGGGGCTGGCCGTAACCGGTAGCCGCCCCGTGATGCGGTTGGCGCCGAATAGGGCCTGGGCGGCCGCATCCTGGGCGACCCCGTCGCGGGTGTAGCCCACCAGCAGGGTGCCGAATTCGTCCAAGGGGGCCAGGCTGTAGGGGTTGCCGAAGACGGCAAGGGCCAGATCGCCCCGTTCGTCGATGGAGCGCAGAAGGTCCAGGGCCTGCTCGGTAATGTTGACCCGCTCGATGAAGCGGCTACCGTCGCTGTAGAGGCTTACGATCACCTTGTCGCCGGCTTTGATGCGGTCCAGGATCTGCTTGCGTTCGGTAGCGGTGGGGGCCGGGCCCGTGGTCAGGTGGGTGATCTGGCCGTACTGGTCCAGTCGCTCGGTAAAGGGGGTCGGCTTGGCCATCCCGATACGGAGGGAAACCAATTTGCCGCGGTCGGGGCTTTCCAGGGGAACGAGTTGTTCCTCATCGCGTACCAGGGTCATAGCGGCCTCGAAGAGGGTCCGCTTGATGGATTTGGCGGCGGGGCTGTTCAGGTCGGTACGCAGGTCCCTTAATTCGGGGAAGCGGGGGGCGGTCAGCCCCAGCCGGTACTTGGCAAGCAGGATGCGGCGCACCTTCTCTTCGATCTGCCCCGGGCGGATTTTGCCTTCCTCCACGTAGCGCTTAATGGCCGCGAAGGAAGCGGAGATGTCTTCGGGCAGCAGCAGAATGTCGGAGCCGGCCGCGATGGCTTCGGCCTCCACCTCCCCGTCCCCGTAGTGCTTGGTCACGCCCTTCATTTCCAGCCCATCGGTGAAGATGAGGCCGGTGAAGCCGAGTTCGTTCCGTAGCAGGTCCGTCACGATCGGCTTGCTCAGCGAGGAGGGGCGGTTGGGGCGGCGGTCCAGGGCCGGAATCTGCAGGTGGGCGGCCATGACACTACCGATGCCGTAACGGATCAGGGCCCGGAAGGGATACAGTTCGATACTGTCGAGCCGGGCGCGGGAATGGCCGATCACGGGCAGGTCCTGGTGGCTATCTACGTCCGTGTCGCCGTGGCCGGGGAAGTGCTTGGCGCTGGCCAGGATGCCATTGTCCTGCAGCCCCTTCATGTACATATACCCCTTGGCGGTCACGTTGTAGCGGTCTTCACCGAAGGAGCGGGTGGCGATGACGGGGTTATCGGGGTTGTTGTTGACGTCCAGCACGGGCGAAAAGCTCACGTTCACCCCCAGGCGGTGCATCTGGCGGGCGATCTCGGCGCCCATATCGTAGATCAGTTGGTTGTTGCGGATCGCGCCCAGGGCCAGTTGCTTGGGGTAGGAGATGGTCTGGTCCGGCAGCCGCATACCGAGTCCCCACTCCGCGTCCATGCTCACGAGCAGGGGCAGTTCGCTCAGTTTCTGGTACTGGTTGGTCAGTTTGAGTTGTTCCTCCGGGCTACCCTGGAAAAAACAGACCCCGCCGACGTGGTAGGTTTCGATCTGGCGCTTCACCTCCGCGACGTGGTCGGAGCCGAGATTGCTGTGGGCCCGAATCATAAAGAGCTGGCCCAGACGCTGGTCCTCACTCATCGCCCGGTACACGCTGTCGACCCAGTGCTGCTCGGCGGCCGTCAGTTGTGAAAGATCGGCCCGGTAGGCGCGCTGGGCCGTCAGATTAAGGGCGGTCAGTATACAGGTCAGGATCAGTAAGCCGGGGCGAACGGGGGGCATAAAGCTGGGGAAGTAAACGGGATCAGTAAGTCAGCTCCCAATATACGGGAGAACCATCCACTTCCTTAACGCCATGACCGTGGGGTACTGGGGTGTTTTCCCAATAAAGTTTTGTGAAAATTATTCTCTTTTCCGGCTTTGTCGGCACCCGCGCTCCGCCGCCCCCTTTTTTGCCCACGGAGACCTAAGCTATACCGCGGCTTCCTCCCCGGCGTAGAGCGGGAATCGCTCCATATAGGCATTTACCTCCCGGCGAATCTTGGCCCGCCGGTCCTCATCAGACGGGGCCGCGATGATGGCGTCGATCCATTCCACCGTTTTGCGGCAGTCCTCTTCGGTGAAGCCCCGGGTGGTCACCGCCGCCGTTCCGATGCGCACGCCGCTGGTGACCATGGCCGATTTTTTGTCGAAGGGGACCATGTTTTTGTTCAGGGTGATGTCGGCCTCGCCCAGGGCGGTCTCGGCGTCCCGCCCGGTGATATTTTTGTTGCTGAGGTCGATCAGCATACTGTGGTTGTCGGTGCCGCCGCTGATGATGTGGTAGCCCCGGTCGACGAAGGCCTGCGCCATGGCCCGGGCGTTGGCGATCACTTGTTGTCCGTAGGCTTTCCAGTCGTCCTGCAGGCACTCTCCGAAGGCCACGGCCTTACCGGCGATGACGTGCTCGAGCGGTCCGCCCTGCATACCGGGGAAGACGGCGCTGTCGAGCAGCCGGCTCATCTTGATGGTGGTCCCTTTTTTGGTGGTCCTGCCGAAGGGGTTATTGAAGTCACGGCCCATCATGATGATGCCGCCCCGGGGCCCCCGCAGCGTCTTGTGGGTGGTGCTGGTGACGATGTGGCAGTGGGGGAGGGGGTCGTTGAGCAGGCCCGCGGCGATGAGGCCGGCCGGGTGGGCGATGTCGGCCAGTAAAATAGCGCCTACCCCGTCGGCGATCTCGCGGAAGCGGGCGTAGTCCCAGTCGCGGCTGTAGGCCGAGGCCCCGCAGATGATCATCTTCGGCTCCACCTCCCGGGCCTTGGCGGCGACCTTGTCCATGTCGATGCGGCCGGTATCCTCCTCTACGCCGTAGAAGGACGCTTGGAAGTGCTTCCCGCTGAAGTTCGCCGGGTGGCCGTGGCTGAGGTGGCCGCCGTGGGCCAGGCTGAAGCCGAGCGTTTTGTCCCCCGGCTTGAGGCAGGCCAGGAAGACGGCCGCGTTGGCCTGGGCGCCCGAGTGGGGCTGGACGTTGGCGTACTCCGCCCCGAACAGTTCGCACAGCCGGTCGATGGCCAGTTGCTCGATTTGGTCGACTACCTCGCAGCCCCCGTAGTAGCGCTTTCCGGGGTAGCCCTCGGCGTACTTATTGGTCAGGCAGCTCCCGACGGCCTCCATCACGGCCGAACTGGTGAAGTTTTCGGAGGCGATCAGCTCGATGCCATGGCGCTGGCGGTGCAATTCTTGGTCGATCAGGTGGAAAACGGCGGTATCGCGGCTCATACGGTACGGTTATTGTGGCAAAGGTACGGAGGTGAAACGGGGCGGCGGCGCGCAGGTGCGAAGGGGCAACTAACCCCCGTCCAATCCCGTTGTTGAACAAACCCCGACATTCCCCCCACTATGGAAAGCAAGCGACAACGGCAGGTAGCCGAGCTCATCAAGCGCAACTTCAGCATCGTGCTCCAGCAGGAGGGGCCCTACGTCTACGGCACCCAGCCCCTGGTGACGGTGATGGACGTACAGGTGAGCCCCGATCTCAGCGTCGGGAAGGTCTACCTCAGCATCTGGAATACCGACAACAAGCAGGCCGTCATCCTGCAAATGGAGGAAGACCACGCCCGCCTCAAGAGCGCCCTGGCCTACCGGCTGAAGCGGCAACTGCGGCGGCTGCCCGAACTGAGCTACTTCATCGACGAGACGCTCGACGAGATGAACAAGGTCGACACCATGTTCGATCGCCTCTACGCCGAAGACCAGATGCCGTCTGCGTCAGCCGAATCCCCCGATGCTCCGCGTCGGGGTTCGTCTGACGAATGACCCCCTTCCCATGCTAAGCAAACGCAATCTGAGCAACGTCATCCGCTGGCCCCTGGGGCTACTGGCGCTGATGTGGGTGGTGTTCATCGTCGACTATTACGTTTTTCAGGGCTTACTGAGTGCCTGGTACGGGCTTCACACCCGGGAGTTGGCCGGCCTACCCGGTATCGTCCTGTCGCCCTTCTTCCACGGTAGTTGGGGGCACCTACTGAGTAATAGCCTACCCTTTTTGTCCCTCACCGGTCTGCTCGTCTTTTTTTACCCCCGGCTGTGGCCGCGGGTGCTGACTTCCCTGTGGCTGGGCACGGGCGCGCTGGTGTTCATGCTCGGCCGCTCGGTCACCCACATCGGCGCGAGCGGGGTAGTGTACGCCCTTGCAGCTTTCCTGGCGTTCAGTGGCATCTTCCGGCGGGACGTGCGGGCCATCGTGGTCAGTCTGCTCGTGCTGTTCTACTACGGGGGGATGATCGTGGGTATCCTGCCCGGCCAGGAGGGCGTCAGTTGGGAAAGCCACCTGCTCGGTCTGGTGATGGGCATCCTCGGCGCCTACACCTACCGCTCGGAGCTGGAGGAGCACGAGGTCAGGGCGCGGGAGAAGAAGGCCCGCCGCAGCCTACCGCGGGAAAAGGAACCCTTCCTACGGGAGGACGCCTTCGATAAGACCAAGCGGGAGCGGGAGCAGGAGGCGTTCTGGGAAAAACTGCGGGCGATGAGCGAGCGGGAAAAGCTGGAGCGGTAGCTTATCTTGCCCATCCACCCCGTAAAACGCATCGCGATGGAACCCGCCCCCGACAACGACCTCGTTTTTTGGTTGATCTGGCTACCGATTATGGCCGGAGCGGCCCTGATCATCTGGCTACTCATCCGCAAGGCACGAAGAGCAAAATTAGACCGGAAGCGGACGGACCGCAGCAAAGTTGACTAGCAGCCCGCACCATTTTCACTAAAAAATGAAAGTAGGGCGACAACCCCCACCCGCCCCATGGGTTTCCCCGGTATGAACACCGCCGAACTACTCGCACGAGGACTCCGCCGCGACTGGCTTACCGCCGAGGAGGGCGTCTGGCTACTGGAGCACGCCGCTACCGCCGAACTCATGTACGTGGCCAACCAACTGCGCTTCGAGTCGGTACCCGAGCAAACGGTCACCTGGATCATCGACCGCAACAGCAATACGACCAACGTCTGTATCGCCAACTGCAAGTTCTGTAACTTCTACCGGCGGCCGGGGCACGCGGAGGCCTACATAACCTCCATCGAAGAGTACAAACAAAAGATCGAGGAGACCTTCGCCTACGGGGGCGAGCAACTGCTGCTGCAGGGCGGCCACCACCCCGATCTGGGACTCACATTCTACTGCGACCTATTCAGCGAACTCAAGGAGCTCTACCCCAATCTGAAACTCCACGCCCTCGGCCCCCCCGAGATCGCCCACGTCGCCAAGCTGGAGGGGATGAGCCACTACGACGTACTCAAGGCCCTCAAGGAGTCCGGGCTCGACAGTCTGCCCGGTGCCGGTGCCGAAATTCTGAGCGACCGCGTCCGCCGGCTGATCTCCAAGGGCAAGTGCGGGGGCGAGGAGTGGCTCGACGTGATGCGCGCCGCCCACCAACTCGACATCACCACCTCGGCTACCATGATGTTCGGCCACATCGAGACCAACTGGGAGCGCATGGACCACCTCGTCCGGATGCGGCGGGTACAATCCGAGAAACCCGATCACGCCAAGGGCTTTCTGGCCTTTATCCCCTGGCCCTTCCAGGACGAGGACACGATACTCAAGAAGATCAAGCGTGCCCGCAATACGGTCACCGGCGACGAGTACATCCGCATGATCGCCCTCAGCCGCATCATGCTACCCAACGTCACCAATATTCAAGCCAGCTGGCTTACGGTCGGTAAGGAGGTGGCCCAACTCTGTCTGCACGCCGGGGCCAACGACTTCGGCAGCATCATGATCGAGGAAAACGTGGTCAGCGCCGCCGGGGCCCGTTGGCGCTTCACCGCCGACGGTATCCAGGAGGCGATCCGCGAGGCGGGCTTCCGTCCGCAGCTGCGTACCCAGCAGTACGAATACCGCGAGTTGCCCGACAACATCCGCCAGCAGCAACTGGACACGGCGGAACTGATCGTGGACTAAGCGCTACCCAACGCATAGCTTTGCCGCCATGCCCGGCACCCTTTACCTCATCCCCTCCACCCTCGGACCGGGGGCCATCGATACCATTCCCCCGCGCACGCTGGCTATCACCCGGCGGTTGCGGCACTTCGTGGTCGAGACGGGCAAAGTGGCCCGGGCCTTCCTAAAGGAGGTCGAACTGGACCACCGCCTGCAGGAGTGCACCTACTACGAACTCAACAAGCGGACCCGGCAGGAAGAGCTGACGGACTTTTTGGCGGCGGCGCGCGGGTGCGAAGACATCGGACTGCTCAGCGACGCCGGGGCCCCGGGAGTGGCCGATCCGGGGGCACAGTTGGTACGCTTAGCCCACGCGGAGGGCATACCCGTGGTGCCGCTGGTGGGCCCCTCGGCGATCCTGCTGAGCCTCATGGCGGCGGGGCTCAACGGGCAGTCTTTCACCTTCCACGGTTACCTGAGCGCCAAGCGGGGGCAACTGGCTAAGGATTTGCGCCGGATCGAGGCCGAAAGCCGGCGCCACGAGCAAACCCAGCTCTGGATCGAGGCTCCCTACCGCAACCGCGCCACGGTGGAGGTCGCCCTGGATATCCTGGCCCCGACGACTCTCTTTTCGGTAGCAGTCGATCTGACCGCTAAAACCGAGTGGGTCCGTACCGCCCCGGCCGGTAGTTGGCTGGATGAGGCGACCGCAGGGGTAGACCTGCACAAGCGGCCGGCGATGTTCCTGCTGCTGGCGCGGAGCTAGGAACCCATACCCATTCGGTCCCTGAGGTAGGCCCGTACCTTTTCCGCTTCTGCGGTATTGTATAGCAGCTCCAACTCCCGGGCTACCCTCGGGCCTAATTCGTTGAACAGATCGGTCATCTCCATTAGGCTATTCCAGATGTTCGGTATCCCGGCATCCGGGTAGGTCTTCAGGATACGGGCCCACGTGGTCGGGCGTACGTATCGGTGGAGGAATCGGTTATCCTGACCCAGGGTGACGGAAAAATCGGTCTGTGTGCCGACGGACCAGGCCAGCATGCGCAGGAACATGTTGCGGACCGGTCCCTCCAACATTGCTTTGGCGTACAGGGGCTCGTTTCTGGCTAGTCCCTTCACGACGTACGTGCTCACCCACCAGAACTCGTTGCAACAGTCGGCAAACTCAGTTT
Organism: uncultured Lewinella sp.; assembly: GCA_964594535.1. Lineage (GTDB taxonomy): Bacteria > Bacteroidota > Bacteroidia > Chitinophagales > Saprospiraceae > Neolewinella. The sequence goes on from CAZQNE010000024.1 coordinate 27,017, forward strand.
GCGTGGGCTTCCTGATCAGATAGTCCGATTCGCTAGGTTCGGGCAGCGGGCTGAACAGCCCATCCTTATCGAGCAGAATCTTGTGTAAGCTGTCTATTCGGTACGCCCGGCTCCCCACCTCGATCAACCGCAGATCGATTCGGTTGAAGTCCGTAAAGAGCATGAGATACGTAATCTCGCTCCCGGTGGATTCCGGGTCGGCGTCACCGATTCGCATCGAATTGGGCAACTGCATAATGATGCGTTCGCCGAAAATGTCGATCCACTGCGGATTTGCCCGAAACCCGGTCAGGTCGGTCACGAAGTAGACGACATCGAAGTCCCGGAAATCGTCCGGCGGCCGATCATCGATCGTTCGGGAACCGGTGAGCATGACTACCCGTACGCGTTCGTCGGCTTCGGCCACGGCCAGCAAACGTGCCACGATGTGTACTTCGCTTCGCATCCTCATTCTATCGGCGATCCCCGGCACCTGGCTGAAGTTTAGAGCTAGTTTGGGATTCCGCTCGCCGCCGCAAACTTGCTCTTTTAACCCCACTCTTCGCCCTGGAACGGGTCACTTAGCCCGCTAAGCTCCCCTTTCCAAGGCTCGATTGGTGCTAAAATAGCGGCGTTTCCACCTGGTTCGGAAAACCCAAACCAGCTCTAAGGGGTAGTAACCGGTCGTGTAACTTCGGCCGGGGTCGAGCGTTATGTGTTCCCCTTCTCGCCGAACTCTTCTTTAATCCATGGCACTACGGCTATCCATCGCTCTGCTGCTACTGTCCACGACCCTCACCGCTCAGTTTGGCGGAATGCAGAGCCCCATCGGCTGGACCTTCGAGAGCCGCCACCTGGAGGGCGATCGCCACGAACTGATCGCCACGGCCACCGCCGACGCCGGCTGGTCAATTTACAGCCAGTACACCGATGAGGGCGGGCCGGTACCCACAACCTTTTACTGGGAAGATGGCGACCATTACGAGCGCATCGGGGAAGTGGAAGAAAGCGGCCACCGCAAGGAGGGGATGGACGAGCTCTTTGGCGTCAACGTCATCAAATACCTCAGCGACGAGCCCACCGTCTTCACCCAAACCGTACGGATACTGGATTACGGGGTGCCGATCAATGGCGAGGTCGAGTATATGTGCTGCGACGATACCCAGTGCCTGCCGCCCACCGCCGAGCCCTTCGCTTTTTCCCCGGGACCGGTCGAATTACCAGTCAAGTCTGCACCCGCGCCCGCGCCCAAACCCGCCCCCGAACCCGCCGACCAACCCCAGGAAGAAATACGCGCCAGCTACACCACCGCCCTGCCGCCGCCCGGCGAACGCACGCCCGTCAGCTGGTCGATCGCCGTGGAGGAACTGGCCGGAAACCGCTACCGCCTCAATCTGGTGGGTACCCTGCTCGACGACTGGACGATCTACAGCCAGGACGTGGACCCCGGGATCGGCCCCATACCGACCGAACTGGTATTCGATAGCGGGAAGAGCGTGTATCCGCAGGGGGCCGTTACCGAAAGCAGTGAAACGCTGAAGAAAAAGTACGACACCACCTGGGAAGCCGAGGTCGCCAAGATCGACGGGGGCACGGTGACGTACAGCCAGGTCGTGGAAGTGGAAGGGGGAGCCACCATCAGCGGCTACCTCACCTACCAGACCTGTAACGACGAAATGTGCCTGCCGCCGGAGGACGTGCCGTTCAGTTTCGATCCGCTTACGGGCACGGTGACCCTCGGCGAAGCCGCCGCCGGGATGGAAGAAGACACCGGGGGGGCCATCGCCGGAACGGGGGTGGCGGGTGCGGTCAATTTCAGCGCCGAGCCGGTAGGAAGCTGTAGCATCGGTGAGGCCGAAACCCAGGGGCAGGGGCTGTGGACGATTTTCGGTCTGGGACTGTTGGGCGGACTCTTCGCCCTGATCATGCCGTGTATCTTCCCGATGATCCCGCTGACGGTGAGCTTTTTCACCAAGGGAAGCGAGCACCGCGGGCAGGGCATCCGGCGGGCGGGTCTGTACGGCTTCTTCATCTTGCTGATTTATGTGTTGCTGAGTCTGCCCTTCCACCTGATCGAGGGGCTGGACCCGGGCTTGCTGAATAACATCGCCAGCAACGTCTGGCTGAATCTGCTCTTTTTCGTGGTTTTCCTGGTTTTTGCCGGGAGCTTCTTCGGTTTCTACGAACTGGTGCTGCCCCAGAGTTGGAGCAACCGGGCGAGCCGGGGTGAACGGGCGGGCGGGGTAGCGGGAATCTTCTTCATGGCGCTGACGCTGGCGCTGGTCAGTTTCAGTTGCACCGGCCCGATCCTGGGCAGCCTGCTGGTGGAGGCCGTAAGTGACGGGGCCTGGCCGCTGACGGCGGGGATGGCCGGATTCGGCGTGGCCCTGGGGCTGCCCTTCGCCCTCTTTGCCGCTTTCCCGGGGGTGCTGAACAGTCTACCCAAATCCGGTGGCTGGCTCAACAGCGTGAAGGTGGTGCTGGGCTTCGTGGAGGTGGCCCTTGCCTTCAAGTTCCTCAGTAACGCCGATCTGGTCGGAAACTGGGATTTGCTGCGCATCGAGCCCTTCCTGCTGATCTGGATGCTCTGTAGCCTCGGCATTGCGGCTTACCTCTTCGGCTGGATTAGTTTTCCCCACGATAGCCCGCAGCGTCGGACCGGTCCGGTAGCGGCGGTCGTGGCCGTGGCGGGGCTTCTTTTCGCGGGCTACCTCGCCCTGGGCTTCACCACCAATAAAGATACCGGCAACTACCGTACCCTGAACCTGCTGAGCGGCATCGCGCCGCCGGTGGGGTACAGCTACTTCAATCCGAGCGACTGCCCCCAGGGGACGACCTGCTTTAAAGACCTGGAGGAGGGGCTGGCCTATGCCCGCGAAGTGGACAAACCCGTCATGCTAGATTTTACCGGCTACACCTGCGTGAATTGCCGCAAGATGGAAGAGAACGTCTGGAGTGAGGCACCCATTCAGGAGTTACTCACCGAAGACTACGTGCTTATCAGCCTCTACGTCGACGACCGCAGCGAATTGCCCGAAAGCGAACGGGTGCGGGTAGACCGCCTGGACGGTAGCGGCCGCCAACTGACCATCGACCGGGTGGGGGAGAAGTGGCACTACCTGCAGCAGAGCGTATTTCAGCACGCCACCCAGCCCTACTACGCCCTGGTCTCCCCCGATGGCCAGTTGCTCAACCCCCCCGTGGCCTACACCCCGGACGTGGATGACTACGAAACCTTCCTCCGCTGCGGACTAACCACTTACCGGGAGCTCGGCAAATAGCTTTTGGGAATTTACTATTTCTGATTTGCTGCTTAGCTTCGCCTCCCGCGACGGTACGTACCGGCCCCGAAAGGGTCGTCTAAACGAGCGGGGGGTGAAGCCAGGACGCCAGTCCGGCGCAGCCCTCCGCGGGGATTAGGAATCGCGGCAACCCCTAAGGGAATAAGGTGTTTTCAACGTATGAAGTATCTGCTATTCCTCCCCCTGCTGGCCCTGACCGCCTGCCGGGGGCACGACCACGCCGATGGCATCGATCCCGAGCACGCCGAGGCCTATCACCGCCACCATCCGGTAGACGCGGAGACGGGCCTGATCCTCGCCGACAGCCTGGGATATCCCGGCAATCATCCCTTCGATCCCGAGACGGGAGTGGTGAGCCCGGAACCGGTACGCGACTGGGAATACGTGGATCAATCCAACCGCCCCTTCGGTACCGATGACCTCCGCGGAAAAGTGTACGTGGCCGACTTCTTTTTCACCTCCTGCCCGACCATCTGCCCGAAGGTCAAGAGCCAGATGCTACGGCTGGAGGAACGCTTCGGCGACCACCCCGATTTTCGGTTAGTGAGTTTCACCGTGGACCCCAAGCGGGATACGCCCGAGAAAATGACGGAGTATGCCGGCAAGCTAGGTATCGAGGACCTCGACCGCTGGCGCTTCATCCACGGCGATAAGTTCGAGATTTACGATCTGGACGAAGACTACCTCAGTATCGCGGTCGAGAATAGCTCGGCCCCCGGTGGCTTCGACCACAGTGGGTATATCGTGCTCGTGGATCGGGAGGGCTACGTGCGGGCCTACGCCAGTGGCCTGGTCGAAGAGGAGGTCGACCACCTGATGGAGGATATCGAGAAGCTACTGGAGCAACCGGCGAAGTAACTACGCCAACTCCCGTAATTCCCGCCAGAGATTTTCCCGGGCGGGCGCCTCGTAGTGCTTCCGACCGTAGGGGGTCTGGTAGATCGTCGGTCGGTCGAGCAAGTGGGCGAGGACGCGGGTGCGTTCTTTGCGGTAAACGAAACCGGGTACCATCCAGTATTCCTTGCGGATGGCGGCGGTGTAGCGGTCGTAGTCGGTGGCGGGGCGGGCCAGTACCGCCAGGTCGAGATCAATCAGCAGGGGGGTATCGGGTGGGTCCGTCTCCGACAACTGGTGTTGCTTAGTAGCGAGGATCAGGCGGCGGCAGGCGGTCACCCGTTCATCCGCTACCTCCGGGTTGCGGCGCAGCAGTTTTACGGCGGACTGGGCGCTCCGCTCCTCGTTGTTGCTACGCGTCGGTTTATAGACGATATCGTGGTACACCAGGGCAACGCCGAAAATCAACGGATCGTGAGGTCTTACGCCACTAGATTCGTGGTGCTGCAAGTGATGCAACATTTCTCTGAGGTGGTCCAGGTTGTGGTAGGCGCGACCGGCGTAGGCCCGCTTGATATTGACCCAGGTAGGGGGTGCGGTGGGAAGCTGCTGCCGCAGTCGGGTTACGTATTCTTCGATCACGGGGCATGTACAATTGAAGCCTAAGAATCCTACCTTTGCGGCCGGTACGAAAATAACACTATGGCGGCGAAACTCGACGAAGGACTACGGCAGCGCATCCTGCAATTTATCAACGAAGCCCTTGCCGAGGACGTAGGGGCCGGCGATTTCACCAGCGAGGCCACCATTCCGGAGGACAAACGGGATACGGCCAAATTACTCGTCAAGGATGTCGGTATCCTGGCCGGGGTGGAGGTCGCCCGGCTGATCTTCACGACCGTGGACCCGACCGCCGAATTCGACCAACGGATGCAGGACGGGGACGTCATGCACGAGGGGGATATTGCCTTCCTCGTGACCTGCAACTCCCGTTCGCTGCTCCAGGTAGAGCGGCTCGTACTCAATACCATGCAGCGGATGAGCGGTGTCGCTACCCTGGCCAATCGCTACGCCTTTGAGGTAGAGGACCTACCGGTAAAGGTGCTCGACACCCGTAAGACCACCCCGAACCTACGCTTCCTGGAGAAGTGGGCCGTCCGCCTGGGGGGAGCCCACAATTACCGCGATGGGCTCTACGACCGTATCATGATCAAAGACAATCACGTAGATGCGGCCGGCAGTCTGACCAGGGCCATCGAGGGTGTCCAGCATTTCTTCCGGGAAAACGCGATGCGACTGCCCATCACCGTCGAGGTCCGCAACCTGGTCGAACTGATGGAGGTACTGGAGGTCGGGCAGGTGGACCGGATCATGCTGGATAACTTCGAGCTGCCCCTCCTCCGCGAGGCCGTGGCTCACGTAGACGGACGCTACGAAACCGAAGCCAGCGGCGGCATTACGCTGGACAGCATTCGCCGGGTAGCCGAAACGGGGGTCGACTTCATCTCCGTAGGCGCCCTCACCCACTCGGCGGTGAGCCTGGACCTGAGCCTGAAGGTCGTGAAGGAAGAGGCGGCGGCCTGAAATGTTGGTGGATGAACAAAAAAGGCCGGCACCCCATCCCTCGCGAAAGGAATGGCACGCCGGCCCATACCCCGCCACCCGTGCAGGTGGAAAAGACGTACTGGTTTCTCTAAGTGGCACCTTATTCGTGGTGGCGGGGCATCATCGTGTTGCAAAAATGTCCACGCTCCGCTTCGGGTGAAGGGAAGGGATGAAAAAAGAATTAGAACGGTAGGTCCTCGACGGGGGTGACGGCCTGCTTCTTGGTGGACTTCCGCACCCGCCGCTTCTTGGTTTTCGCGGGCTCGGCACCGGGCTCGCTTACGGCCATGCCGGCAGGTTCCGCCTGCTGGTAGTCGCTCCCGTTCTGCTGACGGCTACGGCTACCGAGGAATTGGAAGCCGTCGAGCATGATCTCGGCAACTACCCGGGCCTGGTTGTTGCTGTCCGTCCACTTGTTGTAGCGCAGCGAGCCGGTGACGGCCAGTTTGCTTCCCTTGTCCACGTACTGTTCCAGGGTGTCGACGACCTTTCCGTAGGCCTTGATCTTGTGCCATTCGGTCCGCTGCACCTTTTCGCCCTCACGGTTGCGGTAGTGGTCGTTGGTGGCCAGGGGGAATTCGATGACGCGGGTGCCGCTCTGGAGGGTTTTGACGGTAGGCGTCTGGCCTACGTTGCCGATGAGGGTGATGTGATTGCATACTTGCATGAGAAAAGAAGTTGTATGCCCCGGGTCCGTCGTCGCATAATTAGTGGACCCGGGCATGGATGAAGGAATGTGCCGCCGGCCGGCCGTACAGGTAAGCAGCAACTGTGCTTCCGATCGGTGACGATGCAAATATGGAGGCGCCCTTTTCCGATAATCGTCAATAATACATATACTTGCGAATACTTATGTATGTAAACGCATAATTACGTTTAGTTACTACGTAAACTACTGATGTACAGTCTATTATGTAAATAGAGCTGGTAGCATTTTTTTTGAAAATTTTCCTGATTTCGGGATCATTTTTCTTTAACCCCCCCCCACCGCACCTGCGTCCCCGCCCCCGATTTCACCAACCGTGTAACGACATCCCCACCCGGTCAATAAAGGACTAAACACGGTACGATGAACACTTCCCTGCTCTCCCTCTTTGCCCTCCTTCTCCTGCTGGCCACCGGCTGCGACCCGGATGCCGCGGGCAGCATCCTCAACGGCACCGACGAACCCACCGTCAGCTATTCCGAGACCAACCTGAAGGCCACCTTCTTCACGGAGGGCAGCTCCCCCACCCCCAGCCTTTCCTGGAACGGCGACCAGGGTACGGTCAGCCTGTCCGGGGAACCCGCCGGCGTATCCGTCAATTCCACCACCGGCCGCATCAACTGGGAGCGGACCCTGCCCCCCGGGGAGCATACCTTCGACGTGGTGGTGAGCAACAGCGAGGGGCAGGTAGTGGTGCCGATGACGCTCGAAAACCCCCTTTCCGGTAATTTTGACGGTACCTACGGCGGCGCCTATGATTTCAGGATGGAGATTATGGAGGACGGAAGTATAACGCTCTTCGCCGACGGTGAGACCGCCCGGGGAAGCTGGCAGCTAGAGAACGACAAGTTTACCGCCTACTATACCTACGACAATTACCCGGACATAGACTACACGCTACTGGCCGACGTGCTTCAATCGTCCGCTTCGGCCTCCCTCGTCGGAGATTACTACAATGGCCGCTACGAAGCCGGCGACTCCCCCATCAACCAATTCGAGGTCACCCTACAGTAGTTGGTAACGGATTGCCGGAACAAATCGCTCCTGTCCGCTGCTTTGCATGGCATGAGCGATTTTCCGATTCATTCCGTTCTCACCCGCTGTGCCGAAGCCGTAGCCGATAAGCCCCCCGCCGCTATGTTCGGCCTGCGCGACGAGGGGTACTCCAGTCTTTACGAGCAACTCATCAGCAGCCTGATCAGCGTACGTACCTACGACGAGACCAGCACCGCCGTCAGCCGCAACCTCTTTGCCGTTGCCCGCACTCCCGAGGCGATGGTTAGACTAGATCGCGAAGCCCTCATCGAGCTCATCAAAAGAGCCACTTTCGCCCCCGCCAAGGCCGACCAAATACTGACCATCAGCCAACAGATCGTAAACGAGTATCATGGGCAAACCCCGGCCGACTACGCTCAACTCACTGCTTTCAACGGCGTGGGTCCGAAAGTAGCCAGCTTGGCCCTGGGCGTGGCACTCGGCTACCCCATCATTGCCGTCGACATTCACGTACACCGCATCACCAACCGCTGGGGCTACGTAGCGACCGCAAACCCGAACAAAACGCGCGATGCATTAGCTGACAAGTTACCCAAAAACCTCTGGGTCGAGATCAATCGCGTCCTGGTTCCCTTCGGAAAACACGTCTGCACGGGCCGCTACCCCAAGTGTCACGCTTGCCCGGTAGCGGATGACTGCGCACGGGTGGGGGTAGGATAGTTCGGTAGTAACGGTAGTATCACTTCAACTTCGCGACTCCCGACTACTTGATCACCACTTCCTCTAAGTACTCCTCCCCGAACTCTTCGTTCAGTCGCTTCCGTATTCCCTCCCGGACCATGGTGAGTTGATTGCGCAACGGGGCATTCGTGACGTAGACGTACAGTTTGCGCTTGCGGACCATGACGTCGCGGGTGTGTTCGGCAACGTGGCGACCGAAGCAGTCTTCCCATACGGCCTTCGTGCGCATTTTGAAGTAGGCCGGTTCGTTGCGCTGATTGCGGATGAGTCGCAGAAAGGCAGCCTTCAGGGGTTGAGGGTCGGGCTTGGGCGGGATCTTCTTGTACATGCTTACTCTTCCTCCCTAAGGTACCGCTTCCATTCGGCTTCGTTCCTGGCTACGCCATCCACCACCAGGAAGCGTTGCCAGTCGATCTCGGGATGGTCGCTGACCAGCGAGGCGATGCGCTCCGGGTCGGTATCGGTGATGAATAGCTGCCCGAAGGCCGATCCCATTACCAACTTCAGTAGCCGGCGTACGCGCTCGCGGTCGAGTTTGTCGAAGATGTCGTCGAGCAGTAGGATGGGACTGCGGTTAGTACTCCGCTCCAACAACCGGTACTGGGCCAGTTTCAGACTGAGGACGAACGACTTCAGCTGCCCCTGACTGGCTACCCGCTTCAGGTGGTGATCGCTCTGGGTGAAGATCAGTTCGTCGCGGTGTACCCCGGCGGTTGTCCGCTGTAAAATGCGATCCTTCTCCCGCCGTTCCTCCATCAGCGAAAGCCAGTCGGTACCCTCCAGTTGGCTGCGGTACGCTAGCCCGACCTCCTCATTACCACCGCTGATATGGGCGTAGGCTTCCGTGAGTAGCTCGGTGAATGGGCCCACGAAAGCCATGCGCTGTTCGTGTATGTAGGTAGCGCTTTCTTTCATTTGCCCGTCGTAGACCTGTAGCAGTCCGGCGGGGTCTTCGTGGCCGGCCAGTACTTTCAGGCGGGCATTGCGGTTTTCGAGTAGCCGGTTGTAGGTCAGCAGGTGGTTCAGGTAGGTGGGGTCGGTCTGGCTCAGGCTATTGTCCAGCAGGCGCCGGCGGGTAGCGCTACCGTCGAGTACCAGGTGAATATCGTCGGGGGTCACGATCACTACCGGGTAGCGCCCCACGTGTTCGCTGATGCGGTCGTAAGTGGCCCCGTTGCGCTCGATCACCTTGCGTTTGCGCTTGCGCAACTTGATCACGATCTGGTCCTGTCGCTCCCCTTCCACCGCAAAGGTGCCTTCCAGCCGGGCACCCCGGTCACCGTGGCGGATGTTGTACTGCTCCTGCAGGTTGCCGTAGCCCTTACTCATGCACAGGTAGTAGATGGCCTCCAGTAGATTGGTTTTTCCGGCGCCATTAAAGCCTACGAAACAGTTCAGACGGGGAGAGAAGCTAAGTGCCTGTTGTTCGTAATTCTTAAACTGAGTAAGCTTGAGGGAAGAAAGATGCAAGGGGGGGATTCGGCTTTGTGCGGCGGAGCGCAGGTGCGGATTTGGTCGGGAAGTAGAACGCCTGAAGCCAGCGGAGGTTAAAACTCACTCCTCCTCGCTACTCGTCCCCCCGATCGTCAGGTAAAAGTCGTTCGTCCCCCCCCCGGGGATCAGCCGCAGCTGGTGCAGGTTCAACAATTCGAGCAGGCTGAGGAAGGTCACGATGGCGTGCAGCCGCGTCCGGCACGGCCCGAATACCTCCCGAAAACCCGGTCGTTCGCCGCCCTCGCGCACCGCCTCGAGGAGGTCCAGGATGCGACTCTGTTCCTCTTCGATGGTGTGGGAGAACTGGGCGATCTCGTGGACCACCGGCCGGTGATTCGCCTCCTCCAGTCGGGTCAGTACCCGCTCGTAGGCCCGCAGTAGTTTGAAGAGGGTGACGCTTTCTAGCTCCACGTCTACCAGGGCTATGGTCGCCAGCCCGGCCAGTTCGCTGCCGATATTGCCGCGGTAGTTGCGCAGGCCGCGCTCGGTTTCCAGGGCGCGCAGGTCCTGGAGGACGCTTTTGTAGCGCTTATACTCCAGCAGGCGCTGCACGAGTTCTTCGCGGGGGTCGATCTCGTTGCCTTCCTCGTCTACCGGCTTGCGGGGGATGAGCATCTTGGCCTTGATCCGGCAGAGCGTAGCCGCCACCAGTACGAACTCGCTCGCCAGGTCGATATCCATTCGCTCCGCCTCCCGCATGTAGGCCAGGAAGTCGTTGGTCACCTGACTGATCGGGATGTCGTAGATGTCCAGCTCGTCCCGCTCGATAAAGAACAGCAACAGGTCGAAGGGCCCCTCGAACTGGGGAAGTTTGATCTGGTAGCTCAAGGGGGATTTACGATTTACGATGTACCATTTACGATTTCAAATTTACGGCTCTGCTTGGTCGGCTGCGCCGCCCACGTCGCGGCCCAGCGTCTCGGCCAGTATCCGCTCCAGCCATCCCAAATCTACCCCGTCAAAGCTGCCTATATCCGTGCTGTCCACGTCCAGTACCCCCAGCAAAGTCCCGTCCCCACGCCGCACCGGTAGCACGATTTCCGAGCGGCTATTGGGGTCGCAGGCAATGTGCTCCCGGCCCTGTACCAGGGCGTGGGTATCGGCCACGATCATGGGTTGCCCGGTGGCCGCCACCGTGCCGCAGACGCCCCGCCCGAAGTCGATGTACAGGCAGCCCAGGGTCCCCTGGTACGGCCCCACTACCAGGCGGTCCTCACCCCGGGTCAGGTAAAAACCCACCCAGTAGAAGTAGGGCAGGTAGGTCTTCAGCAGACAGTTGACGGTCACCATTTGCAGGAGCTCGTCCCGCTCATCCCCGATCGTGGCGACGATAGCCCCGTGCGCCTGCCGGTAGGTCTGTTCCTTTTCTACGGCGGTAAGTGAGTGCGATGGTTTGATGAAATAGGGCATTTCGGCGGTAGCGGACATACGGGATGACTTGCGTTCGCCTCCGAACAATCGGGCCGCCCCCCCGGGTTCTAATTGGTGTACGAACAATCATACAAATTCCACCCAACCCTATGCAAAACAACACCTTCGAACGCCCCCGCACCGTAGTCATCACCGGAGCCAGCGCCGGCATCGGCCGTGCCATTGCCCGTGAGTTCGCCAAGGAGCACGCCCGTATCGGCCTCATCGCCCGCAACAAAGAAGGACTGGAGGGCGCCCGCCGGGAGATCGAAAACCTGGGGGGGGAAGCCCTGGTGCTCCCCCTCGACGTCACCGATTACCAGGCCATGGATGCCGCCGCCAGCCAGGTCGAGGAAACCTACGGTCCGATCGACGTCTGGGTCAATAACGCGATGAACAGCGTCCTCGGCCTGTTCAAAGATATTGATATGGACGAGTTCCGGCGCGTCACTGACGTCACCTACCACGGTACGGTGTTCGGCACGAAGTGCGCCATCAGCCGGATGCAACCGCGCAACCGGGGCAGTATCGTTTTCGTCGGTTCCGCCCTGGCCTACCGGGGCATTCCGCTACAGACCGCTTACTGTGGGGCCAAGCACGCCATCGAGGGCTTTTACGATAGCTTCCGCGCCGAACTTAAGCACGAGAAGAGTAAGATCATGACGACGATGGTACAACTGCCCGGCGTCAATACGACCCAGTTCAGCCTGGTCCGCAACAAACTCGACAAGCAGCCCCGCCCCATGGGCAAGATCTACCAACCCGAAGTAGCCGCCCGTGCCGTAGTGACCGCCGCCGGCACCAACGACCGGGAGTACTACGTCGGCCTGCCCGCCATCCAGACGATCGTCGGCAGTAAGCTCTTCCCCGGCCTGATGGATACCATCCTCGGCAAAACGGCGGTCAGTGGCCAGAAGACCGATCGCCAGGCTACCCACGACCAGGATTACCTCTTCGAGGCCGTGCCCGGCGACCACGGGGCTCACGGCGACTTCGACGATAAGGCGCAAAACAGCGGAATCGTCGTTAAGGGCTCTACGGTCCGCGCCGTGTCCCATGCACTGGTCTTCGGTGCGATCATCGCGGTGACCAGTCTGGTCACTTCGGCCCTCCACCGCCGGTAATTCTGACCCGACTATACTGCCAGAATCGCGAAGGGCGCGCCGGAAATTCCCGGTGCGCCCTTCGCCTTAGCCGCCTGGCGCGGCATCGTTCGCCTTAGCCTACATCGACCACTCCTCGATCGACTGCTCATTCATTCGCACGTAGTCCATGTTGCCGGCTTCTTCGGCTAGCATACGGGAGCGCTTGGCGGCTTCGATGGCCTGGTCCTTCATGCCCAGGTCACTCAGGATGAGGGCTTCCCGACGCACCATCCAGTAGCGGGGGTCGCCCATGCTGTTGGCCTTCTGGATGTATTCCAGTGCTTTTTGGTTGTCGGTTCCGGTTTCGTTAAGGAAGGTAGCCGCCTGGAAGTAGTCGTTCGCGCTCGGCCCGGCCATCACCCGCTCGATGGCGGCCATTACTTCCTCCCGGGCGTTCGACTGTAGGGGTACGGCGACCATCGTCTCACCCCACTTCATGATCATCTCGGCGCCGTCCATGGTATAGTTGGCGATATCGATGGTGAAAGTTTCCACCTCATCGTCCAGTTCCTCCACCTCGGCGGTGACGGTCAGGGCGGGCTCTTTATCGACGTAGCTACCCCAGTTGCCGCCCTCGTAGGGGTAAAACATCACCATCCACTCGTCTTCCATCGGTTTACTCAGGATCGCGTAGCTACCGGCGGGTACCTGATTGCCGGCTACCATCATGTCCCCTCCGAAGTCAACCCGGGTGGCCTGGTTAGCGCCGGTGCGCCAGATCTCGCCGTAGGGGACCAGCCCATCCTGGTCGAAGAGTTCCCGACCCTTGGCTCCCGGGCGGCTGTAGGTGATGCCTACGTCGGTTAGCCCCACGGTGGTTTCCATCTTGACGGTAGGGGAGGGGGGTGGCGACTGAATCTGGGCGCTCAGGCCGGTGACTAGCAGCACGCAGAGGGCAAGAAAGAAAAATCGACTCATCGTTGGTTTGATTAGGTTAAAACAGAATGATCGGGCGGGGACGCGGGTGCGGCGTTCGCCCTGAATAACTATAACACCTAGGGGCAAATTTGTGCGTAGTTATTTTGTCAGCCGACAAAATGGCAGGGCCTTAGTGCGCCGACTTCGCCGGTACCGGTGCCGAAGCGTGAAAATCCCGGGCGATCCGCCCGGCGTAGTCGTCCAGTAGCTGCAGAATGCGCTCGGTCGACTCACTGGCTGCGATCAGGCCGATGTGATGGGGCTTATTCATCCGCCAGACGATCTCCGGGTCGGTAAAGGAAGCCGTATCCGGATGCTCGAAACGGGACAGGCTCACTACGATCCCCGCCTGGTCGAACCTTCTCCCGGGAACAGTATACCCGCGCCCCGCCGCCATGGCCGTTTCCAGTTTGGCCCATTCTTCCCAGAGACTCACCCCGGAAGCCGCCTCGACCATTTCCGCTAAGTGTGCCCCCCCGACCCGGCTCGCCGTTTCCAGGAAAACGAAGCGCCCGTCCTCCGTTTTGATGAATTCGGTGTGGCTGGCACTGAACTGCATCCGGAAGGCATGCATGACGTCTTCGGTCAGCCGGCGCAGGATCACGGCATCCTCGTGGTGGTAGGGTACGCTGACCGAGCGGAAGATGCCGCCCCCGTGGGCCACCTCGAAGGGGGTGTTGAGGTAGCGCGACACCTGGCAGAAAGCGACCTCGCCATCCACCGAAAGGGCGTCCACGTGGTAGACGTCGCCGGGGCGGAACTGCTCGACCAGATAGTCTTTGCGCCGCTCCCCCAGTTCGTGGACGTTCGCCCAGAGTTCGTCGGACGAGTGCACCTTGGTGATGCCGGTAGCGCTGGCCTCCCCCCGGGGCTTGAGCAGACAGGGGTAGGTCACCCGATTCGCAAAATTGGTGAGTTCGACGTCATTGAACAGGTCGGCAAATTCCGGGACGGCGATCCCGTTCTCCCGGGCCCGCACCCGCATGGCCAGTTTGTCGCGGAAGTGGCGGGCGGTGGTCTGCCCCATCCCGGGGATTCGGAATTCCTCCCGCAGGTAGGCCGCCTTTTCCACGTCGAAGTCGTCGAGGGCCACGATGCGGTCCACCTTTTTCCCCCGCAGCATCCAGGCGAATCCGGCGGCAATGTGGCTCAGGTTTTCGGGGGTGTTCGCGTCCCGCTCCATATAGAAGAACTCATCAATGGACTCCCGCGGCCAGTCGGCGTGCTCCAGCGCTTTGGTGGTCAGCAGGTAAACGGTATTGCCGGCCGCCTTGCTGGCCCGCAGGAACGCCGCTCCCTTGAAGTAGCAGGAAATGCAGAAAAAGGTCATGGTGGGTGATTGTGAGCTTGGGGTGGATAAGGTAAGCCCTCAGTCCGTAAACAGCCCCGGCAACCACAGCGAAAGCCCCGGAATCAGGGTCACCAGGGCCAGCACCAGCAGGCTCATGAGTAAAAACGGAAAGCCCGCCCGCGCCACGCTCCCGATGGAGGTCTTCCCGATGCCCGCCGCCACGAACAGGCATACCCCCAGCGGCGGCGTGGTCAGGCCGATCATCAGATTCAGCAGGGCCACCACGGCGAAGTGAATCGGGTCGATGTCAACGGCCAGGGCCACTTTGAGCAGGATGGGAAAGAGAATCAGCAGGGCCGCGATGGTTTCCATGAAGGTGCCCACGAAGATCAGCAGCACATTGACCAACAGCAGCACCAGGTACGGATGGTCCGTCAGGTCCAGGATTCCCGCGGAAACGACCTGCGGCAATCGCTCTACGACCAGAATCCACCCGAACAGATTGGCAAACCCGATCAGCACCATGAGGGAGGCCGAGGTCTTCATGGAATCCAGGATCACCACCAGCGCCCTACGCAAACTGAGTTTGCGGTACACGAAGGTGCCGACCAGCAGGGCGTACACGACCGCTACGATGGACGCTTCCGTCGGCGTAAAGAACCCCCCGATGATACCGAACAGGATCACCACCGTCATCAGCAGCGCCCAGAAGGTATCGAGGAAGCCGCGGGCGATCTCCCGCAGGCTACTGCGTTCGTGCTTCGGGTACTTCCGCTTCCGGGAAATGTAGTAGGTCAGGCCGAGTAAGGATACCCCCAGCAGCAAGCCGGGTAGCGCCCCGGCCAGGAAGAGTTTTCCCACCGACAGCCCCGTCAGGGTAGCGGCGATGATCATGGACACGCTCGGCGGAATGATCGGCCCTACGGTAGAGGAAGACGCCGTCACCGCACAGGCAAAGGGGGCGTCGTACCCCTCCTTCTTCATGGCCGGGATCATCACCGAGCCGATGCTGGCCGTATCGGAAATGGCCGTGCCCGATATGCCGGCGAAGAGCATGGAGGCCGCAATGTTGGCCAGGGCCAGCCCGCCGCGAATGTGGCCGACCAACCGGTTGCAGAAGTCAATGATTTTCTCGGTCAGCCCCCCCTGGTTCATCAAATTGCCGGCCATGATGAAGCCGGGAATGCTCAGGAGCACGAACACGTCGATGCCCGAATACATCTTCATCGGCATGACAATGAGGGGGATGCCCGCCACCAAAAGATACAGCAGGCACGAGAGCCCCAGCGCAAAGGCAATCGGGAAACGCAGCAGCAGCAGGAGGGCAAAACTGCCGAGCAAGACCCAGATCATGGGGCGGAGGCTCGCGCCGGTAAGTGCCCGATCAGGCGGTCGATCGCATACAGGAGCACCGACAGGGCCAGCACCACCATCCCCCCGAACGCAATCACCATGGGGAACTGCAGACTGGGCGACCGCTCCACCACCCCCATCGCGGCAAAGACAACCGCATGGTAGAGGAACAGCAGGAATAGCAGTACGGCGAGGCCGTCCATAGCGATCCTCAGCCCCCACCGCCAGCGTGCCCCCAGCCGGTCGAACACGAAATCGAAGTACACGTAGTAGTCCCGCTTCAGGGCCGGCCCCGCGGCAAAGGCGATCGCCAGCACGAAGAACAGCCGGGCCGCCTCTTCCGTCCAGGAGGGCGCCGTGGTCAGGAACAGCCGGGCGTAGACCTGCACCAGGATGCACAGGATAAAGGCGCCGGTCATCAGCAGCGTTCCCCACTTCAGGGCCCGGTCGGCGATGCGGGCGAACGTTCTCATTCCTTCCGGTCTTTCAGTAGGCGGTACAGTGCCTGCATGTCGGGGGAGAGGGTTTCGTAGACGGCATCCCCGCATTGCGCCACGAAGGCCGGCCGGTCCACCTCCACGAAGGTCATCCCGGCCTCCTCCAGGTAGCGGCGGGTCGCGGCGGCGTTGGCGTGGAATAGTTCCCGCTCGTACAGCTGCATGTCGCGGGCGCAGTCCAGGAAGATGGCCTTCAGATCGTCCGGGAACCGCTGAAACTGCCGTTCCCCGATTACCGGGTGAGTCCAGCCGAAGACGTGGCTCGTCAGGTTCACGTAGTCCTGCACCTCGTGGAAGCCGGCCATTTTGGTGAGGGGGAGCGGATTTTCCTGGGCGTTGATCACCCCCTGCTGCAGACTGGTGAAGGCCTCGGAAAACGCCATCGGGGTGGCCTTGGCCCCGAGCGCTTCCCAGGCCGTCACGAAGGCGGGAATGTTGGGAATACGGATGACCAGCCCGGTCAGGTCGTCCGGGTGGCGGATGGGCCGGTTGGAGGTCAGGTGGCGGGGCCCGGCCTGGAAGTAGCCTACCGGCCGCAAGCCCGTGTCGCGGATCATCGCCTCCTCGATCCGTTCGCCGAGCGTGCCGGCCAGCAGGCGGTCGACCTCTTCCATGTCGTCCATGAAAAAGGGCATCTCACAGAAGGTCATCACCTCCGTCCAGTTGCTCAGCAGGCTGCTCGTGCTGGTCATGTCGATCACCCCGGCCTGGATCATCCGGATGGCCTCGATCTCCTTGGCCAGTTGCTCGGAGGGGTAGGTCTGTAGCACGATCCGGCCGTCGCTGCGTTCTTCCAGAATCTCCCCGAAGTATTTGAATGCCCGAAACCAGGTATGATCCTCGGCGACCAGCAGGCTCGCCCGTAGCAGAAATTCCGGCTCCCTGTCCGTGCTACGACAGCTACCGAACAGGGAAAGAACCACCAAAAAAAGCAGCGGACGGTACATGGGGCGGCGGAGCGCAGGTGGAAGCAAGGGGGTGAAATCGGCAAGCTACAAAAAGATGGTGGGGGAGGGGTCAACAGGAAGGGCCGTGACTACCTTATTAAGTAGTCTTTCCCTGCTTCGCCCTTCCTACCTACCGTGCCTATCCCTCCTGCCTCGGCTGCCACACCTATCCCGCCCGAAATGAAAAATGGTACTTCGTAAATCAAAAATTGTACATTCCTATGGCCCTCACCGAATCCACCATGGTCGACATCGGCACCCCGGCCCCCGACTTCAAACTCGAGGACACGATGTCCGGCGCGAAACTCACCTACGCTGACGTGAAGGGAGAAAAGGGCACCCTGGTCTATTTCATCTGCAACCACTGCCCCTACGTCATCCATACCATCGGCGAACTGGTGGACGTGGTCAATGACTACGAAGAGCGCGGCATCGGCGCCGTAGCCATCAGCAGCAACGACGTGGAAAAATACCCCGTCGACAGCCCCGACAATATGGAAGCCTTCGCCCTCAATAACTTTTTCACCTTCCCCTACCTCTACGACGAAACCCAGGAGGTCGCCCGCGCCTACGATGCCGCCTGCACCCCCGACATCTACCTCTTCGACGGAGCCGGCAAACTCTACTACCGCGGCCGCCTCGACGAGAGCCGGCCCAACTCCGGTAAGCCCCTCGATGGTGCCGATCTGCGCAATGCACTGGACCACCTCCTCGCCGGCAAACCGAGCCCGGAAAAGCAGTACCCCAGCGCGGGCTGCGGCATCAAGTGGAAGTAGCCCAGTACAACGCGAATTGTATTCGCGCCTAGTACAACGCGAATTGTATTCGCGCAAGGACCCCGTGAATTGTATTCACGGCGGCACGGTATGTGCGAATGGTACACCCGCTAGCGCTGAGATCCTAAACCGTGAGTCGTACGCTCCCGCCGCCGCCCCGTAGCGTAACGGCTACCGCACGGCATACGCTCGCAACTACAAGTGGCGGCGTCCTGTCGCTACTGCAAGTAGCGTTGTGCTGCCCTGCTACCGACTTCGCCGCATCCGCTTCGGCCCGTACCACAGCCAGAAGCCCGAGACCGTGAACACGATCGTCGCCAGCCCCATCAAACTCGAGTAGACGAGCTTGAAGGTATCCCCCACGATCGAGCCGTCGTGAATTTGCTCGATCAGGTCCGCCCGCCGTGCCCCGATGCTCAGTACCGTTCCGGTGGCTCCGTCCAGTTGCACCTCCTGGAGGTGATCCGCGAAGCGGAATTTGACCGACCCCTTCCCCGGGCGGTAGTCGATGCGGTCGATGTCGGTGGTATAGGTCGCACCCAGGGAGTCGGTCAGAGCAGACCGGGCGATGGAGAGCAGCTCATCGGTAGGAAGCCACTCCCCTAGTTCCGTGGAGCTACCCCGGCCGGTGGGGGGCATGAGGTAGCCGCTATCCTTCTTCCAGCCCAGCAGCACGCTGGTGATGCCGATGACGAAAAAGAACACGAAGAGGGATATCCCCGACCAGCGGTGTACCCGGCGGGTCCGTCGGAGCCATTTTGCTTGTTTTTTTCGGTGTTTGCGCTCGGGCATAGGGGAACTAGTTCGCGAATTACCAACGCCCCGCGGGAAGCACGGTTGCCACGCTTAGGAATAGGTAGAAGGGAGCCAGGGCTGCGTCCAATAAACCGATTCCCCTCGCACCTGCGCCCCCGCCCATGAATTGACGAACCCCCGGATGCGACAAACAGTCGTGCACCCGAATGGACCGGAAAACATACGCGGCCACCGCCACCGACCAAAAGGGGGAAAATAGCAGGAGAAAACCAAGCAGGAAAAATAAACCGTGGCTCAGGGCCAGCACCGTTAACACTACGGTATGCACGAGCCGGTAGCGGGGGCCGGCGGACTGGTGGCGCAGCTTCTGCCGCAGGTAGTCCGACCACCGCAGCGTGGGGGCGGAGTACGTCCAGGCGGCCGGATCGGTAACGCAGACGGCGCGATCCGGGCGGGCATTCGCGTTGACGAGCAGGTCGTCGTCTCCCCCCGGCAGATCGCCGTGCGCCTGCAGGCCGCCGTTGCGGGAAAAGAAGGTTCGCGTGTAGGCCAGGTTGCGGCCCACCCCCATGTAGGGCATTTCCCGGCGGGCGAAACCCAGGTACTGTAGCGCGGTATGGGTCGCTTCGAAGCGCTGCCAGCGGTTCAGAAGCCCCGGAGCGGGGAGGTAGGGCGAGCAGCCGAGGACCAGTTCAAACCCCAGGGGCAGGGGGGCCGTCATGCGCGAAATCCAGTGCGGGGACGCGGGTGCGCAGTCGGCGTCGGTAAGCAAGAATGCATCGTGGCGGGCGGCGTCGATACCGGCCCTCAGCGCGTCCTTCTTCCCCGGGCGGGTGGGGCCGGGCCGGACCAGGCGGAGGTTCGGGTGGGAGAGTTGCAACCGTCGTACGATAGTGGCCGAACCATCGGTCGAGTGATCGTCGACGGCGATGACCTCGAAATCAGGGTGACGCTGGGCCAGAATTCCCGACAGGCAGCGTTCCAGCCCACCGGCCTCGTTGCGAAAGCAGACGACGACCGAGACGGGCAGGTGGTGGTCCGCCCCCGGTAGATCGGGCGTAGAGAAAGCGGCGGGGTAGATCCACCGCCACGCCAGCAGTTGGAATACGGCCGCCGCGAGGAAAAGATAGATCACCTGACCTCAGCCACCACCTCGTTCCATTCCGGATGCCGCTGCACGTAGGAGGCCACGAAGGGGCAGGAGGGGATCGCCAGGAGTCCGTTATCGCGGGCGTAGGTGAGGGCTTCGGTCACCAGGGCGCTGCCGATACCCTGTCCGGCCAGATCTTCCGGAACTTCGGTGTGCACCAGGTCGATCGTGTCTTCGTCGCGCATCTGGTACACCAGTTTGGAGGTCTGGGACCCGCTGACGACCTCAAACCGGCTCTTTGCGGGGTTATGAACGACGGACTCGGAAGGGTTAGGCATGGGGGGGACTACGTTAGTGGGAATACAATAGTACGGCGGGGGAGGCTAAAGCTCCCTGCGGAGCCGGGCTACGGGAAGGCCGAGCTGCTCGCGGTACTTCGCTACGGTACGGCGGGCGATCTCGTAACCGGCATCCTTCAGCGCCCGCTGCAACTTGGAGTCGTTGAGCGGTTTATGCTTGTCTTCGGCGGCGATGATCTCACCGAGCACCTTTTTGACCTGGGTGGTGCTGACCTCCTCCCCCTGCTCGTTGATCATACCCTCGCTGAAGAATTCGCGCAGGGAGTAGGTGCCGTAGTCGGTCTGGACGAACTTGGAGTTCACCACCCGGCTCACGGTGCTGATGTCGAGCTCGGTCGGCCCCGCAATATCCTTCAGGATCATGGGTCGCAGGGTCTTGATGTCGCCGGTACGGAAGAACTCCTCCTGGTAGCGCACGATGGCCCACATCACCGAATACAGTGTCTGCTGCCGTTGCTGGATGGCCTCGATGAACCAGCCGGCCGAGTCGATATTCTGGCGGATGAAGCCGGCGGCCTGCTTCTGGGCGGTAGTCAGTTTACCGCTCTCCTTCTGCTTGCGGCGGTATTCGGCCAGTTGGTGCTGGTAGTAATCGTTGATCTTGAGGTCGGGGGCATTGCGGGCGGTCAGGCTAAGTTTAAGCTCGCCATCCTCTACGGTGACCAGAAAATCGGGGACCACCACCCGGGCGGCCCGGCCCCCGGCCCGTCCGGTGAGCCCCGAGGCGGGCTTGGGGTTGAGCTTCAGGATTTCGCCGAGGGCATCGCGGAGTTCATCCTCGTCTACTTCCAGCTTTTCGCGCAGCTTATCGTAGTGCTTTTTACTGAATAGCTCGAAGTGGTCGCGGATGACGGTCTGGGCCAGCACCAGGTCGGCGAAGGTGTGGTCGTCGAGGTCATCTCCGTTATCCACCTTATGGTTGAGCTGCAGCAGGAGGCACTCGCGCAGGTTGCGGGCCGCTAGCCCCGGGGGGTCGAGCGACTGCACGGTCCGGAGCACGTCCTTGATCTGTCGGTTCGTGACTTCGATGTTGTAGTTGATCAGCAGGTCGTCGGCAATCGCGCTGGGTAAGCGTTGGAGGTAGCCATCGTCATCGAGGTTGCCGATGATCTGCAGGGCGATGGTGCGCTCGAGGGGGGAATCGAACTCCAGATTCGAGAGCTGCCCCTCCAGGTATTCGAAGAACGTATTTTCGTCGGCCGTGTAGCTACCGGGGGCGTCGTAGTCCTCGTCGCCGTTGCGGGCGGTCTGTTGGTAGTTCGTCGGGTCATCGTCGATATACTGCTGGAAGAGCTCCTCCATTTCGAAGGGGTCGTCCTGCTGCTTATCCGGTTCCTGAGCGTCCCGGTCGGGCGTTTCGGGGGGGGCTTCTTCCAGGGTGGGGTTACGTTCCAGTTCCTCCTTTATTCGTTGTTCCAACTCATAAAGGGGCAATTGCATCAACTGCATGAGCTGTATCTGCCGGGGGCTGAGCTTCTGGAGTTGAGACTGTTTGAGGGACTGTCCGAGCATATTCGCACAATGAACGGCGCAAGGTAGGGGGTTGGTTCGGGCGCGGGCGCGGGTGCGGGCTTTTGCGGGAAGATTCTATCTTTCTCGCATGCACAGATTGCTCGGTTGGTTATCTATTCTTCTGTTCCCGGTACTTGGTGATGCGCAAACCGTCAGCGTCCACGAATATTATGGGGGGTTGGAACTGGACCTCTATCCTGCCGGGGGAGGCGAGTTGGTCATTTTCGTACACGGGGGCGGGTTTTCCGGCGGGGACCGTTCGGCGGGGCGGGATTTCTGCACCTACCTGCAGGCCGCGGGCATATCCTGCGCTTCCATTTCCTATACCCTGTCGATGAAGGGGCGTACGGGTGACTGGAGCTGCGACGGTATCCTGAGTGAAAAGCTCAGGACCCTGCAGTTAGCGGCCAACGAGGTGTGGGCGGCCACCTCCTTTCTGACCGGGCCGGGCTCCCCCCTACCGGTAAGCCCGCAGCGGGTGTTTCTCGCCGGAAGCAGCGCCGGGGCCGAGGCCGTACTCCACGCCGCCTTCTACGACCGGGAGCGTATGCGGCTAATTGATCATGGTTTGACTGTCGATCTACGCTACGCCGGGGTGATCTCCGGGGCGGGGGCCCTGGTCAGTCCCCACCTCATTACCGAGGCTACCGCCGTACCGCTGTTGCTCTTTCACGGCACGGCCGACCCCCTGGTGCCCTACGGCGCGGCCCCCCACCACTTCTGCGACCCCGACGATTCCGGGTGGCTCGTGTTATTCGGCGCCGGGGCCCTGGCCGATCATCTGGAGACCATCCCGGGCGGCAATTTTACCCTGTACCGGCACCCGGGGGCGGGGCACGAGATCGCGGGGCGATATTTTCACCGGGATTTTGAACGAACGCTGCGGTTTATCCGGCAGGTAAGTTTACCGCTCGCATTCCGGGAACGGTATCAAATTGATAAAGAGGAATAAATGGGGGATCGCCATTTATATTTTGGATATTAGGGTAAGTGGCCATACTTAATTTTCGTATATTTCCGTAGGTAATCGTTGGTTTACCGCGATATGCCGGTGTATTTTTGCCCCCCCCAACTGCGGATACCCGTTACCGGTCGGCCTACCGTATTTTGGTGTACTCCTTTTGCCTAATCGATCAACCCAGTATGCGCTTACGTCACCTTATCTCCCTGTTCGCCCTATTCCTCGGGGTAGCCGGCCTTACCGCCCAGTCGATCTATACTGGTACCGTCAGAGAATTAGACGGGTCGACGCCCCTCATCGGGGTGTACGTCGTCAATCAGGCCAGTGGGGCCGGTACGATCACCGATCTGGACGGGCAATTTGAAATCTCCGGTAGCGTGGGCGATACGCTGGAAGTTTCCTACACCGGCTACGAAACCCAGCGCTACGCCCTCACCGATCAAACCGACCTGATTTTCGAGCTGGGTTCCGCTACCGCCATACTGGACGAAATCGTCGTAGTAGGCTACGGTACCCAGCGCTCGCGGGACCTGACCTCCAGTATTGCCACTATCGATGAGGAAGTCATACAGCGGACGCCCACCGGAGTGGTTACCAATGCTATTCAGGGACGGGTAGCCGGCGTTCAGGTCGTGTCGGCCGGTACGCCGGGGGGCTCACCCCAGGTTCGTATCCGTGGGGTGGGGTCCTACCCGGGAAGTAACAACGAAGCCCCCCTATACGTGGTGGACGGAATGTTTTACGACAACATCGACTTTCTCAACACGGCGGACATTAAGAGTATGTCGGTACTAAAGGATGCCTCGGCCTCGGCGATCTACGGGGTACGGGCGGCCAACGGGGTCGTGCTGATCGAAACAAAATCGGGCCGCTTCGACGCACCGGCCCAGATCACCTACGATGGCTACTACGGGGTGCAGCGGGCGCAGAACATCGTCAAGATGGCCAACGCCGAGCAGTTCACCCGCATGGCCCTGGAGAGCGGATCGGAGGCGGATATCACCTTTATCAACAATGCCCTGCAGCGCTACGGCCGCAGCCGGCTCAATCCGGAAGTGCCGGACGTGAATACCGACTGGTACGAAGCCATCCTACGCGACGCCCCGGTCCAGAACCACAGTATCGACGTGAGCGGGGGGAGTGCCCGCGCCGCTTACTCGGTCGGCGTCAACTACTTCGATCAGGAGGGTATCCTGGATATGAAGAACGAGTACGAGCGCTTTAATCTGCGCACGAAGGTCGATTTTCGGGCCACCGACTGGTTCACCATCGGAGGTAACGTGATCTGGAGTAACGCTACCCAGTACCAGCCCGACAACGGAGCCTGGTTCCGCGCCTACTATGCCGTGCCGATCATGCCCGTTTTCGACCCCATGAGCGCGGATTCGCTGACCATGCTCTCCAACGCTCAGGATCTGGGCTACCGGGGCGGCCAGAACCCACTGGTCAACACCCTGTACAACGAAAACCAGAGTAAAATTCGCAAGCTGCTCGGTAATTTTTACGTGCAGTTCAACATCCTGGCGGACGAGCGCCTCACCTTCAAGTCGGCCTACAATAGCTCCTATTCGACCATCAACGCCCGCAACCTGGATTTTCCTTACTTCGTAGGGAATGATTTCCAGCGGGAAAATTCCGTCATCAGCCGCAATAACTCGACCTTTTTCAACCAAATTTGGGACAATACCCTAACGTACAAGGAAAGCTTCGGAGAGAACAACGTTACCGTCTTGCTGGGTTCCTCCTACCGCGACGAGCAATTCGAGGGATTGCGGGTGCGGGGCTTCAACTTCCCCACCGATCAGGACGCCGCCTTCTTCATCGATCAGGCGGAGACCCTGGACACGGACCGGGGGGCGGTCGGTGACGGGGGCAGTCGCTTTTACGGGCTATCCTATTTCGGGCGACTGGCCTACAACTTCCGGAATAAGTACCTGCTCTACGGCACCTTCCGGGCGGACGGTAGCAGCAAGTACCAGGAAAAGTGGGGCTACTTCCCGACGGTCGGCGTAGGCTGGGTGGCCTCCGAGGAACCGTTTTTCGACGTGCCGTTCGTTAACTACCTGAAGTTCCGGGGTAGCTGGGGCGAGCTGGGCAACGACCGCATCGCGGCCAGCGACGGGGCTACGACGACCAGTGTCATCACCACTTCCCTGGGCGACCGGCAGTTCTCCGGTACCCAGACCTCGAACGTATTCAGTGCCCTGCGCTGGGAGGTCGTCGAGGAAACGAATATCGGACTGAACGCCGAGTTCTTCGACGGGAAGGTCACCCTGGAAGCCGATTACTACATCCGCGATACGGAGAACGCCGCCATCCGCGTCAATATCCCCGCCATCGGTGGCACGGTGCTGCGCAACGTAGGGATCATCCGCAACTCCGGGCTGGAGATTGCCCTGGGGTACCGCAACTCCACTGCCTGGGGCCTAGGCTACCGTATCGACGGCAATATTGCTTCCCTCAATAACGAAGTACGCGACCTCTTCGGCCAGCCCTTCATCGACGGGGGGTCGGCGGAATTTCGCCAGCGCTCCATCGTCGGTCAGCCCGTGCTGGCCTTCTTCGGTCGGGAGGTAGCCGGGGTGTACCAAAATCAGGCGGAGATTGACGCCGACCCGGTTGCAGTGGAGAACAACCTGGAACCGGGTGATCTACGCTACGTGGACCAGAACAACGACGGTCAGATTGACGACGACGACCGGGTGGTGCTCGGATCCTACCTCCCGACGTTTACCTGGGGGGCCAATCTGGGGTTGGACTTTCGGGGGTTCGACCTGGCGGTCAGTCTGTACGGGCAGTCGGGCAACAAGATCCTCAACCGTCGGCGTGGGGAGGTCATCTTCACCAACGATACTAACCTGGATGCCGACCTGGCCGTCAACTCCTGGCGGGGGGAGGGCACCAGTAACAGCTACCCTTCCAGCGAGGGCCGACGTAAGGGCTGGAACCAGCGCTTGAGTACCCAGTGGATCGAGGACGGAGCCTTCTGGCGCATCCAGAATGCCCAGTTGGGGTATACCATCGAGCAGGGTCGCTTTTTCGGGGCCGGGTCGCCGCAGATCCGCCTGTATCTGACCGCCGACCGACCCCTCACGGTATTCGACTACAATGGCTTCAACCCCGAAATTCCCGACGGCGTTGACCGTCAGACCTATCCCATTCCCGCTACCTACACGGCCGGCGTCAACGTTCGCTTCTAAGTAAATGATCATGCAATCCCTCCGCCACGCCCTGCCCCTGTTCTTCCTCCTCTCTGTAGCCACGAGCTGCCACGATCGTCTGGACGAAGCGGCCCTGAACCGGACCTTCAACCAGGAGATCGACTATACCCTTTCGGATAATGTCGTCCTGCCCGCCATCGGGGCCTATGCCGACTTTTATTCCCGTGGGTGGGAAACCATCCCCCTCATATCCATCCGGGGGGACGATGTCAACGCCGGCGGCCTGGGCGACCAGCAGGACTTCGACGCGACCGACCGCTACATCTACAACAAGGACTACTGGATGTACAACTCCCTGTGGCAGCTCAACTACTCCGACATCTACAACGGCAAGACGGCCATGGAGCAGATCGAGGAGTACCGACTGGCCGGGGCTTCCGAAGAACTGGCCGCCCAGTACACCGCCGAGATCGAGGTACTGAATGCCTTCCTGCTCTACTACCTGACCCAGGTGTGGGGGGACGTATTCATTCCCAGTACCGGCGATCCGACCGATCTGCTCGTAAGCGAGGTAGCGAACCGCCAACAGGTCCTGCAGTACATCTCCGACCGGATGGAGATAGCCTTACCCGCGCTTACTACCGTGCACCCGGCCGACCGGACGGACATCCCCGGTGGCGTCAACCGCTATACGGCGCTGGCCATCAAGGCCCGGGCCGATATGGAACTCGGCGATTACCAGGCGGTGGCCGATGCGACGTCCGAAATTATTAATTCCGGCGTCTACCAACTCCACGAAGACTTTTACGAACTCTTCAAAACGGACGGGAAGTTGAGCCGGGAGAACCTGCTGGAACTTCAGTATTCCGACTTCGGCCAGCCCAGCGGAGACGAAAATTTCCACCTCTATAATTTTTACGGTCCTCAGGGCTGGACGCCCGCCGTGGAGGGGGCCGGTAGTGGCTGGGGATTCTACGAGCCGAGCCTGAAGTTCATCGAGTTCATGCTCGACCGCGGCGAAACGGTTCGCCTGGAGACCAGCGTCCTGTTCACCGACCGGGGTATCGCACTGATCGACCGGACCGACCTGCCGAGCTTCGTCAGTAACACCACCCGCGACGGCGACGTCATCAACGACTACGCCCGGGCTCTCTTCGCCAGCGGAAAGCACTACCTACCTTCCGATGAACTCACGCCGGGCCGTACGCGCTACGGTACCAGCAAAAATTACATCTGCATCCGCTACGCCGAAGTATTGCTCATGCACGCCGAGGCCCTCACCCGGGGCGCCAGCGGCAGTGCCATCAGTGCGGTCGATGCCGTCAATCAGGTACGGACCCGGGCCGGAATGGCCCCGCTGAGCTCCGTCACCCTGGACGACATCGCGGAGGAAAAGTTCGCCGAACTCGCCATGGAATGGGGCATCCGCTACTACGACCTCATCCGGTGGGAGCGGTACGATGAGCTGGAGTACGGGGGGCGTGATTTCAACGCGCCGGGCGACATCTTCCTGCCCTATCCCCAAAATCAGGTCGACCAGTTGCCTACCCTCGGTGAGTAAGCACTATCCCTTTGCCCCGCCCTACTAGTTGAATATCCGATCATGAAATTTGCAACCCCCTCTTTCGTCGTCATCCTGCTCATCCTGCTCGTGCTCCCCGCCTGCGAACGGGAGGGTATCGACCCCATCTCGCAGGTAGAGCCGGGCCCGGACCAGACTGCCCCGGTGGTGACGCTGAGCGCACCCCTGGACGGTAACGTCATCCAGGTCCTCGACGCGGTAACCACGATCACCATCCGCTTCGAAGTGGTGGACGATATCGAAATCGACCGGGTAGTCGTGTCCTTCGACGGTTCCGAGATCGCCGCCTTCGACGAGTTTCGGGACTACCGCCGCTTGGTCGAAGAAGTGGTGTACGCCAACGTCACCGACGGTACGCACACCGTAAGCGTAACGGCCACCGACCTCACCGGAAAATCCACGACGGAAACCGTCACGATCACGAAGGAACCCGCCTATACGCCCCTTTACGAGGGGGAAGTGCTCTATATGCCCTTCAATGGAGACTACATCGACCTGGTCAATATTCAGGAGCCGACGGTGGTGGGTAATCCGGGTTTTGCCGGGGAGAGCGTGGACGGTAGTAATGCCTACGCCGGGGCGGAGGCTTCCTACCTGACCTACCCGACGGAGAAGTTGATGCTGGAAAATGAATTCAGCGCCGTATTTTGGATGAAAGTAATTGATGTTCCCAACCGGGCCGGAATATTAGTAATTGGTCCCCCCGATCCGAATAATCCAGATAATCCAAATAACCGGACGGGTGGCTTTCGCTTTTTCCGGGAAGGAATCGAAGATCAATTTGTGCAGCGCTTCAAACTTAATATCGGTACCGGGGCCGGCGATTCCTGGTTCGACGGGGGGGAGGCTGCTGACGTACGGCCGGAAACCGACGACTGGCACCATTTTGCCATCTCCATGAGCGCCGATCGGGCCACCGTCATGATCGACGGGGTGGTGGTGAGCCAGGGAGAGTTGCCCGGGCCGGTGGACTGGACGGGTGCCGATGTCCTGTCCATCATGTCGGGCGCCCCCCGCTTCACGGGCTGGAACCACCTGGCGGATCACGGTTTTATGGATGAACTCCGCATCTTCGACCGGGCCCTCACCCAGGAGGAGGTGACGGAGATTTTCACCGCCGAGGGCGGTACGGCCGGAACCGGTTACACCCCCGAGTTTGACGGCGAGCAGTTCTACCTGAGCTTTGACGGGGAGGACTTCATGGATATGGTCTCGGGAAATGAGCTCACCGTGGTCGGTTCGCCCACGCTGAGCGAAGATGGCCGGGAAGGACAAGCCTACGAGGGTGCCGAAGGGGCTTACCTGACCTACCCGACCACCGGCCTGGCCGGGAATGAATTCAGCGCCTCCATGTGGATGAAGCTCGATCCCGACCCCGACCGGGCGGGTATCCTGGTCGTGGCACCCCCGAATCCGGACAATCCGGACGCGAACCTGCTCACCAGCGGCTTCCGTTTCTTCCGGGAAGCCACCAATGAGGGCGCCACCCAACGCTTCAAACTCAATATCGGTACCGGCGAGGGCAATAGCTGGTTCGACGGCGGCGCCGCCGCTGACCTACCGGCCGATTCGGACGAGTGGCACCACCTGGCTTTTTCCATCGGCGCCGGCAGCGCGACCGTCTACATTGATGGCGAAGCCGTATCCACCGGTGAGTTTCCCGGAGTGGACTGGAGCGATACCGATATGCTGACCATCATGTCCGGCGCGCCGAACTTCGTCGGCTGGGGCCACCTCAGCGACCGGAGCTTACTCGATGACCTGCGGCTGTTCGACAAGGCGCTGAGCGCCGAGGAAATCACCGCGCTGTACAACGAATAATTTACCCCAGGCCCCCTACCACTTGAATTTCCCGCGCCTCCTCCTACTCGCCACTTTCCTGCTTCCCCTCCTGGGTTGCCCTTCCGAGGATGAAGAGCCCACACCCCAGCCAACGGAGGCCCTGCGCAACGTTTACGCCCGCTTAGGTAGCGAGTCGATCGCATCCGGGAATGCCGTAACCGGCGACGGGGATATCGTACTCGGATTTTCCGCGCCGGTGGAGGACCGGAGTACCGATCTGTTTACAGCGACGGCCGACGGGGCAACCCTATCCGATACCGAAAGCTGGAACGCTGCGGGTACCGAAGTGACCATCAGGGTTACGGAACCCTGGCGGGCGGGCATCGACTACCTGGTCGCGGCGCGGGGCGCACTCGGAGGGGAGGGGGTGAACCCACTCCCCGGTCTCCAACTACCCTTTACTATCGCGCAGGCCCCCCTTACGTTGGTTGGCTTGCGCTCAGCGGAGCGGGAATTACCCCTCGGCGAAAATGAATTACGGGATAGCGTAGCCCTGGCCGCCCCGCTCGTACTGGAGTTCTCCCACCCGGTGACGCCGGGCGCGGGTCGGGTTACGCTCAGTGGCCCGGGTATCGATCCCGTTGCGCTGACGGTCGCGAATATTAGCGATAAGGTGGTCCAACTCACCCCCACCGTACCCCTCCGCGATTTTACGGTGTACGATTTGGCGCTGGCGCAGGTGCTGGGGGAGGACGCGAACCGGGAGTTTGCCGCCCGAACGCTGGACTTCTTCACCGGGCCCGCCACCGAATCGGACTTTCCGGTCGTCCCCGACGACGATCTGCTCACCCTGGTGCAGGAACAAACCTTCAAGTATTTCTGGGACTTTGCCGAGCCGAACAGCGGCATGGCCCGCGAACGGAATACGAGCGGGCGACTGGTGACGAGCGGGGGTAGCGGCTTCGGGCTGATGGCCATGGTCGTCGGGGTGGAGCGGGGCTTCATCACCCAGCAGCAGGCCATCGAACGGTGGATGCGGGTAGTCGGCTTCCTGGAGGGGGCCGACCGCTTTCACGGGGCCTGGTCGCACTGGATCAACGGGGAGACGGGGGAGGTCATTCCGTTCAGCGCGCGGGATGATGGTGGCGATCTCGTCGAAACGGCCTTTCTGGTCCAGGGGCTACTGACCGTACGGGAATACCTGAAGCAAGAAGCCCCGACCGAAACCGATCTCATCGACCGGATCACCACCCTCTGGGAGGGAGTCGAGTGGGATTGGTACACGAAAGGGGACGGTGAGGCCCTCTACTGGCACTGGTCGCCCGAGCACGAGTGGGCCATCAATCTTCGGATCGGTGGCCACAACGAAACGCAGATCGTTTACACCCTGGCGGCTGCTTCCCCCACGCATCCAATTCCCGCGGAGATCTATGTTTCCGGATACGCCCGCGACGGGGCCATGCGCAACGGGCAGACGTTCTACGGTATTGAGCTTCCCCTTGGGTCAAATCGGGGCGGGCCACTCTTTTTCGCCCACTACTCCTACCTGGGCATGGACCCGCGGGAACTGGAAGACGACTATGCCAATTACTGGCAACAGAACATCGCCCACAGTCTGATCAACCACAACTACTGTGTGGCCAACCCCAAGCGTTACTACGGCTACTCCGAAGCCTGCTGGGGACTGACGGCCAGCGACGGCAAGGAGGGCTACTCGGCCCACGCCCCCGATAACGACCGCGGGGTGATCACGCCCACCGCGGCGCTGTCTTCCCTGCCCTATACTCCGGAAGAAAGCATGGCTGCCCTCCGTCATTTCTACTACGACCTGGGGGATCGGCTGTGGGGGCCGTACGGTTTTTACGATGCCTTCCTGCCCGATGAGAACTGGACGGCCGATTCCTACCTGGCCATCGATCAGGGGCCGATCATCCTGATGATCGAGAACCACCGGACGGGGCTGCTGTGGGAGCTGTATATGCGTGCGCCGGAGGTGCGTAACGGCCTGAATAAGCTTGGATTTACTTACTAACTGATCTTGCGCAGCCGGCGTGCCTTTCCACTTTTCCTTGATGAAAAGTGGAGCAAAAATCAAGAAAATTGCAAACTCGCCTACGGCTCAAACAGTGCAATTTTCGATCCTATAACATACTATGGAAAGGAGACTATCAAATATCTTCTCATATCTATTCTATACGCAAGCTTCTCCTTGTCCGCTTTCAGGTGATGCCGTAGGGTCATTTACTCAACATATGTCGTCGCTCCGCCGTGCCGTACTGATTTTGATTGGCCTGTACATCTTGGGTTGCGGGGGAGCGGATCAACTGGATTCCCGTGAGAAGACCGCGGATTATCCCACCACGATGGCACCCGCGCCCGCGCAAAAAA
>CAZQNE010000025.1:0-58421 GCA_964594535.1 uncultured Lewinella sp.
ACCTCCAACGAACCCCTCCGCAGCGAAAAGGGGAGCCTGTACGAAGGGGGTATACGGGTACCGATGTTCCTGCGGATGCCGGGGACGGTACGGGCCGGGGTTTCGGATACCCCCGCGACCGGAATGGACCTGTACCCCACCTTTCTGGAGGCCGCCGGGGGGGTAGTACCCGCCGGTGCCGCCGAACTGGACGGAAGCAGTTTGCTACCGGTAGCGACGGAAGGACGGGACCTCGGAATTCGTGACCTCTACTTCCACTATCCCCACTACCACCACAGCCGACCGGCCGTGGCCCTGCGGCGGGGGGAGTATAAGCTGATCCGCTTTTTCGATGAATCGGACCCGGAACTGTACAACCTGGCCGAAGACATCGGGGAGCAGCGTAATCTGGCCTCCGTGGAGGTGGATCGCACCCGCCGGATGCTGGCCGACCTGAATGCCTGGCTGGAACGAACCGCCGCCCCCCTGCCGGTAGACAATCCGGATTTTGACGCCGAGCGCCGGGCGGAGTGGGGGCCACGGCCGAAGTAGGGTGTAGCGTACCTTTGCGGGGATGAAAGACATCTTCGATCTGCTGGGGCGTATTCTGCTGTCCTTCATTTTCTTCTTCGAGGCCTACGACTATCTGGCCTTCGAGCAGGTGAACCGCCGGGCCATGACGATTTACGGACTGACCTGGAATCAGGATTTCTTTCTCTACGGGGCCGTGCTACTCCTGATCCTCGGGGGTACGATGATTCTGCTGGGCTACCGGATGCGGCTGGGTGCCATCCTACTGCTGATTTACTGGATTCCGCTGACCTTCATCGTCCACGACTTCTGGCTCGAGGTAGACGACAATACGGAATTTCGTTTGCAGCGGCTGATATTTATGAAAAACCTGGCCATCACGGGCGGGCTGCTGCTGGCGGCTACCCACGTGAGTGGGCGGTTCCGGCTGCGGCGGGTGTTCGCTACCACCCGGGTGTAGGTCATACCCGCTGAAGCCAGCCCACGCTTCTCGGAAATTCCCCTGGCGGACGCTGATCCAATCAAGGGTAGGTATCACCGGGGGCACCATAACTAGTTATTGCAGATGGCGCCGATGTACGCGATTACCTGCTGGCGGTACGGCGGAGCCGGATGCTGTACTACGTCTGCGTAATCCGCGTACTCCGCGGTACTACACTCCTATTTCGCAGTGGGGCCGGGGGTGAGGGAAGCCACGAACATCGCCATCATCCTCTTAAACACCGGATCGTCGAAGTCCTCCGCGATTACGTCCACCATAGCGTCGATGTCGCCCTCCACGGCGGCCAGCAGGTCGCGGCGCAGGTAATTCTTGGTGCGACGGTAAACGGGAGGGTGCACGCGCATCAGTTGCTTACAGTGGGCGGTAGCCTCGTCCAGTACCTCGCCGACGGCTACCGAGCGGTCGACCAAGCCGACTTCCGCGGCCTCGTCGCTGGTGTACATCCTGGCCTGCTGCACGTCCGCCCAGGCGGCGGGCCAGCCGCGGTAGGCGGCGTAGATATCGGCCATCATCTTAGGAATCTGCAGGCTCATATTGAACTCATTCATCCCCACGGTGTGCTTCGGGCCGCGGCCCATGACCCGGTAATCGGCGGTGAGGGCGATGATCGTACCCCCGGCGGGGGCAAAGCCCGTCACGGCAGCCACCAGTGGCTTGGGGAAGCGGACCATCGTGCGCAGCGCGGTGAGGTAGGTAGCGAAAAATTCGCGCAAGCCGGCGCCATCCGACGTGGCCAGCATCTTCACGTTCAGCCCGGCGCAAAAACAGTGGGGCTTACCGGCCAGTACGACGCCGCGAACATCATCGCTCTGTTCCAGATCGGTGAAGGCTACCCGGAGGTCCTGAGACAGGGCGGTGTCGATCGCGTTGACCTTGCCATTATTGAGGGTGACGGTAGCGAGTTCATCGTTGGTGGTGATGGAGAGGGTGGAATAATCCGGCATGCAAATCGATTTGGCGGTTTGGGTCAAGTTAGCTATAACCGTCCGACGGTTTAAACGGTCGGACGGTTATAGCGTATTATTATTGTCCCAGCAACTACCTAACCACCGACCATGCCCATCTACCACCACCTCGGCCGGCTGCCCGCCAAGCGGCACACTCAGTTTCGGAAGCCCGACGGCCGTCTGTACCAGGAGCAGTTATTCGGTACGATCGGTTTTGACGGCATGTCCAGCCTGCTCTACCACGCCAACCCCCCCACCCAGGTAAGGGAGATCGTCGGTAAAACCGACCTGACCCCCGCCATCGCCGAGGCCAAAACCATCCGCGCCCGTAAGCTCCTCGGTTTCGACGTGCCGCCCCAGAATGACTACCTCGCGGCCCGCACCCCCCTGCTGGTCAACACCACTGTACAGCTCGGCGTGGCCGCCCCCGGACGGAGCCTGACCGACTACTTCTACAAGAACGCCGACGCCGACGAGCTGCTCTTCGTCCACCGGGGCAGCGGCACGCTGCGCACCCTGCTCGGCAATATCCCATTTGAGTACGGCGACTATTTGCTTATCCCCCGGGGCATGATTTACCAGATCGACTTCGACGGGCAAGACAACCGCCTGCTCTACCTGGAGTCCACCGACCCCATCTACACCCCGAAGCGCTACCGCAACCACTTCGGCCAACTCCTGGAGCACGCCCCCTTTACCGAGCGCGACTACAAGCTGCCCCGCGATCTGGAAACCCACGACGAGGAAGGCGAATTCCTGATCAAGGTGAAAAAACAGGGCGTGCTGCACGAACTCGTCTACGCCCACCACCCCTTCGATGTGGTCGGCTGGGACGGATACAACTTCCCCTACGGTTTCAGTATCCACAACTTCGAGCCCATCACGGGCCGCGTCCACCAGCCACCGCCGGTGCACCAGACCTTCGAGACCAAATCCTTCGTGGTCTGCTCCTTCGTGCCGCGGATGTACGACTACCACCCCCAGTCCATCCCGGCCCCCTACAACCACAGCAATATCGACTCCGACGAGGTACTCTACTACGTCGACGGCGACTTCATGAGCCGCACCGGCATCGGCCCTGGCTACCTGACGCTCCACCCCGGCGGTATTCCCCACGGTCCCCACCCGGGTACCTACGAGGGTAGCATCGGCAAGAAAAGCACCGAGGAACTGGCCGTCATGGTCGACACCTTCGCCCCCCTGCAGGTCACCGAAGCGGCCGCCGCGATCGACGAGGGCAGCTACCACCAATCCTGGTTGCCCCATGCGCACTGACCTGCCGCTGCGCACTGACTACCGCGGCGACTTTACCCCGGCCAACCTCCCCTTCGGCATCTTTTCTACGGCGGGCACACCGCCCCGGGCGGGCATCGCCATCCAGGACTGGGTGATCGACCTGCCGGCACTGGCCGCTACGGGTTGCTTCGATTTCGACGTCGGCGTCCTGTCCCGGCCGGTACTCAACGAGTTCATCGCCCTGGGAAAGCAAACCACGAGTCGGGCGCGGACGCAGGTGCAAGCTTGGATACAAAACGAAGGGGATAGCCCGCTGACGACCAGTCATTTGCTTCCCCTTGACGAAGTAAGGCTGCATCTTCCCATCCACATCGGCGACTATACCGACTTTTATTCGAGCATGGAGCACGCCACCAACGTCGGTAAGCTCTTCCGCGACCCCGAGAACGCCCTGCTCCCCAACTGGCGGCACCTCCCGGTCGGTTACCACGGGCGGGCCTCTTCCATCGTCGTCAGCGGCACGAACATCCGGCGGCCCCGGGGGCAGATCCTGCGACCCGGCACGGATACCCCCGTTTTCGCTGCTACCGAGCGGCTGGACTTCGAACTGGAAATGGCCTTCGTGGTCGGCAAAGATTCCGAACCCGGCCGGCCGGTACCGATGGAGCAAGCGGAGGAGTACATCTTCGGTCTGTTGCTGCTCAACGACTGGTCGGCCCGTGACATCCAGAAGTGGGAGTACGTGCCCCTGGGCCCCTTTCTCGGCAAAAGCTTTGCCAGCTCCGTTTCCCCCTGGGTAGTCACCCTCGATGCCCTGGAGCCCTTCCGCCTGCCCGGTCCCGTTCAGCAGCCCGAACCCCTCGGTTACCTCCGCACCCGCGCCCCCGCCCACTTCGCTATCGATCTGACCGTCACCCACAACGGCCGAACGATCTCCCGGTCCAGTACCAAACACCTCTACTGGAGCATGGCCCAGCAACTCGCCCACCACACCAGCAATGGCTGTAACCTGCGCGTGGGCGATCTGATGGCCTCCGGAACCATCTCCGGCCCGGACGAGAATAGCTACGGCTCCCTCCTCGAACTCACCCGCAACGGAACCACCGGTGATTTCCTCCACGACGGCGATACCGTCACCCTAGCGGCCCACGCCGGTAAGGGGCACCGCCGCGTCGGCTTCGGCGGGGTGGGCGGAACGATCCTGCCCTCTGACTGAATCCGGACGCCTGAAGGTCATTATTACCCAATACCTATGATTCTAGACCCCCAATCCCTTCCTTCCCAGGAGCTTTACGCCTACCTGTCCACGGCCGTAGCCCCGCGCCCGATCGCCCTGGCTTCTACCGTCAGTAAGGATGGCAAGATTAACCTGAGCCCGTTTAGCTACTTCAACGTGTTCAGTACTACCCCCCCGATCCTGGTTTTTTCGCCCATCCTGCGGGGCCGCGACGGCAGTGCCAAGGACACCCTGATCAACCTGCGCGAAGTGGCCGAAGTCACGATCAGTATCGTCGACTACGCCATGGTCGAGCAGGTCAGCCTGGCGAGCACCGGCTACCCGAAGGGGGTGAACGAGTTCGTCAAGTCGGGCCTCACGGAAGCAGCAAGCGAGGTCGTCCGCCCGCCCCGGGTCGCCGAATCTCCCGTCAGTTTTGAATGCACGGTCGACGAGATCGTTGCGCTGGGCGAGGGTGGGGGAGCGGGCAACCTCGTGCTCTGCCGCGTGGTACGCATGCACCTGGCCGACCGTTGCCTGGATGCGGACGATAAACTGGTCACCGAACGTCTCGATCTCGTAGCCCGCCTCGGGGGCAGTCACTACGCCCGGATGATCCCGGAATGCCTGTTCGAAATCCCCAAACCCCTGCGCGGCTGCGGCATCGGCGTGGATCGACTTCCCGATCACGTCAGGAGTAGTAAGGTGCTCACCGGCAACCACTTAGGCCGCCTGGGTAACCTCGCTGAATTGCCCTCTCCGGACCGGCAACGGGAGGTAGCCGCCCGCCCGGAAGCCCGCGCAGCCCGGGCGGAGGGGACCGAAGCGACCCACGTACTGGCCCGCGACTACCTGCGGGACGGCCAAGAAAGCGACGCACTTGCCCTGCTCCTCTCGGTTTAGCTTGCAGTAACCAACGACGCTCGCATGAAACTGACCCGTTCCGATTTCGGCCGACTCCACCGCTACCCCGTGCACTGGGGCGACATGGATAGCGCCAACCACGTCAACAATCTCGTCTACATGCGGTGGGCGGAAACGGCCCGGGTAGCCTACTTCGAACGCATTGGCGTGGACACGGCCTTTGCCGCCGGCGGTACCGGTGCCATCCTGGCCTGGCAGGACTGTAAGTACACCTTCCCCATGACCTATCCAGATACGGCCCTGGTGGGGGTGCGTACCCTGGAGGTGCAGGAGGATCGCTTCGTACTGCAGACCGCCGTTTTCTCCGACCGTCACGACCGCCTGGCCGCCCTCAGCCACCAGACGATCGTGCCCTACGATTACGGCGCCCTGCGTAAAGCCGCCCTGCCCCGGGAATGGGTGGCGGCCATCGAACGGGTCGGGTGATGCGGGAATGGACGGCCCTTGCCACCGGACTGGTCCTATTCGCCGGATGTTCTGCGCCGGAATCCAACCCGGACACGGTAGGAACGTACCTCTACGTTTCGGAGGGAGACAACCCCTACGCCCTGTCGTTCGGTGACGTACTGCGGCTTCGGGGCGGCGGCGCGCAGGTGCAAGCGATCGCGGAAACCCAAATTGGCCCCCCGCGGATAATCCCCGGGGACCGGATCCAAACGCTACTGCGGAGCGACTCCGTTATCCGGTTAGCGGGCAGGGACCTGGAATGGGAAGTGGAAGCGCTGCAAAGACACCCCTACACCTACCGGCTCGGGGGGTATGACTTTTGGAGCAGTTTCGAGCCCGTTTTTACCGGCTTCCCGGAGTATGCCCGCCCGGGGTCGTTGGACTTCGTGAACCGGATGGCCGGCTGGGATAGCCTCAGTCCGGGACTGGCCTATACCGAGTACGTGCTACCGGACGAACTGCCACAGCCAGTACTCATCATCGCCGAGCGGCAGGGGAGTGAGTACCTCGAAAGTTGGGGGGTAGTAGTGGACACCGTCGCGCCCGACGGATTCGGGGGCCGGGCGGTTGGCCTGCCCGAAGAACTAACATCCGCTGGCGAACAGCGGGTATTCTTCAGCCGTCAGCAGTCGCCGGTAGCCGGTGTCTCCCCTCCGGAGCTGATCGAGGAGATTAATGCCGGGTATTCCCGCAGCTACCTGTTGTTTTCTCCCCAGCCCCTCGACGACGTGACGCTTTCCCGGGGCGGTAAGCGATTGCCGCGACGGGCGACCATCGACGAGGGGGACCTGGGCAATATTAGCGCCAGCTTCCTGGATGACGGTAGGTTTATGTTGCTATCCGATGACCACCTTATTCTGGAGGGCAACTACGCCCTCGACCTCGATAAGGGGCTGTTGACCGTAGAGGACGATGCCGGACTTTTCTACCGAATTTTCCTGGCGACCCGGGGGGAGATTGCCCTGACGCTGCCCGTCTGGGTACTCCGGCTGGAAGGTAGCCGACTGAACGGAACGGACAACTACCTTCGGGTGGAAGTGGTGGAGTAGTATCTTCGCCGGTCACCAACGGCAACGTATGCTAGACTTTGATGCACTGAATTACGATCCGGATACTCCCGGTTTCTACGTCGTGCTGTTGGCTACGCTGTTTGCCTTCGTTCTTTCTTCCCTCATCGCCATCACGTACCAGCTTACCACCAAGAGCATCTACCGGCGGGCCCATTATCTGCAGGCGCTGGTTTTAATCGGGATGGTGGCCGCCATGATCATGCAGGCAATTGGGGACAGCGTGGCCCGGGGGCTGGGCATCCTGGGGGCACTGAGCATCATTCGGTTCCGTACCGTATTGGACGACCCCCGCAACATCACCTTCATGTTCGCTTCCCTCGGAGTGGGGATCGCGGCCGGCGTACTCAGCTTCACCATCGCCCTCACCAGTACGCTGGTGTTCTGCCTGGCTGCGGTGATGCTGCGGCTATCCCCCCTGAGTGACAACAATGAGCTGATTGGAGAAATACGCCTGCGCGTGCCGAAAGAAGACGATCAGCGTGGCCGGGTCGAGGAGCGGCTCGACCGCTACTGCCAGGATTACGAGCTCGAACAACTCCGCTACCTCAATCCCAAACGACAAAAGGCCTATACCGAAGAAGGACTGCCTACCGTTGAGGAGATCAGCCGCGATGACATTCAGGAGTTCACCTACCTGGTGCGCCTGCGGCGAACGGCCAGCATCACCGTCCTCACCTCCGATTTGGAAAGTATGGCGGGACTGGAAGACCTGCGGCTGAATTTCCAGCAACGCACCACCAAACTCTGATCCGGCATGAAGCTGCTCAATCCCTTCTACCTCTCGGTGGTCATTGGGGCCGGCCTGCTGTTCTGGCTCCTACGTACCCCCCCGGGTGACGAACTGGCGCTGTACGGGTTCGCCGAAAGCAGCGAAACCGAAATCAACTATAACTTTCCCGTTGCGGTGCAGGAAATTCTGGTCCGCCCCGGGCAGCCGGTCGATAGTGGGGAAGTCCTCCTGCGACTGATCCGCCGCACCCCCGAAACGAAGCTGGCCGACGAGGGATACCGCATTGACGAGCTCCGGGCCGAGGAAACCGCCTGGCGGGAAGAACGCCGGCAGCGGCTCAAAGTGGTGGATACCGAATACAGTACCCGCCGCCAGGAGATCGAGCAACGGATCGAGGCACTAACCGAGGATCAGCGGTTTCAGGAAACCCTACCGGACCTCACCACTATCGAGGTGCCGGAGGGCGACTACCGCCCCCTGGAAACCCGCCTGGAACGACTCCGCTCCGATCTGGACCGCCTGGAACGGGAGTACACGGCCGAGCGGGAGGTGCTGACTACGGAGCTGGCCTACGGCAGCACGCCCTACCGCGAACGCATCCGTCGGTTGGAAGCCGAGGCCGACTTCGACGCCGCCCGCCGGGAACAGGCCGTGGAACTGACCGCCCCCGCCGCCGGCCTGATCGGTTCGATCAACTGTCGGGAGGGGGAATTCAAGGGGGCCTACGCCAATCTGATCACTTTCTACGAGCCCCACTCCGACCTGATCAAGGGCTACCTTCACGAGGGGCTGGAGGTCAGTGTCGATACCGGCGACCGCTTCGAAGCCGTCGGGCTGAACGACGAAACCGTCCGCTATACCGGGACCGTCATTGGTCTGGGTAGCCGGATCGTGGAAATTCCGGAACGGCTGCGCAAATTTCCCAGCGTGAAGAGCTACGGGCGGGAGGTCACCATCAGTATTCCGCCGGACAACGTGTTCCTCCAGAAAGAGAAGGTAGGATTGCATTATCTGGGAGAAGGACTAGATAGGTGAGCAGGTCAATCACTTTGTTCTTCCTACTCCTTGGTCTGGGCTTGCGCGGCCAGTCGTCAATCGGCGTGGCCGATCTGTTTGATCGGGTACCGGAACTGACCCCGCTGCCGACCTTCGATAGATCCATTCGCACCCCCCTGGTCGGCTCCTACGATCTACGTACGGAGAGCGAAGACTTCGATCCCACCCGGCAGGAGTATACCCTGCGCCTCAATACGGTCACCCTGCGCCGGGCCCGCGCCCAGCGGCGCTACGCGGAATTACTCAGCAACCCGGTCACCGAAGCACGGGATAAGGAGTATTGCGAGCTCGTGGAGCGTACCTACCGCGACTGGCCGACCCTTTACCTGACCGTGTGGCGGCAGCGCGTGCTCGATACCCTGACTCAACTGCTGGACGACCGTAGCAGACTGGCGAAAACCTACGCTGAAGCCGGACTGGCCGAAGCCCGGGAGCAATTCCGGATCCGCACCGACCGTACCGACCTGCTCCTGGATCTGGAGGAATTGCGACTTCGGGAACGGACGCTGAGGACGCGCTACGATCTGGGAGACCAACCGGTCGATCTCGCGACGACCGTCGGCCCCCTAGGCATCGGTCGCGCAATGCTCTCCGTCGGATCCCCCGACCGCAGCGACCGGATGCGCCGCAACTACCGCCTCAGCCTGATCGATCGGGAGATCGAAGTGGAACGGGCCGAGGGGAAGCAGATCCTGGACTTTCTTCAGTTTCGCTACCGCAGTGACGTGCGCGATGAGGTATTCGAAAAGTTTAGCATCGGGGTAGCCCTCCGGATTCAGGACAGCGCGGACCGCAGGCTGAAGGTGAGGGAACTGGAACTGCGCCGCCGGGAAATCGAGCGGGAGGGAAGTCTGACCGATCAGCTCCTGGCCTACCGACAGGGGGAGGAACGGGAAGAACTAAAGCAGCAACTCGAACGCTACGAACGGCAGGTCGAGCTGTACCGGCAGGAAGCGGCGGATCTGGCGCGGCTCACCGGTGCACTGACCCGGGAACGAAGCGTGAACCCCGAACTGCTTCTCGATATCCGGGAACGAGCCCTCCGCAATCATCTGCGGTTACTCAATACCCTGGAAGAAGTTTATGACGAATATCTGGACTGGCGCTCCGCCAGGGGCGAACTCTGCGGCGCACCCAACGGGCGACTGCTCATTCGTGATTGAACACTTACAGGGGCAGGCGGTAACCAAAGGTCAGCAGCAGCATGTTGGCGGGTCGCTCCGCCCGGGGATTGGGGAAGTGCTCGTAGGCCAAGACCGCACGAGCGTCCCGGTATTTCAACTGGAGCCCGCCGTAGAGCAGCGCGTAATTATTCGCGAAGAAGCTGCGAAAACTAGAACTGACCGCCCCGTAGGTGCTCAGTCCACCGGCGAGCTGTAGGCTGAAATCAGGCCGGTGTACGGCGGCGTACCCCAGGGAGAAACGCCCCCGGGCCATGGTCTGGGATGCCCGCCCCCGATCGCGAAAGAGGAAGGTGTGGTAGACCAGGTCAGCCTCCCCGGCCACGCTGATTCTACGGAAGCGCTCCAGGATATTGGCTTCGGCCCGGTACCCGAGGTGCATGCTGAATTGCTCGGCCGAGAAATCGGCATCCAGCATACCGATATATCCGGTCTGTACGTAGTGGTCGAAGCGGACGCCACCGCGCAACCGGTTCCGGTCGATCTTTACCGCGATGGAGGGGTCGCATTCGGCGTAGGTTTGCAGAACCCGGAGGATACTGGCATCGGTGAAGTCCGCCCGGCGGGCCCGTTCGGCGGCGTCCGGGCAGTCGCGGACCAGGTAACGCAGTTTATGCCGGAACCGGCTTGGGTTGGCGTGTAGCATTTCGTACACCTCGATCACGGAGAGTTCGAGTACGAGCTCGACCTCATCCTGACGGATCAGGTAGAGATACGGCTGCATCCCTTCGGCCTGGTCGATGTATTCGGCGGCGCGCAGCGGTACGCG
Source organism: uncultured Lewinella sp. (assembly GCA_964594535.1). Taxonomy (GTDB): domain Bacteria; phylum Bacteroidota; class Bacteroidia; order Chitinophagales; family Saprospiraceae; genus Neolewinella. The sequence goes on from CAZQNE010000025.1 coordinate 10,589, forward strand.
GATCAGTTCGAAGTACCCGTCCGCCAGTACCTCCCCGAAGCGCCGTCGGGTAATTTCTATGCCGCCCCGGGTCAGGTCGGGCAATTCCACCGACACGGAGCGAATTTCGCGGCCACTGCCGAGGCGGATCAACTCCACCTCCCCGACCGCAAGCGGTTGGAAGCTCAGGGTGCCTTCCTCCCGAAACTGGATGGGCTTGCCGGGGTCCCGCAGGCCCGTCCCCCTGACCTGCCCCTTACGCACCGTACCATCCAGAAAGGCCACCCGGTCCGAGGGGACGTCCCGCTGGGCGGATGAATCGGTCGTGCCGAAGATCAACAGAAGCGGGAGGAGGAGCAGCTGGCGCATAGGCTGGGGCGGAATAAAGGTCTAATATAGCACCCGTGAAACCCGCCCGCCGCATCCACTGGTTCATCCTGTGCCTGATTATCCTGGACCTGGCCTATTCCGCCCATCAGTACTACGACCAACCCCTCGACGGTGATATGGCCTGGAATGCCCTCCCCGCCCCGGACGTAGCCCCTACGCTCGACGACCCCCTGGGCTGGAGTACCTGGACCGAGGGGGAAACCTACGCCAACCCCAATCGCTTCTTTTGTCAGTGGGGATACCGGGAGTTTTTACTGCACGCCCCCTCGGTGCTACAGCGGGCGGTCGGCCCGGTCACGAGCGTGTATCTGGCGGCGACTCTGCTGAAGGTAGGGGTACACCTTTTCCTACTTCTCCTGATTTCCCGCTCCGTTACCGGCCACTGGCGGTTCTGGACGGCGAAGGGGGTGGTGGCTCTAGCGGTAGCGGCCCCTTTCTTTCAGGCCAATGGATACCGGCACCAGATGGGTATCATCGACCCGAGTACGACCTATACGTTTTTCTACGCGCTGCCGACCGCCCTGCTCGTACTGTACCTGCAGCCCGTTCTGGATTGGTTCCGGGGGCGCAGTGAAGGAGGACCGGGGGTAATGGTCACCATTGCTCTAATACTTATGGCACCGGCCATTTGCCTGAGTGGGCCGCTCAATCCCGGGATAATCCTCGTGCTTACTCCCGTGGGTATGCTATCCGGCGGGTACCGGCTGCCCCCCCGCTTGCGGTGGATTTGGGTATGGATGGCCGTCTGGGCGGTCTACTCCCTGTTCGTCGGTTCCTACAACAGCCTGACCATCGACAATGCCCTGCCACTGTGGGAACGCTATCTCCGACTGCCGGAGGGCGTATTTTCATTGCTCACGACCAAGCTGGGCCCGATGCTGCTGATTGCCATGCTGCTACTGAACTATACCCTACTGGCCCGAAGGGACGGGGGAGTACGGTGGCGAAGAAGCTACCTATTCTTCATTCTCTTCGTACTCTGCTACACCCTCCTGCTTCCCCTGGGTGGATACCGGGACTACCGGCCGGGGGTGGTGCGCTACGACACCTGGTTGCCCGTTACCCTGGGCGCGATCATCTTGTATACCGCGGGGGTATCGCATCTGCTACGGTTTCGGTATGCCCGCCACTGGTACACCGGGATTGTGGTGGTAGTGGCCCTGGTCTTTACGATTGCCGATCAACCCACCGTTACGTCGGATTGCGAACGACAAATTCTTCACCGCGTTGCCCGCACCCTGCGCCCCGCCGCCCTGCGTTCCGACACCTGCAGGGTTATGGACTGGCACCCGAATTCCGATGAATACACTATCGAAGGAAACGTCAGCTTACTGCGCCACTGGAACATTTTGCCGCCCCCCTAGCGCTCGGCTACCGCCACGGCGATCTTGCTGTCCGCAGTACCGTAGTAGACGAACCAGCGACCATTAAATAGCACCAGGCCCTCCGTGAAGGTGACATTATTTACCTGCCCGTCCAGTTCGTAGGGGCGGTCGGGTTGGAGGTAGGGCCGTTCCAGTCGGTCCACCAGTCGGGTCGGGTCATCACTGGCGAAGAGCGCCTGACTGCCGGCCCAGGTCATCGTGATGGGATCGTCGTCGGTCCCGTTGAAGATGCCGTTGTACAGGGCTACGATCCCCCCCTCGGTCCACACCGCGGCTGGCCCGGCTTCCACGCCCCGGTTATCGGTGAAGGGATGATCGTCGCGGGTCTGGAGAACGATGGAGTCCTGCCCGGAGGTAGCCCGTAGCCGTTCCCAGGTGATGAGGTTTTCGGAGGTGGCCATGCGGAGTTTGCTCACTCCCCAGTACATCCAGTATTTTCCGTCCACTTTCTTGGCGATGAGTCGTCCGTCCCTTACTTCGCTCAGGATCATACCGGCCTTTTCGTCCCAGCCGCCTACCTTGTCGCCGATACCGTCCACCACGCCGTGTTTGGTCCAGTGCAATAGGTCGTCGGAGCTGGCAATACTGAGGTTGACGCCCTCGCCGTTGTAGGCGGTGTAGGTCATGTAGTAGCGGCCGTCGGGGCCTTCCACAATGCGGGGGTCCTCCACGCCACCCTCCCATTCGATGGGGCGGTAGGGGTCGTTGTCGGGGTACAGCACCGGCGTACCGTGGCGCTCGAAGTGGATACCGTCGTCACTCACCGCCAGTCCGATGCGGGAGGTGCCGAGGTGAGCGCCCACGAAGTCCTCGGCCCGGTAGAGCAGGTACACTTTTCCGTTGCGGACCACGGCGCAGGGGTTGAATACGTCTTTGCCCTCCCATTTGACGATCGATTCCCGGACGGGACAGTAGAAGCGGCTGCTGGTATCGGGCAGCAGGATCGGGTTGGCCGCGTCGGCCTTTTCGAAGGGACCGATCGCCCAGTCGGGTAGGTCCTGGGCGGCGAGTACGAGCCATCCCGAGTAGGCGATGAGGAGAAAAACAGTGCGCATAGGCGGTTAAGTTAAGGATTTCGGGCGGTCCCGCAGACACTGCGGGGCGGCTGTGCCGGAAGCTTCTCCCACCCGGTACAGCAAGGATAGACGGATGAACCGCTGGCCACCTAAGGTGCCACGGGATCCGAATAGGCCCGGACGGTTTGCCGACTGCTACCCAACCCGTCAATACCCAGTTCAACTACATCCCCGGGCCGCAGGTAGCGTGGTGGGTCCATACCCAGCCCGACCCCCGAAGGAGTCCCGGTCGATACGATGTCCCCGGGAAGCAGAGTCATGAACTGGCTGATGTAGCTTACGACCTCATCGACGGGAAAGATGAAATCGTTGGTACGACTATCCTGCATGAGTGTACCGTTCACCCTCAGCCAGAGCCGGAGATCATTCGGGTCCGGGATTTCGTCCGCCGTAGCGATGAACGGGCCGAGGGGGGCGAAGGTGTCGCAGCCTTTTCCCTTCATCCACTGCCCGCCGCGTTCGATCTGGTAGCTGCGTTCGCTCACGTCGTTGTGCAGAACGTAGCCGGCCACGTGGCGCATGGCATCTTCCCGGCTGACGTGAGTGGCCCGCTTACCGATTACGATGGCGAGTTCGACCTCCCAGTCTGTTTTCTGGCTACCGGGGGGCAGGACGATGTCATCCGTCGGCCCGCAGATGGCGGTGGTGGCCTTCATGAACAGTACCGGTTCAGTGGGCGGCTTAGCACCGGATTCGGCGGCGTGAGCGGCGTAATTCAGGCCGACGCAGATCAACTTGCTGGGGCGTGCGCAGGGGGGGAGGAGGGGAGTTTCGGAAGGGACGACGGGGCAGTCTGCCTGGTGATCTTTCAGCCAATCGGCTAGCCGCTGGGGACCTTCCGTTCCGAAGAAGTTTTCGTCGTAGTCCTCTCCGAAGGCGGTGGTGTTCAGGCGGGTTCCATCTTCTAGCTGAATGCCGGTTTGGATGGTGGCGGTGGGGGAGGGGGAAGGGTGGTAGCGGATGAATTTCATAGTGGTGGTGGCGGGTCGTTGTCATTTTGTCAGACATCGGATGACTGACATTTTGACGGGAAGTAAAAGATGATTGAAAAGTACTGTATTATTGAACGACAAGGCTATTTACTGGACCAATAGTTGAATATAAGTAACGTGACGGAGCTCATTAAGCGTTTTGCCAATTTGTCAGTCATCCGATGTCTGACAGGTTGTCACCCTACCCGTTCAATTTGATAAACCCCCCATCTACCGGGAAGTCCGTCCCCGTAATGAAGCCGGCCTCCTCCGAGCAGAGAAAAACCGCCAGATCGGCAACCTCCTCCGGCCGCCCCATCCGCCCGATCGGTTGGGTACGGGATAGGATAGCGAACATCTCCTCCTCCCGCCCGGGGTAATTCTTCGCCAGGTAGGTATCCACGAAGGGGGTGTGAACCCGCGCCGGCGAAATGCTATTGCAGCGGATGCCGTGCTCCAGGTAGTCCTTCGCAATGGAATAGGTCATGGTCAGTACCGCCCCCTTGGTCATGGAATAGGCAAAGCGGTCGGCCACGGCCACGTGGCTGGCTACGCTAGCCATATTGACGATCACGCCGCCCCCCTTTACCCGCATGTGCCGCACGCAGGCCAGGGCGCAATTGTAGACCCCCTTGACGTTCACGGCATACAGGCGGTCCATGTCCGCCTCGGTGGTCCCTTCGAGATTGCCGACGAAGCCGATACCCGCGTTGTTGATCAGTATGTCTACGCTCCCCGCCGCCGCCGCAATCTCATCTACGACCCGAATAACTTGTGCTTGATCCGTCACGTCGCAGACCGCCACCGTCTCATCAGCCGCCTCCAGATCGAGCACGTGCACCACCGCCCCCTGCTCCCGTAGCGCCTCGGATACGGCCCGGCCGATGCCGCTGCTTCCCCCCGTTACGATGGCGGTCTTTCCGGCTAGTGAAAATCGCATAGGTTCGGATTATTCGATTTGGACGAAGCCGCTGGTATCCCGGGGCTCCGTTAGGAATTGCTGTAGTCGCCGGTACATCTCGGCGGCGCGTCCGGGCTGCTGGTCCAGGAGGTTGTACAATTCGCGGAAGTCTGCCCGCAGATTAAACAGCTCGGTCGGCCCCCTTTGGTCAGCCAGTAGTTTCCAACCCCGGTGGTGGGCCACCGCCGTGGCGTAGGGCTCCGGCTTCGGGCCCTGGTTCTGAAACCCCCGGTACAGTTGCATCTGCCAGAGCAGGGTATCCGGGCGGGATACGTAGGCCGTGTCGAGCAGCCGGGGAAGGTGATTGCCGCCGTCCAGCGGGTACGGAGCGCTTACTTCCGTGCCCACCGCCGCCGCAATGGTAGGCAGCAAATCGATCATATGCAGGGCGAAGAAGGAGCGGCTCCCCTCCGGTATCCGACCGGGCCACACCGCAATGAAGGGCACCCGAATACCCCCCTCGTGCAGGTCGGTCTTTCCCCCGCGGAAGGGGCCGGGGTTACCCTGAAAGGCCGGCCCGTTATCGGAGGTGAACACAATTAGCGTATTCTCGTATTCCCCACTGTCCTTCAGGTGGTCGATCAGCCGGCCGATGTTGGCGTCCAGGTGGCTGACCATGGAGCGGAAGTACAATTGGTCACCCGCTACCCCCAGCGCCGCGTACCGCGATAGGTGGGGTTCCGGGGCCGGCTCGTAGGGCGTGTGGGGCACGTCGAACCACAGGTTGAGAAAAAACGGCTTGCCCTCTTCCCGGGCCACTTTGATCTGCTCGACGGCCTCATCCACTTTGATCTCGGTCCAGTGGCGGTCGGTTTCCGGGGCACGGCGGTCGTTACGCACCATGTACTTTCCACCCCGGCGGTACAGCTGGCGCTCGGCAATGAGTCGTGGGCGCACCGGTGCCCCCTCGATACTCGTCAGCGCATGGTCGAAGCCGTGCTGGAGGGGGCCGGGGTTGGCCGCCCGCCCCGCCGTTCGGGCTTCGTAGTCCCGCGGCCTTAACCCGCCCAGGTGCCACTTCCCGATGTGGACGGTACGGTAACCGGCTTCACGCAGCACCCCGGCCAGCGTCCGGGTAGTCGTGGGTAGGTGCTCCTGATTGTCCGTAAAGTGACCGGTGATACCGTAGCGCAGCGGGTAACGTCCCGTAAGCAGGGCGGCCCGCGAGGGGGAACAGACCGCCGAGGCCGCATAAAACTGTGTGAACCGCATACCATCCCGGGCCAGCGCGTCGATGTGGGGGGTCTCGATCGACTGACTGCCGAAGCAACTCAAATCCCCGTATCCCAGATCATCGGCCAGTAGTACGACTACATTGGGAGCCTGCTGGGCGCGGGCGCAGGTGCCGAGTAACATCCAGAATACGAAGAGAACGGTACGGTGCATCAGCCGGTGAATTGCCGTAAGTAACGATGGCTCTGCCGCAGCGACCGGAGCCGGTCCTCCAGGCTACCCTCGTAGCTGCGGTCCTCTACCTCTACGCAGACCGGCCCCCGGTAACCGATGCTCCCCAATTCGCCGAAGAAGGCCCCCCAGTCCACGTCCCCCAGTCCGGGGAGTTTGGGCGTATGCCAGTACTTCGGAGGCGTCAGGATGCCGTGGCGATCCAGGTCGCGGCGGTCGATGCGCACGTCCTTGGCGTGGACGTGGTGAATGCGGTCGGCGAAGTCTCGGATGGGTGCCAGGTAGTCCATCTGCTGCCAGACCAGGTGGCTCGGGTCGTAGTTGAGTCCGAAGCGAGCGGTCGGAAATTCGGCGAACATCCGCTCCCATATGGCGGGGGTGGTGGCCAGGTTCTGCCCCCCCGGCCAGGTCTCCCACCCGAAGTGCATGGGGCAGTTCTCGATGCCGATGTCGACATCCATATCGTCGGCGTGGGCCAGCAGCGGTTCCCAGATTTCCCGGAAGCGGGGCCAGTTATCGTCCACCGACCGCCGGGGATTGCGCCCGATGAAGCCGTTCGCCCGCCCGACGCCCAGTTCCGCCGCCGCGGTAATGACCTTCCGGAAGTGGTCGGCACTCCGCTGCCCCGCCTCCCGGTCTTCGACCAGCATATTGGGGTAGTAGCTCAGGGCACTGATACTGACCCCGTAGCGCTCGGTCAGTTCCCCTACGCTTTGCACCTGCGCTCCGCCGCCCCCTTCCGTAACGTCGATGTGGGTAACCCCGGCGTAGCGTCGCTCGGCTTTTCCGGGGGGCCAGCACATGATCTCTACGCAGTCGTAGCCGATGTCCGCGGCCGCGCGCAAGACTTCCTCCAAGGAGTATTCGGGGAGGATGGCGGAGACGAATCCTAGCTGCATCATCGCTGCATCGCCTGAATGAACTGAAAAATCGTAATTCCTTTCCACTTTTCCTTGATGAAAAGTGGAGCAAAAATCAAGAAAATTGCAAACTCGCCTACCGGCTCAAACAGTGCAATTTTCGGTCCACCGATTAAGTCTTGAATTACCATTCCATTCTGTAATTAGGATCAAGTTCTATCTATTCCCCTCTTCCTTGTGGGATCCGGGGGAGGGGCCCAGGATTCTTAGCAGGGGCTGGGGGTGAGGGTAACCCAGGCTTGTTTCTCATTACTCTCCAGAATAGCATCGCAGAGTACCAGCTCCCGGTGGCCATCGGTGAAGGTGGCGTAGAGTACCTCTTCTTCCGGCGTATCGTTAACGACGGCGTCGTAAAACGAGCGGAAGCACTGCTTGAAGGTATCGGGAAAGCCCTCGTTGTGGCCGCCCGGGTAGTTGAGGTAGGGGGCTGCCGTGCCGGTCATCAGTGCGGGGTCCTTCATCAGGAACTGGTTGGCCTCGCCCCGTTTGCCGATCATGAGTTCGTTGGGTCGCTCGCTGTTCCACTCGTAGGCCGCGCCCTGGGTGGCGATGGTGTAGTTCAGGCGGTTCTTGTGGCCGGCCGCTACCTGGGTGACGAACAGCTGCCCGCGCGCTCCTCCCTTAAACTTGAATAGGATGCTGGCGCAGTCGTCGGTCGTGATGTCGATCGTCTCGGTGGCCTGCTCTTTCTCGCTATCGTTGGTGAAGCTAGCGACTTCCCCGAGCGGCCGTTTACGCTGCGTATGCACGGTGGTCAGGTCGGCCAGGATGGCTTCGGCCTCCAGCCCGGTCGTGAAGTGCACCAGGTCGAGCCAGTGGGTGCCGATGTCGCTGACCGCCCGCAGGGCCCCGCCCTGGTCGGCCAGTACCCGCCAGTTGTAGTCGGTATCGTACAGCAGCCAGTCCTGCTGGTAGCTACCCGTGACGGTGAAAATACGCTCCCCCGCCGCCAGCCGGTCCTTCACCTCCAGGTTCATGGGGTAGAAGCGGAGGTTGTAGTTCACGGCCGCCTTCAGTCCGCTTTCGCGGGCCAGTCCGACCAGTTCCTCGCTTTCCGCCGAGGTCATGGCCAGCGGCTTTTCGCAGACGACGTGCTTGCCGGCGGCCAGGGCTTGCTTGACCATCGGGTAGTGCAGTACGTTGGGTACGGCCAGGTGGACGGCATCGATCTCGTCGTCGGCCAGCAGTTCGTCGAAGCTGCCGTAGGGGTGGGCGAGATTGAGTTCGGTACAGGCCGACTGGCTTTCCGCCAGGTCTTTGCCCAGCAAGCCCTTCACGCGGATGCCCAGGCGGCGGAGGCCTTCGACGTGAACGGGTCCGATAAATCCGGCTCCGGCAACGGCAACGGTAAGGTCGGAATACATAGTGTGAGGGGTGTTTTGGTAGGTTGAGGTTAGCGCCCCAATATAGAACGCCCGCCCCGGCCCCGCCCGTCGTAGCTTTGCCGCCGCTATGCTTCCCCACTACGACGTTGCCATCATCGGGGCCGGGCCCGCCGGGACCACCTGCGCCCTCGCCCTGCGGGATGCCGACCTGGATGTGCTGCTGATCGACAAAGACCGCTTCCCCCGCGACAAAATTTGTGGTGACGCCATCCCGGGCCCGGCCTTCCGCGTACTGGATGAGCTCGACCCCGAACTAGGCCAACGCATGTACGCTTTCGGCGACCGGACGCGGGTAGCTACCTCCCGGGCCGTGGGACCGAGCGGGCACAGCATCACGATGGACTGGAAGACCTTCAGCTACAACAGCAAGCGGCTGGACTTCGACGACTTCCTGCTCGGATTGGTCCGCGAGCGCACCCGTACCCACATCGAGGAAGGCGCCCAACTGCGCGGTTTGGACTACAGCCCGGAGGGGATCACCGGCCGCCTGCGCGACGGCCGCAGCTTCACGACCCGCCTGGTGATCGGCTGTGACGGGGCAAACTCCACCGTGGCCCGTCAACTGGCCGGAGACGATCTCAAGGGAAACGACCGGGGCGTAGCGGTACGGGCCTACTACCGGGGCGTGGCGGGCACCGAACCGGGGGTCAACGAGTTTTACTTCCTGCGCGACATGCCCTTCGGCTACTTCTGGCTCTTCCCCCTCGACGATGGGTGGGTGAACGTGGGCCTCGGTGCGCTCGAGGAAGTAACCGGCGCGGACGGAAAGCCCGTCAATCTGCGCGAACGGCTGGACGATCTGCTGCAACATCATCCCCAACTTGCTCCCCGGTTCCGCGCGGCCGAGGCGATGGACAAGACCCGTGGCTTCGTCCTGCCCTTCTGCCACCATCCCCGCCCACTGGTGGGGGAGCGCTACCTGCTCTGCGGGGATGCGGCCTACCTGGTTTCCCCCCTGTGGGGCCACGGCATCGACACGGCCATGCGCAGCGGGCTGGAAGCGGGGCGGCAGGCCATACGGTCCCTGGCGACGAATAAGCTAGGGGCCAGGGACCTCCACCCCTACCGGGAGGTCATCGAAAAAAGAATTGCCCGACCCTTCCGCCAGAGTCACTACTGGCTGCGGGCCGGGCAACGCTTCCCGTTTCTGGTCGGTCTGTTGTGGCGCAGTTTGCGGTACGAGGGGGCCATCAAGTGGCTCGTACGCACCTTTAGGCTCCTCTAGCGGGCGCGGGCGGGCATCTCGTCGAAGATGTCGTCGACCAGTTCCACGATCTCGCCGGTGGTACTGCCGGAATAGATGGCATCGCTGGTGTAGCCCTTCCAGACCGTTTCCCGGCTTTCCCGGTCGATCAGGTTGATGACCAGCGTACCCTCGGTGTACTGGTAGGTATCGGTATCGTAGCCGACGACGTCGTTGTAGCCGTAGAAGTCGTTGTAGTAGTAACTGCCGTAGTACGGGCTTACCGTATTGACGCCGTAGGTCGAGTAGGGGTAGGTAGCGTACACTGGGTCGGTATCGACGGCCGTCTCCTGGTCCCGGGCTACGCTGATGAGCAGCAGCAGATCGGGGTTATCGCGGTCGAGGCGGAAGCCCTGGCGGTCCATGTGCATCTTGGTGGTCTCGACGATGCGCTGGTTGACCTCATCGGCGTCCATTTGCGTGTCTTGCATTTCCACGTCGGCGTTGGGTAGGTAGGCGTAGGTCCGGTAATTGCTCAGGTCGGTACCGGCGGGGTTTACGGTCGTCACGCGGGGGCTACAGGCCGTGAGGATCATAAACAGACTCAGTAGGGGAAGAAAGATTCTCATTTTGCAGAAGGTTTTTGGTTCGAACTTGTGTAAATAAAACACAGGCCGTTTTGCCTATGTTCGGTGAGCGGGCGTCGGCGCGCGGGTGCGGGGTGAACCGGGGAGGGGAAAGCAGGATTACCATTACCCATGATGCACCGACTATTCGTGCTGGTACTGCTAGTGGTCTTGTCTCTATCGTGTGACCCGAACCGGGGTCCGGTAGGGGGGGCGGTGGCCTCCGATGCCGACCTGTCCGTAGCGGGAAGCCTACAGGCCACGATGATGGAGGGCCGCTTGGGCCCCGCCCTCCGCCTCGATACGCTTGCCGACCGGGATGGACTGTACGGTCTGGGGCCCGCCGACCAGCTTACCGGCGAAGTCACGATCTACGACGGGAAATGCTACGTAAGCCGGGTCGGCCCGGATGGGGAACTCCTTACGGAAGAAAGGTATGCCGTGGGGCCACCCTTCTTCGTCTACACCCACCAGCGCAGCTGGAACGAATATACTCTGCCGGCCACCGTCCGCAATCTGGATCAGTTGGAGCACTACATCGATGAAGTTTCCATCGGTACCCCCCGCCCGTTTGCCTTCCGGCTAGTCGGCCCCGCGGAAGGGGCCCGCGTCCACGTGATGAACGTACCGGTGGGCTTCATTCCGGAGTCGCCCGGTCAGGCCCACCGCTACCAGCAATCCTACGAGCTTACCGAGCGGGAGGTAGACGTCATCGGCTTCTTCAGTACCTCCCACCAGGGGGTCTTCACCCACCACGACAGCTACGTCCACCTCCACCTACTTACCCGTGACCGCCAGATGATGGGCCACCTGGATGCCCTGCGGCCCGGGGAGGGGATGAAGCTATTTTTGTCGGAGTAGCCCTCACCCCTAACCCCTCTCCGGGGGAAAGGGGTACTGCATCGCTCGCGCTATACAGTGTGATTGGTTGGTAGATACTTTTGAATAACCAATTGCACTAACGGTCGGTAGAAATTAGTGTTTGTCAGGCGTATCGTATAGGCGCTGACTTTGCCCATCTCTATTGGAGAGGGGCCGGGGGTGAGGATCAGGGCCGCACCGTCACCGGCCACCCCACGAACTGCTCCGCCCCCTCCTGCGTCACGTCCGCCGTTTGTGGCCAGCACTCGAAGGTGACCTCCCCGGTCGCGGGTTGGAAGCGAATGAATCCGAAGCCCGCCCCGTTGTCGGCCTGATTGGGATTGGCGTAGGCGTACATGGTGATCGGATTGTTAAAGCCGTCGCGGTAATCGCCCAGCCAGGGTAGGTCCACGCCCTCGCGGGGGTTGGCACCGGCTTGTTCGTCCGCGGGCCACCACCAGCGACTGTAGTAGTTGTTGACTACGGCGGGCACCACGAAGGCCCAGGGGCCGTCCCCGAACTCGTCAATCCCGTGGCGCACGACGGTGGCCAGGTGCTGATCGCCCGCGATGTGGACGGCCCCGGCATCCCGGATGCGGCGCAGGGCGGCATCGCGACCGTCCTGGGGCCAGCCGTTGGAGTCCATATCGGCGTGCAGGCGATTATCGAGTTGACCGTGAATGTGGGCGGCGTTGCAGAAACCAGTCTGACTCAGCACCGCGCGCATGCTCGTTCCGGGGGCGGGGTTGGCGGCCCAGTGGTCGAGGAAGGCCAGTTGCCGCTCCCCGAGCAGGTTTAGTCCTTCCACGTTCACGCTTTCCGGGTCGTAATCGGGGTTGCGGATGTGGTCCGGGCGGGGGCCCTGCTGGGGAATTTTGCCCATCGGACCGCTCTTGAACTTCCGGTCCTCGATGACGGCGATGTCGAGGGCCCCGAGGGGGAAGCTGGTGTAATACACCCTGATGCCCTGCGCGACCGGGGTAGGATCGTAGGGGTCGGGCAGGTGGCTGGTCTGGGCCCGCTCGACCATCTTTACGTAGTCCTCGTCGTAGTAGTAACCACCGTCATCCCCCTGGATACGCTGAGCTTGCTTACCGCCCTCCCCCCAGAGGTTGCCCTGACCGATATCGTGGTCGTCGGGGATACTCACCATGGGCCGGTGACGGAACACTTCGCGAAACTGTTTGCCGAACAGCAGCCAGCCGGCGGTATGCTCCTTGTGGAAATAGGATTGGTCGCCGGCGAAGAAGACCAGGTCGGGGTCCAGGGCGTTGACGTTGCGGACGTAGTGTTCCCGCCCCCCGGTATCCTTACTTGAATTGCAGCTCATGGCCGCAATGGTGACTTCCTCGTTTTCGTCGGGTAGGGCGCGGATGGTCCCCTCGAACCGGGCGCCCTCCCCGTGGCGGATGCGGTAGGGTACGTCGCGATTGCCGGCCCAGTCCTCGATGCGGAACAGGGCGTGCCAACCGATGGGGTCGACTTCGGCGGTGGCGATCTCCCGCCAGTCATCGCCTTCCCGGGTGTCCAGGTAGACCGTTTTCGGCTCGTCCGGATAGAGCGGATACAGTTGGGCGCTGAGCTTCAGGGTATTATTCGCTACGGTGTAGGCGCCGAAGGCCACCACGCTATCGCGTTCCACCTTCAGTTCGGTGATGCGGTTCGATTCCCGGTTCCACCAATCGTTGGTAGCCAGCAGATCCAGGCTATCGAAGGGGGCCCGGACGTAGTCGGTGCTATCGAAGGTCGGGGAGCCAGCTGCCTCCGACCCGCCCGCGCCGGAACCGCAACCACTACATAGCGCGAATAAAGCAAGCGAGCAAACAAAAATTAGTATACGCATAGAATAAATGAGTTGCCGCCCTTACCCCCGGAGCAAAATCTCCTCGGATGCGTCTCGCCGGAATACGGATCGGGCGGTCTAAGGTAGGACCGTCCGAACTTATTTACCTTGAACAACTCAACCCGCCCTTGTCGAGACTAAAATCTTTTCTGCTGTGTCCCGTCTATTTGCCGTTCTAAGCTTTGTCGTCCTCATCCACTGCGCACCTGCGTCCCCGCCCGATACCCACTCAGATACCCGGGCCGAGGCCGCCCCGAACATCGTATTCATTATGGCCGATGATCTCGGATATGGCGACCTGGGAGTTTACGGTCAGCAACTCATCGCCACTCCCAACCTGGACGCACTGGCCGCCGCCGGCATCCGCTTCACCCAGCACTACAGCGGCAGCACGGTCTGCGCACCCAGCCGGAGCGTACTGATGACGGGGCGGCACACGGGGCATACGTATATCCGCGGAAACGGACATCAGGAAGCAGGAATCGCCGATTCGGTAGTTACCGTAGCGGAGGTATTGCAGCAGGCTGGCTACCGGACCGCCATGATCGGAAAGTGGGGCCTCGGCGGCGAGGGGCAGCCCGGGGAACCCAGCGAACAGGGCTTCGACCACTATTTCGGCTACCTCGATCAGGTGTACGCCCACAATTACTACCCGGAATTTTTGCTGCGGAATGGCCAGCGGGTCTACCTGGACAATGTCGTTGAATACAAGGACACCAGCCACTGGACCCGCGGCAGGGGCTCGACCTCCAGCGGCCAGAACACCTACAGCCACGATCTGCTGACGGCCGAAGCCCTAAACTGGATCGAGGAAAACGCCGATACCTCCTTCTTCCTCTACCTGCCCTACACCATCCCCCACAACAACGGCGAACAACCCCGCGAAAAGCAATTCGAGGTACCCGACTACGGCGCCTACACCGACCGCGACTGGACCGACCCGGAACGCGGCTACGCGGCTATGATCGGCCGACTGGACCGGGACGTGGGGCGCATCCGCCGGCAATTGGATTCCCTGGGCATCTCCGATAATACGATGGTCGTCTTCACCAGCGACAACGGCCCCCTGCCCGGCGACCTACTAGCCCGCTTCAATAGCAACGGCAAATTGCGGGGGGGCAAGCGTGACCTCTACGAGGGCGGCATCCGCGTGCCGACTATCGCCTACTGGCCCGGTCGGACCCCCGCCGGAGCGGTCAGCGACCACATCTCCGGCTTCCAGGACTGGCTGCCCACCCTGGCTGAACTAGCCGGTATCCCGGGCGAGGATACACCCGATCACGACGGCATTTCCCTGCTGCCCACCCTGACGGCCAGGGGTGAACAGCCCGAACACGACTACCTCTACTGGGAATTTTACGAGCAGGGCGGCAAGCAGGCCATCCGCGACGGGAAGTGGAAGGCCGTCCGCCTAGACGTGAACCAAAATCGCGACGCCCCCCTCGAGTTGTACGACCTCTCGGTCGATCCCGACGAATCCGAAAACGTAGCTGCCCAGTACCCGGAGATCATTACCCGGATGGAAGAATTGATGGACCGGTCACATAGCCCATCGCCGTTGTTTAGTTTTCAAGCGCGTTAACCCACGCCCTACCCCCGGAACTGCATGTAGTGGCGGTCCAGTTCTTCCGAATCCTCGTAGTAGGCCCGCATGTCCATTAGTTCCCGTTTGAGGCGGTCCACGATCTCGGCGTAGTTCGGGTCGTCGTAAACGCTCATCATCTCGTTGGGGTCCTGCTTGCGGTCGTAGAGTTCCCACTCGTCTACGTCGTCGTAGAAGTGGACGAGCTTATAGTCCTCGGTCACGATGCCGTAGTGGCGCTTGACCTGGTGCACCGCCGGATATTCGTAGTAGTGGTAGTAGACGGCATCGCGGTCCCAGGCGGAGGTGTCTCCGGTTAGTAGGGGAATGAGGCTTTCGCCCTGCATATCGTCGGGTTGTGGCAGCCCGGCGGCATCGAGTAGCGTCTGGGCGTAGTCGAGGTTCTGCACCATTTCGCTGCTCCGGCTTCCCGGGGCGACCGTGCCGGGCCAGCGCACCAGCAGGGGGGTGAGGAAGCTCTCGTCGTAGATGAAGCGCTTGTCGAACCAGCCGTGCTCGCCCAGGTAAAAGCCCTGATCGGAGGTGTAGACCACGATGGTGTTTTCGGCCTGGCCGGTTTCGTCCAGGTAATCCAGTAGCCGACCGACGTTGTCGTCGACCATGCTGATGCTGGCCAGATAGTCCTGCAGGTAGCGTTGGTACTTCCAGCGCATCTTTTCCTCGTCGGTCATGCCGGGCCAGTTGGTCCGGAAGTCCGCGGCGATCTTGTCCAGCGTCGGCTTGTACGCGGCCTTTTGCCCGGGGGTAGCGCGGTTGTAGGGGCCGTAGAAGCCGTTGTTGAAAGTATCCACTACGGGGGCGGCGGCCGCGCCCATGGCCTGCACCACTTCGGGGTAGACTTTCGAATCGTGGGTGTACTGCATATGCTCCAGCAGGTTCATCTCGGCCGTTTTGGCTGCCGTGCCGCGGCCCGCGTAGTCGTCGAAGAGCGTCTCCGGCTCTGGGAATTCCCGTTCGTAAAATTCGGCGAACTTCTCCGGGCTCGGCCACCAGGGGCGGTGGGGGGCCTTGTGCAGGTACATCATCATGTACGGTTCTTCGCTATTTTCCTGCTCCCGCAGCCAGTCGAGCGTCAGGTCGGTGATGATATTGGTGGCGTGCCCTTCGATGGTCGTATCGCCCCGGGGGGTGATGAAGCGCGGATTGATGTAGTTGCCCTGCCCCGGGAGGATCATAAAGTCGTCCACCCCCTTCGGATTGTTCCCGAAGTGCAGCTTACCGAACATGGCCGTCCGGTAGCCCCCCCGCTGGAACAGTTGCGGGAACGTGGTCTGGGTCGTATCGAAGGGCTGGCGGTTGTCGATCTTGCCGTTCAGGTGGCTGTGCTTGCCGGTCAGGATGACGGCCCGGGAGGGGGCGCAGATCGAGTTGGTGACGCAGGCGTTGGTGAACAGCATTCCCTCCGCGGCCAGCCGGTCGATATTGGGGGTTTGGATCAGCCGGTCCGAGTAGGCGGAAATAGCCTGGTAGGCGTGGTCGTCCGACATGATGAAGATGATGTTCGGGCGGTCCGGCTGAGCTTCTTCGGCCACGGGGTCCGGGTTCCCGCAGGCTACGAATATTAAGCAAAAACAAAGGGCGGAAAGCAGGCGGGCGGCGGGGCGCGGGTGCAAGGTCATCGGGTAAGGTATAAGGTTGGCCGGGAAAGGTAACGATATTATCCAGCCTTTTGACCCCGAACGTCGTTCAAGGCCATATGCTCCGGTTGTACGTACTTACCTCCTTGTTTTTTGTTGTCACGGGCGCTCTGTTCGCCCAACTTCCCTACGGCTACCCCATCGACATATACCTGCTCGCCGGCCAGTCGAATATGTCCGGGCGCGGGACCCCGGCCTTCCGGGACAGCACGGCCCATCCCCGGGTCTTCGCCCTGGATAGCTTCGGTCGGGTGGTGCCGGCCACCGAGCCGCTGCACTGGGATAAACCGATTGCGGGCGTCGGTCCCGGACTGGCCTTCGGGAAAGCCATGGCCGCCACCGACACTAATCGGGTCATTTTATTGGTTCCCGCCGCCGTCGGTGGTACTCGCATCGAGCAGTGGGTTCCCGGCGGATACGATCCCGTTACCAACACGAATCCTTACGATGAAGCCCTGTCGCGCATTGCCGCCGCTAGGGAGCGGGGGGGCGAGGTGCGCGGCATCCTCTGGCACCAGGGCGAAAGCAACAGCCGTATGGACCTGCTGGGTGGCTACCGCGAGAAACTCGTGGCCCTGGTCGAACGCTTCCGCCACGATCTTCAGAACGACACCCTGCCCTTCCTGGCCGGCGAACTGCTTCCGAACGGTAAGCTCGGCCGCCCCGCCGAATTGGTCAATCTGGCTATCCGGGAGGCAAGGGGCTTTCTGCCGAACTACCGCGTCGTTGCCGCCGACCCCCCCGACCACCGGGGCGATTTTCTTCACTTCGATGCGGATACGGCCCGTCGGTTGGGTGAGGCTTATGCGGAGGCTATGTGGGAGCTGCAGAATAAATAAGACATTTTGTCAGACATCGGATGTCTGTCAGAATGACACCCAAACGAACAGGGTGGTTTCGATGATTATTGCGGTCGAAAATATGGAATTTGATGCACCGAATGGAAATACACCTTGGTGGTGTAAACCCTGACTCTGCGGTCTTTCTTCAACACCTATTAAACGATGACTCAATAAGTCGATTGAATAATTGTTTAGATGACACTCAATATCTGCGGCCAGCCGAGTGCGGGGTAACGCCAAAAATAGCAATGACATTTTGACAGACATCGGATGTCTGATAATGTGTCAGACATCCGATGTCTGTCAAAATGACCGGTCAAGCCAGCACCCCCCGCACCACTTCCCCGTGCACGTCCGTCAGCCGGTAGCGGCGCCCCTGGTGCTTGTAGGTGAGCGCCTCGTGGTCAATGCCCAGTAGGTGCAGCAGCGTAGCCTGGAAGTCATGGATGTGCACGCCATTCGTAGCCACGTTATAGCCGAAGTCGTCCGTACTGCCGTACACCGTTCCCGCGCGGACGCCGGCCCCGGCCATCCACATCGTGAAGCAGCCCGGATGGTGGTCCCGACCGAAACCATTCGGGGTGAGCCGGCCCTGGGAAAAGCTCGTCCGCCCGAATTCCCCACCCCAGATAACCAGGGTGTCCTCCAGCAGCCCCCGCTGCTTCAGGTCGGTGATGAGGGCCGCGGCCGGCTGGTCGGTCATCCGGGCCTGGGATTGCATGCCGCCGCGTAGCCCCCCGTGGTGGTCCCAGCCCGTATGGTACAGTTGAATGAAGCGCACGTCCCGCTCCGCCAGCCGCCGCGCCCGCAGGCAGTTGAAGGCAAAGGTGCCGGGGATGCGGCTATCCGGCCCGTACAGGTCGTAGATGTGGTCGGGTTCGCTGCCCAGATCCAGGGCCTCGGGTACGGATGCCTGCATCCGGTAGGCCATCTCGTACTGGGCGATGCGGGACTGTACCTCGGGGTCGTTCCAGCGGTCACCCTGCCGCTCGTTCAGATCACGGATCAGGTTGAGTTGGCCGCGGCGATCGGCCCGGCTCACCCCCTCGGGATTGTTCAGGTAGAGCACCGGATCGGCCCCGCCCCGCAGCTGCACGCCCTGGTGCTGGGAGGGGAGGAAGCCGTTGCTCCAGGCGGTGGAGGAGAGGGGTTGCCCGCCGTGTCCCAGACTATTCAGAACCACGAAGGCCGGTAGATCCCGGTTCTCGCTACCCAGTCCGTAGCTCAGCCAGGAGCCGATACTGGGCCGCCCCGGCTGCTGACTGCCCGTCTGTAAGAAACTGACCGCCGGCGTATGGTTGATCGCCTCGGTGTACATGCTGTTGATGATGCACAGTTCATCGACCACTCCGGCCGTGTAGGGAAACAGCTCGCTCACCCAGGCCCCGCTGCGACCGTGTCGATTGAAGGCAAAGGCCGGCTGCACGAGGGGGAAACTCGACTGGTTGGCCACCATCCCCGAGTTCCGCTGGGTGGATTTTATACTGGGGGGGATTTCCTCCCCGTGCCATTTTTTCAGCTCCGGTTTGTAGTCGAACGATTCCAGGTGGGAAGGCGCCCCGCTCATGAAGAGGTAAATCACCCGCCGGGCCCGGGCGGTGCGGGGGGGCGCGGCGGCAGACAGTAAGCTCGACAACGCCACGGCCCCGAAGCCGAAGGAGGTGTCCCGCAGAAATTGGCGTCGGTTCAGCATCAGCGTAGGGTATAGAAGTCGGTGGTATTCATCAGGGCGTGCATGATTTCGGTCAGGTCGCCCCGCTCGCGGAAGTGCGCCAGCATTCGGTCGAGTTCGCTATCGTCGGGAGACCGGCCGAGTAAAATCTCGTACCCCCGGCGCAGTTGTTCCGTCGGTTCGCTACTGGTTTCCGAGATACTTTGCACCAGCGCCCCGGCGGCCTCGCGGTAAGTTGGCTCGTTGAGTAGGACCAGGGCTTGCAGGGGGGTATTGCTCCGGCTGCGCCTCACGGTACACACCGAATTATCCGGGGCGTCGAAGATCAACTGGCTCGGGTGAATGGCCGTCCGCTTACGGAAGGTGTACAGACTGCGGCGGTAGCGGTTTTCGTCCGTCAACTCAGGGTAGGCGTAGCGCCAGCTCTTGTCCGACAGTTCATCCCACAAGCCCGCCGGCTGGTAAGGGTATACGCTCGGCCCACCCGACCGCCGATCGAGCAAGCCCCCCGCGGCCAGCGCCTGGTCGCGGATCATCTCGGCGGACATGCGGTAACTCGGCCCCCGCGCCAGCAGCGTATTGTCCGGGTCACGGTTCAGTAATGTATCGTTGGCAACCGACGATTGCCGGAAGGTAGCCGATTCCAGAATGAGCCGGTGCAGGGCCTTTACGTCCCAGCCACTCGCAACGAACCATCTTGCCAGCCAGTCCAGCAACTCCGGGTGGGAGGGTAGCCCGCCCTGGTTGCCGAAGTCCTCGGTCGTCTCCACGATGCCCCGCCCGAAGTGCATGGCCCACACCCGATTGACGAACACCCGCGCCGTAAGCGGATGGTCGGGATGGGTGACCCAGCGGGCCAGCCCCAGCCGGTTGCGGGGCAGGCTAGCGGACCAGGGAAAGACCGCCCCCGGCACCCCCGGCTCCACCCTGACGGTAGGCGCATCGTACATCCCCCGGTCCAGCACGTAGGTCGGGCGGGGCTCGGGCAGGTCACCCATGACCATGATTTCGGGGATGGCGTCAACGGTGTCGGTCAGCCGCCGCCGGAGCGCCAGTAGGGTATCCTCGGTAGGCCGGTCGCGGGGGGAGGTGAGGTCGCGCCGGTACAGGCGGAATTCGTCAATCTTCAGGCCGACCGGTAGGTTCGATTTGGATTTTTTGCCGATCTCCAGCCCCCGGAAGCCGTAGGTGTGGATGTCCGGCTCGTAGAGGATGCCTTTGTAGAGGTGGTCGTAATCGACCGTCACTTCCGCCCGCTTTCCGTCGAGGAAGATCTGGAAACCCGCCGCCCGGCTACTACCGTCGTAGGTGACTACGACGTCGGTCCATTCCCCCACCGGCAGGGCCTCGCTGGTGACGACCTGGATGGCGTTGTGCGGCCAACTGTGGGCCATGATGACCTTCAGCCGGTTGTCCTCGAAGTGGAGGCCGTAGCCCTTCAGCCCCAGGCGCAGTTCTTCGTTGTGGTAGATGATGCCGTGGTCCGCGTACACCGAATCCGGCCGCAGGGAGAGCGCCATCGTCCAGGGTTGGTAGCGGTCCATCCAGCCGACTTTCTCCGGAAAGGCGAAGTGGGTGAATTCGTTAAGGTGAAGCGCCCTCCCCCTTAACCCCGGGCCGCTATCCCGTTCCAGGCGGTCGAAGCTCTCGTAGAAGCCCTCGTCGGTGGGCAGGGCCGGCGCGGTTTGCGTTGCGGTCGCTACGGGTTGCGCCGCTTCCCGTTCGGCGATCATTGTTTCCAGGTAGGCGATGATGGAGTCCTGCCGCTCGCTGCTCAGGAGTAGGGCGGGGCCGGGGGTTTGGTCCGGTCCGTAGATCGCCGTACCCAGTTCGGCCGTCGAGTTGAACATGGCGAAGGTGGCGTAGTAGTCCTGCTGGCTCACCGGGTCGTACTTATGATCGTGGCACTGGGCGCACTCGATACTCAGGCCCAGGAAGGCCTTCCCGAGCGTCAGGGTGCGGTCGGCGACGTACTCTACCCGGGCCTCCTCGAAGACGATACCGGCCTCGGAGTTACGTTTGTGCAGGCGGTTGAAGGTGGTGGCCAGGGTAGTTTCCTTCGTCGCCTCGGGCAGGAGGTCGCCGGCCAGTTGCTGGGTGACGAAGTCGTCGTAGGGCAGGTTGTCGTTGAAACTACGGATCACCCAGTCGCGGTAGGGCCACAGCCGCCGGTGCTTATCGTCCAGGTAGCCGTCGCTGTCGGCGTAGCGGGCCACGTCCATCCAGTAAGCGGCCATGTGCTCGCCGTAGGCCGGGCGGTCGAGTAGGGAGTCGAGCAGGGCCGGGTAGTCGGTGGGCAACTCGTCCGTCGGGGGCAGACCGGTCAGCACTAAGCTGGCGCGGCGGCGTAGGGTGGCGGCGTCGGCCGGCGGACTAGGGCTCAGTTCCTCCCGCCGGAGCCGTTCGTACACGAAAGCATCGATGGCGTTATGTCCCCACTCACTAACCGGTACGGGGGGTGCTTCCGGGGACTCGAAGGCCCAGTGATCCTGGTAAGCTCCCCCCGTCTCGGCCCACTTCGTCAGCACCGCGATTTCTTCCGGGCTCAGGGTGAGCTTACTTTCGGGTGGCGGCATCACCAGGGCGGGGTTGTCGCTCAGGATGCGGGACCGCAGTTCACCGTCGAGGGCGCGGGCGCGGGTGCGGTGGTCTTCGGGAGTTAATAGCGGACCATCGCCAGCCACGTCCAACCGTAGTTTACCCATCCGGGTTCCGGGGTCCGGACCGTGGCAGGCGAAGCACTTATCGCTCAGGATGGGTTTGACGTCGAAGTTGTAGTCCGGCTCGGCCGGCAGTCGGGCGTAGGCCTCCGCCACGGCGGGGGGAAGGTCCGGGCCGCAGCCGGAGAGCAGCACGGCAAGGAGCAGCAGCGAGAAAATAATAGAGACCGACTTCATGCCCCGCTAAGATAGCCCGAACGTCCCGGTTTTACTGGGCTCCGTAACCGTTCCGTTAACCGTTAACGCCGCTCCGGGAGTCCGTTAATTATCCTACCTTGGGGTGCTCGTGGAAGTCGTAGAACGCATCATACGGAGCAAATCATTCGGTCGGTCCGATACCTACGCCAACCTACTGCGCTACCTCTTGGACCGCTCCGAAAGTAACGATCCCCCCAAGGAAATCGACATCGCTACCGACGTACTGGGCAAACGGAACTTCGACCCCTCCGAGAGCAGCCTCGTCCGCGTACAGGTCTATAAGCTGCGCAAAAAACTGGAGGCCTACTACGCCGGAGAGGGAAAGGACGAAACCACCATCCTCGAAATTCCTACGGGGAGCTACGCCGTTGTATTGCGGACTAGAGAAGCGGATATACCACCCCCCGCCGACCCGCCACTAGTGCCCCCGCCACCGCCGCCCCGAACGACTTCGCGCTGGCTATTCCTTCTCCTGGGTACCGCGCTGGGGGGAGTACTGATCGGAATGTTCACCATCGACTCCGCACCTGCGTCCCCGCCCCTCTGGTCCGACGTGATCGACAACGACCGCCCCAATGTGCTGGTAATCGGCGATTTATTTGTCTACCACGATTCCCTCCTTGCGCCTAATCTGACCGTCCGCAACGTCCAGTTGAATTCGGCCGGTGAACTGGACGCCTACCGCGATACCGCCCACAATGGAACGCACCTGGTACAGCTGAACTACGCCCCCGTCCTGCGTAATTCCGTGCTCTGGTCCAAGCAGCTGACCGAACTCTTCCTGCCCTACGGAGCCGACTACGAACTGAGAAGCATGACGCGCTTCAACCCCCGCGAAATCGGCGGCAACGACCTGATCGTGGTCGGTATGTACAAAACGCTGGGCCTGTTCCGTACCTACTTCCCCACGGCCCGCCTGCAACTAGTGGGGACGGATAGCCTACGACTGCTCCGTCCCGACGGCCAGACCGAACTGTACACCACCGCCGGCGACGCCAACGAGCAGCATACGGACTACGGCATCATCCGCCGCAGCCCCGGCCCGAACGGAACGACCCTCACCCTGGCCGCCGGACTCTGGGACACGGCCACCAGCCAGATGGTCAAAAACCTGACGAACCCGAACCTACTCGCCACCCTTACCCAGGCCCTCCGGACCGAGTTTGGCCACATCCCCGAACGCTTCGAACTGCTGTACCGCGTCAACGGCATCGACCGGATGGAACTGGATACCGAGCTGCTGTACGTGGGTACCTTCGACTAGTTCGCTACGCCGGCCCGCCACTGCAAGTCAGGAGGGTGCGGCGCATCATTCCCCCGAAAACGCACGGTCACCGAAGGCAAACAGCGCCGACTCCGTCCGGCTCGTCGCGATCAGACTGTCCAATCGCGCTACTACTTCCGGATGGTCGGCGGCCACGTCGTTCGTTTCCCCGATGTCTACGCTCAGGTCGTACAGTTCCAGGGGGCTGCGGTCATCCTCGAAAACATCGTAGCGTACCCCTTTCCATTTGCCCTGGCGCACGGCCTGCCGCCCGCCCTTCTCGTGGAATTCCCAGTAGAGGTAGTCGTGTGCGGTTTGCTCGCCCTCGCCGGTCAGGGTGGGGAGCAGGGAGATACCGTCCAGGTCCCGGTCGGTAGGGGTGCCGGTCAGCTCGGCCAGGGTGGGGTAGATATCCCAGAAGGCGGAGCCATGGTCCGTTTCCTCAGCCGCTACCGTGCCCGGCCAGCTGGCGATCATGGGTACGCGGATGCCGCCTTCGTAGAGGTCGCGCTTGTAGCCCCGCAGGGGGCCGTTGCTGTCGAAAAAGTCGGGATCGGCACCGGCTTCCAGGTGGGGGCCATTGTCGCTGGTGAACACGATCAAAGTGTTGTCGCGCAGGCCCAGTTCTTCCAGCTTTGCGACGAGCTGGCCGACATGCATATCCAGCGTAGTCACCATGGCGGCAAAGGCGGCGTGAGGGCGTTCGGCCGATTCGTAGCTGCCCTGGCGGTAACCGGGGCCACCGTCTTTGCCCTGCCAGCGTTCCTCGGGCCCGAACTGCTCGGCAAAGCGGTCGATCAGGCTGTCGGCCGCGGCCAGTTCGGCGTGGGGAATGACGTGGGCGTAGTACAGAAAAAAGGGATTGTCCCGGTTGGTTTCCACGAAGTCGAGGGCTTCTTCCTGGATTAGGTCGGGGGCGTAGGTCCCTTTATTCGTGCCGGCGTTGGCGGGCAGACTGTCGCGCTCGCTATCGTCCCAGAGGTAGTAGGGGTAGTAGTGGTGGGCCAGTCGCTGGCAGTTGTAGCCGTAGAAGCGGTCGAAGCCCTGCCGCATGGGGTCGCCCTCCGAGCCGGGGTAGCCGAGTCCCCACTTCCCGAAGGCCCCGGTGACGTAGCCGCGGTCCTGCAGCATTTCGGCAAGGGTATACAGGCTATCGGGGATGGGCACCTGCCCTTCCGGCCGCACTTCCTTGTTGCCCCGGATGTAGGTATGCCCCGTGTGCAGTCCCGTCATGAGGGAAGAGCGGGAGGGCGCGCAAACGGTACTGCCGCTGTAGTGCTGGGTAAACAACAATCCGCTTTCGGCCAGCGCGTCCAGGTGGGGCGTCTCGAAGCGTTGCTGTCCGTACACGCTCAGGTCCCCGTACCCCAGGTCGTCGGCCAGGATGTAGATGATGTTGGGTCGGTCGGGGGGGGTGGCGGCCGTCGTTTCCGAATCGGGCGGCGGGGCGCAGGTGCAGAGAAGTACGAGCAGGAAAATACTGGTGAGTAAACGCATAGCGGAAAGATCGTAAATCCTACCTAATCGTTGCGTTTCCGGGCCTCATACGCCTCGAAGCGATTGCGGTATACCTCCAGTTCCTCCTCACTCATACGGCTGCGGTAGCGCTCAGGAATGTCCACCCGCTCGGGCACGTTTTCGGGGGCCCGGTCCAGAAAAACGTTGGGCCGCTCGCCCTCCTGCTTGACCAGGGTGAAGGCATCGTAGGTCTCACCGGTGACCGTATAGGCAGTAAAGTCGAGGCTGTCGCCGGCGATCCGGATGAGCTGGTAGAGCTGCGTATTGGAGCCCGCCCGCTGCATCCAGGGTTCGAGGCTGAGGTAGTACATCTTCGGGCCGCTTACGCTAACTACGTAGACGGGACCGTCGATCGTCGGCCGGGCCCCGGTACCCAGCGGCAGGTTCGTGCCCCGACCGTAGGCATGGTCGTGCCCCTGTAAAACCAGGTCGACGCCAAACTCCTCGAAGACCGGTTGCAGTTGCTCCCGCAGAAATTCGTTATCGCGACCGTAGCGACTGGAGTACACGGGGTGGTGCATGGTGACGATCGTCCAGGTATTCGGATTGTCGGCTAAAATTCCGCGTAGCCATTCCACCTGCGGGGCCATCCGGGTACTATCGTAGATAAAGGCCGGTGAGTCCAGGGAAATGAAGCGGGTGCCCTGGTAGTCCACGAAGTAGGCCGTCTCGGGGAAGCCTTCCGGTCCGTTCTCCGGCAGGGTGAAGGTGGGTCGCCACTGCTCGCTCAGCCGGCGGCCGCGGTCGGGGGTGGGCTCGTACTCGTGGTTGCCCGGGGTAGCGATGCTGGGCATACTGCGGTAGATCCACCCCCCGGCGTAGAACCACTCCCCCCACTCGTGGTCGCGCAGGGAGCGGTTGACCAAATCGCCGGCGTGTAACATAAAGTTAGCGTCGGGCATCTTGGCGAAGGCCCCCCGCACGGCCCGTGACCAGAGGCTCTTGATGTCGTTTTGGGCGTCACCGAAATACAGAAAGGACAGCGGTGCCTCCCGCTCGGCGGCGGTGCGGAAGTGGCTCCATTCGCTCCAGTACACGCTGTCCCCGACCCGGTAGGCGTACTGGGTGGCCGGCTGCAGCCCGTCCATTACTACGGAGTGGAAGCGCGCTCCGTTCAGGTCGGTGAGTACGAGGGTGTCCCTCCCCAAGATGGTACGGGCGCTATCGGCCAGGTAGGGGGCCGGGTCGGCCGGGGTGATCTGGGCGTAGGTGGCCCGCGTACCCGGGGAGGTGCGCCAGTTGACCGCCATGGAGGTCGCGGGTTCGGGGGTCAGACTGAGGATGATGCGGTCCGGGACGGGGCTCGGGGGGTAGTAGTCGCGGTCGGCGGTTGCCGACTGCCCGACTAGGCTACTACCGGCTAAAGTGAGTAGGAGGAGGTGAATGCTGCGCATGTACGTAAAATACGGTGCTTAGGAGTGGGTGATGGTCTCCCGGGTCCATTCTAGCGGGGCTGAACAGCGGATGTCTTAGCCATCCGATGTTGCCTGCCTACCTTCAACCCATGCCCACCACCCCCCGCCCCGGCGAAGAACTACCCACCGAACGCCTCGAACCCTACCTGCGCGAAAAGCTACCGGAACTGGACGGCCCCCTCACCGTGAGCCAGTTCCACGGCGGCCACGCTAACCTGACTTACCAACTGACCTTCGGCGACCGCGAACTCGTGCTGCGGAGGCCCCCCTTCGGAAAGATCGCCCCCGGAGCCCACGATATGCAACGGGAGTACCGGGTGTTGTCTCGCCTGACCGATCACTTTGCACCCGCGCCCCGCGCCCTCCTGCTCTGCACCGATCCCGACATCATTGGGGCTGACTTCGTGATCATGGAACGCCGGCACGGGGTGGTGGTCCGCTACGATCTTCCAGAAGCATTTACGGGATTGCCCCGGGTCGAAACCCGCCTCGCCGACGCCCTGATGCAGGTAAGCGCCGATTTACACCGGATGGATGTAGTCGAAGCCGGACTAAGCGAACTAGGTAAACCGGAAGGCTTTACTGCCCGCCAGCTAAGGGGATGGACGAAGCGATGGCAGTTTTCCCAAACCGGGCCGGACGAAAATATGGACCGCCTCTCCGCGGCCCTGTCCGAAGACATCCCCGCGCCCCAGTCGGTAGCCATCGTCCACGGCGACCTGAAGTTCGACAACTGCCAGTTTCAGCCGGGGGAGCCCGACCGCGTTACCTCCGTGTTCGACTGGGACATGGCCACCCTCGGCGATCCGCTCGTCGACCTGGCGGGTACCCTTAGCTTCTGGCCCGACCCGGCCCTGGACCCCGGGGACATGCCCATCCGGCTACTGAGCGGCGACTGGCCCGATAAGGACTACCTCAAGCGGCGCTACGCCGAGTACAGCGGCTTCGACCTGTCACGCATGGACTGGTACGAAGCCTTCGCCTGCCTGAAAACCGCCGTCATCGCCCAGCAACTCTACCGCCGCTACGTGGACGGGGGCACGCGGGACGAGCGGATGGAGAAGTTCGGGCGGGCGGCCCGCGCCTTCGCTAAACTCGGGCGGCTTAAGCTAAAATCGGGTGAATAACTTCCCCGTGAACGTCCGTCAGCCGGAAGTTCCTGCCCTGAAAGGGGTAGGTCAGCCGCTCGTGGTCCAGCCCCAGTAGGTGCAGGATAGTCGCCTGAATATCGTGGACGTGTACCCGCTCCTCGATACCGGCATAGCCGATGGCGTCCGTCACCCCGTAGCTGACCCCGCCGCGCACACCGCCGCCCGCCATCCACATCGTGAAGGCCTCGCCGTGGTGGTCGCGCCCCAGGAAGGGGTTGACGGTGCCGCCCCGGTTTTCCTGCATGGGCGTACGGCCGAATTCCCCGCCCCAAACGACCAGGGTGTCTTCCAGGAGGCCGCGCTGTTTGAGGTCCATTAGCAGGGCGGCGATGGGCTGGTCGATCTGACGGCACTTTTCGCGTAGCCCGTTGCCCAGTCCGCCGGCTTCGCTGGTGCCGTGCATATCCCAGCCCCAGTCGTACAACTGAATAAATCGGACGTCCGCCTCGGCCAGCCGGCGGGCCATGAGGCAGTTGTTGGCAAAGGAAGTCCGCCCCGGTTCGGTACCGTAGAGTTCGTGGATGTAGTCCGGCTCCCGGCTGATGTCCATGACCTCGGGTACGGAGACCTGCATTCGGAAGGCCATCTCGTACTGCTTGATGCGGGTGAGGGTTTCGGGGTCGGCTACCTCCTCGTACTGCCGCCGGTTGAGGTGATTGATGGCCTCGATACTGCGGGCCCGCAGGTCGCGGGGCATTCCCTCCGGATCGCTCAGGTAGAGGATAGGATCACCCGAGGTGCGGCACTGCACCCCCTGTTCGATGCTGGGCAGGAAGCCGCTGCTCCAGAGCTTTTTCCCGGCGCTGGGTTCGCGACCGCCACTGTTGAGGACGATGAAGCCGGGCAGGTCCTTGTTCTGCGACCCGAGACCGTAGGTGACCCAGCTCCCCATGGCGGGTCGGCCCAGGCGGGGGCTGCCGGTGTGCATAAATAGCTGGGCGGGGGCGTGATTGAACTCCTCGGTGTGTACCGCCCGGAGGAAGGCCACCTCATCGACTAGCCGGCTGAAGTGGGGCAGCAGGTCGCTAACCCAGGCCTGGCTCTCCCCGTGGCGGGCGAAATTGGCCTGGGGGCCGAGCATCTTGGGGACCCCTTGAATGAAGGCAAAGCGTTTACCGTCGAGTAGAGAGGGCGGGCAGTCCTTACCATGCAGTTTCCGCAGGTCCGGTTTGTAGTCGAACAGCTCGTGCTGACTCGGCGCCCCGGCCATGTGGAGGTAGATGACGCGGCGGGCGCGGGCGGCGGGGTGGGAGGGGCTGGGTTGTCGGCTAGTTGGTGATGGGTTGGCATTGCAGCCGAGTAGCTTACCGAGCGCCAGACCGCCCAAACCCAAGCTACCTACTCGCAAAAACTGGCGGCGGCTGTTGAACAGGGCCCGGCGGGCCTCCACTTCCCGGATGCGTCGGCTCATGATTTGGTCAGAAATTCATCCACGTTAAAGAGCACGTTGACGACGGTGAACAGGGCTTCGGTGCGGTCACCAGCGTAGGTGTTCAGCGCATTTTGGTAGAGTTCCAGTAATGCTTCCCGGTCTCCCTCCCGCACGGGGCGGAAGAGCAACCGCCGGTGCAGGGCCTCAATGGCCCGGCGGGGGTCGGCGTACTCGGCTTCCAGCTCGCCGGCTAATTTGCGCATACCCTCCACGTAAGCCGGGTCGTTCAGGGTAGCCAGCGCCTGCAGGGGGGTATTGGTCGGCACGCGCTGCGACAGGCAAATTTCCCGCGTCGAACCGTCAAAGGTGGTCATGCCGGGGTGAAGGACCGAACGCCGCAGGTAGGTATACACGGCCCGCCGGTAGCGGTCTTCGCCCATGCTGGTCTCCCACCTCAGGTCGCTGTAGGGAATGTGATCCCAGAGCCCCTCCGGCTGGGGGGGCATGACGCCGGGGCCGTACATCTTGTCGCTCAGTAGGCCGGAGACCGCTAGCATCTGGTCGCGGAGTTGCTCGGCGGTCAGGCGGGCGGCGGGGCCCCGGGCCAGCCACTGGTTGTAGGGGTCGGCTTGCCGCTCTTCCGGACTAGCCGCGGAAGACTGCCGGTAGGTTCGGCTTAGGACAATCTCCCGGATCAGCCGTTTGACGCTCCCCTTCCAGTCACCCGCGAAGCGCACGGCCAGGTAGTCCAGCAGTTCGGGGTGGGAGGGCAGTGCTCCCTGGCTACCGAAGTCTTCCGGCGTGCTCACCAGTCCGCGCCCGAATAATTCGGCCCAAATCCGGTTGACGGTCACCCGGCCCGTAAGCGGATTATCCGGCGAAACCAGCCAACGGGCGAAGGTCAGCCGGTTGCCGGTCGTGTCGATGGGCGGGAGCACGTCGGGTACGTTCCCGCTCACGGCTTTGCCGCGCACGAGCCAGTTGCCCCGCTCGAACAGGTGGGTGGGGCGGGCCAGTTCCGTCGGTAACTCGGAGAGCACGGGTACGCCGAGGCTATCCCGTTCCGTAGCCAGTTCGCGCATGTAGGCCGCCACACGGGCGTAGTCCGCCTGATCGCTCCCCGGTAGCCGCGCTTCGGGGTACACCCCGTACACGCTCACCAACTTTTCGTCACCGGCCCCCGATACCCGCAAAAAGACGCGGTGCATTCCGCTTACTTCCGGCAGCGGAACGATAGTGACCTGATCCCAGCCCTTCCCCAGTTCGGTAGTGGCCAGGAGGGGCCCGTCCACCGCGTCCAGCCGCCACTCCACCGTGGCCGGCCGGTGGGTGATGGTACGCAGGTGAAAGGCCGTAAGCTCATCCAGGGCCCGTTCCGGCAGGGCGAAGGAATTGCCGTCGCGCAGCACCAGGAAGTCTTCATCGGCCCGGTCGGTGAACACCCCGCCCACGATCTCCTGGTAGTGGTAGGGGCGGATCATCGGCTCCCGGGTATCCAGGAAGCGCCGCCAGCGGTCGACCTCCTCCGGACTACCGTAGCGCGTCACCCAGCCCCGCAGACTGTCGGCCTTCGTCTGTAGATCGGCCCTGGGAATGGACACCAGCGGCCGCTCCCAGACGTGGTCGTGGTCCGCCGTGTTGTTGAAGTAGGCGTACGAGCTATAGAAGTCTTCGTGGCGGATCGGGTCGTAGGGGTGGCTATGACACTGCACGCAGGCCATGGTGGTGCCCTGCCAGACTTCCCAGGTGGTGTTGACGCGGTCCATGACGCTTACCACCCGGTACTCTTCGTTGTCCGTTCCACCTTCACCGTTACTTGGCGTATTGCGGTGGAAGGCGGTGGCAATCAGCTGTTCACGGGTTGGGTCCGGAAGCAAGTCTCCGGCCAGTTGCTCGATGGTGAACCGGTCGAAGGGCATATCGTCATTGAAGGCCCGGATCACCCAGTCGCGGTAGGGCCAGATGGTACGGGGGCGGTCGCGCTCGTAGCCCCGGGAGTCGGCGTAGCGGGCCAGGTCGAGCCAGGTGGCGGCCCGGTGCTCGCCGTAGCGGGGGCTGGCCAGGTAGCGGTCTACGAATTGTCGGTAGGCTTCTTCGCTGGGGTCGGCCAGCCAGGTGTGCATCTCTTCCGGGGTGGGGGGCAGTCCGGTCAGGTCGAAGGCGAGGCGGCGGAGTAAGCGGTGGGGCGCGGACGCAGGTGCCAGCTCGGTTCGGTCGGGAAAGGGGGATGCTTCGTTTTCGCGTAATTCGGAGAGCACGTAGGCGTCGATCTCATTTCCTCCCGCGGGAACGGCAACGGCGGGCTCGGTTATCCGCGGCGGCTGGTAGGCCCAGTGGGGTTCCCACTCGGCGCCCTGCTCGACCCAGCGTTCCAGGGTTCGGATTTCTTCGGCGGATAGGGGGGCTCCCCCGAAGGGCATGCGCAATTCCGGGTTTTCGTGGGTGACGCGGGCGATGAGTTCGCTGCGGTGGGGCTTACCCGGCACGATGCTCTTCAGCGCGTTTTCGCGGAACACGAGCCCCAGTCCGCCAGCCTGCTTGACGCCGCCGTGGCAACCGACGCACTTCGCGTTAAAAATGGGGCGTACCTCATCGGCAAAACTGACCCGTTCTTCCTCGGCGCAGGAAATTAGGAAGAGTAGTAGGGCCAAAAGTGGCGATAGGCGCATGTGCTAAAGATAGGGGGTGGGCGGCAGGGTATTGGTAGAAGCCCGTAGAGTTGAGCAGAGTAAGCGCAGAGTTGCACGGAGTCGTGCGCGCTTCCTCTGCTTAACTCTGTGAAAATTCCGTTCAACTCGGTGGGTTAACCCTACTCCTGACCCCGGTTAATCCAAAAAGGAGCCGTAGCCAAATACAGCCCCGTCCCCCCCAGCATCACCCATTTATAGGTTTGCAGGGTGATGTCCCCCGAAAATACCAGCAAACTCGGCACCAGCGTCCCCGCCAAACCGATGAAGGACAGTACCCTCAGCAATTGCAGTCGTGTACTCATACCGTATCCGTTGTTGCCAGGTTCCGCTGCTGTAGGTAAGCAAAGAGGGTGTAGGTCAACCCGCCGAGGAAGAAACCCGGAAGGGCCATGAAGAAGTAGAAGTCCGCCTCGAAGTAGTCGTACAGCAGGTAGCAAATCGCCACCGACACCACCCAGCAGGCCAGGACGCTCCAGTTGAGCCGCAGCCCCAGTTCGCGCGCGAGGTTTCGCCGTAGTCCGAGCCGGGGGAACAAAAAGATGTCGCACAGCACCACCGCCCCCACCGGTGTGGCCACCAGCGCATAGAGACCCAAAAACTGATCGAGCTTACTCACGATCGCCGGCGAACAGGCCAGCAGGGTCGCGAAGGCCCCTACGCCGAGGGTGACCTTCCACCGTTTCAGGCGCGGAAAGATGCCCTGCACGGCCAGCCCCGAGCGGTAGAGCGTCGGATTGGCGGTGGTCCAGCCGGCCACGACCACGCAGATGGCCCCCGCCAGCCCGGCCCCCATGAAGGCGATTTCGCCCGGGCTCGGACTGTCGTTACCGGCTTCCAGCGCCACGGCGCAAAGAATGCCCGAGGCGATCCAGGCCATGAAGTGCCCGATGTACATGCCGAAGGCCGAGGCCAGCCCGTAACTCGGCCGCCTGGCGTAGCGGTAGATGGTCATGTCCGACAGCCCCAGGTGCATGGAGCTGTTGCAGAGCCAGGCGAAAATGAGAATGTGCCAGAAGCCGTACTTGCTCTGCCCCGGTACCGGTACGCCGGTCCAGATGCGGGTCTCGGCGGCCTCCCAGAAGTCCCCGACCGAAGTAACCCCCAGGCTCGGCAACACCGCGATACCCGAGGCCAGGAACACGAGCGGCATCCAGGGGGCGAAGACGTTGGCGAACTTCGACACCCGGTCGAAACCGAAGGTGGACACGATGGCGATCACGCTGCCGATCAGAAAGATGATCAGGATCCAGGCGAAACTGGTGGGGTAGAGATCGCCGATCCCCGGCCCCTGGACGCTCAGCAGTAGCCCGACCGCCGAGGCCGATACCCCGATCATGGCCGCCGCCGTGACGCAAAACAGGATGCCGTTGACCAGATTGTAAAAGGTCACTAAACCCACCCCGCTGATCTTTTCGAGCTGGTAGAAGATGGTCAGGCGGGTACGGACGGCCGCCGGGGCGCAGACCAGCGTCCAGCTGAGGGTAGCCAGCAGGTTGCCGATCAGGAGTCCCCACAGCACGTCGGAGGCCGAGGCTCCGTGGAGCACGAACAGCGGGCCGATGACGAACTCCGTCCCCGCAATGTGCTCCCCGGCCACCATGCCGACGAAGCTTTTGAAGCCCTTCACGGCGGTGGGGGGCACGGGCTCCCGCTCGTACTCGTTGATGTCGGCGAGTTGCTCGGTCAGGGTGGGGGAGGCGGGCTGCATGACGGTAAAGTCGAAAAAATCACGGATTCTTTTCTGCGGAATCGTAAAGCCGAAGGATATAAAGCCGGCCGCGGCGGACTTTGGTCGGTAAGACGCTGCCTATGTTCCGTGCCCTTCTCCCGATCGTCCTGGCCCTGTTCTTTGCCTGCGACTCTCCGTCCGCTCCCACTGACGCGGCACCCGCGCCCCGCCGCCCCAATATCGTCCTCATCGTTGCCGACGACCTGGGCTGGAGCGACCTGGGCTGCTACGGCAATCCCTTTTTCGAATCCCCCCACCTCGACCGATTGGCCGCCGACGGGGTCCGCTTCACCCGGGCCTACGCCGCCGGCCACGTGTGCTCGCCGACCCGGGCCAGTATCCTCACCGGTCGCTACCCCGCCAGGATAGGACTGACGAACTACCTCTACGGCACCAAGACGGTAGCGGATTCCCCCGTGCTGCCCGCCCCCTTCACCGACCGCCTGCCGCTCAGCGAGGTGACCATCGCCGAAGGCATGAAGAAGGCCGGCTACCGCACCGGGCTGATCGGCAAGTGGCACCTGGGGGAAAATACTTCCCTGGGGGAAAGCGACCCCGATCTACAGGGCTTCGACGTGACCGAAAGCTGGGACTACGGGCTCCTCTTCACCGACCGCGGCTACGAGTGGTTCCACGCCGGCGACAGCACGGACGCCTACCGACTACCCGAACTCACGGAGGAGATCACCGCTGGTGCTGAGGATTTTATCACTTCCCACCGGGATACGAACTTCTTCCTAACGGTAGCCCACTACGCCGTCCACTTACCGCTGCAGGGCGTCGGGGCGCTGGTAGCGAAGTATACCGGGAAGCCCAATCCTCGTCCCGAAGATTACCACCCGGTCTACGCCGCTATGATCGAGCAGCTGGACGAGTCGGTCGGTCGCATACGGGCCGCCCTGGAACGCCAGGGGATAGCTGACAATACCCTCATCCTCTTCGTGAGTGATAACGGCGGACTGGCCATCGGCGAGGCGGGAGATAAACCGACCGTCAACGATCCCCTCCGCGCCGGCAAGGGGACGATGTACGAAGGGGGGGTTCGGGTGCCAATGATCGCCTACTGGCCCGGCAAATGGACGGGGGGGCGGATCAACAAATCGATCGTGAGTACGGTAGACGTATTCCCCACGCTATTCGAGATACTGAACGAACCCCTGCCCGCCGACCGGCCGATCGACGGACGGACCGTACTGGCCGCCTTTGGTTCCGACACGACCCTACTGCCCGACCGCGATCTCTTCTGGCACTATCCTCACTTCAGTAACCAGGGCGGCCGCCCCCGCTCGGCCATCCGGCGCGGTGACGTCAAGTTGATCGAATCGCTCGAGGACGGAAGCGTGCAACTGTTCGACCTGGCGCGGGACCCGGGGGAGACCAACGATCTGACGGATGAGCGACCCGGGCTGGTCGCTGAACTGAGGCAGTCGCTACATAGGTGGAGGCAGGAGACGGGTGCCCGGCTACCTGTTCCAAAATAAGGGGATCATCGTGCCGGCGAGTCGGTCAGTTCCTCCCGGATCAATTGTTTGCGGTAGCGGCTCGGCGTGGTACCCGTGAACTTTTTGAAGTTTACGTAAAAAACCGACTCCGAGCGGAATCCGCTCTCCAGGGCGATGGCGAAATTGGTCTTCTGCTTGTCTACGTCGGTAGCCAGGACCCGCCGGGCCTCGGCGATGCGGTACTCGTTGATGAAGGTGCTGAATGACTTGCCGAGTTCTTCATTGAGCAGCCGCGAGAGGGCGTAGGGGGGGAGGTCCAGGTGCTCGGCCAGTCGCTTTTCGTTGAGTTCGTTATCCAGGAAGACGCGTTCACCCTCCACGGCGGCCAGCAGCCGTTCCCGATGTCGGTCCCGTTCTTCACGGGCCGGTGCGGGGGCGGGGGTCTTAAGCATCGGCTTACCGGACAAAATCTTCGGGTGTTGCACCAGGTAGTAGATCACGCCCAGTACGATCATGCTGTTAAAACTGACGAAAATAAACTGGATCAGCTGGCGTACGTGTACCAGGCTTTCCGGGCTCCGGTAGGGGGCCAGCCAACTCATGTGCACGAAGTTGATCGCGGAGAGCAGGGCGGAGGCGAACAGAAAGACACACAGCAGGGCGGGCCACCGAAACCGGGCCACGCTCTTTCTGCGCAACGCCTCCCGGTGCCGTCGCAGCAGGCGGTAGCCCCGGTACAGAATGAATGACTTCCAGACGATCAGGCCGATGAGCACGGCACGGTGGAGGTTCGTCCGGATGTAATCGAAGAACCCAAAATCCGGGGTAAAGAGCACGTAGGGTATCAGTACCGCCAGGGTGAGGGCGGCCGGTAAAAAGTAGAGGTACACCCGCCGCGGCCAACTGGCGTTCAATACCCGCATGAGGTAGAGCAATAGCAGGCTGGGCACTACGAAGTCGATAATGTCCGGTATCCAAATGATACGGGCGAGGGTGAACTTCAGATTCGTGAAGTGAAAAATGTACTGGGTCAGCACGTTCAGGCCGGTCAGGGCGAACACACTGGCCAGCAGGTAGTTCGGTCCGTCCCGCTTGAGCGCGGCGATAGCCGCCCCGAGAATGAAATTCTGAATGAATGCCCAGAAGTAGAGCCCAACGGTCATAAAGATGTGGCGGGGCGCGGCCCGGTTTGCATGATCGGACCCAAAATATAAAACGCCGGGGGATTCCTCCCCCCCGGTCCCTCTCCAGAGGAGATACGTCTTCGTGCTGCTCTGTGAATACGACTGTGCGGCGGGGGCTTATGGTTTACCCACGGAGTACTTGCTAGGCAAGTGCGCACCGAGGTATTCACGGAAGTTTGCTTCTCCGTGCTGCTCTGTGGATACCACTGTGCGGCGGAGCCTCCGTGGGTATAGCTTCAGTACCGGCGTAGCAACACTAATACCCCGGGTTCTGCACCAGATTCGGATTGGCGACCAGTTCCCCCTCGGGAATGGGGAGCAGTTCATTCTTATTCGGCGTGAAGCCGGGCATGGCGGAGGGCCGGGCGAAGTCCGGTACCGGCCCGGCCCGCCGCGTCCAGCGGATGATATCGAAGAAGCGCTTGAACTCGAAGGTCAGTTCCAACCGACGCTCGGCGGCGATGCGGGCGAAGAACTCGTCCTTACTCAGCCCCTCCGGGTAGGGGGCTACCCCGGCCCGCTCCCGCACCCGGTTGACGGCGGCGTAGGCCTCCGGCGTTGGGCCGTTGGCTTCGTTTTCGGCCTCGGCGTAGAGTAGTAAGACCTCGGCAAAACGCATGAGGCGGAGGTTGATTGGCGACTGCACGA
The DNA here is from genome assembly GCA_964594535.1 of uncultured Lewinella sp. Lineage (GTDB taxonomy): Bacteria > Bacteroidota > Bacteroidia > Chitinophagales > Saprospiraceae > Neolewinella. The sequence continues at coordinate 46,658 of CAZQNE010000025.1, forward strand.
AACCGATGGGGTTCGGTCCTTCAGTGCCCTTGCGCACGCCCAGGAAGGGGGCCTCGGGTACGTCGCCCGTGCGGTCCCGCCACTGGTTGGCGGCGATGGGATCTTCGGCGATCGGGTCCCAACTGCCCCAGACGTCGCCGGGGCGGGCGATGGTGTAGAGCCGGCGCAGGCTATCCTCCTCGGGGTACTGGCGGAAGAAGTTGTCCACCTCTACGCTGGGCAGCCCGTTAGCAAAGGCGCGCACCCGGCCGGGGTTGAGGGCCGTAGCTATCCAGTTGCTCTCCGCGGTACTGGCCCCGTCCAAATCACTAAAGCCCCGACCGATACCGGTGGCGTACTGCACCTCGAAGACCGACTCGGCATTGTTCTCGTTCTCCGCGCCGAAGTTTTCCTCGAAGGCCACCAACTCGTAGTTCCCGATCGCTCCGGTCACTAAAGGTTCCAGGGTAGCGGCTGCCTCGGGGTACTTCTCCTGGAACAGTTGGGCGCGACCCAGGTATGCTACGGCGGCCCCGGCCGTCACCCGCCCCAGATCGTCACCTTCGTAGGCCTCGGGAAGTCGGGAGGCGGCGTTACCGAAATCAGACTCGATAAGGGCGAAGACTTCTTCCCGGCTGGCCCGGGCGGGGCGGAACAACTCGTCCTGCAAGTCACCGGCGAAGGGCCGGTCGTAGATCGGTACGCCACCGTAGTGGTCGACGAGTTCGGAGTAGTAAAAGCCCCGCAGGAAGTAGGCCTCCCCTAAAATACGTTCTTTAAGTGCCTCGTCCTGAAAAGGAATGTCGGGCACCTCCTCCAGCACCACGTTCGCCCGACTGACACCCGTATACATCGCCTCCCACTTGCGGGGCACGAGGTGCTGACTGGCCGCATTGAACTGGAAGCCCGGGTAGGCCGTCAACTGGCGCCCCCCGCTGGTGATATTCAGATCTCCGCTCATGTAGTCGAGCAGGTAAGGGTAGCGCCGGAAGCCGCCCTGGTACTGCAGGGGGGTATAGGCGGCATTGATGGCCAGGATAGCGTCGTCCTGCGTCTGGTAAAAGGTACGGGCCTCCAGGTCGCGGAAGACCTCGGCGTCGTCCAGGTAGTCACTACCGCAGCCGGTCAGGAGGCAAAGGGATAGCAGGACGGGAATCACGTTACGCATGGTCGTGTCGTTTAGGGCGGTGATTAAAATCCGAGGGTGAGGCCGACGGTGACGCGGCGCGATTGGGGGTAGCCGACGTTGTCGAAGCCGAAGCCGCCGCTGCCCCCCACCTCGGGGTCGTAGCCTGAGTAGTCGGTAAAGGTGAGCAGGTTCTGGGCGGCGAAGTAGATGCGGGCACTACTCAACACCCCTAGCCGGTCGATGGCCCCACTGCCGAGGGTGTAGCCCAGTTGCAGGTTCTTCAGTCGCAGGTAGGCGCCGTCTTCGACGAAGAAGTCCGACCCCACGTCATTATTCGCGATGTTCGGCGATACGGCCCGCGGCTGGGTGGTGCTGGGGTTGGTCGGGGTCCAGGCATCGAGCACGTCGGTACTCAGGTTGCTGACCCGGAAGTAGGCCTGCGTCAGGTACTTGGTGTCGTTCCAGATCTGGTTGCCGCTTACGCCCTGGAACTGTACCGAAAAATCGAAGGCGCGGTAGTTCAGTTGCAGCCCGAAGCCGTACTGTACGTCCTGGTTGGCGTCGCCGATGAAGGTGCGGTCGTCTTCGTTGATGACCCCGTCTTCGTTCACGTCTACGAAGCGCAGGTCACCCGGCGCGGTCCCCCCCAGTGGAGTGGGGCCGGCGGCAATCTCTTCCTCCGACTGGTAGATACCGTCCGTTTTGTAGCCGTAGAAGGCGAAAAGGGACTGGCCCACCTCGATGCGGTTGCGGGCGGTGAATTCGTTTGTCGCGTTACGGTCGATGCTCTCCAGTCCTTCGGTGAGCGCCAGCACCTCATTGTCCAGCAGCGTCAGGTTGGCGTTAAGGCTGTAGCCCAGTTCGCCAATACGGTTGCGGTAGCTGGCCGTCGCTTCGACCCCGCTATTTTCCACTTCGGCGGCGTTGAGGAAGATGTTTTCGAAGCCGGTAGCGCTCGGAAGTGGAAAACTTAGCAGCAGGTCGTCGGAGGTCTTTACAAAGTAGTCGAAACTGAAGGCCAGCTTATTGTCCAGCAGCCCCATATCGACCCCGAGGTTGAGTTGCGACTGTTTCTCCCACACCAGGTTCGGATTAGCCACCAGTCCGCCCGGTGCCAGGCTCGGCGCGATGCCCTGCCCTTCCCCCAGAATATAGCGGGCATTGGAGTTAAGCAAAGCCAGGGTCGCCCCGGCGTTGATTTGGTCGTTGCCCAGGAAGCCGTAGCTGGCCCTGAGTTTGAGCGTACTGAAGGGGCCGTCGGCCAGGAAGGCTTCGTTGTTCACCACCCAGCCCAGGCTGCCGGAATAGAAATTGTCGAAGTAGTTTTCCTCGGTGAAGATCGAACTGCCGTCCCGCCGAAAGTTGAAGGTCGCCAGGTAGCGATCGTCGTAGTCGTACATCAGCCGGCCGATGTAGCTTACCGTGCGTACCTGCTCCGAGAAGCCCCGCGGCGGGGAGGGAAGGATGGCCGATCCGTTCACTACGGGGAGCTGCGGACTGATATTCTGCCCCACCACCCGCAGGTTGATGCCGCTCACCTCCGTATTCTGAATGGTGTAGCCCCCGAGCACGTCAATACTGTGGTTGCCAATGAGGCGGCGAAAGTTGAGGGTGTTCTCAAACAGCAGACTGAAGTTCTCCCCCAGATTTTCGCTCACCTCGGCCCCCTCCTCCAGGCTCACGACGGCTTCCCCCGTTCCGAGGTCGAAGAAGGGAGCGAAGGTGCGGTTGCGGAAGCTGGACTGATCCACGCCCAGGTTGGCCCGGTAGTTCAGCCCCTCGAGCAGTTCGTATTCGGTAAAAACGCTACCCAGGATCCGGTTGGCGGTACCGCCCCGCTCGATCAGGGTCTGGGCCGCTACGGGGTTGAGGATGCGGGGGTCGCCATCGGCATTGGTCGAGCCGGCAAATCCCCCGATATTGTCCTCGTTGTAGATCGGCACGGTCGGTGGGTTCAGTAGCGTCCAGCCTAGAATAGTGTTACCCAGTCCTACATACTCCAGATCGGTCTCACTCCGGCTGACCGTCAGCGAGTTACCGAATTTGAAGCGGCCCAGTCGGGTATCGGTGTTGATGCGCAGCGTGGTGCGCTCCAGTCCGGTACCGATGATGGTGCCCTCCTCGTCGAAGTGCCCCAGGCTGGCATAGTAGCTGAGGTTGTCCGACCCGCCGGAGGCGCTGAGTTCGTAGTTCTGGATGACCCCGCTCTGGAAAACGGCGTCCTGCCAGTCGGTATCAAAGGGGAGGTCGTTGGCGGGGTCGAGGTTGGTGATGGGCGATTCCCCGCTGTTCTCCGTTACGGTGTTGCGGACCCCGCGGTACTGCTCGGCGTTCAATAGGTCCAGGGTATTCGTCACGCTCTGGCTGCCCACGTAGGTATTCAGGGTGATCTTCGGGGTGCCGCTACGGCCGCGTTTGGTGGTAATTATGATCACTCCGTTGGCCGCCCGCGCCCCGTAAATGGCCGCCGCCGAAGCGTCTTTGAGTACGGTCACCGAAGCAATGTCGTTGGGGTTGATGGTAGCGAAGGGGTCACCGGCAATACCCACTCCGGTCTGTATGATCACTCCATCGACGACGTACAGCGGGCTACTCCCGCCCGTGATCGAGCCCGTACCCCGTATGCGCACGTTCGCCGCCCCGCCGGGTGCCCCGCTGTTGCTGGTAATTTGTAATCCGGCGACCTGTCCCTGGAGCGCGCTCTGGAAACTGGCTACCGGCCGTCCCTCGATGGCTTCGCTGCTGAGTGAGCTGACGGCCCCGGAGACGTTGTCCCGCGTTTGCGTACCGTAGCCGATCACCACGACCTCCTCGAGGGTTTCGCTGTCCTCGGCGAGTTGAATGTCTAGGTTTTCGCGGTCATTGACCGCCACGTCCTGGGTCAGGTAGCCGAGGTAGCTGATGCGCAGCACGGGGTCATCTCCCTCCACCTCGAGACTGAACTGACCCTCCAGGTTCGTCTGGGTTCCGTTGGAGGTGCCTACCTGCAGGATGGTCGCCCCGGTCAGTGGAAACCCATCGGTATCGTAGACGGTCCCGCTGACGATCTGTCCGGAAAGGCCGGTACTGATCAGCAGGATAAAGGGAAGCGAAAGAAAAATGTATCGGGTCCGTCGGAGTAGCATGCGGGGAGTATTTTGTTTGGCCGTGGCGCGGGATGCCACCAAATCTTCCACAATTATCCCGGAATACTCTTTTGATTTTGCAATCCGCATAGAAAAGTCCAGTATTTAGGACCGTTTACGGCCAAGGGCGGGGGGGCGGCGGCGCGCGGGTGCGGGCTTTCCGGGGAAGGTTGAGCTAGGTAAGGGTGGCAGCAGCGAACGGGTCCCGCCGAAGTTTTACCTCGCTAATTATGAATCCGGAGAGAATCGCTACCTAAGTTTTCGTTCACTTCCGAGGCGGCGTTGCACCTTAGGGGAAGAATGAACGCCTAGCGTAACCCCCCCACCGATCCGTATGTCCTTCACCACTGATTCCCCAACCTATTACGACAAAGTCCTCGGCGGCTGGGTCGGCAAATGTGCCGGCGGCATTCTCGGTGCCCCGATCGAGGGCTACAAGACCTTTAATGCCATCGAACTGAGCGATGAGCTCTTCGCCAGCAACTTCCCGAATGACGACCTGGACCTACAGGTGCTCTGGCTGGACATGGTGGACCGGAAAGGACCCTGGGTCCGTGAAGCCGATTTCACCGCCCACTGGCGCGACCACGTCGCCTTCCCCTGGAACGAGTACGGCATCGCCACCCGGAACATTCGCCTGGGGCTGGACATCCCCGACACCGGCCGCCACAACAATGACTACTGGAGCGAAAGCATGGGCAGCCCGATCCGCTCCGAAATCTGGGGGATGCTCTTTCCCGGCGACCCCGCCCGCGCCGCCCGCTACGCCCGCATGGATAGCGAACTCGACCACACCGGATTCAGCGTCCACGCCGAACAGTTTTTTTCGGCCTGCGCCGCCCTGGCGTTCGTCCGCGACGACCTGCAGGCCATCATGCAGGAGGCCCTCGGGGTCATTCCATTGGAAAGCGACTGCGCCACCCTGGTGCAACGGGTAGGGGAATGGTACACCGCTTACGGCTTTGCGGTGACCGCCGCCAAGATCAAGAGCTACTACGGGGACGCCGACTTTACCTCCGCCCCGATGAACGTCGGCTTTACGATCCTGTCCATCCATCACGCCGGCACCGATTTCGACCGCATCATCGAGTCGCTGCACCTGGGCCACGACAGCGACTGCGTAGTCGCCACCGCCGCCGCCCTGCTCGGTATCGTGAGGGGTCACGCGGCCATCCCCGATCTCTGGAAGGAGCGGGTGGGAAATGAATTGCTGATCAGTCCGGAGGTCAGTGGCATCCGCACCCCCGCCACCCTGACCGAACTGGCGGAGTGGACCTGCGCGGTCGGCCGAAAGATCGAAGGCGGTTGGCCCGCCCCCGACTGGCCGCTGGCGGTACGTGCCGAATGGAGGGAACCGACCCTTAAATTGGTAGTGGAGAACCTGGGGGACGAAGCGGTCCGGCTCGATTGGCGCGCCGCATCGGATCATTTCCCAACCAAAGGCGGACGGACCGAAATTGGGCCGTCCACGACGCGAAGTATACCCATCCACGATAGTGTTTCCGCCAGTTCCGCACCGACCCGGATTGCCGGACCCCCTCCCCCCGCACCCGCGCCCCGCCGCCCGTATATCATTGAATTGACGGTTGCCGGGCAGACCCGCACCTACCCAAAGGGTATTCCCGACTACGGCCGCTGGTTGCTGCTGGGCCCCTTCATTCGGGCCGACCCCGCCCTGGAAGGAATGGATACCGACTACCCCGATCACGGCATGAGCAGTCTACCCTCGGTGCGCTACATGAACCACGACCGGGTGAACGGACCGGAGGACGACTTCCTGGACCACGCGATCATCGAGGACCTGATCGAGGGGAACGACCGGGAGGGGCGGCCCTTCGGAGTGACTGAAGTCCGTCCGCCGACCATGACCGTGGACCTCGGGCGGTACTTCCGCGGCCGGGGCGAACGGACCCTGTACCTGACCACCGTGGTCGAAACCGAGTCGGCCTCCCGACACTGGCTCTGCCTCGGAAGTACGGCCTACCTGACGGCCTGGGTGAACGGGGAGGAAGTGCTACGCCACCGGAAGGTACGCCGTCGCTGGCCCGCTACCGCCTACGCCGAGATCGGGCTGCGGAGGGGGCGCAATGTCCTGACCGTCCGCCTGGATACGCTCACCGACGACTACCGGATCCGCATCGGGCTAAAGGACCACCGGGGGCGCCACCATCACCAGTCACAGTGGAACACCGATCTGGCCTTCAGTCTGCCGACCCCATGAATTTGTTTAGTGTGATCGACGCTTTTCGGACGGGAGTACCCACCGCCGTGGTGGTGGCGGGGCTCCTCCTTTGCTTTCCGGCCTGCCGACCTACGGTGCTGGCGGTAGAGACGGGGGAACGGCGTGCACTTGATCCCTACGGCATCGGCGTCAACGGAAACCTGACCGGCTTCGACCAACCCTGGGAGGACGAAAGACTGCTGGCCGCTTTCCGCGACCTCGGCGTACGCCACCTGCGCTACCCGGCCGGTACCCTGGGCAATTACTGGGACTGGGACACCGGCTGGCTCGATCAGACCGTACCGGATAGCCTGATGCTTACGTGGGTCGTAGAGCAAAAATTGAAGGAATCCCCCAACCGCTATACCCTGGAAAATCTAGCCCGGATGACGGAGCGGACGGGTGCCGTTCCCATCTTCATGCTGAATATGCTGAGCAAAGACCTGGACCACAGCCTGCGCAATCTGCGGCGGGCCCGCGATCTTGGACTGCCCGTCCGCTACGTCGAACTGAGCAACGAACTTTACTTTAACGTGCCCTTCCCGATGCTGGGCTTTCCGACGCCGGAGGACTACGGGCGGACTAGCGAGGAATGGATCGGCGTCCTGAGCGCCGAATTTCCTGAAGCGCGGTTTGCCGTGGTAGGTTCCCATTTGGCGATTCACCCCCGGCAGCAGAACTGGACCCGGCGGGTACTGGCCCACTGCCCGAGTGCCGATGCCGTCACCTACCACACCTACGCGCCGAGCGGACTGGACGGTCGCCGCAGCCGCCGTAACCTGGAGCCGGGTAAGGAAGGGCTCGGCAATCCCTATACAGCCACCCGGCGGGGGCCGCGGGACGTGCGCCAGCGCCAGGCGTGGGAACGGGCCCAACTCGGCGACCCGGCCGCCTACGCCAATCTACTGACCACGGCCCGGGAAAACGCGCGCAAGTACCGGCAGGCCGGGGTGCCGGAGGGGATGGAAATTTGGGCCACCGAATTCAATATGCGGGACGATAGTTCCCTGGTGCGCGGAAGCTGGGCGCAGTGTATGCTGCTTTCGGTGTACTACGGAGAGTTTCTCGACAGTCCGATCACGGTGACCACCATCCATAACCTGGTGGGGTCATTGTTCGGGCTACTGTACACCGAGTCCGGTCAGCTAGACTACCTGCTCGACCGACCGCGGGAAGTCCAAGCCTACGCGCCCTCCGCCGCGGGGGTGGTGACAGGGCTTTTCGCGGAAGCGACGGGAGGGGCCGGGCACTGCGTCCCGCTCTACTACCGGGAAGCCCCGAAGCTGGTGGACGACCGGGGGGAACCCTTCGGTTCGGTACGCGGCTACTGGATGCAGGGGGAAACCGACGGTGCCCTGCTAGTAAACTATGGCCTTCGATCCGTCACCGTAGCGGTACCCGATGCCCTGGCGTCAGGAGCTGCCTATACCTACCGGGCCCCGCTGGACCGCACGATCGTAGGGCTCGCCGACGTAGACCATACCACCACCGATATTTACAACGGACGGGTGACGCTGCCGCCTACTTCGATCACCCATCTCACTGCCGCTCCGTAACCAACTTGCTATGGGAGTTATCCGCTACTTTGGCTATGCTATCCTGCTCACTCATTTTTCCTGTACCGGTACCGAAGTGCCCCCCGCCAGCACCGCACCTGCGCCCGCGCCCAATATCATCTGGCTGGTTGCCGAAGACATCAGTCCGCGCTTCGCCGCCTACGGGGATAGTCTGGCCCACACCCCCCACCTGAATGCCCTGGCCCGGCGGGGCATCGTGTACGACAATGCCTTCACCACCGCCGGGGTATGTGCGCCGAGCCGGTCGAGCCTCATCACCGGAGCCTACCAGACCAGTATCGGGACCCAACACATGCGACAACGGGCCAGCGTGATCCCCATGCCGGGTTTTCCGCGCTACAGTGCCGTACCGCCACCGGAAGTGAAGGCCTTTCCCGAGTTACTGCGGGCGGCGGGCTACTGGACGGCCAGCTACACCAAGCTCGACTACCAGTTCGGTGACCCCTTCACGGTCTGGGATACCGTGAACTACTACCCCCACTGGCGGCAGCGGTCGGGGGAAGATGCCCAGCGGCCCTTCTTTTTGTACCGGACCTACGAGATTACCCACGAGATCAACATCTGGCCGGATACGACCAAGGAGCGCTTCTACCGGGACTTCGGCCTGGACAAGCGCAACCTTGCCCCCGACGTACGGGAACGCCCCCCCTTCGACGAAAGCTACGCCGTCGACCCTACGGAGGTGAGCGTGCCGCCCTACCTGCCGGATACCGAAGTGGCCCGCCGCCACGTGGCCCGACTGTACGACAATGCCAGCCGGATGGACCGGCAAATCGGTGAACTTCTCGAGGACCTGGAGGAAGATGGACTGGCGGACAACACCATAATCTTTTTCCTGAGCGACCACGGGGACTGCCTGCCGCGGGCCAAGCGCTGGATCTACGACAGTGGTTTGCGCATCCCCCTGGTGGTTTATCTGCCCGAACGCTACGCCCACCTGCACGGGGAAGCCGGACGCGACGACCGGCTGGTGAGCGGCGTAGACCTGGCCCCCACGGTGCTGCGACTGGCCGGAGTACCAGTCCCGGAATGGGTCCAGGGGGTGCCGATCTTCGGGGAGCGGGAACGGGAGTACGTTTTCGCCGCCCGCGACCGCATGGACAACCGCTACGATACCCGCAGGGCCGTGGGGGACGGCCGCTGGAAGTACATCAAAAACTACCGCCCGGAGGTGGCCTATTCCCAGCAAATTACCTTTCTGGACCAGATGCCGCTGATGGCCGAAATTCAGCGACTGCACGCCGCCGGGGCGCTGGGCCGGGAGCAGTCCTACTGGCTCGAAGCCCCCAAGCCGGAGGAAGAACTGTACGACACCGCTACCGACCCCCACGAACTAGTCAACCTCGCCGGTGACCCCGCCTACCGTGACGAACTGCTCCGCCTGCGCCAGGCCCTCACCGAGTGGCAGGACCGCCACGGCGATTACCTGCTGATGCCTGAAACCGAGCAGGCCGAAGCCATGTGGCCCGGGGGCAAGCAACCCGTGACGGCCGAGCCGGTGGCCCGGCGGGTGGGGGATCGCATCGAGCTGACCACCCCGACCGCGGGGGCCACCATCGCCTACCGGCCGGTAGGGGAGCAGCGGTGGGAGATTTACACCGGGCCCGTGCCGGCGGGGGCGGCGTACGAAGCGCGGGCGGTGCGGTACGGGTATGCGGCTAGTGGGGTGTCAATTACTTACGGCGGGAATGATGTACGCGGTCAATAACTCATCCGTGTAGCCGTGGGCGTTGCGGTTATTGTAGTTGGTGGTCGTGATGACAACGGCCAGATCGAGGGAAGGAATGGCGAGTACCTTTTGCCCTCCGTTGCCGGACATATAGTAGGCGGGATACTTCCGGTCCGAGCCGAAGGACTTCAACCACAGCAGGTATCCGTAGTCGACCCCTTCGCGGGCCCGCGCCCGTGGGGTAGTAGCCGCTTCGATCCATTCAAGCGGTAGCAGGCGTTTTCCCTTCCAGGCTCCGTCGTTCAGGCAAAGCTGAATGAGCCGTAAGAAGTCCCGACTGCGGTAGCCACTTCCGCCGGCGGTGCGCAGGATGCCGGCCGGGGTATAATCGAAAGTGTAATCAACGATCCCGAGCGGGGTGAGTAAGCCTTCGGTGAGCAAACGGGCGGCGGGATACCCCATGGCTACTTCCACGACCTCCGCCAGCGTCGTTGCCCCGGCGGTACAGTAGCTGAAGGCCCGCCCGTAGGGCCGTTCGGCCGGCGGCGGCCCGAAGGGGTAGGAGCGAATCGGCAGGTCGAGGAAGAATCCGGTCCAGTCTTCGATCGGGTACATTCGTTCCTCATTGCCCCGGGAGTAGGGATTGCCGTCGTCGCACTCGAGCGATGCGCTCATGGTCAGTAGGTCCTCGATCGTGATCTCTTCCTTGCGGGGATCCGGGTTGGTCAGCGGTCGGTGGTGGCCCAGAAAGTCCAGGATGGGTTGATCGACGGATTCGATGTGACCCCGGTCGATAGCCAGGCCCACCAGGAAGGTAGCCATGGTTTTGGTGGCCGAGCGGGTATTGTGTTTGGTCTGTCGATCCGCGCCGTGGTAATACGCCTCGTGGATCACCCGTCCGTTTTGGGCGACCAGGACGCTCGTAACGTTTTCGTACTGTCCGGCAGCAATGGCGCTATCCATGGTAGCCAGCGGGCCGGTGGGTTCAGCTGAAGGTGTAAAGTCCAACTGGGCGGGAAGCCAGATCGGTAGCAAGATGAAGAGTAGGTGGAACAAACGGGTCATATCATTCATAACGGCAAAAGTACCCGCCCCCCCTGCCACAAAATAGAACCAATTTAACCCGGCCCCGGTAGGCGGTTACGAACCCAACCTGCGCCGGAAACGCAGTGGAGTGGTAGGAAAATACCGCCGAAAGGTCCGGATGAAATGAGATTGATCGGAAAACCCGCTCCGCAGGGCTATGTCGGTCAGGGTGAGCCGACTGTCCATCATCAGCTGGAGCGATCGTCGGATGCGGGTCTGGCGGATGTACTCTCCGAGGGAGTAGCCAAAGTAGCGGGGTGCGGTGCGGGAAATGTGTACCGGATGTACGCCGATCTTCCGTGATAAAGTGGCAAGCGATAGGTCATCCGCCTCTTCGTGTAGTAGGTCCCGGAGGCGCGCGATCCAGGGGGGCTGGGGCTCGCTCGGCAGGCTGTGGAATGCCACCTGCTGACAGAGTTGCATCACCAGTAATTCGGTGGATAGCAGGGAGTGCGCATCGCCGGTAATCAGTTCCGCGTACAGGGCGGCACAGAGGTGGTAGGCCCTGGGATGCTCGATGCGGTGGCTGCCACGCCAGTGGGCATCGTCCACTTCGGTGCGGGCGAGCCAGTCGCGGGTGAATTCGACGTGAAAACCGCCGGCTACGGCCGACTCCCGGCTGTTGTAGTGGAGATTATCCCAGTTGTAGAGCATGAGGCTGCCGGCGGGGCAGCGGGTGGTGGTCCGTCGGTTCACGTCGAGCAACTTGCCTTCCATGACGAGCATGAGGTAGGGGTTCTCGTGGTAGTGCCAGCCGGTACGCGGGGCGGGGTAGGCGTAGCGGGACAGGGTGATGCCCGGCAGGTCAAGCCGCCGCTGCTGAATGCCGTAGTATTCCCCAAATTGCGAAACGTTCATCTGGCGTGCGGACTGGTAGTACCTCTCATTTTCGTGGTACGGAATGAAGAATAAGCGCAAAAAATAGCGAGTCTCTTTGCCCCAACAGACTCACTTCCGCCCAATCCAGCAAAGCCCCCC
>CAZQNE010000026.1:0-57952 GCA_964594535.1 uncultured Lewinella sp.
GCCACCGGCACGGCCGTGATCAACAACCCCTTCTGGTGGAGTGCCGACGAGAAGTTCTTCAACAACGTAGTGGCCGTGGGCCCCGCCGGCGTGCCGGTACCCAAAACGGTGCTGCTACCGAGTACCGACCACCCCACGGACACGAGTGACGAGAGCTTCGTCAATATGGCCTACCCGCTGGACTGGCAGAGTATCTTCAACTACATCGGCTGGCCCGCCTTCATGAAGCCCCACGCCGGCGGCGGCTGGAAGAGCGTGTACAAGCTCGATAACCCCGACGAGCTGTGGAAAGCGCATAAGGAAACCGGGCAACTGGTCATGATGCTGCAGGAGGCCATCGACTTCACCAGCTACTTCCGTTGCTACTGCATCGGCCGCAAGCACGTCAAAATCATGCACTACGAGCCCCGCAACGAGTTCCTGGACCGCTACCGGGTGCACCACGACGTGAGCGACGAACTGCTACAGACCATCCACGACTACGTGCTGAAGCTAAATAACTGGCTGGGCTACGACTTCAATACGGTGGAATTCGCCGTGCGCGACGGGATTCCCTACGCCATCGACTTCTGTAACCCGGCCCCGGATGCCGACAAGTTCAGCGTGGGGGAGGAGAACTTCGAGTGGGTGATCGAGACGGCGGCCAACTACGCCATCGAACGGGCGCAGCGGCAGGAGCCCGGACGGGATAACCTGAGCTGGGGGGAGTACATCCGTAAGGCGGTCGACGGCAGCTACGCATTCGGGAAATGACGAAGGGGAACATCGATCTCGGCCTCCTCATCCTGCGCCTCTGGTTCGGGCTGGAGATGGCCCTGATGCACGGTCTGCCGAAGGTGATGAAAATACTGGGGGGCGACTTTACCTTCGCCGACCCGCTCGGATTGGGTCCGACCGTTAGTCTGATTCTCGCCGGCTCGGCGGAATTCTTCGGCGGGTTACTGATCGCGGCCGGCCTTTTCACCCGACTGGCCGTCCTGCCCTATCTGTTTACCATGCTGGTGGCCGCTTTTATCGTTCACTGGGGCGACCCCTGGGGGAAGATGGCAACTCCCCTGCACTACGCGATCGCGGCAACCGTATTGATATGTACCGGGCCGGGGCGGTACTCGCTGGACCACAAACTGTTCGTGACTACGATCAAGCCCTGAGAAAGGCCGACTTGATGGCGGTCCAGAGGGCCGCGGCTGCGCGGTTATCCCCGTTTTCCTTCGTTCGGGATATGAATTCCAGGCTGTCAGCGAACAGATAGGTGACGTCTGCTACGGTGACCGGCTGGTAGTTGTCCGCCCGCAGATGAAGCCCGAGCGAGGGTAGATCGTATCCGAACAGGAGAACGCGATCAACGCCCAGGGTTCGAATCAGACCCGTAAGGTCAAGCGGGTCATTCACCGACAATTCCAGTAGGTGTAGTTGCCGACCCGGCTCGTCGTAACCGGCAGCGTGGAGAATACGACGTAGGAAATCGCGGAGACCTATTTCTCCGTGATATACCACCAGTAGTTCCAGATCGCGAGCGGGGCTAAGCTTATGCAGAGCATCCTCGTAGGTAGGCTGGGTGATGAGCGTGAAGGGTAGCATGGGGGGGAAGGTACTATCTTTGCCCCACCATGACAACCTCCCCTACCACCACCCTCATCCGCACCGAGCGCGTCCAGCAATCCCGGCTGGAAACGGTTGATTTCAACGACCTCCCCTTCGGAAAAATCTTCAGCGACCACATGTTCGTGAGCGATTACCGCGACGGGCAGTGGACCGACGATCGCATCGTCCCCTTCGGTCACTTCACCATGCACCCGGCCAGCATGGTGCTCCACTACGGGCAGGCCATCTTCGAGGGCATGAAGGCCAGCAAGCACGTCGACGGGACGCCCCTGTTGCTGCGGCCCGAGGAGCACGCCCGGCGCATCAACGCCAGTGCCCGCCGCATGATGATGGCGGAGTTCCCCGAGGACCGATTCGTGGAGGCCATCCGCCGGCTCGTTGACCTGGACCGGGACTGGATCCCCCCCCAGCCGGGCAGCGCGCTCTACCTACGCCCGTACATGTACGCCACCGACGAGTTCATCGGTGTACGGCCCAGCCAGACCTACCGCTTCTGCATCTTCACCGCCCCCGTGGGGCCCTACTACGCCAAGCCCGTGCGCCTGAAGGTGGAAGAACGCTACGTGCGCGCCGTACCGGGGGGGACCGGGGAAGCCAAGGCGGCCGGCAACTACGCGGGTAGCCTCCGGGCCGTGCACGAGGCCAACGAGCAGGGCTTCGACCAGGTACTCTGGATGGGCGGACCCGACATGAAGCACATCCAGGAGGTCGGCACGATGAACGTTTTCTTCGTCATCGACGGGGAGGTCGTCACCCCGGCTACCGACGGGGCGATCCTGAAGGGGATTACCCGGAAGCTTTTCATGGACATCCTGCGCGACAAAGGTATTCCCGTCAGTGAGCGGGTCATCACGATCGACGAGGTAGTGGAGGCCGACCGGAAGGGTAGCCTTCAGGAAATTTTCGGGGCGGGCACGGCCGCGGTGGTCAGCCACGTCGCCGAGTTGCAGTACCGCGATCATACCATGACGCTGCCGCCCGTCGGGGAACGAAAGATCGGCCCCATGCTAAAGGAATACATAGACGGACTGCGGGTAGGCACCGTGGAAGATACCCACGGATGGTTGCTGCGGGTGTAAGTAGTCCGGTAGCTACAGATTCAATCGCGCGGCCAGTTGCCGTTTCAATTCGGTGCGCCGGCGGCGGCTCATCGGGACCCGGTGCTCCCCGAGGTACACATTTCCGGTGTCCAGCGCGGTAATTTTGCCGGCGTTTACCAAATAACGCCGGTGGGTCTGTACCATATCGGCGCTCCTGAGTTGTGCGATCAGATCCTGCATGGAACCCCGGTGGAGCAGGGAGGAACCATCGTCCAGGACTAGGTTAATGTAGACATGTTCGGTTTGTGCATACAGAATCTGGGAAGCGGAGACCAGCCGCGTCACCTGGCCGTCCTGTACCGGCAGCGTAGACTCTGGCACGGGGCGCGGCTCAAAATTGCTGATGATCACGTCGATGCTGGCCCGCAAACTGGCTGGATGCAGCGTCTTGAACAAGAGCGCGATCGGATTGCTGCGGCGGGCGGCAGCGAGTACTTTCGGATCTTCCTCACCGGTCAGGTAAGCATGCGGGACGTGCGGAATGTGGTCGTTCATCCACTGCCCCACGTCTAACCCGCTTTCTTCCCCCTGAAGGTGAAGGTCGATCAGGGCCAGGGCCGGGGTTCGTTGGTTGAGCACCTCAAGGGCTCGATCGTACGATGGTACCGGGCCGAGTGGAATGTGCCCCTGGTCCCGGATATGGCGTAAGGCGATCTTACCGACGATCGGTTCGTCTTCGACGATCAGGATAGTCAGTACCGAATTCAAGGGGGGGGTGAGGCTTAATTCCTAAATGTCTGAAATATACGCATTCCCGTTTAGTGACCGGCACATAAACTGCGCCGGCCACCAGGAAAAGACTACTGTAGACAATCATTGAGTGTCTATCCGGCTGTCATCCCGTCATCCTGGTATGGGAATAGCCGGGGCACATCATTGATACCCCGGCTACCTTTTCCGGCTCACTCCCGAAGGGGGGCACCGGCTTGTGTCGTAGTGTACGTTACGCTTAAAACAGTCTCTCAGAGGCAAGAAAGACAACTTCAGAATCTGTATTATCCGATGTTGTTGCCCCTAATTAACGCCCTTTTTTTCGCCAGCGGAGCCATTTTTACCACACTTGTTATTAGCGGCCCCGCAGTTGTTATGACCGGTCGCAAGTGAGGTATACGGCCAGGGTCAGCGGACGACGATCCGCCGCTGAACGGCTCCGGCACGGGCCCGTATCTCGAGTAAATAGGTCCCCGCGGGTAGCGCGGCCGTGTCGATCCGTTGGCGCACATTCGTAGCCCGCATGCGACTGACCGTCCGGCCGTTTATGTCGCGTAAGGTCAGTTCGGTATTGCCGATGATGTCGGCAGGCAGGAAAACGGTGGTATAGGCGCCGGCGGGGTTGGGGGCAATGCTAACCTCCGCGGCGAAGGCAGGCTCTTCCGTACTGGTAATGGACAGCGGCAGCAGCACGCCACCGATGATGTGCACGACGCCGTTTCCGGCCAGCAAATCGGTCTGTACTATGGCAATGTCATTCACGGTGGCCCCACCCGTCAGACTAATTTCCAGGTCCTCGCCCTCCAGGGTCGTCAGCATCGCGCCTTCGGCCAGGTCGGAAGACATGAAGCGGCCCGGCACGACGTGAAACTGCAGAATAGTCGCCAGATCGCCCGTGGGGTCGGCCAGCAGGCTGTCCAGTAGTCCGTCTTCGAGGCCGGCGAAGGCCGAATCGTTCGGCGCGAAGATGGTGAGAGGATCCGCTCCGGAGAGGGCATCCGCGAGTCCGGCCTGGGTCACCGCGGCTTCCAGGGTAGTCAGGGTGGTATCGGCGACCACCACGTCCACTACCGTTGGCGGAGGGGGCAGCAGTACCGCGTCGATGACGTGGACGATACCGTTGTCGGTGCGTATGTCGGCTGCGGTGACCACTGCGTTGTTTACCGTAACGCCATCCTCCGTAACCCGGATGTAGACGCTGTCGCCGTTCAGGGTGGTGGCGAACCTACCGTCCACCAGGCTCGTCGAAGCGACCGAATCGCCGAGTACGTGGTAAGTCAGTATGGCGACCAGGCTATCCAGGTTGGCGTCTTCGAGCAGAAAGTCCAGCGCACCGGCCGGCAGGGCACCGAACGACTCGTCAGTAGGAGCGAAAACCGTAAAGTCCCCCTCCCCGGAAAGGGTATCCACTAATCCCGCCGCGGTGACGGCCGCTTCGAGAATGGCGTGGTCGTCACTGGCGACGATGACGTCGACCACGGTGGAGTCCTGGGCGCTGAGGGGGGCCGTCAGCAGGACCGCAAGTAGAAAAGACAGGTGAAATCGGAACATAACGAGTTGGTTTTGGAGTGAATAGAGCATCCATAACCGGGGCGTCGTACGTTCTATAGCAATCGGCGGCTAAAATAGTTCAGTAGTACTATTCGCTTGATTTCAACCGTAAAGTACTCTATTTTGGTGATTAACGGCAACTGAGGGCGGCGGCGCGCGGGTGCGGAGCTTCATTTTCCGGGTAAACCTCGCACCTGCGTCCCCGCCCAGTCGATCGCGTTACCTCGTATTCTCTCCACGGTTGTGGGTTACTACAACTTTGTCTGCTGGTAGAGTGGTGCTACGGCACGCTTCAGGTCCGTGACATCGGGTCGTAGATCACGACTACCTGAATCACGATGGCCAGTACGATCAGGATAGCTATCTCCAGCTGAGTGAAAAAATTAGCGGAGCCAATGGCCTTTTTGCTCTTGTGAACCTCCCGGTTACCCTCCGTCAGTTGAACTTCGGAAAGATCGTCGAGATGCCCCTTAACCTCATCGATCCGGGAAATTTGGGCCGCCTGACTCTCCGATTCTCCCCGCTCCAGACGGTCTACATCCTGTCTGAGCCGGTTGAAAATCTCGGTTTCCCGCGAGGTAAGTTTGGTCGTGGCAAAGCGTTCGACGTTGTTGCGCAGTCGTTCGTTGAGCACCTGCTGCCTGGCTCCGGGCGCGCCGGCGGCGTTCAGGTAGGCCAGTTGCTTTTCGTAAAGGGTAGCCGACATCTCGTAGATGATGTGTTGCGCCACGAGCCGGTCCGCGTAAATCGATTCCACCGAATCGTTGATGGCATTGAAGTGTTGCCGATCGATCAGGTTAGTGGCCAGGATGAGCCCGAACACCAGCAGGATGCCCAGTACCCACTTGATTTTATTAAACAACGTCATTACGAGCGATTTAGAGATTTAAAGAAAACCCCGACGGTCCAGGAGCTCCGCGATGGCCGTTTCGGAGGGCGTCTCCGGAAACGGTACCGTATACCCCCGTTGGTAAAGGGCGGCGGCGGTAACCCCGCCGATGGCCACCAGGTGAGACGTTTCGGGCGGGGCGTAGCGATCGAGGTAGGCGGCTACGTTACGGGGGCTGGTGAAGACGATCACGTCGGCGTGGATCGGTTTGATATCCGCAGCGATCGCGTTGGTGTAGCAGACGGCGTCGAGCACGGTAATCCGACCGGACAGTTGTTGCTGAACGGAGCGGCGCGAATGCTCGGCGCGGGGAAAGAACACCCGCATCCCCTCGGCTACCTGTACGAACTGCCGGCCCACCTGCCCGGGGGAACCGTTTCCGACAAAATCGACCCGGCCGGCCCGGGCGCGCAGGGCCCGTGCCGTCCCCTCCCCCAGGGCGGCCAGGCGTACGTCGTGGGGGGGGAGCCCGGGACCTAAACCGTACGCTACGGCCCGGGCACTGTAGAAAAACCACCAATCGGCCCGTTCGGGAGGATCGAAGGGAACGGCCGTAAACTCGAGCAGCGACTTTCCACAGACCAGATTCCCCGTCCGGGCGGCCCAGCGTCGTAGGGGGCTGTCCGGTCGCAGCGACCGGGTGACGAATACGGTAAGGGGCGCGGCAGGGCGATCGGATTGGTTCACGTTCTCGGGTCGGTCGAGTAATTTACGCACCCACGACCAGATGATGGCCTCTACCTCAGCGGCCGTACCCTCCCCCGACGCTACCTCCGTAACCCGGGGCTGGTGGCGCGCGAAGAAGGAATGATCGTGGGCCAATTGAAATATGGAGGACGCAAGCGTGAGGGGGTGGTCGAAGCGGGGGTCAACGCGCAGGATCAGGCGACCGAGCCGTTCGATCAGGCCGTGGTAGGCCCGGTAACGCCCGACGTCGCCGTTCCGAGTCATTGGGGTACTGCGGTAGGTTCTTGTCCCCTCGTAGATAAAGAGCCGGTGCATACCGAACTGATCGATATAGTCGGGCGCGATGCCATCGGCATAGGGTTGGGTGAGTACCCGTATGGCGATGCGCAGTTCCGACCAGGCACCGCGCTCCCGGGGGATGTGGCGGTCGATAAGGTATCCGATCCAGTCCCAGTACCAACTAGCGAGGTAAAGGAGCAACTCGTTTTTGTTGCGGAAGTAGCGGTACAAACTCGCCTCGGACGAGCTAATTTCGGCAGATAGCTTTTTAAAGGTGAATCGTTCCAGCCCCAGTCGGTTGAGGAGCGGGATCGCGCCGGCCAGAATCGCACGGCCGAGCTTAGTCCGCTGGGGATCGGAAAGGTAAAGCTGCCGGGGCGGGTCGATTTTGATGGATATGGCCATGGCACCGTTGAATAGTAGGTACTGCGGCCGTCGGGTTTGACCCCCTGCACGGGCAGTAATGTAACAAGACAACCGAAGCACTACCATTCTAGACGATAGTATTACTTTTATTCCCTGTCAAATTTGCGTCACCTTCCTCCTATTTTCCGGGCACGGTGCTCCCGTTCCCGTCCCGCAGCGCCATGTAGTGCGGGCTCATAATCTCCAGCCCCGCGTCGCGGAAGCCATCCTGGATGCGGGCGTGGAGGTCGGAGTAAATCCGGGCCATGCGGTGGCTGTCGCGGGTGTAGGCATTGAGCTCATACTCGACGTACCAGTCGTTCAGGGCTTTCTGTAGTACGAAGGGGGGCGGGTCGCGGTCCACCAGTTCCGTCCGTTCGGCCGCGGCGATCATGATCTCGTGGACCTTCGGCCAGGGGACGTCGTAGCCGATGGTGATGGAGGTGTGCAGTACGACCCCGCTTTCGCGGGCTAGGGAGGTGTAGTTCATCACTCCCCCGTTCATCAGAATACCGTTGGGAATGGTGACCTCCTCGTTACGGATGGTTTTGATCCGGGTCACGAGCAATGATTTGCCGATCACGTCTCCGGTAATGTCGTTGATCTTCACCCGGTCGCCGATCACGAAGGGGCGCATGTAGGTCAGGATGACCCCGGAGATAACGTTCCCGATTACCCCCGCGGCCCCCAACGACAGCAGTAAGCCTACGAATACCGATACCCCCTGGAATGCATCGGTCCCCGCCCCGGGCAGGTAGGGAAAGATGATGACCAGGGTAAATACGATCACCATCACCCGCACCAGATTGAAGGTGGGGAAGGCCCAGTCGGGGTAAAAATTCTGGAAGGTCACCTTTCCCGAGCGCACCTGATCGGCGATGACCCGCATCCCCCTGATCAGGTAGCGGGAGGCCACCAGGATGATCACGATGAAAAAGAAACTCGGCAAGAACCCGATGAAGCCCGCCCACAGAAAGTAGATGGGCTGCAGCACGTACTCCATCAGTTGCTCCCCGAAGCCGCGGGTGTAGTTCAGTTGGCTGAACAGGAAGGGCAGGTAGAGGTACAGGAAGACGATCAGCACCGTATACCGCAGCATCCGCAACAGAAAGAGCAACAGCTTCTTTTCCATCCCCGGCGTGAGGAGCGAAAAGCGCTGTACGACCGCCAAGCGACTGAATATCAGCCTATCGTCCACCCGTCGCAACTTCCACCGGAAGGTATCGAAGAGCCGGTTAACGCCCCAAAAAACGGCCAGGAACACCACCAGCGCCAGTAGGAAAAGCCCGATATCGACCAGTACCTTCCGTAGCGACGAGTCGTTGTAGTCGTCGAGCAGCGCCTGCCGGATACGCAGCAACCGCCCCTCGGCCACTTCTTCCAGCGACAGCCCCGCCGCCCGGGTATCCCGCGCCGAAATACTGCTGATGATATCCTCTCCGAGTACGATCTCGGCCTCTCCGTCAATCAGCATCACCCGGAGGCTGTCCAACCGATCCACGGGCAGCTTGGCCAGTCGGCGCAGACCGTTCTCTACCCGGTCGGCCCGCTGCCGGGGCGTGAAGCTACCGGCATTGGTCCCGATAAAGAACAGGGTATCCTGATTGAAGACGACTGGTTCCGGCGTGGACTGGCCCCGCAGCGCGGCGACAGCAAGCAGCAGGACGACCCAGATGGGGTGGCGTAGGTACATACGGTGAGCTTGCCGGCTAAAGTAGGTAACTATCCGGTCGAATACTGAAATGAGTGGGTGCCCTTCACTCCTCGAGCCCTTCACTCATTCTCACTTCTAACTCTCCGTCCGCGCCGCGCACCAGGAAGTAGCCCTCCAGTTCCGCATCCCCCTCCACCAGTTGCAGTGCGGCGTCGGGGCCGAGGACCATACAGGCCGTGGCGTAGGCGTCCGCCGTGGCGCAGTCGGGGGCCAGGATGCTGGCGCTCAGCAGCCGGTTGCGCTCCACGTAGCCCGTGCGGGGGTCGATCGTATGGCTGTACTTCTGGCCGTCGACCTCGTAATAGTTCAGGTAGTTGCCGCTGGTGGCCAGGGCACGCCCGTTGCTGAGTGGCAAATAGCCGGCGGCGGAAACTTCTTCGGCATCTTCTTCCGGCAGGCGGATCGCCACCCGCCAGGGCTCCCCGTTTTTCGTGCCCCCGCCCCGCATTTCCCCGCCGATGTCGATGAGGTGGTTCGGTCGGCCCCGCTCGGCGAGCATCCGGGAGATAAGGTCCACCCCGTAGCCCTTGGCGCTGGCGTTCAGGTCGAGCTGCACCCCGGGGCGGGTCTTGGTCAGGGAATCGCCGTATGCGATCAGGTCGAAGCCGACGTTTGCCAGAATTGCCTTCAGCCCGGCGGTGTCCACCGCATTGCTCGTCCGCCGTTCGCCCGTTCCGAAGCCCCAGTAGCTCACCAGGGGGGCTACCGTGGGGTCGTAGGCGCCTCCGGTCCGCTTTACCACCTCGGCGGCCAGTTCCAGGTTCGGAATGAAGTGGACCGTCTCCGCCAGCGGCACCCCCTCCCGGCTCCGGTTGAAGGTGGATATCACGCTTTCCTCCACCCACGGTGACAATTCCAGATTATAGGCTTCGAGCAGGCTATCCACGCTTTGCTGCAGTCCCGGCAGTCGTTCCCCGAGGTAGGTCACCCGGTAATAACTTCCCATGGCCTCCCCCTGTATCCGGCGGGCGGGCTGATAATCATCGGCCCGGGGCGGGTCACAGGCCACGAGCAGCAGCAGAAGGAGGGCGGGGACGCAGGTGCGGAGGGGCATGGGGGGAGGAAGTATTTGGGAGAGAAAAGTCAGGGAATGGAAATGTTTGCTGGCGAAGGGGGTCGGCCCGGTGGTTTACCCGCCGCGCCGCTACCCACGCGACCGCTGACCGTACGGGCGGGGATATGCCCCCCCTACCACCCCGGCAACAAGTTCACCCCGAAACTCCACCTCCCACCCCGCACCAGCGGCCGCGCCACGAAGGGTTCCACGACGAGCTGACCGAAGACGTTCACCCGACTACTTACCCCCGCCGTAAAGATGGGCTTCGCCATCGGCCCTACCGGCGAGCCCTCCCCGTCCGTTCCATTACTTAACTGACTGAAATCGGTAAAGGCCAGTCCACCATCCACGAAAATGTTGAGGTCGGAAAAAAGGAACTTGGACTTAATTAGCGCCAGCGCCTTCGGGCCGGTAAAGGGGATACGTAGCTCAAGATTAGACACGAAGAGCTTACTACCCAGCAAGCCGTCGATACTCCGCCCGCTTTCCTCCAGTTGGGTCACGATGCCGTTGCCGTTCAGCCCGCGCAGGTACCAGGGGCTACCGACGTAGAGCGGAAACAGATCGGCACCCTGCCGCCCGTAGCGACCGTAGTGGATCCCCCGCACGGCCAGCGCCCCCTTACCGACACGGAAGTAGCGCCGGTAGTCGAGGTTG
This sequence comes from uncultured Lewinella sp., assembly GCA_964594535.1. Classification (GTDB taxonomy): domain Bacteria; phylum Bacteroidota; class Bacteroidia; order Chitinophagales; family Saprospiraceae; genus Neolewinella. The sequence continues at coordinate 10,656 of CAZQNE010000026.1, forward strand.
GCGACGGTGAAGTTGAAGTCGCCCAGGTACCGCTCCACCCCGAAGCGGTAGCGCTGCCCCCGGATCGGCGCCGTTAGTCCGAAGCTACTGTTGTCCCCCACCAGCGATACGCCGGCGTTGACGAGGCTGAAGCTCTCCCCCTCCAGGTCCCTGCGCCGCTCGGGGCGTACGTTGGCCTGCACGGGCAAACCGGTGGCGGGGTTAAAGTAGCGACTATACTGGTCCACCCGGTCGTTGTAGTGGCTGAAACTCAGGCTACCCTCCAGCCGCAGCTCGGTCGTGAAGGGCAGGCTGGCGAAGGCCCCCACCTGGTTCTGGTACAGGCGGCGGATGAGGTAGGGCGCGTTGATGAGCTCGGCGTACGCTTCGTCACTCACCTGCACGCTATCCAGGAAGGGTTGCAGGGTAGCGAAGTTGCGGAAGGGCATCCGCCCGGCGCTGAAGCCGTAGTTGATCCGGGTCTTGCGATTGATCCAGGCCAGGCTGCCACCCAGATCGGTGATCTCGCCGTTCAGGCTCAGTCCGCCCAGGAGTTGGTTATCACCCAGAATGTCGCTGAAGAGCATCTGCACCCCGCCGGCCATACCGGTGGTGGTACCGAAGGCCTGGCTGGTGCCCACCCCTACCCCGGTACCGCCCGCTACGTGGTCGAGCTTGAACTTGGGCCGGTACTCCCGCTCCACGATCTGGTCGGAGGAGATGACGGACTCCCCGCCCATCGCCGTCAGCAGCCGGTCGACTACCAGCGGGGCGCGGGGATTGAGGCGCGGCAGGGTGGCCGGCGTCAGGTCGACGGCGTCTTTATCCACCGGCCGGGCCTCCATATCCTTCACCGGGGTACCGTAGATCCGGTAACCCTTCTGGTTAAAGTAGGTGTACACCAGCCGGTTTTGGTCCCGGTCGATACTCATGGCCGGAGCGTAGTGGGTAATGCCGGACACGCCGGTGATGAGGTCCGTCAGTTGCTCCACCCCGCCACGGTAGGGATCGTAGCGGTAAATGTTGCGGAAGCCGTCGCGGTTACTGAGGAAGTACACCCTCCCGTCCGCCCCCTCGATGGGGTTGAGGTTGTCGGCTCCGGGAAAGACATCCAGGTTGCGGCTCTCGCGGCTCGCTACGTCCAGGGCGGCCAGGTTGAAGCGGGTAGCTCTGTGGGGGCGATCCGTGCTGAAGTAAATCGTGCGCCCGTCGGCCGACCAGCTGGGGTGAATTTCGCTGTACGGGTCGTTGGTCAGTTGCGTCACCCGCCCGCTGCGTACGTTGATGAGGTAGAGGTCGCTCTGTCCTTCCTTCAGTCCGGAGACCACGATCGACTTACCGTCCGGCGACCAGGCCGGGAAGGTGAAGGCGGGCAAATTGTCGGGGCGGATTTCCCGCACGGCCCGTCCGCTTTCCACGTCGGCGATGATGAGGATATTCTGCCCCTTCGAGGTCGCCACGTAGGCGAACTGCCGGCTATCGGGGCTCCAGGTGCCGCTGTTTTCGATGTAGCTCAGTTCGTCGACGTGGCCGCGCAGGCTACTGGTCCGGATTTTGCGGATGGTCTCACCGGTGCGGGCATCGGCCAGGAAGAGGTCGATGCTGAACAGGTCCTTTTCGGAGAGGTAGATCATATACTTTCCGTTCGGACTGATCTCCGGTGCGATGTTGATGCGGCCGCCCCCCCGCTCGGGACCGACGAGCAGCTCACCGGCGAACCGATCCTGCCTGGCTTCCCCTACCTGGGGGCCGTAGGTCTTGCGAATGGCTTGCTCCCAGAGGTCGCTGAACTCGTCGAACTCATAGCCGAGCACTAGCTTAGTGGCCGCTTCGATCCCCCACTTGGCCGTACCGCGGAAGTAGGGGTTGATGATGTCATCCCCCTTCAGCCCGGTCACGAAGGCCCAGAAGGCCTGACCGTAGCGGTAGGGGAAGTAGCGCCCGCTGCCGAGGTCCTTCAGACTGGGCACGTCGTCGTTCAGCACCGCGTCCCGCATCCACATGGCGGTGAAGGGGTCGACGGAGCCGATGCTGAGGTATTCGGCCAGTCCCTCCACCATCCACAGCGGCAGTTTTTGCAGGTCCTGTAGGCGGGTACTATCGCCCCGGATGACCATATCGTACTGAAAGGCGTGCACCAACTCGTGGCCCAGCACGTGGTGAGTCTGGGCGTTGGTGTGGGCCACGGGCATCACGACCCGGTTTTTGAAGGCTTCCGTCACCCCGCCCGTTCCGCTGCCGATGGCCCCGCTGATGGCGTTGGTCTGCTGAAAGTCGGCGTGGTTGGCGTAGATGATCAGCGGGTTCCTGAAGTCGATGGTATCCTTGAGTACGTACTGGTGCACCCGGTACCATTCCTCGCTGTCGTTGAGGAAGTTCTTGCGCCACTCTTCGTTGTCGATGTAGGTGTAGAGCTCGAAGTGCGGCGTCTGGTACACTTCGAAGTCGAAGCGCTCGTAGTGGGGCTTGTTGCGCCCGAAGTTATTGATACCCTGGGCCGGCGCTACGGCGGGCAACGCCAGTGCGAGCAGCAGGATGAGCTTATGGATCGTGTTCATTTGTCCGGTACTTGAAATAAGGCGTGTCTTCACCCTGTGAAACACCCGTCTGACGCCTACACCCCTAGTGCTTGCTGGCGGGAGTGACTTAAAGTATTGTTATAAATTTCGGTTACCCGCTTACCCGGCACCCGCGCTCCGCGCCCTATCCCTGTTCCCCCTAACCGCCACTGCCCTGGCTCGAACTATTTACCCGGGCCGGGGTATGGGGAGTAACTCAACTGACCTTCGCTATGGCCCCCACCCCCGCTTTTTCCGCCCACTGCATAGTCCACGTATTTCTTCCATTTCGTGCGATAACCATTTTCCGGCTGCTGCTCCCGGCCTTCGCTTTGCTACTCCTACCGGAATGTTCATATAGCATGTCGGCCACCGGAACCAGTGATTTAGAAGATTGCGGCGGCGCGCAGGTGCAGGGTCAGACGAACCCCGATAGTCGGCTCACCCTGATGACCTACAACATTCGCCTGAACACCGAAAGCGATGGCGATAACGCCTGGCCCCTGCGCAAGAAATACCTGGCCAGCCAGATTGAGTTTCACCACCCGGACGTGCTGGGCGTTCAGGAAGCCCTGCCGGAACAGATCGACTGGCTCTACACCGAGCTGGAAGACTACGCCTACGTCGGCGAGGGGCGCCGGGGCGGGCATGCCGGGGAGTATAGCGCCATCTTCTACAATCGCCACCACCTGCGGGTCACGCGCAGTGGTACCTTCTGGCTTTCGACCACTCCGGACGAAGTCAGTACCGGCTGGGATGCCGCCCTGCCGCGCATCTGCACCTGGGCGGAGTTTGCGCCCTACGGGGATAGCGACCGTCGTTTCATGGTGTTCAATACGCACTTCGACCACGTCGGGGAGGAAGCCCGCCGCCGGAGCGCCGACCTGATCCTGGCCCGCATGGACAGCCTCAATCCCGCCGGACTGCCCGCCGCCCTCACCGGCGATCTTAACCTGACGCCGGAAACGGTACCCCTCCAAAAGTTCGCCGCCCGCCTGAGCGACGCCCACCGGGCCAGCCCGGTTCGCCTCGGCCCGGAAGCCACCTTCAAGGGATTTCGGGGGGACGTGGAGAACGACCGCCGCATCGACTACATCTTCGTCACGCCGGATATCGAAGTGGAACGCTACGCCATCCTGACCGACTGGATCGACGGGGCCCACGCCAGCGACCACTACCCGGTAGTCGCTGAGTTGATCCTCTACCCCACCCCCCTGGTCATCGCCCACCGGGGGGCCAGCGGCTACGCCCCCGAGAATACGCTACCGGCCTTCCAGCGAGCACTCGACCTCGGGGCCGATATGGTCGAACTCGACGTCTTCGTCCTGGCCGACGGGGAGGTGGTCTGCTTTCACGACCGTACGCTCGACCGGCTGACCGGCACCGAGGGGGAGATCGCCGAGCTGACCCTTTCCGAACTCAATCAAGTGCTGGTCGACGGCAAGTACCGCATCCCCCGGCTGGCCGAGGTACTCGAGTTGGTCGATCACCGCCTGCGCGTGAATGTCGAACTGAAGGGACCCGGAACGGCCGCGCCGGTCCACGCCCTCATCCAGGAATACATTCGCGACCACGGCTGGAAAGTCCACGATTTCCATATCTCCTCCTTTCGCCACGACGAGCTGCGGGAAATGCGGCAACTGAATGCGGAGGTCCCTATCGGAATCCTGCCGCAGGCCGGCCCCCTCCGGGCCCTGGCGGTAGCAGAGGAACTGGATGCCGTCTCCATCAACGCCAATCACCGGAGCCTGAACCCGGACTCCGTCGCCGCAATACGGGCCGCGGGACTGCGCATTTATGCCTGGACGGTTAACGATTACGCGGATATCCGCCGCCTGCTGGACCTCGGTATCGACGGCTTTATCACTAATTACCCCGACCGCGTCCAGCGATTGGCCCGGGAGTAGTGGCTACCTACTTCCCTACGGTAATCGGGTTAGGTCGTACCCCCTTCCACGTCATCTCGACGTCCCGGATCGTCCCGTCCGCATTGAAGTACATCCGGTCGATGCAGCTCACCCGGTGGTCCCGCCCCTCGTTCGGAATGGGGCGGCGGTGGTACACGATGTACCAGTCATCGGTACCCGGCGTATTGATGACGGAGTGGTGGCCCGCCCCGGTGGCCAGGCCTTCCGCTGACTCCAGGATCGTACCGATGCGCTCGAAGGGGCCCAGCGGACTATCGGACATCGCGTAGGCCACCCGGTAGCTGTCGTTCGTCCAGCCGCCCTCCGACCACATGAAGTAGTAAGCCCCGTTGCGAATAAATATAAACGGCCCCTCCACGTAGCCCTCCGGAGTAATGTCGTGAAATAACTGCCCGTCTTCCCAGGGAATAAAGCCGGTATAGTCGTCATTCAATTTTCCGACATTACACTTGCCCCAACCGCCGTAAAACATGTAGTCGGTCCCGTCTTCGTCCCGGAATACGAACTGGTCGATGGGTTGGGCGTCGTGGTAGAAGGTATCGATGAGGGGTTTGCCCAGGTAATCGGTATACGGCCCGCCGGGATGATCCGCCACCGCCACGCCGATGCCGCCGAAGTGGTTGATATCGTTGTCCGGATCGTAGCAGCAGGTCCGGGAGGGGCGCTGCACGTCATTACCGCCGAAAAAGAGGTAGTACCTCCCGTTCTTTTCCATCACCGCCGGGGCCCACATGGCCTGCCGCACCCACTTCACGATAGAGGTATCGAGGATGCGCGGGTGCTTTTCCCAGTGTACGAGATCTTTCGACGAAAACGCATCCAGAAACAGCTGATCCTCGAAGGCGGCCGAATAGGTCGGAAATACCCAGTACGTATCCCCGAAAACGGCACCCTCGGGGTCGGCGTACCACCCCTCGAAAATCGGGTTTCCGGAGGTTTCTTGGTCGGTCGCTTCCGTTAGGGTAGAGTTGGGCGGCGGCGCGCAGGTGCCGAGGGATACGGCAAGGGCGAATAGTCCGGCGGGGGCGATACGCTTCATTCGGGCAATATACTTTACGGATCGGACCCCGTCGTACCGTATTGTGGTCGGCACCTGCGTCCGCGCACTAATTCCCGATAGCCACCCCGAGCCCGATCGTCAGTCCGCTGGCTTCGTACTTATCTTCCGCGTCCCCGCCGGTATCGTCGAAGGTCGCAGCGCGATTCCACAGGCTGAGGTGCAGGGCTACTGCCTTGTAGGCAACCCCAAAGGTCAGGGTACCGGGGGCCAGGTCGGATGGTTCTTCGATATTCCGGCCGTCGATGAGGTAGTCCGAATCATCGTCTACGATGGTGGAAAGATTGGCTACGGAGAAGCGGTAGTCCAGCATGAAGCTAAGATCCCCGGTCTGCAGCGCGATTCCGGGGTTGATGAATGCATTCACGCTGCCCTCCCCGTTTTCGGTTTCGTCGACGTACAGCCCGATCGCTTCCGCTCCGACTAACAGCCGGGGTGATAGGGTCAGGTCGCGCGTATTGATCGCGTTGTAGTTGGCTCCCAGCCCCACGAATGGGCGAACCATCAAAAACCCACTCTCCCCGGTTTCGTCGTCCCCGCCGTAGGATGCCGCCCCGCCCAGCGATAGGGCGGGCTGTATGGGACCTTCCCCGAAGCCGAGGTTGGCTACACCGACCAGGCCGTAACCGGGGCCGATACCCCGCGTGGCCGCTTCCGAGTCGGCCGTATTGTAGGTTAGCCCGAAGTACGTACGCCAGGCGCTACCGTTCGTTTGCGCGGATAGGGTACCGAGGGCGAGAAGCCACAGCCAGAGCGTCGCGTGGCGGGTGGGTAAACTTGATGACATGTACCACTAGGTTTAGGTTATGAGGAAACAGTCGTGTAATTAACTTGGCGGTGAAACGCTTATTGTACCGCTGGGTGCGCCGGGCGGTGAAAACCAATCGCTACCAATCCCGTTCGCACCTCCGATGACCGCCCCCAACTCCACCCCCACCCAGGTTTCGGCCTCCTACCCCGATCGCTACCTCCCCATCGAGGAATACGGCATCGTGGGTAACCTCCACACCACCGCCCTGGTCAGCGTGACCGGTAGTATCGACTTCATGTGCCTGCCCCGCTTCGACTCGCCGACCGTTTTCGGGCGCATTCTGGACGCCGACAAGGGGGGCTACTTCAGTCTGGAATGCCTCGACGATAGCGCAAAGTACAAGCAGCTCTATCTGCCCGGCACGAATATCCTCCTGACCCGCTACCTGAGTGCGGACGGGATCGCGGAACTGACCGACTTTATGCCGGTAGTGGACGACGAGCAGGACTTCGCCGTCTTCCGCCGGCTCAAAGGTGTGTACGGCCACCACCGGATGCGGGTGATCATCCGACCGCGCTTCGGCTACGGCCAGCGAGGCTGTCTCGTAGAAAAAAACCCGGCGGGAAAGGGCTACCTCTTCCGCGACCCCGCAGGCGAGCAACCTACGCTCCTGCTGCTGACGGAAGTGAACATGACCATCGGGGACGAAGGGCTGACCGCAATGGTCGACCTGCGGCGGGGGGACAACATCGACTTCACCCTTACCCTGAACGAGGGGCAAAATTTCGACCGCGACTGGCTGGAGGCCTTCACCGAATGCCGGAGCTACTGGAACCGCTGGGCGGCCCAGTGTCAGTACGAAGGGTACTGGCGGGAGGCGGTGGTACGCTCCGTCCTCACCCTGAAACTGCTCACCTCGGCTCGTTTCGGAAGCACGGTCGCCGCGGCCACCTTCGGGCTACCCGAAAAAATGGGGGGCAGCCGAAACTGGGACTACCGCTACACCTGGATCCGCGATTCGGCCTTCACCATGTACGCCTTCCTGAGGCTGGGCTACCGGGCGGAAGCCGAGCAGTTCATGGACTGGATCCGCGAAAAGTGCGTCGACTGCCTCCAATTGATGTACGCCGTGGATGGCGAAACCGAATTACCCGAAAGGGACCTCGATCATCTGGAGGGTTACCGGGGGAGTAAACCGGTCCGGATCGGCAACGGCGCCTACGACCAGAAGCAGATGGACATCTACGGGGAGCTCATCGATACCATCTACCTCTACAACAAGGCCGGCGGCAGCATCACGAATAAATTCTGGACGTCGATCGTCAAACTGGTCGAGTACGTCATCGAACACTGGAAGGACGAAGACCACGGCATCTGGGAAGTACGCAGCGGCAAGGAGCGCTTCCTCCATTCGGCCGTCTGCTGCTGGGTGGCGATCGACCGGGCCATGAAAATCGGTGAAGACCGCAGCCTGCCGTACGATCGTCCGCGCTGGCGCAGGGTGCGTGACGAGATGTACCTGGACATCTACGAGAACTTCTGGAACGAGGACCTGCAAACCTACGTACAGTACAGGGGGAGCGACACCGTCGACGCCAGCGCTCTACTGATGCCCCTGCTCCGATTCTGCTCCAGCCAGGAGCCCCGCTGGCTCAAGACCTTCGCCGCGATCGAGGAAAAACTCTCGGCCGACGTGCTCATCTTCCGCTACAAACAGGAGCACGGGGCCACTGACGGGCTGGAGGGCGATGAGGGGGCCTTCGCCATCTGCTCCTTCTGGTACGTAGAGTGCCTGGCGCGGATCGGCCACGTCGACAAGGCTACGGTGGTGTTCGAGAAAATGCTCGGCTACGCCAACCACCTGGGTCTGATGAGTGAGGAGATCGGTCTGCACGGGGAGCAGCTGGGAAATTTCCCCCAGGCGTTTTCCCACCTCAGCCTGATCTCCGCGGCCTTCCAGATTGATAAGAAAGGCAGGTAGGCGGCCCACCCAGTTCGCAGGCCGTCTATTTGTACCCAGCGGCCTGCAGTTCGAACAGTTCCGCATACCGCCCCCCGAGCGCGATCAGCTCCTCGTGGCTCCCCTCCTCGACCAATCCGCCGTACTCCAAGAACAGAATGTGATCGGCCATACGCACGGTACTGAAACGGTGAGAAATCAGCACAGCCGTTTTCCCCTCGATGAGCGCCGTGAAGCGTTGGAAAACCTCGTACTCGGCCCGCGCGTCCAGCGCACTCGTCGGCTCGTCCAAAATCAGCAACTGGGCGTCCCGCATGTAGGCCCGGGCCAGCCCGATCTTCTGCCACTGCCCGCCGCTCAGGTCGACCGCCCCGGCAAAGCGGCGCCCCAGTAGCTGATCGTAGCCGTCCTGTAGCTCGTCGACTACCTCCGCGGCCAGCGACTTGCGGGCACTATCCTCGATGCGTTCCTGGTTGTCGCTTTCTTCGATTCGTCCGATGGCGATATTCTCCCGGGCGGTGAGTTGGTAGCGGAAAAAATCCTGAAAAATAACGCCGACGTTATCCCGCAGCGAACTGAGTTCGTACTCCCGCAGGTCGCGGCCGTCCAGTAAGATGCGCCCCGCGGAAGGTTCGTACAGGCGGGCGAGTAGCTTGACCAGGGTGGTTTTGCCGGCGCCGTTTTCCCCGACGAGGGCCACCTTCTCCCCCACCGGTAGGCGGAACGAGAGGTCTTTGATCGCGTAAGTATCGCTTCCCGGGTAGGCAAAACTTACCTGCTGGAATTCCCAGCCGATCCTGATCTCCTCCGGGAAGGGGATTGCACCTGCGTTATCCGCAATACGGGGCCGGATGGCAAAGAAGTCAAATAAATCCTGGAGATAGAGCGCATTCTCTCCGATCGTGCTGAAGCGGGAAAGTATGGTCTGTAGTCCCTGTTGCATCCGCCGGAACGCCCCCGACAGAAAGGTCAACGAGCCTACGGTGATGACCCCGTTGATCGTCTGGAAGATAATCAGCACGTAGGCCCCGTAGTAGGTAAGCGAGCTAATGGCCGAAAAAAACGCCCCCCACCCGGCTCGCCGTACGGCAATATCCCGGTTGGCGTAGTAGTACTTCATACTCAGGCTGCGGAAGCGCTCGGTGATGAAATCAGCCAACCCGAATATTTTCACCTCTTTGGCGGTGATGTCACTGGCCCCGATGTAGCGTAGGTAGTCCAGTTCCCGTCGCTCCGGCGTCCAGCTACGGGTCAGGCTGTACACTTTTTGGTTGAAGTAATTTTCCTGAATGAAACTGGGAATGACGGCCACCACCAGCAGTAGAATGAGCCAGGGGTTAAAGGCCGCCACGCTCACGCCGAGTACGACCAGGGTGACGGTACTCTGAAACTGGGCGAGTAACAGCGACATCAGCCGGCTCCGGCTAGTCGTCTGCCGCCGGGCCCGCTCCATTTTATCGTAAAATTCGGAATCCTCGAAGTGGTAAAGGTCGAGGGTGGCGGCGTGCCGCATCAGGTCTACACTGGTCTGATTCGTATACAGGTCGCCCAGTAGGCTATCGATCAGGCTGATGCCCCGACTGAGCAGATCGGAGGCCAGGGCCAGGAGTAATTCGAGCACGATCACCTTCCAGAGGTAATCGGTGTCTCCCGTACCTTCGATGATGAGCAGGACCTCGTCGATAATCAGTTTACCGACGTAGAGGATCGCCGTTGGCAAAACCGCCTGCAACACCCGTAGCACCACGTTCGCAATCGTCAGCGAGGGGCTGGTGCGGTAGATGAGGCGGAAAAAGGGGGGGATGTTGCGAAGGGCGGAAAGTTGGTCGCGCCAGGTTTTTTCTTCCTCGGCAGGGGGGGTCCTACTGCTACCCTTTGGCATATCTTTGGATGGGTTAGATGCGCTTCGCGGTAGGTAGACGCTTGCGGCGGGGGCAGCGCGGCTCCCCGGCCAGAGCCCGTCTAATCATCCTTCTTCTTGAAATCGCCCCGCTTCCACCCGTCGAAGAACTGCTTCCAGGCTACCGGGCTGAAGATATTCATCGGGGGCCGCTGCCCCAGGTAGTACGTTTTCCGGGCCTGTTGCCGGAGGTAGGCACTCCCGTTTTCGGCACCGCTGCGGGGCACGGTCTCGGCCAGTCGTTCCAGTTTATCGGCACTGAGGTTGGCGCTGGCGCGGCTCTGTAGTTCGGGGGTGACGTCCATCGCCAGGAATTCCAGTTTGAAGTGCTCGCGGCTCGGCCAGGGGAACACCACCGCTTCGGGCAGGTCGATGGAGTTGTAGGTCATTAACTGGACCAGGCTGTACTTATCGTCTTCCAATTCGGGGTCGATGACGAACTGAACATCGTCATACCCCAGGGCGGAAAAAAGAATGGTGTCTCCCTTATGCGCGACGATACTGAAGAAGCCCTCCAGATTGGCGTAGGTGCCCCGCCCGTCGTTTTTGATCAGGACCGTTGCGTAGGGTACCGGCCGCAGTTGGCTGTCCGTACCGTCCAGGACCATGCCGGAGAACTGGACCAGCGGTTCACCGTACTGATCCACCAGCTGGGCGGAAAGAGTGGATCCGAGACCCAAAGCGAACAGGAAGAGGAAGAAATACTTCATAAGCGCGGCATAGTCTACCTAAAGACAAGGAAGGGCGGCAGTCGGTTGGCTTATGACGAAGACAGGGCCATTTCCAGTACTTCGGCCATCGTGTCCACGTAGTCGATCTGCATCCCCTCCAGGTAGCGGGCCTCGATTTCCCGCACGTGGCGTTCGTTGCTCCGGCTCAGGATCACCTGCTTCATTCCGGCGCGGCGGGCCGCCAGCAACTTCTCCTTGATGCCTCCCACCGGCAGTACCCTCCCCCGCAGGGTGATCTCCCCCGACATCGCCAGGTAGGGGCGCACCGGGCGCCCCGTGTAGGCGCTCGCCATGGCGGTGAGCATGGTGATACCGGCGCTGGGCCCGTCCTTAGGGGTGGCTCCCTCCGGGACGTGCACGTGCAAGTCCTGGTCCTTCACGGCCTGCGTATCGATCCCGAAGCGGTCGGCGTGGGCCTTCAGGTAGGAGCGGGCCGTAGTGGCACTTTCCTTCATGACCGAGCCGAGATTGCCGGTTTGCTGCAGACCGCCCTTGCCGGGGCTCAGACTGGCCTCCACGAAGAGGATTTCCCCGCCGACCTGAGTCCAGGCCAGTCCGATCGCCACCCCGGTTTGTTGGCCGACCCGGTAGGGCTCCCGCTCGAACACGCGGGGTCCCAGGATGTCATCCAGCATCCCCTTCCGCACGCTGACCGCGGTCTCTCCCTCCATCGCGATCTGTTTGGCGGCGTGGCGCATCAGGGCGGCGATCTGCCGGTTCAGGGCCCGCACCCCGCTCTCGCGGGTGTATCCCTCGATCACTTCCCGCAGCGTAGCCACGCCGATTTTTATCTGCCGGCTCTTCAGTCCGTGCTCTTCCCGTTGCTTGGGGATCAGGTGGCGGCGGCCGATTTCCAGCTTTTCCTCGGTGCTGTAGCCGGCCAGGCGAATGACCTCCATCCGGTCGCGCAGGGCGGGTTGCACGGTCTGCATACTGTTAGCCGTGGCGATGAAGAGCACCTTGCTCAGGTCGACGTCCAGGTCGAGATAGTTATCGTGGAAGGTGGTGTTTTGCTCGGGGTCCAGTACTTCGAGCAGGGCGGAGCTGGGGTCGCCGCGGTGGCTCTGCCCGATCTTGTCGATCTCGTCCAGGATGAAGACCGGGTTGGCACTGCCGACCTTCTTCAGGCTCTGCACGATGCGGCCGGGCATGGCCCCGATGTAGGTTTTGCGGTGCCCCCGGATCTCGCTTTCGTCGTGCAGGCCGCCCAGGCTGATGCGGACAAACTTCCGGCCCAGGGCGCGGGCGATGCTTTTCCCCAGGCTCGTTTTGCCTACCCCCGGGGGGCCGAGCAGCACGAGGATGGGGGCCTTCATATCCCCCTTCAGTTTGAGCACCGACAGGTGGCCGAGGATGCGATCCTTGACTTTCTCCAGTCCGTAGTGATCGTCGTCGAGTACCCTGGCTACGGCGTTCAGGTCGAAGTTATCTTCGGTGTACTCCCGCCAGGGTAGGTCGAGCAGCATTTCCAGGTAGGAAAGTTGCACGCTAAACTCGGCTACCTGGGGGTTCATCCGCTTCAGGCGGGTAATCTCGCGATCGAAGGTTTTAGCTACGTAATCCGGCCACGCTTTGTCCTGGGCACGGGCTTCCAACTCGCTGATCTGCTGGTCGTTGGGGTTTTCGCCCAGCTCGTCCTGAATGGCCTTGATCTGCTGATTGAGGAAGTACTGCCGCTGCTGCTGCTCGATGTCGCCGCGGGTCTTGTTCTCGATCTGGTCGCGGAGTTCCAGGATCTGGAGTTCCCGCTGGAGTTCGGTGAGGACGCCCTCGGCCTTAGCGGACAGGTCGTCGTTCTCGAGCAGGGCCTGCTTGGTTTTCAGCTCCCCGTTCAGGTTACTGGCGATAAAATTGAGCAGTTGGCTGGGCCGGCCGATATTATCCAGCATGACCCTGGCCTCGGTGGGGATGTTGGGGCTCAGTTCCACGACCCGCCCGGCAATGTCGCGGATGCTGTCCACCGTTGCCTCGAAGGTCATGGCCTCCACCGGGGCGGCGTAGCTCAGTGGCTCGATATTTCCTTCCAGGAAGGGGGTCTCGGCGGTGATGGCGGTTCGCCGTACCCGCTGGCCGCCCCGCAATACGGCCGTCAGGCTCCCGTCGGGCATCCGCAGCATCTTGAGGATACGGGCCAGGGTACCGACTTCGTACAGGTCCTCGCCGGTCGGCTGTTCCACCTTCAGGTCGCGCTGGGCGAATACGGCGATCATCCGCTTGCCGGCCATGGCCTGGTTGATGGCGCTAATACTACGGTCGCGGCCGATGTTGATCGGGGTCACGATGGTAGGAAAGAGTACGGCATTTTTCAGCGCCAGCACGGGGATCGGGCTGGGCGTTTCGGCGTCCACCTGTTCTTCGTCACCGTCCTCCAGGCCGATGAAGGGTAGCAGTTCGGGGTCGTCGTCGTATCCTCGGTTATCCATGGGCGGGAGCTTTCGGTGGGGCAAAAGTAGCCAGCACCGGCTTAGAGCCCCGCAAAAAGCGTACCACGCAGGGGGCGGCGGCGCGCAGGTGCGAAGCGGAAAGGGGGGGGGATTACAAAAAGGCGGGGGGCGAAAAGCCGGGGAGCCGGTCCCAGCCACTCACGTCCATGTGTTGAGCTTCCAGGAGTAGCTTCTTCCAGTCTTCGGCCGGCACGTGGGGGGGCAGGCGGCGGGTAAGCCCGAACCGTTCCAGAGCCCGGACCTTGCAGTACTGCTCGGCGAAGGGGCGGGGTTCCGGGCAACTCAGGAAGGGAACGCGGGCGGCCCCCACCTCCATCATCGTGTTCGTGCCCCCACTTCCGACGACCACGTCGGCGGCCTTTAGGTAGGGAAAGGTATCCGTTACAAAGCCGACCGGATGCAGATTTGGCAGATCGGTGGTCATTTCGTCCAGGCGGCCCACCAGCAAAAAGTCGATGTCCGGGTTGGCCCGGGCGGCCGCCTCCCACCGGCTTTGCACCCGCGCTCCGCCGCCCTCCCCATTGACTACGGTCAGAATTCGTTGATCGGCGGTGAACCCCAATTGTTCGCGGCATGCCCTCCGATCTTCCCGGCGCCGGTCGTACCGGCTGAACCTACCCAGGTAGTGCGTTTTTTGCCGCACCCAGGCTGGCGTATGCTCGTCCTCCAACTGCTCCGGAAAGGGGGCGATGAGATGGTCCGCCAGCCGGAAGGCCGACGCGTGGGCTCGGTCATCCCGCTTACCGTGTAGCCGTACGAGCGCCGTCGCTACTCCGCAGAGTCGCGTGAACAGCGCCACTTCCACGCTGAGATCAACCACGAACAGGCGGGGGTTGCTGTCGGCGATCCACTCAGCGATGTCGGCCATTCGCCGCTGGAGATGGGGCAAACCTACCGGGCCGTAGTGAATCACCTGATCGTCCAGTAGGTCGAGGGCGGGGTTGCGGGAGGGGGAAACGTCGGGCGGAAGGGGGTGTACCTCACCGCGCGACCAGTTGGCAAAGCGTCCCGGCGCGGAGGTAAAAAGATGGATCGGGGTAGATTTACTGACCGCAGCGGCCAGCAGCTTACTCCGGTTGGCGTGCCCGCCGCCGTGGTGGTGCACGTACCAACCGATAGGGCGCTCAGGCGACGACACTCACGTTGGTTCTGATGGCTGGCCCACCGCTATTACTCCGGCGATCGGGCAGTTGGGGGGTGAGCTTCTCGTACAGTTTTTCGTAGTCGGAAATCATCCGGCCGACGGGGAAGTAACGCTCGGCCCTCCGGCGGCAGGCGGCGCGGTCGAGTGCGGCCGCCCGGTCCATTGCCCCGGCCATGGCCGCCGTGTCCCGCTTCGGCACGATGATACCGCAGGTCTCGTCCAGGATCTCGCCGGCCGCGCCGCTGTCGAAGGAGACCACCGGGGTACCGCAGGCTAGCATCTCCGGGAGTACCAGTCCGAAGGGCTCATCCCAGGTAGAGGTGAACAGGCCCACCGCGGCCCGCCCGACTTCCCGGCAAATTTCCTCGTGGTCGAGGTGGCCGATGTACTCGATCCCCCCCCCGAGCAGGGGGGCTACCTTCCGGTCGAAGTACCCCCGATCGTAGATCGAACCGGCCAGGCGCAGGCGATATCCGGCCCGGCGGGCGGCGTAGATGGCGTATTCGGCTCCCTTTTCCGGGCAGAACCGACCGAACCAGAAGGCCGTACCGGCTTCCCCCTCCCCGCTGTACCGCCAGCGATCGACCTGGATGCCATTGTGAATCACCCGGCAGTGGGTGATGTCGTCCGTCCACTGGCTGGCGGTGCTCTCGCTCACGGCGACGAACTGGTTGCCGAGGTAGGGTCGGGCCAGCATGACCCCGCTGCGCAGACTCGCGAAGGGGGGGCAGTGCAGGGTAGTGACCATGGGACAGCCCAGGGTGTGGGCGATGGAGAGGGGCAGAAAGTGCAGACTGTTATTGTGGACGATATCGAAATCCCCCCGCTGGATGGCGGTAAGAATTTCCATGTAAGCGTGGAACTTATTGACAAAATCCCGCCCAAAACCGGGTTCCTCGGCAAACAGGTCCTCCCCGCCCTCCCGCGATATGGCATTGAGGGTGGGCTCGACAACGTTGAAGGCGGGGTCGGAATCGGAAAGGGCGAACAGGGTCACGTCGTGGCCGCGTCGCATCAACTCCTGGGTCAGGCAGTGGGTATGCATTTCCAGTCCGCCGTGAAAGGGCTGTCGGATCGGAAACTTCATATGGGCGATAATGGCAATCTTCATCTGGTGGGGTACGAAGCAAGCGCATAGCGGTAACCGGACCGGGACGGGGACCGGGCACTTGCTCAGATATAGGAATTTTGGTGGTTTGGCAGTGTAACCTCGATTGGCAATGCCATGTTTTTCAGGGTCGGCATTTTCCTACAATAAGTTGTCGGTAGCCGGGGGGTATTGGTCGAATATTCCGACTTCCGATAATCCGGAGGCCCCCCCGGGGGGTTAAGGCTAGCAAACTTGCTCTACTTATGATCTCGATCTTCCCCCTTTCCCAACCGAATATGCTTGGCTTCACCCTGGACGGTAAGGTCGACGAAGAGGGGATGCGCCGACTGCTGATGGCCGTAGAGGCGAAGGTGGTCACCCACGGTAAACTCCGGTTGCTCGGCAACATCAAGAATCTCGGAGGGGTGGATAGCTACCAGGCCTTCTGGGACGTACTCAAGGCCAAAAAACAGCTCCTGGATAAGATCGAGAAGTACGCCATCCTGACCGACCACGGCTGGCTGACCACCCTGGTGGAGGGGATCGACTGGCTCACCCCGCGGATGGAGGTGCGCACCTTTCCCCTATCGAACGGAGAAACGGCCCACCAGTGGCTCCGGGTCGACCCGGAACCCATCGTTGCCGAAGCCCTCAAAAAAATTGAACTCAGCGACCCCACCCTACTGGGCATCGCCATTACGGGCAAGCTCAACACGGCCGACTACGACCGGTTGAACAGGTTGGTGGAGGAGCACGTCAAACACCACGGCCGCGTCCGGATGCTCCTGGAAATCATCAGTACCGACGGCATCAACGCCCGTACGCTGTGGGAGGACCTGAAGACCAGTATCCGTTTGTACAAGGATTTCGAGCGGGTGGCGATCATCGGCGACCAGAGCTGGCTGAAGACCAGTGTCAAGCTCAGCGACTTACTGACGCCAGGGCTGGAACTGGCGGCCTTCGGTACGGTGGATCGGGGGCGGGCAATGGCCTGGTTGAATTGAAAACCCTCAGTTCTCCGTTTTCACCTGCCGCGGTTTGATGATCAGCCGCAGGCTCTGGTTGTAATTGATGTAGTTGTACACCCAGTTGAGGAAGACGAAGATCTTGTTGCGGGTACCGAGGATGGCGAAAAGATGGACCACCAACCAGACCAACCAGGCCAGCAGCCCCCCGAAGTGGAACTCGGGTTTGGGAATGTCAACTACGGCACGGGCCCGACCCACGGTGGCCATGCTTCCCCTATCGCGGTAGTGGAAGGGCTCCCATTCCTCGCCCCGTAGGTGACGGAGGCGCAAATTTTTGGCCAGGTGCTCCCCCATCTGGATGGCGACCTGGGCGACCTGGGGGTGCCCCTGCGGAAAGTCCGGTTCCTCCATGTAGGCCACGTCGCCGATGGCGTAGATACTTTCCGTTTCCCGCACTCGATTGTAGCGATCGACCGCCAGTCGGTTCCCGTAGGTGATGGCCTCCTCGGGGAGCCCGGGCAGGGGCTGCCCCCTGATACCGGCGGCCCAGATTACCTTCTGGGTAGGAATGCTGCGGCCGTCATCGAAGGTAACCTTGCTGCCGTCGAAATCCGTCACGCGGCTGTTCAGCAAGACCTTCACCCCCAGTTCCTCCAGGTACTGCAGGGCCTTGGCGCTGCTTTCCGGGCTCATACCCTTGAGGATGACGTCCCCGGACTGCACGAGGTAGATGTCCACTTCCTCCTCGACGTGTAGTTCCGGATAGTCCTTTGGCAGTACGTGGGTCTTCATTTCGGCCAGGCTGCCGGCCAGTTCCACCCCGGTGGCCCCGCCGCCTACAATGACGATATCGACTAATTCCTGCCGAGCGGCGTAGGCCGGGGTGGTCAGGGCGTCTTCGTAGTCGTCCAGGATGGAATTACGCAGGTACAGCGCTTCGGAGACGGACTTCATGGGTAGGGTCAGCCGCTCCAGGTCGGCGTTCCCGTAGTAGTTCGTATCGGCCCCGGTGGCGACGATGAGGTGGTCGTAGTTGCAGTGACCGAGCGGGGTTTGAAGTCGTTTGGCGAGTGGGTCGACGTGGTTCACTTCGGCCATGCGGATGTACATGTTCTTGCGCCCCTGAAACAGCTTGCGGAAGGGGAAGACGATGCTACTGGGTTCCAGCCCCGCCATGGCTACCTGGTAGAACAGGGGCTGAAACTGGTGGTAGTTATTGCGGTCGATCAGCACGACCTGAAAGTTGGATTTGACCAGCTTCCGGGCCAGTTGCAGCCCCCCGAAGCCGCCGCCGACGATGACGACTCGTTCCAGTTCACTCTCGGGGATGTTAATTTTGGTCGTCGCGTCCATGCAGGCTTAAAGCCCGGTGCCCGCAGAAGGTTCGCGGGTGGGTAGGCCCGGCGGTTAATCGGGGGATACGTATTATCTTGGGACGCCAAACGTACTACCGATCATGCCGACGAAACCATCCGCTACCAACCGCCGCAAATTCCTGCGCACCGCCGCCACCGCCGCGGCCGGCTTCACCATCGTCCCCCGCCACGTACTCGGCGGCACGGGTTACAAAGCCCCCAGTGACACCCTCAATATTGCCGCTATCGGAGCCGGAGGAAAGGCTACCGGTACGCTCAAAGCGTTGATGAGCGAAAATATCGTTGCCCTCTGCGACGTCGACGACAGCCGCGCCCAGGAGAGCCGCGAACGCTTCCCGAAGGCCGCCTACGAGCGCGATTTCCGCAAGATGCTCGACAAACACGGCCAGGACATCGACGCCGTGGTCGTCACCACCCCCGACCACACCCACGCCGTAGCCGGCCTCGCCGCCATGGGCATGGACAAGCACCTCTACATCGAAAAGCCCCTGGCCCGCACGATCAGTGAGGTGCGCGCGCTGACCGAAATGGCCAAGGAAAAGCCGCAACTCGTCACCCAGATGGGCAACCAGGGTGCAAGCGGAGAGGGCATCCGGAAGACCCAGGAACTCTACGAAGCCGGCATCATCGGCGACGTTCACACGATCTACGCCTGGACCAACCGCCCCATCTGGCCCCAGGGGGGCGCCCTGCCCCAGGGGACCGACCCCATCCCCGCGGACTTCGACTGGAACCTCTGGCTCGGCCCCGCCAAGATGCGCCCCCACAACAAGGCCTATTACCCCTTCGCCTGGCGGGGCTACTGGGACTTCGGCACCGGCGCCCTGGGCGATATGGGCTGCCATATTCTCGACACCCCCTTTTACATCCTCGAACTGGGCTATCCGGACAGCGCCGAAGCCAGCGTCGTGCAGATGTTCAGCCAAAACTGGAATGCCGACTATACTCCCGAAACCTGCCCCCCGGCCTCCAAAATTCACGTCAAGTTCCCGGCCCGCGGCGAAAAGCCCCCCGTCGAACTGATCTGGACCGACGGCGGCATCCTACCCGGTCGCCCCGAGGAACTCGGCGTCGAGGAGATCATGGGTGACGGCGGCAGCGGCATCATCATGGTCGGTACCGAAGGCAAGCTGATGGCCGATACCTACGGCCGCAACCCCCGGGTGCTGCCCACCTCCAAAATGGAGTACCTGAACGTACCGGAAACCCTCCCCCGCGTCAAAACCTCCCACGAGATGGACTGGGTAAACGGCATCAAGGAAGGCTACCAGCCCAGCAGCCACCTGGCTAAGGCCGGCCCCCTCACCGAGACCATCCTGATGGGCAACCTGGCCGTGCGCGGCTACGACTACCGCTTCCCCAAAGCAACCGGCAGGGAAGACGAATACGAAGTACGCGGGCGCACCCGCCTGCTCTGGGACGGCAAGGAAATGAAAGTGACCAACGTGGACGTGATGAACGAATTCGTCTACCCCATGTACGAGCGGCAGTTCTAATCCAGCAACCGCCAACTGGCCCCGAGCCGTAGGGCACCGTCCGCGTAGGGATGCTCGGCCGTCAGGTAGAGCAGCCGGTCCGTTACCAGCGTCTGGGCCTGAATGAACTGCACGAAGAACCGAAAGCGCGTCACCCGCAGACTGAGGAAGGGATCGAGCTGTACGTAGAAGTCCGTCTCCTGCACCTCCTGTAGCTGAAATTGCTGCAGGATGGGGTTGTAGTAGTACGGCTGGAATCCGGAGGCGTAGCGGACGTCGACCCCCAGGTTCACGTTCAGCACCCCGAACCATTTGCCGGCGTAATACAGGCTGTGCTCTCCGTACAGTCGCGGTAAGCGGAATACGGCCCGGTCGGCCTCCTGCAGCAGCACGCGGTTATCGATCCGGTAGTTGCCGAGTTGGAAGTTACGCTCCGCGGTCAGTTGTACGATACTACTCACGCCGCCGCGTTGCCGGGGCAGTCCGTTTTCATCGAAGTAGATGTAGTCCGTAAGGAAGCTGTAGGCCAGGCCGGCACGGATGCCGAGGAAGGGAAGGGTGTAGGCCCCCTCGAAGCGGGCTTCCAGGGTCTTGGTGAAGTTGCGGTCGTAGACAACCACTCCGTTCAGCACGAGGGTGCGCTGCAACAGATCGGCGGAATAGAGTTGGTTGAGTGCCTGCAGTTCCACCTTCCCGGCGCGGCCCAGGTCTAGTTCGCCCGCCGCCGCGATGCGGTAGTCGCCGACCTGCCCGACCAGGTTCAGCTGGCCGTCCACTAACAGTTGCAGCCGGTCGCTCGGCCGCAGTCCTACCCGGGCCCGGGCCAGTACGACATTGGCGGTACTGTCTCCCGTTTCCCGTCCTACCCGGTGGTACTGGTGCACGATACCGACTTCCAGCAGGTCCTTCTGTACGGTTTCCTGCCGGGCCGAGCGGGAGCGCCGGAAGGTCGATAGCCCGACCTCGTTACTGACCAGATCGTGGGTCAGAAAACTGCGGGAGCCCCGGGGGTCTACCGCAAACAGGGGGTACCGTCGGTAAAAGGCCGTATCGGCCTCACCCACCCGGATGCTGGACACCCGGTAGGTCTGCTGGTCGATCCGTAGCTGATGCTTGACGGTGAAAGCCCGCCGCTCCCGCCCGGTCAGGGTATCCGTAGCGGCGCCGAACTGCAGGTACTGGGTCGCCGCTAATTCCCGGTAGGCGTGGCGCAGCCGGGTTTCGCCCAGGAACGGCAGGGCATTGTCGCCGGTGTCGAATACGTCGATCCCTTCGTCGCGGAAGGCCACGATGCCCCCGTTTTGTTGCTGCTCGAAGGTGTTGGCCGCGTAGGTGAAATAACCGCTGTACCGGCTTCCCGGGGGTCGCACCGACAGGCCGGTAATGACCTGGGTGTTCCGAACCGCCGAACTGGGATACTGGTACCGGGTGCCGACCTGGAAGATGCGGTCGTAGTCCAGCAGCAGGTTCACCCCATCGGCGAAGTTTCGGCTGAAGCGGGCCGTCAGCCGCCCGTCGTTTTGCTCGCTGCCGCGGAGGTAGCGCAGGTAGGTGAAGGGTCGTTCGAGGCGGTAGAAATCGAGGTTCTCGCTCGTCCGTTTGTACAGATCGAACTGCCGCAGCCCCACTTCCAGTCCCCGGCGGTGTACGGGCGTGTAGCGCAGGGGGTAGGCCGCCGACCCCAGTTGGCCGAGCGTGCCGAAATCGTAGGCTACCCGCCGGTCGGGCTCGAAGCGCTGAAACCCTCGCAGCAAACTGTCAGAAAACTCCCGTTCCCGGTTGGGGTTATCGGCCCGGTACAGAAAAATACCGAAGGTGTCGGGCTGGATCACCCGCTGGTCCTGGGGGCCGGCCCGGCGGGCGGAGGCGGCATCGTAATCGGGGTCTTCGGGGTCGAGCTCGCCGCGGTCGCTGGGGTCCAGAATTTGGGCGCTGACGCAGGTGCCGAGTAGACCGAGAAGCAGGAGGAGGACAGTGCGCATCATCGCTTACGTAACGCCCGGGGGTGAGCGGAAAACTGTTAATGGAATCTTATTCCAACGGCTGGCACCCGCGCCCCGCCGCCCTACTGAATCAGCGCCGGGTTCATCCCCATCGCCGAAAATCCACCGTCGTGGTAGAGGTTCTGCATGGTGACGTAGCGGGTATGGTCGCTGAAGAGCAACGCGCAGTACTCCCCGCAGGCCCGGGCGGGGGCATTGCCGAGCGGCGACATCTTGTCCGCGTAGCCGAAAAACTCGTCGAAGCCCTTCACCCCCTTACCGGCCGTGGTCATGGTGGGCGACTGGCTGATGGTATTGACCCGCACGTGGTTCTTCTCCCCGAAGTGGTAACCGAAGCTGCGGGCGAAGCTTTCCAGCAGGGCCTTCGACTCGGCCATCTCCGAGTAGTCGGGGAAGGTGCGCTGGGCGGCAATGTAGCTCAGCCCCAGGATGCTGCCCCACTCCGCCATGTGGTCGCCCCGGTACAGCACCTGGCACATTTTGTGGAAGCTGACCGCGCTGATATCGAAGGTCTTCAGCATCCAGTCGTGCTTCAGATCGGTGTAGGCCTTGCCCTTGCGCACGTTGAGCGACATGCCGATGGCGTGGAGGACGAAGTCCAGCTTCCCCCCCAGGATTTCTTCGGACTTCGCAAACAAATTTTCCAGATCCTCGATACTCGTCGCGTCGGCGGCAATGACTTCCGCCCCCAACTTCTCCCCCAGCTCGTTCAGCGTGCCGAAGCGCAGGGCTACCGGCGCGTTGGTGAGCGTAAATTTGGCTCCCATTTCGGCGCAGACCTCGGCTACGTTCCAGGCGATGCTCTGATCGTCGAGGGCCCCGAAGATGACGCCGCGTTTGCCGGCAAGTAAAGAATCGCTCATCTGCATATCGTTTGGTGCTGCGGCCAAAGGTAAGTACCCCGACCACTACCGACCCGTTAGCACCGGGGAGACCCTAACGAGGTCCTCCCGCAGGTCGACCCAATTTTCGGTACGCGCCAGCCGCCGGTCCACGATCACCGGGGTCGTGAACCGGGGCACCCCCGCCCGGCTTTTCACCTGCACCCGCAGATCGTACAGGTGGGCGGGTCGTACCAGATCCAACCGGTACCGCCGCGCTTCGTTGTCGTAGGTAACGGTGAGGTAGCGCTCCCGGCTGAGCGGCCGGGCCACCAGCAACAGCAGAGGGGCGTCGAGCATATGATTTTCTCCGTTCGGGCTGGGTCGAAAGCGCCCGGTGAACGAGGGATACTCCCGCAGCAGGGCCGGCACCCCCGCCTGCCGGAACCCCAGTCGGGCTTCCAGTAGCCGGCACCGATTGACCACCAGGGGGTCGGCCGGCGCTAAGTCGGGATCCGGGGGCAGGGGCAGCCAGCTTCCGGTGCTGATGTCGCGGTACTCCATCGCGCCGAACTGCCGCTTATAGTCGAAGGCCGGGAAGGTCGGAGAGTAATACCCCGGGTAGTAGTGAGTGAGCCCGTTGTGCCGCCCGTATTCGATTTCCAGCAGCATGGTGTACACCCCCAAACTGGCGGCCGCGTAGGCCGGGTCGTAGATTCCGGCCTTGGTATAGAGCACCTTATTTCCCAGATCGAAGTAACTGAAGGCCACCAGCCGGTCGCCGTCGTACACCCGGAAAAGATGGGTATTCAGGATGCGCTGCCCCTCGTCGGTGACCACGTTGTACTCCAGGTCCTCGCGGGTTTTTTCGGGGTGCCGGGCCAGGTAGAGTCGGTTGACGCGCAGCAGTTCCCCGTCCGGTAATCCCGCCCGCTCGACCGTAGTCCGGAAGCGACGGTTGTTGCGACGAAGCAGCCGCCGGTGACGCTTTTTGAAGGAGAAGCCGGTCAGCGGTAATCGGAGCTGCAGACATCCGTGCAGTTCGTCGTCATCCGTGCGCAGGTAGTCGGAGGTATAGATCGACTGCCCGGTCGGTCGCCAGCCGCGTTCCAGGTATTCGTCAAGCTCGTGGGGCCCCACCCGGGTCGAAGGATGGATAATGTGAGTGGCCATGCGCTTAGAGAACCCCCCTTACCCCGGATATTGTTGGCTCCCCCCCCCGGGTGTATCGAATAAAGCCAGTACCCGTTCCCGCTCCTCCGGCGTATTCGCGTTGGTCAGGGGGCGCCCGTCGGCCAGGGGAAGTACGTGTACGTCGCTATTGATGAGCACCTTGCGCGGGCACGCATACCCCAACCCCAGGAACTGCAACAGGCGGGGATAGACCCGCGGCTCGTAGATGGCTACCAGGGGCTCCGGCCACTCGGCGTCCGGACGACGCGGGGCGGTAGCGTAGCGGTGGGACTGCCGGCGGTCGACCAGGTAGCGTAGGGTCTCCTCATCCAGCAGGGGTAAGTCACAGGCCAGCACCAGCCAGGCCGCGTCGGGATCGAACAGGAAGGCCGTAGCGATGGCACCGAGGGGTCCCAGCCCCAGGAAGCGGTCGGGCAGTAGCGGCAGTTCGGTGGTCGGGGCCCCTTCGGGAGTGGCCACCGAAAGGTGTAGCGGAAGGCCGATCCCCGCGCACAGGTCCCGCATCCTCGCCCATTCCGGTCGGTCGTTGCGGTAGGTGAGCTGGCTTTTGTCCCGCCCCATACGCTCGCTCTTCCCGCCCGCCAGCAGGAGGGCACGGAGTGGGGGCCGGGTGGCCGTTACCATTTCTTCGATGCGCGGCAACAGGGCATCTATCTCGTTCAATTCCAGTACTGCCGGAGGCTCCCCCTGACGGTCCATTTTCCTGGTCAACCAATCGGGCACCGGGCTACCCCCACCTACCTTGACCACCGCTACGATGTCGGTCAGTTCCGATTCCCTACGCACCAGCGTCCCCGCCTTCTGCTCATCTACGAACACGATCTGTCGTTTAGCGGGATAGTGATTGCCGTTGACCAGGACCAGCTCGTAGGCCGAGCCCACCAAACGATCGTCCTGCGGCCACCAGGACGCGCGGGCCGAACGCATGGATTTGCGGCCGGAGCGCAGGTGCCGGGCTACGTTGGAATCCCCGTGCTCGCCCGTAACGAGCAGACAGCGTTCCGGGCCGAGCCGCTCCGCCCACCGTCGCATGGTGGCCTCCATGCGGGCGCAGGTCGAACCGACAAAGGCCAACTCCGTGCGACCGTAATGGCCCAGGCGGGGCCGTTGGAGGGGGGGATGTTTGTGGTGCATGGCTACAGTAGCGTGAGGGGGAGATAGGGAAACGCCTCGCCGGAAGAAAAGTCGCTGCGCCCCCGGGGCAGGACCAGAAACCCGTCGGTACGCAACAGGCTGATGAGGTCGCCGCTGCCCCCTTGAGCGACCGGGGTAGCGAGTCGCCGACCATCCCGCTCCGCGATCCGTACCGCGCGAAAGAGCTGTAGATCGGGCCGAAAGACGACCGCCTCCGTCAGGATCGCGGATCGCTCCGGGCGTTCGTACCCAAGGGATTGCCGCAGAAACGGACCGACGTACGCGAGGGCCCCGACGAGGCTGGATACGGGGTTACCGGGCAGGGCGAAAACCATAGTATCGTCCCGGCGGCCTACCCAGAGCGGTTTCCCCGGGCGCTGGGCTACCCGGTGGAACAACTGACGCACGCCGGCGGCGGCAAGCCAGTCGGGAACGTGGTCCAGCTTCCCCTTCGATACGCCGCCGCTCAGGAGAAGTAGATCGTGGCGATCGAGAAGTTCGCTCAGGACCCGACGTCCCGGCGCTTCCCCGTCGGGCAGGTGGCCGAGGGTGGGTTGTAGGCCGGCCTCCCGGAAGAGGGTCGCGAGTTGGTGGACGTTCGAGCTGCGGATCTGGTGGGGCAGCGGGCGTTGGTCCACCGCTACGATCTCGTCCCCCGTGCTGGCGATGGCTACCCGGGGCCGGCGGGCTACCCTGACCTCCCCGTACCCGCAGGTAGCCAGGGCGGCCGTTTCCCCCGGCCCGATTTTGGTTCCCGGCCGTAGTAGCGGGTCTCCCGCCTTGCCGTCGCTTCCCCGGCGGTGGATGCTACTGCCGTCGCGAATACCCTCCGGCACGACGAACGCATCGTCTTCCCGTCGCAGGTCCTCGTAGCGAACCACCGTCGTACAGCCCGGGGGCAGGGGGGCTCCGGTCATGATTTCCACGCAGTGGGTGCGGTGCGTAGGGGGGCTGGGGGGCGCGCCCGCGGGTGCGAAGTGGGAAACGGGGAACCGACGCTGCCCCTCCGTATAGCGGGTAAAATCGAAGGCGATGCCATCCATACTGACCCGGTCGAAGGGGGGCTGGTCGCGGTCGGCGTGAATAGGCTGGCGGAGGACTTGGTTAGTGGCTTCGCCGAGGGGTACCGTTGCTACGCCCCAGTACAGCTGTTGATCGAGGATAAGCCGCAGGGCGGCGGCGGGGTCTACCATTCGGGCAAGGTACGGAGTGGCGCTATCCGACGGTGTATCCCGTAACCTTGTTACCTTCAATGGCATAGAACACCCGTGAACCTTCGCCCCTCCCTTATCGCCGGTATCCTATTTGTCGCCCTTTCCCTCGGCGCACAGTGGTCGGCGGGAGTGGACTACCAGTACGGCCACCACCTGCTTGCCGAGCCCTTCCTGCTGGGGGAAAATGCCCAGCGGCGGGCCCTGCGGGCCTTCTCCTCCGTTTCCGCGCGGGTTTCCTTCCGACCGCCGGCCAACCGGCCAGGGCACAATCACTGGCGGCAACGCCACGGCTTTCCCGAGCAGGGCCTGGGCGTAGCGCGCTTCGATCTGGGTAGCCCACACGAGCTTGGGTGGCCGGTGGCCGTGTTCTACGGCTTTCGGGCACCGCTGACGCGGGGGCGCGTCCGGTTGAGTTACACCACCGACGTCGGTCTGGCCACCGGCTGGCGCACCTACGACTATGTAGACAACCCCTACAACCTGCTGGTCAGCACCCGCACCACCGCCTACCTGCACCTGGGTATCGGCGGTGAAGTCTGGCTGGCCCCCCACCTGAATCTACTGGCCGACGTGGGCCTGAGCCATTTTTCCAACGGCAACCTCAGCAAACCGAACGCCGGACTTAATGCCATCACCCCGACCGTCGGGCTCCGCTACGTCAATCACCGGCGGCCCGTGGCCCACACCGATCCCCTCCCCCCATTTACTCCGCACACCGAATGGGTGGTGACCACCTTCGCCGGCGCGGAACGGCGCCTCTATTACCCCGGTGGCATCGCGCCCGAGCACCGACAGCGTGGCATCTCCCATTCCTTGTTCGGACTTACCCTACTGGGTCTGCGGCAGGTCGGACCGAATTCGAAGATCGGCTTTGGTACCAGCTTCACCCACCGCGTAGCCGGCGACCTCTGGCTGGAGGCCCCGGACGGGCGGCTGGACTACTCCCCCACCCCACCGGAATTCAATAACGTGCGGATCGGAGTGTTCCCGACGTACGAGCGGGTGTACGGCCGCTTTAGCTTCCTGGTACAGGCGGAGTATAGCCTGCGCGCTCCCTGGACCGAAAAAGCGTTCGATCGCTTTCGGCAGAAGATCGGGCTGAAGTGTCATTTGGGCTCTCATGCCTTCCTGGCGGTCGTGTTGAACGCCCGTCAGTTCAGCATGGCGGAGTATCTGGAGTGGCACGTGGGGTACGCGATTTCGCCTCCGCCCCCCCGATAGCAATCGGGGTTACCGGGGTCGGCCGACGGCTTAGCGCCTCACCACGTCCATCGCCGCCACCCTTTGCTCCACCGCCGCATCCGGTACTAGCCCCGGCGCGTGCCAGGGTTTGACCCGTGCATCGATCACCACCGGCCCCCGGCAGCCCCAGTGCTTGTGCTCCACGAAGCTGTCGATGCCGTGTACGTCATGACTCGGATTGGAGCGGGTAAAGGTGGCCCAGACGAAGTTGCTAAAATCTTCGGCCAGGAAGGTAGGGTCGTCACAGAGGATGAGTAAGGGGAAGGGGGTCAGGGGGTCAGGGGGTGAGGGGGTAAGGGCGTTCGTGAAGCGCTTCGCGTCGGCGTAGCCGGTTTCCTTTTTAAACTTAGGGGCTTTGATGGCCAGGATGCCCGGATTGACTACGGCCATATCGGTGTAGCCCTCGGGTAGCTCGGTATCGGTAGGGACCTCCGTACCCAGTTCCCGGCGCTTATCGCCCCGGCAGGCCCAGATGAGCTTGGAGCCGGCATTCCAGCCCGAGCCGGAGTAGTCCAGGGTATCGATGGTCGTGCGCGTCTGGAAGTGGAGGTCGCGGGTGGGGTCGAAGCGCTCCAGTAAATGGGTGAAAAAGGCGGGTTGGTCGTCGGCGTCGAGATCGGGGTCGTCTTCGTCGGCGGCAATGAGGCAGTATTTGGCCAGGCTGGTCTGCCCGGAACCCAGAATCCGGTTGGCCTGAATGAGAATTTCTTCGGGTACTTTTTCCCGGAAGGGCATGTAGCGTTCCGAGCCGATTGCCAGTAAGAGCGGGTGGACGCCGGCCTCGTCGACGGCATTGATCTGGCGGATGCCTGGAAATTCCTGGGGGGTGAGGTCCTTTACGATTTTATGGATCAGATACCCGAAACTCGAATCCTCCTGCGGCGGGCGGCCCACCACGGTGAAGTGCCACAGCGGGTCCTTGCGGTGGTAGACGGCCTCCACGTCCATGACCGGAAAATCGTGCTGTAGGGAATAATACCCCAAATGGTCGCCGAAGGGGCCCTCCGGCTTTTTTTCTCCCTTACGGATCGTCCCTACGATCACGAAGTCGGCATCGGCCGAGATCAGGTGGCCGTTTTTCCACGCATAGCCGAAGCGGCGGCCGGCCAGCATCCCGGCGAAGGTCATCTCGCTCAGCCCTTCGGGCAGCGGCATGATGGCGCAGAAGGCGTGGCTCGGTGGCCCCCCCACGAAAATCGAGCAGCGGAAGGGCTCGTCGGAAGCATTATACTGCGTATGGTGCACCCCGATACCCCGGTGCAACTGGTAGTGTAGTCCGACTTCCTTATTCGTCACGTAGTCGTTGCCGGTGAGCTGGATACGGTACATCCCGATGTTGGACTGCATCACCTGTTTACTCCCGGGGGGCAGGGTGCACACCTGGGGGAGGGTGACGAAAGCTCCCCCGTCCATGGGCCAGGACTTCACGAGCGGAAGCTGATCGACGGTCGTTTCTCCGTAGAGGGCGGCGGGGCGCAGGTGCCGGCGGGGCAGGGCGGATAAAGCGGTGAACGGGCTGCCGGCGTACCGAAACGGGTTTTTCGCGAAGTTCGCCGGGTCGGCCTTGAGCTCCACTACTTTCTTCACCTTCGGCAGCGTCTTGCGGAAGAGGTATTCCGTCCGCTCGTAGGTGCCGTAGATATTCGAGATCGCCTGGAAGGGGCTGCCCTTCACCCGTTCGAAAAGCAGGGCTGGCCCGCGGTCGGCAAACACCTGGCGGTGGATCTCGGCCATTTCCAGATCCGGGTCCACTTCGTGGCGGATGCGCAGCAGCTGACCGCTGCGTTCCAAATCTTCGGCGGCGTGGCGGAGGGAGGGGTACATGGGGGGTCGTGGGTGGTGAGTCGAGTTGGTAACGGGCCCAGTCCGTTTTGGGTGACGGCCGTCGGTCATTCCCCCGTCAATCCTGCGGGCGCAAACCGTGCCCAGGATGAGCCCCAGGGGACGCATCAACTGACTGCGTAGGGCCAGCGAATACGTTAAAGTTTCCGATCCCGACCAACGAATCCTCTCCGGATTTCGTCCCTACCCATGACAGTCGGATGACGGTGGTCTTACCAAGTCCTGACAATCCGGTACCTTAGTGAAGCATCCGTATAAACCCGTTACCCAGTGAATAAATTCTTCGCTTTCCTTCTCGTTGCATTCGCGGTCAGCTCCTGTCTGGAAGACCGGCAAATCACGACATCCCCCGCCTCCGAGCCACTGTCTTTTTCGAACGAAGAGCGGGCCGTACTGGGTGAGGAGCTCAATCTCGATAATTTCCTGCCGGTCGCTGAGGTTCGCCTGCCCCGACATATCGCTAGCGGCACTCCGGACGGCTCGGACCGCATCACCATTCCCCCCGGCGATCAGAGCAAGGCGCTTCTCGGGCGGGTCCTCTTCTACGATACCCAGCTCTCGGCAACCGGCGAAACCAGTTGTGCGACCTGCCACAAACAGGAGCTCGCCTTCGGCGACGACCTGGCCTTCAGCAAGGGGATTAACGGTGCGGTGACCAAGCGCAACAGCATCGCCCTGGGATCGGTACCCACCTTTGCCAGCGAAATCAGCGGGTACGGGGAAACGCAGGACGATGGCAGCACCGTGACCCAGGGGACCGTTGCCTTCTTCTGGGACGAGCGGGCCGAGACGATCAAGCAGCAGTCGACCATGACCATCGAGGACGAGATCGAAATGGGCCGCGACCTGGAAGAGCTAGCCGAAGACCTCCGCCGGCAGGAAATGTACCGCATCCTGAGTCGGAAGGCCTACGGCACCGATAACCTGACCGCCGACCGCATCACCCTGGCCCTCGAAAAATTCTGCGCCAGCATTACTTCCATGGATACTCCCTTCGACGACCTGATGGACGCCCGCTTCTTCCAACCGCAGGAGGAACTGGAACGCAATTTTTCCGCCGAGCAAATCCGGGGGCTGGAACTCTTCGGGCAAAATTGCGCCAGTTGCCACGGGTTCAACCTGACCCAGCCGGTCGAGCCCATCGCGAGCAACGGGCTGGACCAAGACCCCACCGACCCCGGCGTCGGGAAGTTCCGGGGCGACGCCTTCGACGGGGTATTCAAGGTGCCCTTCCTGCGCAACGTGGCCCTTACCGGTCCCTACATGCACGACGGTCGCTTCGCCACGCTACGGGAGGTAGTGGATCACTACAGCGAGGGCATCCAGCCGCACCGCAACCTACACCACACCTTTTTTCAGCGGTTTGGCAATACCGGGGGCTTCCAGTTCAGTGAGGAGGACAAGCGGGCCCTGGTGACCTTTCTGGAGATGACTACCGACCGGACGGTGCCTTTCGACGCCCGGCTTTCCGATCCCTTCCGCGCCAAATAGGCAACCCCCACGAATGGTTCGCGGGGGTCGCCTCAATTAGTCAAAGACACTTGAAACAAAACGTATTCGGGGCCAAATTCCGGGCCGATGCCCGGGATTGAGGTGCTAATATAAAAATCTACGGGTACCGGAAAAACGGAACAGCCGTCCGTAAATTTGGCATAACACCTGGATTTGCCCTAAGTACTGCTACGCCCCCGTTCACCCCTTCGAATCGGCGACTGGGCACCGTTTGCAAAATTTCTCTTTTTTGAGAAATTTTTCACAACACTTCTTTTTCAGCTTTCCTTTCTTCGCCATGGCATGAGAACCACCCAGCGCATCCATCTATGGTCATCGCCGCGTAATATCAGCACGGCCCTGCTGTATGCCTTTGCCCAGCGCCCCGATACGACGGTCGTGGACGAGCCGCTCTACGCCCACTACCTGAGTCGGCAACCTACTTCGGCCGTCCACCCCGGTCGGGAAGCAACCCTCGGTGCCCAGCATCACTCCGGTAGCGAAGTGGTCGAAGAACTGCGGATTCGTGATTACGGCACTCCGGTGGTCGTCTTCAAACAAATGACCCACCACCTGCTCGGGCTGAATACGGACCGCCTATCCGGGATGCACCACGTACTGCTCATCCGTGCCCCCCGGCGTATCCTGGCCTCCTACGGGCGGGTGGTGGATGAGGTTACGGCCGAAGACGTAGGCTTGCCCCAGCAGGAAGAACTATACGAAAAGCTGGTGGCCCGGGGGGAACTGACCGCCGTAGTCGATGCCCGCCGGCTCCTGCTCGATCCGCCCGCCGTGCTGTCACGACTCTGCGAACGGTTGGGACTGAGTTTCGATCCCGCCATGCTCGGCTGGCCCGCCGGCCCGAAACCCTACGACGGCGTATGGGCGCCCTACTGGTATGCGGGCGTACACCGCAGCACCGGCTTCCTGCCCTACCGCGATGAGCCGGTCGAACTGGACCCTAAACTCGAAGCCCTCGCCCGCAAGTACCGCCCCGTGTACGCGCGCCTGCTGGAGCAAGCTATTTAATTACCTTCCCTCCATGCTGCAAAAATTGAGGCCCGAAAACCGGGACATCAAGGTGTATATTGACGGTCAGCTCCTGCACCGCGACGAAGCCAAGATCAGCGTATTCGACAGCAGCGTGCAGGGGGGCGACGCCGTCTGGGAAGGACTGCGGGTGTACGACGGGCGGGTCTTTTCCCTGGGCGCCCACCTGGACCGGCTCTTCGATTCCGCCCATGCCCTGTGCTTCCAGGGGGTGCCGGAGCGGGAGGAGGTGATCGCCGCCATCCGCAAAACCCTGGAGGCGAACGGGATGCGGGACCGGGTCCACATCCGCCTTACCCTGACCCGCGGCACCAAGATCACCTCCGGCATGGACCCCCGCCTCAACCAGCGGGGCTGCACCCTCATCGTGCTGGCCGAACACAAACCGCCCGTCTACCCCGAATCCATCACCCTGGTAACCACCTCCGTGCGGAGAAACAGCCCGACCAACATCGATTCCAAGATTCACCACAATAACCTGATCAACAATATCCTGGCTAAGATCGAAGCGAACCAGGCGGGCGCGGACGCGGGTTTGATGTTGGACAAGGACGGATTCGTAGCCGAAGCCAACGGAGTGAACGTGTTCACCATCCGGAACGGGACGGTACGCACGCCCTACGCCGATTACTGCCTACCCGGCATCACCCGCCGGACCGTACTGAACATCTGCGAACAGCTCGGTATTCCCCACGCCGAAGCCCGTATCTCGGTAAGCGAGTGCTACGTAGCGGACGAAGTCTTTACCACGGGAACGATGGGGGAGCTCACCCGCGTGAGGGAGATCGACGGTCGGGATATCGTTAATAAACACCGTAACCCGGTACTGGAGCGGATACAGGGACGCTTCCGACAAATGACCCGCGAGGAGGGAACCAAACTGATCTGAATGAACCGCTTCTCCGCCCTACTGCTCGGGGTTCTGCTCTGCACCTGCGCGCCGCCGCCCGCATCCACTACGGAGCATGGGACCCAAACGGTCTTTCCTGATGCCGACTGGACCACCGCCAGCCCCGCCGACGTCGGTATCGACCCCGCCGTACTGGATAGCACCCTGGCGTACCTGGCTAATCACAGCAAGGAGGACGGACTGGAAGAAGTGATGGTGATCCGCCACGGCAGGCTGGTCTGGGCCGGGGATAGCATCCGGAAGGTGCACGATATCTGGTCGTGTACCAAGAGTTTCGTGGCCACCGCCGCCGGCCTGATGGTGGAAGAAGGGCTGATCGGACTGGACCAGCCCGCCGCCGAGCACGAGCCCCTGCTAGGCCGTCACTATCCCGCTGTGACCTACCGCCACTTCCTGACCATGACGAGTGGCTACGACGCCGTGGGGGACAGCCGCTGGAACGAACCGAGCCAGGACTGGTCACGGACGCCCTACGCGCCCGCCCCCCCGCTGTTCCCCCCCGGCGAAGCGTACGCCTACTGGGACGAGGCGATGATCATGGCCGGCCGTGCCCTTACGCAAGCCGCGGGGACCAGCCTGAACGACTACCTGAGCGAACGGCTCTTGCGGAAGATCGGCATCGAGCCGCGGGAGTGGTGGGGGGAAGGGTACGTGGGCGATTCGGTGCCGATCAACTTCGGGGGGACGGGCCTGAAGATGTCGGCCAGCGAGCAGGCCCGCTTCGGGCTGCTCTACCTGAACGACGGTCGCTGGCGGGATGAGCAGATCGTGCCGAAAGAGTGGGTACGGGCGGCTACCTCGGTACAGGTGCCGGACGACCTCCCCGTTGCCGATACCGACCGGGCGGCCACCGATGGCACGGGCCGCTACGGCTACAACTGGTGGATCATCCCCCCAACGCAGGAGAACCCCCGCGCGGCCTATACGAGCGGGCTAAACCACAATGTGTGTATGATCGTACCGGAGTGGGATATGGTCTTCGTGCGCATGGGCGTGGACGGGAACCCGGAGGCGGGAAAACAAGCGGTGTATACGGAAGTCTTGCGGCGACTGGCGGCGGGGGTGAGCCGTCGTCAGCCGAATGCTTTATGATTCGCCGGGAGCGAATCGTAAAGTTCGTCTGCCGACTGCCCCCCTCACCCCTTGCGCAGCGCCAGCCCATACACATCTTCCCGCCGGTCCCGCAGGTTGTGCACGCTGCCGTGTACGTGCAGTTCCTTCAGCAGGTCGAGGTCTACGTCGGCGACCAGGATCATCTCGGCGTTCGGGGTTGCCTCGGCCTTGACGCCGTTGCTCGGGAAGGCGAAATCGCAGGGGGTGAAGACCATCGACTGGGCGTACTGGATATCCATATTGTGCACCTTGGGTAGGTTGCCGACCGAGCCGGCGATGGCTACGTAGCACTCGTTCTCGATGGCCCGGGCCTGGGCGCAGTGGCGCACCCGGCTGTAGCCGTTCTGGGTGTCGGTGAGGAAAGGAACGAACAGGATATCCACCCCCTCCCCTTCGGTAGCCAGCAGGCGGGGCAGCTCGGGGAACTCCACGTCGTAGCAAATCAGGACGCCGATGCGGCCGCAGTCGGTATCGAAGGCGCGCAGCTCGTGACCGCCGGACATGCCCCAGACCTTCGCCTCGTCGGGGGTGACGTGGAGCTTGTAGAACTTCTCGACCGACCCATCCCGCTTACAGAGGTAGCCGACGTTGTAGAGCGTGCCGTCCTCCACCGAGGGCATGGAGCCGGTGATGATATTGATGTTGTACTGGATGGAAAATTCGCTCATCTTCCGCACCAGCGGCGCGGTGTATTCGGCCAGTTTGCGAATCGCCACCGGCTCGGCCAGGTCGTTGTAGGCCGCCATCAGGGGGGCATTGAAGAACTCGGGGAAGAGGGCGAAGTCGGAGCGGTAGGCGGCCACGGCGTTGACGAAGTACTCCACCTGCTCGATCAGCTCGTCCAGGTCGCGGTAGGGCCGCATCTGCCACTGCACCAGCCCGAGGCGCACCACGCTCTTTTCGATGCGGGCCTTCTGGGTGGGGGCGGTGTAGAGCACGTTGTTCCACATCAGCAGGGCGGCGTATTCCCGGCTCTCGTGGTCGCCCTCCAGGTAGTCCTTGATAATTCGCTTAACCGTGAAGTCATTGGCGAACTGGAAATTCAGCACGGGATCGTGGATGGTCTTCGACTTTACCGCTTCGATGTACTGGCGGGGATTGAGCTCATCGGCGTGCAGGTGGTACTTGGGCAGGCGACCACCGAAGGTGATGCCCTCCAGATTCAGCTCCTCGCACAGCTCCTTGCGGTAGTCGTACATCCGGCGGCCGAGGCGCAGCCCGCGGTACCGGGGGTGCACGAACACGTCTACGCCGTACAGGATATTTCCGTCGGGATCGTGGGTCGAGAAGGTATAGTCGCCGGTGATCTGCCGGTAGGTGTGGCGGTCGCCGAACTGCGGGTAGTCCACGATGATCGCCAGGGCGCAGCCGGCCAGTTCCCCGTTGATGTGCACGGCAATCTGCCCCTCGGGGAAAATATCGATCAGCTTCTGAATGTCCTCCTTCTCCCAGGCGGCCTCCGGCAGTACGGCGTAGGCCTCTTCCATGATGACCCGCAACCGCGCGTACTCGTCAATGTCGAGGTACTTCAGCTCGACCTTTTCAATGTCGGGGTGGGCAACGAAATTCCGTACTTCCGGGGTCGAGGGGCTGGCCATGCGGCGGGTGGTTTGCTTGGGGAAAGATGGAAAACAGCCGAGCGGGCCGGGAGGTTGGCAATAGGGTCTGCGCTCAGGCCTTTAGCCGGAGTGCGTATACCGATTTATACGTTCCGGCATTTTGGAAAGCCTCCAGTTCATTCTTCGTCTCCTCGGTGAGTAGGCTACCGAGTGGTTGGTCTACCCCGAACAAGCGGGGAAGTACGGGTCTGATCTTAGCGTCCCATTCGGGGTAGTACCGATCGAAGTCGCCCGGCCCGATGCGCTTGCGGCAACCGGGCCGGTCGCACACCAGCTCCATTTTAATATCGAGGTTAAAAATGCCGTATTCATCCGTCAGTTGTTCGCCGGTGGCAATGTCGCGCAGGGCCATTTCGAAGCCGTAGCCCGTCGAGATCGTGTTGCACTGGCAGCAGTGGTTGACGTACTTCGCCAGGTCCCAGGACACGATGCGGTCGCCCCGTTCGTCGATGTAGGAATACTTATCGATTACCGCCCGCATCTCGGGGCTGTGGGCGGCAAATTGCGCGGGGCTCACGGCAATCTCGAGGCTATCCCGGATGTAAACGATGGTACCGGCCGGAATGTCCCGGGTGGCGAAAATCCCGTAGCCGACCGCGTCGGATATGTGCTGCAGGCGGGTATGGGGGTGGAGCATGGGGGCGGGGACGCGGGTGCGGTGGGGGTTGGTGAAGGAAAACTACGTTGCAGCACGGAAGATACGGGGTCCGGCAGCATAGGGATGCAAAAATCCGGAAGCACGGGGGTAGTTTAGTCCCGCATTGCTACGAAGACCACCCCGTACGCCGGTACTTCCAGCCTACCGGCTTCCGTAGGTATTCCGCTTAGTTCGGGCAGCTCATCGTCAGCGGTAAGGCGCAGCGCTTCTCCGTTCAGGTAGACCGTTTTGCTGCGTAGACCGTCGGACGTAAGGGTGTAGCGTGCCCCGGCTACCGGGATTTCGACCGGTATGGCCCGGTCGGTCGGATTAATCAGTAGAAGGGTTTTTCCGTCCGGATCATCCCGGTGGCTGTGGAGGTACACCCCGAGCCGGCCCCCGTGCACCCCGGGATCAAAGACGCGCGTACCCATCAGCCGGCGCCAGAGGAGGGCCGCCCAGTAGTTCGGCCGGGGGGTGTGGTCGGACTGCTCCAGCAACCCGTACTCGCTGGCGGTGAGGGTATTGTGCATGATGACCCGTACGTCCTCCCGGGCCAGAAGGCCCATTTGGGTGAGGTAGCGGAATACATCGACCCACTCGGCCGCCCAGGGGTTGCCCCCGCAGGCCGCTTCGGCGGTTTCGGTGAGCCAGATGGGGGTGGAGGGCAGGTGTTGGTCGTGTTGTTCCCTGTAGAAGGAGTAGGTACGGAGCGTCTTATTCAACCAGGTGTCGGTAAGGGCACTGTCTACCGGGCTGTGCATGGGGGGAGTGGTGGCACAGCGGCGGGATACGCCCCCGTAGTGGTGGTAGGCAAAAATATCGAAGTCGGGCTTGGGCGTCGCGGAGAGCAGGGCGTCCGTATTCAGGGGCATGTTCATTCCGGGCGGTAGCATTCCGCCCTCCCCTACGGCATCCGGACCGGCGATGGGCACGCCCGGCAGTTCCGTCTGAATGAAGTCGGTAAAGGTGGCTACGTCGCGGGCGAAGTCCTCCGCCGTGTACCCCTCAGGCGCGCCGGCGTACTCCGGCAGGTTCGGTTCGTTGAAAAACTGGACGGCGTCGATGGTCCCCCCCGCCTCCCGGGTGAAGTTCACCAGGCGGCGGGCCTGTTGGGCCGTCCAGCGGCCCGCCGTATCCCGTACGCCGGAACTGATCGTGAAGGAGGTCATCAGGTCGGCATCCGCGGCTTCGGCGAAATCGAGCACCCCCCGCCATTCCTCCCGGGTGAGCACGTTGCGGAAACCCGCGGGCGCCTGCTCCAGTTTGGTGGAATCGTTATCCTGAAAGTATACGTAGTTGGCCCAGGAACCGCTCACCCGTACGAAAGCAGGTGAAAGGGCACGGGCCAGAGTACGCAGCCGTGCATTACGCAAATCGACGGGCGGGCGGTAGCGGTAGCGGTTCTTGTCCTCTCCCACCTGCGCGCCGCCGCCCAGAGCCGCCGTTTGCGTCGTATCCATCTGATCGTAGGGGATCCAGAAATCACCGCCCACGACCTCGGCCATCTCGACGTTATAGGAGCTGAAGCGTTCGTCGATCTCGGCTACCTGCCCGGCCACGGTGGGGTCGATGCGGATCGGGGACTGAGCAGTAACCGCCAGGGGCAGGCCGATGCAGATGGACGATAGGACTAGGTAAGGCGAAGTCATAGTGCAGGATTGGGCGGTAAAAGGTAACGCAAGTTTCCGGACAACACTTTATCCTTCCCACCGGCACCGCACCTGCGCCCCCGCCCCCCCGACGCCGGGCCTAATTTTATCTTTGGGCATGTCCATTACCTACGACGTCATCATCGTCGGTGCCGGTATTTCCGGTATCGGCACCGCCCACTGGTTGCAGCGCAAGTGCCCGGGGAAAAGCTTCCTGCTGCTCGAGGCCCGGGAGGAGATCGGGGGCACCTGGTCGCTATTCAGGTATCCCGGCGTGCGCTCCGATTCGGATATGTTCACCTTCGGCTACCGCTTCCGGCCCTGGCAGCGCCCCCAGTCCATCAGCAGTGGGGAGGATATTTTGGACTACTTGCGGGACACGGTGGACGAGTACGGATTAGAGCCCTACATCCGCTACCGCCACAAGCTGGTGGCCGCCGACTGGTCGGACGAGAGCGCGACCTGGCAGCTAACCGTAGACCGGGGCGGCGAGGAGATCGAACTGCGGTGCCGCTTTCTAAGTATCTGTAGTGGCTACTACGACTACGACGAGGCCCACCGCCCCCGCTTCCCCGGGGAGGAGAACTTCGGCGGGCGGATCGTACAACCCCAGTTCTGGCCCGAAGACCTGGACTACCGCGGAACGCGCGCCGTAGTCATCGGCAGCGGGGCCACGGCCGTCACCCTGGTGCCCAGTATGGCCGACGGGGGAGCCGAACACGTGACGATGCTGCAGCGCTCGCCGACCTACATCATGAATTTACCGAATCGCAACGGGCTGTTCGTCCTGCTCAAAAACATACTGCCGGCGAACTGGGCCTACCGGATCGCCCGCTGGAGTAATATCAGCCTGAGTATGGCCAGTTTCGCCTTCGCGAAACGCTTTCCGGGGCTGATGCGGAGGTACATCATGAACCAGGCGCGGAAAGAACTGCCCGCGGGCTACCCCGTGGAGCGCCACTTCAACCCCAGCTACGACCCCTGGGACCAGCGGCTGTGCGTCATTCCCGACGGCGATCTGTACCGGGTGATCCGCGAGGGGAAGGCCTCCGTAGTGACCGATCATATCGAAAAATTTACTTCCGGGGGCATCCGCACGCAATCGGGCGAGGAAGTTGCGGCCGATCTGGTGGTCGTGGCGACCGGACTGAAGATTCACCTGGTCGGCGGGGCGCGGATCAGCGTGAACGGGGAGGAGGTTAGCGTCAATCAATCGATGATCTACAAAGGCATGATGGTCAGCGACGTCCCCAACCTCATCTATGCCTTCGGCTACACCAACGCCAGCTGGACCCTGAAGGTCGACCTGACGGCCAACTACCTCTGCAAGCTGCTCCGCTACATGGATCGGAAAGGCTACACCGTGGTCACCCCGGTTGCCGGGGAAATGGACTCCGACGAGAGCTTCCTTAACCTCGACGCAGGCTACATCCGGCGCGCGGCGCAGGTGCTGCCCAAACAGGGAAAGCGACGGCCCTGGCGGGTGGTGCAGAACTACCTGGTGGATATGCTGAGTATGCGCTTCGGGCGGGTGGCGGACGGGGTGCTGCAATTTGGTCGACATCGGATGCCTTAGACATCCGATGTCGACTGACATATGGGCAGGCGAACGTTTTCCGTGATTCCGCCTTCTACCTTCCGTAATCTTATTGCCGATGTACCGTCTGGTTTACCTTTTTCTGCCCATTTTGTTGGTTGGCTGCGCTACCACCCCGGCGGGTTTCGACCGTCAGCAGTCCGCGATCATCAATAGCGCGGACGGTGACACTCCGATGCGGGTATTCAAAATCACCAGCAATTCGGATTCGCTGTTGCTGCGTACCGCGAGTGAAGACATCAAGGTGCGACCCCGGGATCCGACCCTCCAACGACTGGCCGATCGGCTCTACGCTACCGTGACCGATAGCGCCTCGCTGGGGTTAGGCATTGCCGCTCCCCAGGTAGGTATTCTGAAGAATATGATTTGGGTACAGCGCCTGGATAAACCGGAGCAGGACCTCCCATGGGAGTTATACATCAACCCGGTCATCGTCGAGTATTCGGAAGAAAAACAACAGTATCGGGAGGGATGCCTGTCCATTCCCAACCGACGCGGCACCTGCGAACGCGCCCAAACCGTTACGTTCACCTACGAGCGACTGGACGGTAGTGAGGGTCGGGATACGGTTTCCGACCTGACGGCCGTGATCGTACAGCACGAGGTCGATCACCTCAATGGCATCCTGTACCTGGACCACCTGTTGGAGCACCAAGCTGCACGCCCGTAGAAATTACGCTTCGTCCTTCAGTACGCTTACTACTAAGTAGCCTAGCAACAGTATCCAGACCGCGTTGGCGAGCATAAAAGCGGCACCGGTGGGGAAGGCCGCTACCAGCAGCAGGAGGAACAGCAGAGCAGCGGAAACGAGGGTTATGCGGTGGGTCAGCAGATCCATGAAGGTACAAGCCGGAAGTATCCAAGAAGGTTCGTAAATTTATCTCGATGAGTGCCCAACCTATTGCGAACGATCGTCTGTATACAACAAGCGAATACTTTGAAATTCTCCGGGACTCCTTACACAAAATCGAGTTTGTGGATGGTCGCCTGCGCATGATGGCGGGGGGCACGGAGGCGCATACGGACATTGTCGACAACACCTTCGTCGCCCTTCGTAATGCGGAGTCAGGGTGTAAAGTGAGATCCAGTGAGACTGCTGTTACGATTCAGAATTTAAACCGCTATTACTTTCCCGATATGACGGCGGTCTGCGAAGAAAAGACTAGCTCGGAACCGGGGAAGGGGATCTTCCGCATTACTAACCCGGCCCTCATCGTCGAAGTGCTCTCCGAGTCCACCGCGGGGTACGACCGGGGGGAAAAATTCAGTGCGTACCGGCAACTCGACAGTTTTCGGGAGTACCTCCTCATCGATAGTCGTAAGATGTACGTGGAGACGTTCTACCGGGAGGAACACGATCTCTGGCGTATCGGCAACTACTACGAAGCCGACCAGGAAGTACCGCTCCGTACCCTCGGGATCAGCCTGCCGCTGCACCGGATATACGAGGGGGTCGAATTTTCAGAGCAGACCCCGCAGTAATCGTCCGTATACCCCCACCCAACTCAGCCGCTTGAGTTCGTCCGGCGTGTACAATTCCAGGAAGCGCCCCTCCCCTACCCCCACGCTATAGGCCTGCTGGATGAAGTCGATGCAGTTCGAGCCCACCAGGAGATAGGTTGAGGGATGGTCCATTTGCTCCTCCAAATAGTGGGTCAGGCGGGCGAAGGCGTCCGGATGCAGTTCGATGGATTTGGTGATGAGGCGATCTCCTTCCGTTTGGCGGACGTCGTCCAGCCGGCTCCGGTCCTTACGCACCTCCCCCCGGTCGATGAGTACCTCCCGTTTTTCACCGTAGCGTTCGGGGTAGTAGCCGTAGACCTCCCCCCGCTCCTGCCCCGGGCGGACAAGTTCGAGGTAGGCGTGGCCGGCGCGGCGGTTGTCCAGGTGGATACGGAGGCGGTGAGTGTGCACTGCCCCTAGAACGTTGACCGATTGGTTTTGGTGAGGCTGGGTCGTGACATGTCTTAGACATCCGATGTTGTGAGAAACCCAAATCAATAAACAACCAACCTACGCACGGCCTGCCCCCCCGCACCCGCTACCCGCAGCAGATAAACTCCCGGCGGCTGCCCGCCTAAACGAAGGGTCCGTTTGCTTTGCCCTACCAACGACCAAGTCCCGACTTGTTGCCCGCCCAGGTCATACAGTACCGCCCGGTGGATTTTATAGGTAGGATCGATGTCAAGATGGACTTCCCCGGGGGAAGGATTCGGGTACACCTTCAGGGCCCGCTCCGGTAGCCCGTCCCGTACGGGTACTAAATTATCGAGGGCATCTCCTATGCTAGTAAACGTATTCGTGCCGACTTCGACCGTCGCTCCCCCCGGCAGCCCGCCCGTTGAGTCGGTTGGCGGCGGTAACTCGTTACTGAATCCGAATGCATTCACCTCGTTGGCCGAAAAGGTGGCTGTGTCAACTTTGCTAACTGCCTGGTACTCGGCGGTAGCCG
This sequence comes from uncultured Lewinella sp., assembly GCA_964594535.1. GTDB lineage: Bacteria > Bacteroidota > Bacteroidia > Chitinophagales > Saprospiraceae > Neolewinella. The sequence continues at coordinate 51,988 of CAZQNE010000026.1, forward strand.
GATCGTAGATCACCAGGTAAAACCCGGCGTAAGTAGTATCCGCTACCAGCGGTAGGGCGGCAGTGGTATCCGCCTGTTCCCGACAATTTTCCAGAAAAGTGGTGTAAAGCGGAGTACCCACCCCACCGAACTCCTGCGCCTCCGCGGTACAGTCCGCCGTGCGCCGCACCAGCAGGCTATCGAAGTAGTACGTCCCCCCCGCTTGCCGGATACAGACCGGTTCACTGACCAGCCGGCCGGCGGCGGTGACGGCGGCGGCCCATTCCCTACCCGTCCAGTTTTGCCGGTCCGGAACGAAGCTGACCCGTACCCCGCTATTCTGCACCCCGCCGGCAGTGTACCGCAGTCCGGGGGGAATATCCAGCGTATCGCAGGTTTGACCGGAAAGCCCGAGCGAAAACGAGGCGAGAAAGTGAAGGAAGAGCAGCCGTAGCATAAGCGATAGATGTGGTGGGGTAGTGTGTTTCGTGTGAAGCATCGATCAGAATTTCTGCACGTGGCGGGTGATGACTGTCTTCTTTCCGATCACGCCTCGTAGTACGTAGGTCCCCGGGGGTAAGCTGACCGTTTCGAACTCAAGGGTATGCTCCCCAACTCCGGCTCCGGCCGGCAGCACTCGTTCGCTCAACCTGTGTCCCTGAAGATCGAATAGGGTTATCCGGACCTCACCGGTCGCATCCGGTAGGTAAAGTCGCATATGCAGTTCGTCACCGAATGGATTCGGATTCACGGTCAGTTCGGGCACGGCTACCTTCGCCGGCGAGCGCCCGGAAAAGTGCAGGTCGACCCACTCCAGCCCCCCGGTGCCGGTAAAGACCACCGACTCAGCGGCGCGCTCGCCCCCGTACCGAAAGTAGAGTTCCCGTCCCGGCGGTAAATCCGCAAACACCCCACTTACGGTATCCATTCCGAATACCGTCGTTGCCCGTAGCCGACCACCGGGGCCGACCGTCCACTTACCGTACGCCCTACCCTGCCGGTCGGTAATGGTGATGATCTCTCCGGCATCTACTCCCGAAACGTCGCCGGCGTAAGTGGTGTGGGTTCCGCTGAGGCGAACGTTATTTTCGGAGGTCTCGCCTTCCCCGGCGGTGCGCCAGTTTCCGGCATCCACCGCGTCGAAGGAATAAACCAGGTAGCCCACCCCACTCGCTACTTCCGTCAGCGAAGTGAAGTACGGAAAGGACGGTACGTAGTAGCGCATCGCGTAGTCGTTCAAGCTCCCCCGTTGCTCGGCGGCGAAGTACAGCCCCGCCATATCGCCGAAGTAGTCCGCGGCGGCCATCAGCTCCTTTCCCGGGTAACCCACCCAATTGTACCCCGGCCGGATCGCCATCCGCGTATCCGGCGGCACCGTCGCCCCACACACCCCTAGCGTCCCGCTACGGAATGCGTACATCCGGTAGGCTTCCCCCGGGGCCACCGAAAAGTCGGTGCCGTAGGCCGGATAGTCCGGCAGGTAGGTTTCGATGCGGCCCTCCGCCGTGCGCCGCTGCAGCAGGAAAATTTCGCCGGCGTCGATCACCCGGCTCGCTACCCCGGAAGCCCGTGCGGCATCGCCATCGGGTTGTACACGAAAACTCACGTAATTCCAGCCACTGCCGAAATCGACTTCCTGACAGTCGTCGCTCACTGGTTGTCCTATGGTGATGTCCTTACAGACCTGCTCCTGACCGCATTCCGTCGTTACGCTCAGGCAGACGGTGTAGATGCCCGGCCCCGCAAAGCGGTACTGTCGGTAGGGGTTTCCGGTGGATACCCGATTGCCGTCTACCGTATAGGTCCAGCTACTTGCTTCCGGCTCCGATGTATCGTCGAAGCTGTACGTTAGCTCCCCGGCCTCGGGACTAATGGGTTCGTAGGTAAAGTCGGCCACTACGTCCTGCACGTAGAGGTAGGCGATCGACTGTCCGGACTGAATACCCCCGCATTCCGTGGAGCCATCCACTACCCCCACCCGGTAGCTTAGTTCCACTTCCTCGGAAAAGCCCGGGGCGGACGTGAAGGTAAAGGTGCCGTCGCCGTTATCGGTGATGCGCCCGTCCCGGTCGCTTACCGACATATCCAGGATTTCCAGTTCCCCCTCCACGATGAGTTCGTCGTTATTCAGGATGTCGCCCGGTCCGATCCGGATGGCTTCCTCGCTGCACACCTCACCGAGTTGGTCCGGTTTAGCCTCTATGGTGTAGGGATCGTCGTTTGCCTCCAGCGTCAGGTCGAGCGTACAGTTCGATTCGTTCCCGGCAGCGTCGGTGGCGGTGATGCTTACGGTACGGGTGCCGGGGCCGGTAAAGTTTTGCTGGTCGATTTTTAGGTCGACCGGGCCGCAGTTGTCCGTGGCGGTGATACCGAGTCCTTCGGGGTCAAGGAAGTAAGTGCCGCAGGGGTCCAGGCTCACCGTCAGGGCTCCCGGACAACCGAGGGCGGGGGGTTCTTCGTCGGTCACCGTCACGTCGAAGGAGCAGCTTGCCTCCAGCCTCCCCAGCGTAGCGGTAGCCGTGACGGTAGTGGTGCCGATGGGGAAGATATCGTCCTCCGCATAGTCAAAGCTAACCGTAGCCTCCTCGTCGGTGACCGTGACGGCGGGGAAGGGGATGGCGCGGCCGCAGGTGCCGGGGGAATTGGGAAGGCTAATGTTTTCGGGGCAGGTGAGGGTGAGGGGTTCGCCGTTGACTAGGGAGACTTGGCCGGGGTTGGGGTAGTTGTATACCAAATTTAGGTAGCGGAAGCGATCTGCGGACCAATACTCACGATTTTCGAACTCACCCCGTAGGGTAGCCGCGGTAATGATGGGTAGGATCGCCCCGTCATCCGGATTATAGCGGTAGTTTCTGGTGGCCAGTTCTCCGCCAAGGGTGAGGGTACCTTCTACCTCCAAGTGGTCGAGCGCCGCGCACCGTTCCGGGCCGGTGCCGTTGATATCCAACCGGCCCCTTAGCGTCAGATCGTTCTTAAAGACCATACAGTTGGTCTCGGATTCAGGGTTCCGAAAATCTAGCGTCCCCCCTTCCAGGATAGTCGTGGCTGGTTCGAACGTTCCCGAACCTTCAAGCCGGTCACCTACCTCAATGTTTCCCCCTCCCGTAGTTACTCCCGGCGGTTGCTGGAGAATAGTTCCACTAATGGATGAGAGTACACCGTCGACACGAACCGTACCATTATTCTCGAGCGTAACCGACTGATCCAGTAACACCGTACTACCCGCGCCGATCTGAAGCTGACCATCGACTCGGTTGGTAATCCGGAGTCCGCTCTGTTGCTCCTGCCAGAGACGAAGTACACTTTGATCCTCAACAGCTAGAATACCTCCACCTTCGTTGGTGATGTGTGCGCTTATCTCTACGGTATCCGGATGGCTCACACTGAACCATCCCCGGTTCGTGACTCTCCAGGCATTATCAAAGGGACTATCGTTCGCTCGTACCAGACCAGGGCCCGTCATGAGTAGGTTTCCCTCGTTGAGAAGCCCGAAGCGCTTCATTAAGGTGGTGCCCTCCAGGTGTATGGTACCGCGGTTTTCCACGGTGGTGCTACCCGAAATACTGACGCTATCTCCGACGTAGAGGTCAGTGCGTTCACTGAGTATCAGATTACCTAGGGACAGGTTGGTCATATCTTCAACAACAATCTCTTGTATATCAAGCAGTACAGCGGGGGCGGGTCGCCTACCTGCAATTGCGGAACTACGTGGATTGTACTCGATAACTATGCGGCCATCACCACTCAGGTGTGCCCCCTCCACTAAAGACAGATGTAAGCCTGCAAATTTTAAGACCCCCGCTACCCGCAGGCTTGCACCTTCACGCATGGTCAGGTCCTGGATCCGAACGGTAGCCTCCTTACCCACCCGCATATGGGACTCCTCTGCTAAGGTGATATGGCGTGAAAAGTGAATTTCCGTGTTGGTCCCCGTGACGGACAGTTCACTATCTTCAGTTGCGCCAATAGAGACGTCACACTTATGAAAACCACCCTGCGGCGTGGTTAGTGTGCCTCTGTTTCGGATGCTCCCGTGCTGATTGCCGTTCGTCAAGTCACCACCCCGCCAGTTAAGTCGGCCATAGTTGTCAATTCCGGTCCAGAATTCCGCACCACGGGGTATTTGGATTGTCCCGTGGTTGGAGATACCCCCACCTGTTGATTTTATCTTGATTCCCGCCTCCTGGAAAGCAAGGACTCCGCCAACTTCAATACGGAGCCCTTTCGGCTTGATACTATCGAAAGTCACGGTGACTACGTGCCCGTTACGGATCGTGGCTCCTATGCGTTCGGATGGCAGGATACCATTCTCCCACGTCGAGGAACTGTGCCAGTTGCCGCTCCTGACGGATACCGCGTCTTGCGCGATACCGGCCACCGAATAGCCAAGCAATAGCAGACAGCAAATGAAGAATCGAATCCAGGAGGGGGCGTCAAAATCCAGGGTCATACGGTAGATGAGTAGGTTGTTCTCCTATCTATCCGTTACTACGCCATATGTAACCTGCTAACTATCAATTTGAACAACATCTATCTATTATCAGCCCTGCACCCGCGCCCCGCCGCCCATCAATGCCCACAATTGCCCCCCTACCTTCAACATCGGATGTCTAAGACATCCGATGTTACTGTCGCCAATCACAACTGCCCCAAAAACGCCTCTAGGTTCAACACCCGCGCTTGTTGATAGGGGTAGGCATCCCCCACCGGTGCGATGACGAAGGCCCGCTGGGCACCAACATCCTCCAGTGCCGTAAAGAAGCCCCGCGACACCTTCGGACTGGCGGAGAGTTTGACCTCGATGGCCCACTTCTCACCGTCGGGCCGGGTCATCAGCAGGTTGATCTCGGCACCGGAGCGGGTCCGGTAAAAGTTGAATTTGGAAAACTCCGGCGCTTCACGCATGATCTGTTCCAGTACGTAGGCTTCCCAACTATTACCGACCCCGGGATGCCCCCGCAGGCGATCGTAGTTTTGAATACCCAACAAGTGGTGTAGCAAACCGGTGTCGCGAAAGTATACCTTGGGGCTTTTGACTAACTGCTTACCCAGGTTGGCGTGGTAGGGACTTAGCCTACGGATCAGAAAACTCCCTTCCAGTAATTCAAGGTAGCGGGCCACCGTACCGTGGGTTACCCCAATTGATTTTCCTAGCGTACTTAAATTCAACAAATTGCCATTCAGATGAGCTAACATTTCAACGAGCCTGCGCATAGTCGTGAGCGGAATGGCGAACCCCAAACGGCTCAGGTCCCGTTGGATGAAGGTCTGAATGAAGTCTTCCAGCCACCGGCGACTGATGCGTTCGCTCGAACTCAGAAGTGCATCCGGAAAACCTCCCCTTAACCAGTGGTCATTTTGCAAAAACCGCGGGCGCACCTCACTGGATGAAAGGGGCGATAACTCATGGTAAGTGATGCGCCCCGCCAAGGTTTCGGTCACCTGCCGGACCACATGGGGAGCCGCCGAACCTAGTAAAATGAAGCGTGCCGGCTCCCTCTGACGGTCCACCAAAGCCCGGAGCAGGGGGAAGAGGGAAGGAACTAATTGAACCTCGTCGATGATCACGCACTTATTCTCCAGCGTCAGTAAGTAGCTCTCCGCATCCTCCATCTTCCGGTAGTCGGAGGGTAATTCCATATCGAGGTAAACGCACTCCTTAGCTATTCGGGGGATAAGTGATTTAACCAGGGTCGTCTTGCCCACCTGGCGTGGTCCCACGATACCCACAATGGGAGCCCAGGTAAGATCTTCCAGTATGATTCCGGCTAATAAACGATCTACCATACCGCGATAACCTACTAAACTGTAAATTAGTTTTACAATTTAGTAGGTTACTTCATCGCACCCGCGCCCCGCCGCCCACAAATACCGATATTCGCCCCCATGCGTTTGTTACTATTCTTTCTCCTTCCCGCTCTGACCTTCGCCCAGGAACCCGCCAACTGGCTGCGCCACGGCGCCATCTCCCCCGACGGTTCCACGA